>NZ_JBIUBW010000057.1:0-1105 GCF_044548465.1 Streptomyces sp. NPDC052023 | reverse complement strand
CGCTACGGACTCACTGCCTGACGGAAGGGAGCAACAGAGTCGCCTGTGGCCGCAAAGCAGGTCACACGACCCGTCTGCAACATCATCATTGACTGACGGAGCACATCAAACCGCCTCCATAACTGTCCAGCGGCGTTCAACATGGAAGTGTGAAAGCTGCTCAGCAGTCAGACGTGACAGGGGGGTCTACGTGACAGCGCGGAGCCGCGAGGTACCCCAACTGACCACGGGGTACCGCATACTGGTCGGCACAGTCGTCTTCGGCGCTGTGATCATCGCGGGTATCGGCTTCGCCGGCTCCTACGCAGCCGTACGCGAGCTTGCCCTGAAGAAGGGCTTCGGGAACTTCTCCTACGTCTTCCCGATCGGCATCGACGCGGGCATCTGCGTCCTGCTGGCCCTGGACCTGCTGCTGACCTGGATCCGCATCCCGTTCCCGCTGCTGCGCCAGACGGCGTGGCTGCTGACGGCGGCGACGATCGCCTTCAACGGCGCGGCGGCCTGGCCGGACCCGCTGGGCGTGGGCATGCACGGCGTCATCCCGATCCTGTTCGTGGTGGCGGTGGAGGCGGCCCGGCACGCGATCGGCCGGATCGCCGACATCACGGCCGACAAGCACATGGAGGGCGTCCGCCTCACCCGCTGGCTGCTCTCCCCGGTCCCCACCTTCCTGCTGTGGCGCCGGATGAAGCTCTGGGAGCTCCGCTCCTACGACCAGGTCATCAAGCTGGAACAGGAACGCCTCGTCTACCAGGCAAGCCTTCGCTCCCGTTACGGCCGTGCCTGGCGGCGCAAGGCCCCGGTGGAGGCCTTGATGCCCCTGCGCCTGGCCAAGTACGGCGTTCCCCTGTCCGACACGGCCCCGGCCGGGCTGGCCGCCGCGGGCATTGCCGAGCCACCGATCCAGTTCACCGTCGAGCGGACCCTGGTTGCGGCGCAGCGGCAGAGTCCCGAACTCGAGGCCGCCGTCGACCAGGAGAAGGAACTGGCGGGGGTGGGCGGCGCCGAGCCGCAGGCGGGGGAGCAGGCGCCTGCCGCGCACCCGGAGCGGTCGCACGACCTTGGAGGCGAAGGGAACGCGCAACACCTCACCGACGCCTATCAG
>NZ_JBIUBW010000056.1:0-1133 GCF_044548465.1 Streptomyces sp. NPDC052023 | reverse complement strand
TTGGCCATCAGCAGATCGTGCTGCGCCTTCAGCTCCTCGCTCAGCTCCGCCACCGGACGCGCGAAACCGACGAAGTCCGCCGGGATCAGCTTGGTGCCCTGATGGATCAGCTGGTAGTAGGCGTGCTGCCCGTTGGTGCCGGGCGTGCCCCACACCACCGGACCCGTCTGCCACTGCACCGGCCGCCCCGCACGGTCCACCGACTTGCCGTTGGACTCCATGTCGAGCTGCTGCAGATACGCCGTGAACCGCGACAGATAGTGGCTGTAGGGCAGCACGGCATGCGACTGCGCGTCGTGGAAGTTGCCGTACCAGATGCCCAGCAGGCCCAGCAGCAGCGGCGCGTTGGACTCGGCCGGCGCGGTGCGGAAGTGCTCGTCGACGAGACGGAAACCCTCCAGCATCTCCCGGAACCGCTCCGGGCCGATCGCGATCATCAGCGACAGACCGATCGCCGAGTCGTAGGAGTAGCGGCCCCCCACCCAGTCCCAGAACTCGAACATGTTGGCCGTGTCGATACCGAACTCCGCGACCTTCTCCGCGTTCGTCGACAGCGCCACGAAGTGCTTCGCCACCGCCGCCTCGTCACCCAGCGCGGCCAGCAGCCACTGCCGCGCCGAGGTGGCGTTGGTGATCGTCTCGATCGTGGTGAACGTCTTGGACGCGACGACGAACAGCGTCTCGGCCGCATCCAGGTCCCGCGTCGCCTCGTGCAGGTCGGCGCCGTCGACGTTGGAGACGAACCGGACGGTCAGGTCACGGTCGGTGAAGGCGCGCAGCACCTCGTACGCCATCGCCGGGCCCAGGTCGGAGCCGCCGATACCGATGTTGACGACATTGCGGATCCGCTTGCCGGTGTGCCCGGTCCACTCACCCGAGCGAACCCGGTCGGCGAAACCCGCCATCTTGTCCAGCACCGCGTGCACACCCGGCACCACGTTCTCGCCGTCGACCTCGACCACCGCCTCCCGGGGCGCGCGCAGCGCGGTGTGCAGCACGGCCCGGTTCTCGGTGGTGTTGATCCTCTCGCCCCGGAACATCGCGTCCCGCAGCCCGAAGACATCCGTCGCGGCCGCCAGCTCCTGGAGCAGGGCCAGCGTCTCGTCGGTGACGAGGTGCTTGGAGTAGTCGAT
>NZ_JBIUBW010000055.1:0-1198 GCF_044548465.1 Streptomyces sp. NPDC052023 | reverse complement strand
GTCGGCGGGGGCGGTGAAGGGTTTGATGTCGTTGACGAACTCGGTCTCGATCCAGCGGGTGTGGACCGTGAAGGGGTCGGTGGAGCCGGTGAGTTCGGGGGCGAAGGCCGGGTCCTTGACGACCGCGCGGTGGAAGGGGATGGCGGTGGCCATGCCTTCGACGGTGAATTCCTCCAGGGCGCGTGCGGCCCGCTGGAGGGCCTCGGCGCGGGTGCGGCCGGTGACGATCAGCTTGGCGAGCAGGGAGTCCCAGGCGGGGCCGATCACGCTGCCGGACTCGACGCCGGCGTCCAGGCGGACGCCGGGGCCGGAGGGCGCGGCGAACGTGGTGACGGTGCCGGGGGCGGGCAGGAAGCCCCGGCCGGGGTCCTCGCCGTTGATGCGGAACTCGAAGGAGTGGCCGCGCAGCGGCGGGTCGTCGTAGCCGAGGGCCTCGCCGTCGGCGATGCGGAACATCTCGCGGACCAGGTCGATGCCCGCGACTTCCTCGGTGACGGGGTGTTCGACCTGCAGGCGGGTGTTGACCTCCAGGAAGGAGATGGTGCCGTCGAGGCCGACGAGGAATTCGACGGTGCCGGCGCCGACGTAGCCGGCTTCCTTGAGGATGGCCTTGGACGCCGTGTACAGCTCGTCCACCTGTGCCGGGGACAGGAACGGTGCGGGGGCTTCCTCGACGAGTTTTTGGTGGCGGCGCTGCAGGGAGCAGTCGCGGGTGGAGACGACCACGACGTTGCCGTGGGTGTCGGCCAGGCACTGGGTCTCGACGTGGCGGGGCTTGTCGAGGTAGCGCTCGACGAAGCACTCGCCCCGTCCGAAGGCGGCGACGGCCTCGCGGACGGCCGAGTCGTACAGCTCGGGGACCTCGTCGAGGGTGCGGGCGACCTTCAGGCCGCGGCCGCCGCCGCCGAAGGCGGCCTTGATGGCGATGGGCAGGCCGTGTTCCTCGGCGAAGGCGACGACCTCGTCGGCGCCGGAGACCGGGTCGGGTGTGCCGGCGACCAGGGGGGCGCCGGCGCGCTGGGCGATGTGGCGGGCGGCGACCTTGTCGCCGAGGTCGCGGATGGCCTGCGGCGGCGGGCCGATCCAGATCAGTCCGGCGTCCAGGACGGCCTGCGCGAACTCGGCGTTCTCCGACAGGAAGCCGTAGCCCGGATGGATGGCGTCCGCGCCGGACTCGCGGGCGGCGTTCAGGACCTTG
>NZ_JBIUBW010000054.1:0-1291 GCF_044548465.1 Streptomyces sp. NPDC052023 | reverse complement strand
TGAGGGGCCCCGAAGATCCCGGACAGGGACCCAATAGGGTTGTCCTGTAAGGAATCGAGGGAAGCAGCAAGTGGCACGTCCAAGTCCGTACTCGCCGGAGTTCCGTGAAGAAGCGGTCCAGCTGGCGTTGAAATCCAGCAAGCCGGTCGCTCAGGTCGCCCGGGAACTCAACGTGAATCCGGAGACGCTTCGCACCTGGGTGCGCCAGCATGAGCGCGAACACGGGCAGCAGGACGGGCCGCTGCCGGTGGACGAACGTGCCGAATTGAAGGAACTGCGACGCCGGAACCGGGAACTTGAGCAGGAGAACGCCTTCCTGAAAAAAGCCGCAGCGTACTTCGCGAAGGATCCCCGGTAGCGAGCAAGTACGAGTTCATCGATTCGATGCGGCTCGACAACGCGGAGTGCGCGTACTCCGTCGAGTTCATGTGCAGAAAACTCGGCGTGTCCAAGTCCGGCTACTACGACTGGAGAAACCGGCCCGATTCCGCAACCGCCCAGCGGCGCGAGGAACTGGGGCTGCTCATCAAGAAGGCATTCGACATATCCGACAGCACCTACGGATATCGGCGCGTCCACGCGCAGCTGCTGCGCTGGGGCGTCACCGCCGGCCCGGAGCTGGTCCGCCAGCTGATGCGCGATCTGGGCCTGGTGCCCTGCCAGCCGCAGCCGAAGCGGTGGTCGCTGACCCAAGGGGCGCCGGGGCCGGTGCCGGACCTCGTGGGCCGCGACTTCACCGCGCAAGCCCCGGGCGAAAAACTCGTCGGCGATATCACCTACGTTCCCACCGGCGAGGGGTGGCTGTATCTGGCGACCGTCATCGACTGCTGCACCAAAGAGGTAATCGGCTACGCCATGGACGACCACTACCAGACACCGCTGATAACTCGGGCCATCCGCAACGCGGCACGGAACAGGAAGCTGGTGAAGGACGCCATATTCCACTCGGACCGGGGCAGCAACTACATGTCCGCCGAGTACGCCAAGGTCCTCAAAGGACTGGGGATTCGCCGGTCGGCCGGCCGAACCGGGATCTGTTTCGACAACGCCATGGCGGAATCATTCTTCGGAGCCCTGAAGAACGAACGTGTATCCCGGGTAACGTACTTGACCCGCGAGGCCGCCCGGCGCGACATCACCCAGTACATCGAATTCTGGTACAATCGCCAACGCCTTCACTCGGCCGTCGGCTATCGCCCTCCCCGAGAAGTCCACGCCGAACATGTGAAGTTGCGAGCCGTCGCGTGAAATAGACAGTCAGATCCCTGTCCGAAGAACACGAGGCCCCTCA
>NZ_JBIUBW010000053.1:0-1429 GCF_044548465.1 Streptomyces sp. NPDC052023 | reverse complement strand
TAGGACTCCGTTAGGTCTGTCTCGATCTTGTTGTCGTACGGGCTCTGGTGGGGAGGGGTTGCTGGCAGCTGGTGCAGATGCCGGTCCAGCACCTCAGAGTGTCTTGGAGAGCGTCGAGGATCTGGTAGAGGGTGAGGCTGGTTGCGGTGCTTTTGGGGCCAGGCGCTGTTCGGTGAGGAAGGCGTGGGCGGCGGTGACGAGGGTGACGTGGTGGTGCCAGCCGGGCCAGGAGCGGCCTTCGAAGTGGCCCAGGCCCAGGCCGTGCTTGAGCTCTCGGTAGTCGTGCTCGATGCGCCAGCGGACCTTGGCCAGGCGGACCAGCTCGGCGATCGGGGTGTCGGGCGGGAGGTTGGACAGCCAGTATTCGCTGGGGGCTTCGGCTCCGACGGGCCATTCGGCCAGGAGCCAGCAGTCGGGCAGGACCCCGTCCCACCAGCCCTGCTCGGCCGAAGCCGCTGTTTTGATCGGGCGTTCGACGGCTTTGCCGGCCGGACGCACGCGCACGGCCGCGAAGCGGGAACGTAACTCCCCTTTCGAGCCCTGGCGCCATGTGAGCGGGGTGAACGCTTTTGGTCCGAGGTTTGTGGCAAGGACTGCCACTGACAGTGCCTTCTGGCGGTAGCGAGGCTGGGGCCAGCAGCCGACATCTCCTTTGCGGTCCGGAGCCATGGGTTGCGCGTCGAAGGGGTGGGCGCTCACGTCCGACCGGATGGACAGGACATAGGTAAGTCCTCGCTTCGACAGGCCGGCCCGCAGGTGTGCGTTGGTGCCGTAGGCCGCGTCGGCCACCACCGCCGGCGGTGTCATCCCCCAGTCCGCGAGGCCGTCGAGCATGTCCAGGGCCAGACGCCATTTCTCCCGGTGCACGACCTCGGGCGGAATGAGGGTCCTGGTGCGGCGGTGGCTGTCTGCGGCCCACTCCTCGGGCAGGAACAGCCTCCATTGCAGAGGACACGAGGCCGTGTCACTGGCAGCGTGGACGCTGACGGCGACCTGGCAGTTCGCCCGTTTGCCCAGGGCTCCGCAGTACTGCGGAGCCACACCGACCGACATCCGGCCGTCCTTCGGCATCGACACATCGTCGATCACCCAGGCCACCGGATCTACCAGCGGCAGCAGACGTTCATTGATCCGCCGCTGCACGGGCACCGGATCCCAGGTTGACTGGTTCACGAACTGCTGCAGGTTCTGCTCATTGCCGTCCGGCAGTCGCGCAGCCATCGCCTGGACCGACTTGCGGCGCCCGTCCAGCATGAGCCCCCGCAGATAGCAGTCGCCCTTGGCCCGCTGGTCCTTCCGCGGCACCGAAGCCAACACATCGGCCACGAACAACGCCAACGTCGCCCGAACACGCCTCACTTCATGTAAATCCACCAACCCACCATGCTCTTGATCAGCACGAACAGGAAGACCTAACGGAGTCCTACTA
>NZ_JBIUBW010000052.1:0-1604 GCF_044548465.1 Streptomyces sp. NPDC052023 | reverse complement strand
CGCGTCGATCGTGGCCGTGCCTTCCAGGGACGTCTCAGCCATCGATGGCCTCCTTCAGCGCCGTGGCGAGTTGTTCGGCCTTGAACGGCATGCCGTTGACCTGGGTGTAGGAGCGGGCGTCGACGAGGTACTTGGCCCGGATCAGCGTGGCGAGCTGGCCGAGGTTCATCTCGGGGATCACGACCGTGTCGTAGCGGGTCAGGACGGCGCCGAGGTTGGCGGGGAAGGGGTTGAGGTGCCGCAGATGGGCCTGCGCGACGCTGCCGCCCTCCCTGCGCACCCGCCGCACGGCCGCGGTGATCGGCCCGTACGTCGATCCCCAGCCCAGGACCAGGACCCTCGCCCCGGAAGGGTCGTCGACCTCGACGTCGGGGACGTCGATGTTGTCGATCTTCGCCTGGCGGGTGCGGACCATGAAGTCGTGGTTGGCCGGGTCGTAGGAGATGTTCCCGGTGCCGTCCTGCTTCTCGATACCGCCGATACGGTGCTCCAGACCCGGCGTGCCCGGGATCGCCCACGGCCGGGCCAGGGTCAGCGGGTCCCGCTTGTAGGGCCAGAACGTGCGCGTGCCGTCGTCCAGGGTGTGGTTCGGGCCCTGCGCGAACTGCACCGTCAGATCCGGCAGCTCCTCCACCTCCGGGATCCGCCACGGCTCCGAACCGTTGGCGAGATAGCCGTCGGACAGCACGAACACCGGAGTGCGGTACGTCAGCGCGATCCGCGCCGCCTCCAGAGCGGCGTCGAAACAGCCCGCCGGCGTGGCCGGCGCCACGACCGGCACCGGCGCCTCACCGTTGCGCCCGAACATCGCCTGCAGCAGATCGGCCTGCTCGGTCTTGGTCGGCAGACCCGTCGACGGGCCGCCCCGCTGGATGTCCACCACCAGCAGCGGCAGCTCCAGCGACACCGCCAGCCCGATCGTCTCGCTCTTCAGCGCCACCCCCGGCCCCGACGTCGTCGTCACCGCCAGCGCACCACCGAACGCCGCCCCCAGCGCCGCCCCGATCCCCGCGATCTCGTCCTCGGCCTGGAACGTGCGCACCCCGAAATTCTTGTGCCGGCTCAGCTCGTGCAGGATGTCCGAGGCCGGAGTGATCGGATACGAGCCCAGGAACAACGGCAGATCCGCCTGCCTGCCCGCCGCGATCAGACCGTAGGACAGCGCCAGATTCCCCGAGATGTTGCGGTAGGTGCCCACCGGGAACGCCTTCGCCGCCGGCTCCACCTCGTAGGAGACCGCGAAATCCTCCGTCGTCTCCCCGAAGTTCCAGCCCGCCCGGAACGCCGCGATGTTCGCCGCCGCGATGTCCGGCTTCTTCGCGAACTTCGACTGCAGGAACTTCTCCGTGCCCTCCGTCGGCCGGTGATACATCCACGACAGCAGACCCAGCGCGAACATGTTCTTGCTCCGCTCGGCCTCCTTACGGGACAGATCGAAGTCCTTCAGCGCCTGCACCGTCAACGTCGTCAACGGCACCGGATGCAGCTGATACCCGTCGAGCGACCCGTCCTCCAGCGGATTGGTGTCGTACCCGACCTTCTGCATCGCCCGCTTGGTGAACTCGTCCGTGTTGACGATGACCTCCGCACCCCGCGGCAGATCA
>NZ_JBIUBW010000050.1:0-2389 GCF_044548465.1 Streptomyces sp. NPDC052023 | reverse complement strand
AACACAGTGGACGCGAGCAACTGAGGACAAGCCCTCGGCCTATTAGTACCGGTCAACTCCACACGTTACCGTGCTTCCATATCCGGCCTATCAACCCAGTCGTCTACTGGGAGCCTTACCCCATCAAGTGGGTGGGAGTCCTCATCTCGAAGCAGGCTTCCCGCTTAGATGCTTTCAGCGGTTATCCCTCCCGAACGTAGCCAACCAGCCATGCCCTTGGCAGAACAACTGGCACACCAGAGGTTCGTCCGTCCCGGTCCTCTCGTACTAGGGACAGCCCTTCTCAAGACTCCTACGCGCACAGCGGATAGGGACCGAACTGTCTCACGACGTTCTAAACCCAGCTCGCGTACCGCTTTAATGGGCGAACAGCCCAACCCTTGGGACCGACTCCAGCCCCAGGATGCGACGAGCCGACATCGAGGTGCCAAACCATCCCGTCGATATGGACTCTTGGGGAAGATCAGCCTGTTATCCCCGGGGTACCTTTTATCCGTTGAGCGACGGCGCTTCCACAAGCCACCGCCGGATCACTAGTCCCGACTTTCGTCCCTGCTCGACCCGTCGGTCTCACAGTCAAGCTCCCTTGTGCACTTACACTCAACACCTGATTGCCAACCAGGCTGAGGGAACCTTTGGGCGCCTCCGTTACCCTTTAGGAGGCAACCGCCCCAGTTAAACTACCCATCAGACACTGTCCCTGATCCGGATCACGGACCCAGGTTAGACATCCAGCACGACCAGACTGGTATTTCAACGACGACTCCACCTGAACTGGCGTCCAAGCTTCACAGTCTCCCAGCTATCCTACACAAGCCGAACCGAACACCAATATCAAACTGTAGTAAAGGTCCCGGGGTCTTTCCGTCCTGCTGCGCGAAACGAGCATCTTTACTCGTAGTGCAATTTCACCGGGCCTATGGTTGAGACAGTCGAGAAGTCGTTACGCCATTCGTGCAGGTCGGAACTTACCCGACAAGGAATTTCGCTACCTTAGGATGGTTATAGTTACCACCGCCGTTTACTGGCGCTTAAGTTCTCAGCTTCGCCCCACCGAAATGGAGCTAACCGGTCCCCTTAACGTTCCAGCACCGGGCAGGCGTCAGTCCGTATACATCGCCTTACGGCTTCGCACGGACCTGTGTTTTTAGTAAACAGTCGCTTCTCGCTGGTCTCTGCGGCCACCCCCAGCTCACGGAGAAAATCCGATCACCAGACGTGGCCCCCCTTCTCCCGAAGTTACGGGGGCATTTTGCCGAGTTCCTTAACCATAGTTCACCCGAACGCCTCGGTATTCTCTACCTGACCACCTGAGTCGGTTTAGGGTACGGGCCGCCATGAAACTCGCTAGAGGCTTTTCTCGACAGCATAGGATCATCCACTTCACCACAATCGGCTCGGCATCAGGTCTCAGCCACACGCACGACGGATTTACCTATCGCACGGCCTACACCCTTACCCCGGGACAACCACCGCCCGGGAT
Organism: Streptomyces sp. NPDC052023; assembly: GCF_044548465.1. Taxonomy (NCBI): domain Bacteria; kingdom Bacillati; phylum Actinomycetota; class Actinomycetes; order Kitasatosporales; family Streptomycetaceae; genus Streptomyces; species Streptomyces sp. NPDC052023. The sequence goes on along the minus strand of NZ_JBIUBW010000050.1, from coordinate 906 downwards.
GGACTACCTTCCTGCGTCACCCCATCACTCACCTACTAACCGCTTGGTCCGGCGGCTCCACCACTCCCCTCAACTCCGAAGAGATCAGGGCGGCTTCACGGCCTTAGCATCACGATGCTCGATGTTTGACGCTTCACAGCGGGTACCGGAATATCAACCGGTTATCCATCGACTACGCCTGTCGGCCTCGCCTTAGGTCCCGACTTACCCTGGGCAGATCAGCTTGACCCAGGAACCCTTAGTCAATCGGCGCAAACGTTTCTCACGTTTGTATCGCTACTCATGCCTGCATTCTCACTCGTCAACCGTCCACAACTCGCTTACGCGGCTGCTTCACCCGGCAGACGACGCTCCCCTACCCATCACAGCGGGCGTTGGCCCTCATGCTGCAATGACACGACTTCGGCGGTACGCTTGAGCCCCGCTACATTGTCGGCGCGGAATCACTAGACCAGTGAGCTATTACGCACTCTTTCAAGGGTGGCTGCTTCTAAGCCAACCTCCTGGTTGTCTGTGCGACTCCACATCCTTTCCCACTTAGCGTACGCTTAGGGGCCTTAGTCGATGCTCTGGGCTGTTTCCCTCTCGACCATGGAGCTTATCCCCCACAGTCTCACTGCCGCGCTCTCACTTACCGGCATTCGGAGTTTGGCTAAGGTCAGTAACCCGGTAGGGCCCATCGCCTATCCAGTGCTCTACCTCCGGCAAGAAACACACGACGCTGCACCTAAATGCATTTCGGGGAGAACCAGCTATCACGGAGTTTGATTGGCCTTTCACCCCTAACCACAGGTCATCCCCCAGGTTTTCAACCCTGGTGGGTTCGGTCCTCCACGAAGTCTTACCTCCGCTTCAACCTGCCCATGGCTAGATCACTCCGCTTCGGGTCTTGAGCGTGCTACTGAA
>NZ_JBIUBW010000049.1:0-3681 GCF_044548465.1 Streptomyces sp. NPDC052023 | reverse complement strand
GCGCCGCAGGGACCGTACGAGCAGACGCTCTGCGAGCTGTTCGCCGAGGTCCTGGACGTGCCGTCGGTCGGCGTGGAGGACAACTTCTTCGACCTGGGCGGGCACTCCCTGCTGGGTACGCAGCTGATCAGCCGGATCCGTGCCGCGCTGGGCGTGGAGATCTCGATCCGGGAGTTGTTCGAAACCCCGACGGCGGAGGGCATCGCCGCCCGGCTCGTCGAGCGAAGTGAGGACGACGCCGAGCCCGCCGCCCCGGCCCGTCTGTCGCTGCGCGCCGTCGAGCGCCCCGACCCGGTGCCCCTGTCGTTCGCCCAGCGACGCCTGTGGTTCCTGCACCGTCTCGAAGGCGCCACGTCCACGTACAACGTCTCCTTCATGCTGCGGCTCACCGGCCGCCTCGACCGGGAAGCGCTGCGGTCGGCACTGGGCGATGTGGTGGCCCGGCACGAGAGCCTGCGCACGGTCTTCCCCGAGGACGACGGGACGCCGCGCCAGCACATCCTCGACCCGGCCGAGGCCGAGCTCGGCTTCACCGTACGCGCGGCCGACGCCGACCGCCTCGACACGCTCCTCGCGGAGGCGGCCGGCCACGGATTCGACCTGGAGCGGGAAATCCCGGTACGGACCCATGTCTTCGAGCTGGCCCAGGACGACCACGCCCTGCTGCTCGTCCTGCACCACATCGCGAGCGACGGCTGGTCCATGGGCCCGCTCACCCGGGACCTGGCACGGGCGTACGACGCCCGCTGCCGCGGCGAGGCCCCGGAGTGGACACCGCTGCCCGTCCAGTACGCCGACTACACCCTGTGGCAGCAGCGGCTGCTCGGCGACCAGGGCGACCCGGACAGCCTGCTCACCCAGCAGATCGAGTTCTGGAAGCACGCACTGGCGGACCTTCCCGAGCAGCTTGTCCTGCCGACCGACCGGCCACGCCCTCCGGTCAACTCCTACCGGGGCGACGTCCTGCCCATCAGCCTCTCCGCCGACACTCACCACAAGCTCCTGGTACTCGCCCGTACCAGCGGCGTCAGCGTCTTCATGGTGCTCCAGGCGTCCCTGGCGGCCCTGCTCACCCGCCTCGGCGCGGGCACGGACATCCCGCTGGGCACCCCGGTCGCCGGCCGCACGGACCAGGCCCTGGGCGACCTGGTCGGCTTCTTCGTCAACACCCTCGTGCTGCGCACCGACACCTCCGGTGACCCGGCCTTCCGCGACCTGCTCGCACGCGTCCGGGACACCGACCTCGCCGCGTACGCGCACCAGGACGTGCCCTTCGAGCATCTCGTCGAGATCCTCAACCCGCAGCGCACGGTGGCCCATCACCCGCTGTTCCAGGTGCTGCTGGTGCTGCAGAACACGCCACGCGCCCGGTTCGACCTGCCGGGTCTGCACCTCAGCTCCCGGCAGCACATCGAGGGCGTATCGCGATTCGACCTGTCCATGAGTCTGGCGGAACGTCATGACGCCGACGGTGCGCCGGCCGGCCTGGACGGTGTGGTGGAGTACGCCACCGACCTGTTCGACAGGTCGTCCGTGGCGTTGTTGGCCGCACGGTGGCTGCGCCTGCTGGAACAGGCGCTCGCCGACCCGGACCGCCGAATGGGCGAGCTGGAGATCCTCACCGCCGACGAGCGCCGCGCGCTGCTCACCGAGACCAACGACGGTGGTCCGGTGGCGCCGTGGACTCCCATGGCTGAGGCCGTCGAGGCCCAGGCGGCCCGCACCCCGGACGCGGTCGCGGTGGTCAGCGGCACCGAGTCGCTCACGTACCAGGAGCTCAACACCCGCGCCAACCGCCTCGCCCGGGTGATGCTGGCCCGGGGGGTGCGCCCGAACACCGTCGTGGCGATGGCCCTTCCTCGGTCCACCGACGCGATCGTGACGCTACTCGCCCTGCTCAAGTGCGGCGTGGCCTACCTGCCCATCGGCGCCGAACACCCGGCCGACCGAGTTTCCTTCATGCTCGGCGACGCCCGGCCCGTGCTGGCCGTCACCGTGACAGAGCGGGCGGGAACGCTGCCGCGGTCCGCTCCGCTGCTGGTGCTGGACGACCTGGCGACGCTCCGCGAGCTGGCCGCCGCGTCCGACACGGACCCGACCGACACCGAACGCGGCTCCGCGCTCCTCCCGGACCACGGCCTCTTCGTGATCTACACATCGGGGACGACCGGCACCCCCAAGGGCGTCCTCATGCGCGCGGGTGCGATCGCCAACATGCTGGAGTGGCACGCCAAGGTGGTCGGTGGCGGTGTGGGCCGAAGGGTGGCCCAGTTCACCGCGCTGACCTTCGATGTGTCCGTCCAGGAGATCTACTCGTCCCTCCTCGCGGGCAAGGAGCTGTGGCTGCCGTCCGAGGAGGTGCGCCGCAGCGGTGAGCTGCTGGCCCGCTGGCTGGACGAGAACGGCATCGCGGAGCTGTACGCACCCAACCTCGTCGTCGAAGCGGTGTGCGAGGCGGCCAACGAGCAGGGGCTCGCACTGGCGTCGCTGTGCCTGATCTCGCAGGCCGGGGAGGCGCTGACGCTCAGCCACAACATCCGGAGGTTCTTCGGCGAGCGGCCGTCGCTGGAGCTGCACAACCTCTACGGACCGACCGAGACCTGGACGGTCTCCGCGCACCTGCTGCAGGGCACCGCCGACACCTGGCAGGCGCCCGTGCCGATCGGCGTGCCCATCCCCGGTCAGCGCGTCTACGTGCTGGACGAGGGGCTGCGGCCCGTCCCGGCCGGCGTACCCGGAGAGCTCTATGTCACCGGCGCCGGGATGACCCGCGGCTATGTCAACCGGCCCGGTCTGACGGCGGAGCGGTTCGTGGCCGATCCCTATGGCCCGCCCGGCTCGCGCATGTACCGCACCGGTGACCTGGTGCGCTGGCGCGCCGACGGGGAGCTGGACTACCTCGGCCGGATCGACCACCAGGTGAAGATACGCGGCTTCCGTATCGAGCTGGGTGAGATCGAAACCGTTCTGGCCGGTTGCCCCGGTGTCGACCAGTCGGTGGTCGTGGTCGACGAGAACAACGGGCCGGCACGGCTGGTCGCCTATGTGGTGTCCTCGGCCGGGGCCGCGGCGGTCGTCGAGTCGGCCGTACGGCAATGGCTGAGTGCCCGCCTGGCCGACTACATGGTGCCTTCCGTGATCACGGCCCTGGACGCGCTGCCGCTCACGTCGAACGGAAAGGTGGACCGGCGAGCGCTGCCCAAGCCGCGTTTCACCACGGCCGACCGCCGTCAGGCGCGTAGTCCGCGCGAGGAGATCCTGTGCGAGCTGTTCGCCGAGGTGCTCGGGGTGCCCTCGGTCGGCGTGGACGACAACTTCTTCGACCTGGGCGGCCATTCGCTGCTGGCGACGCGCTTGGTCAGCCGGGTGCGCAGGGTGCTGGGTGCGGAGTTGCCGATCCGTGCGCTGTTCGAGCGGCCGACGGTGGCGGGGCTGGTGGGTGCGCTGGACGACGCCGGTGAGGCGCGCCCGCCGTTGCGGGCCGCGCGTCGTCCCGAGACCGTGCCGCTGTCGTACGCGCAGCGGCGGCTGTGGTTCCTCCAGAAGCTGGAGGAGACCTCTACGGCGTATCACCTGCCTCTGGCTCTGCGGCTTTCGGGAGAGTTGGACCGGGAGGCGTTGCGGGCGGCGCTGGGTGATGTGGTGGGCCGGCATGAGAGTCTGCGGACGGTCTTTCCGGAG
>NZ_JBIUBW010000048.1:0-4178 GCF_044548465.1 Streptomyces sp. NPDC052023 | reverse complement strand
AGTACGGACTTGGACGTGCCACTTGCTGCTTCCCTCGATTCCTTACAGGACAACCCTATTGGGTCCCTGTCCGGGATCTTCGGGGCCCCTCACTCACCACCCCAGCGACAGACTTGGACATGACCGACGCACCACAAGCGCACCAGATCGAGCGGGGAACAGCGGGGAACCACGGTGAAAGCGACCGAGGGCGATGAGACCCGGTGCCAGGTGAACGCCCAGTTCAGCAGCCCTACCCGCCGCAAATGCCCGCAGCTTCCCAAGCTGATGTCACGAGCCACGCAGGCCAGGGGCGCTCAGTCAGCATCGACCAGGGTTGCGTCCTGAGAGGGAGATTCGCGAGCGAATGTCCGTTTCAAGCTTGGCGTTGGGCGAGGCGGCCTGTTCGAGAGTGATGAGGGCGGGGCCGTGTTCGCGTCTGCGAGCGCAAGCGACCCGGCTGACCGCCGCTCCCGGTCTGCGTAGTGGAGTCGTGGCGATGCCTCGAATCGGAGTACGCCGCAGGTAGCGGCTGGGGCACAATCGTGACTCATGGCCGCCTCCCAAGATCCCGCCGCTCTGTATCCCGACATCGCGGCCGAGGGCGGCCTTGCCGCGGCACTTCAGGCGGTAGCCGACAGGGACGGCCTCTCCGTGTCGTTCACGGTCTCCGAAACAGCCCCACTGCGAGCGGCTTCGGTCGCGAGCGCGGCTCCGCGCCGGACCACTCTGGCCATCAGCGCCTGGGCGGTCGAACGTCGTTGGTCGATCCGCGGGTGCGAGTCATTCCAGGACATGGCGCTTGTCGAAGGAGATACAGACGAGCTGGCCCAAATCGTCCGGGCCGCGCATGCCTGGCACAACGGTGACGAGTTGACCGCCATCCGGGAGGTCGCTCCGTTCGTGCATCTCACGGGTCGCTTCGAGGTGGCCGACAACGATCCGGGGCGACTCACCGAATCAGAGTGGCAGCACCTGCTCACCGAAGCTGGCGAGGTGGACTGGTCTGAGTACCGCGCGCTGATCGAGGCGGCATACGCCGAGCCGGCACTGCGTAGGCTCTACCCCTTCACCAGCCACTGGGTCCTGCGGTTCTCCACCAGCACCCGTCCGCGCCTCACCGTTGTCCGAATTTGCCTGGCCGCCCATCGGCAGAAGCCATTTACCGTCAGCACCAACATGACGGGCGAGGGCCTCACCGAGGCGACGACGGCGGCAGAGGCCGTGTCGATCGCTGCCAGCCGCCTGCCTACTGATCTCGGACCCGTCACGCTCGGAGCAGGGTGAACAAGCCAGGCTCGGGCTCCGTGAGGATGCCGCGACTGACCAGGCGCTTGAGCTTGTGCCGTGTGCTTTCGATGTTCTTCGGGATGATGCCGAGGTCAAGGGCCTGGCACAGGTCACGGGCCCGCAGCGGATTGCGCGCCTCGGCGAAGGTGGCGAGGATCTGCTGGTAGGCGGGGTGCTGCGGGACCGTGGGCTGCGGGTCGGGTTCGTCAGCGAGAGCGAGGACGGTCTTGCTGGTAATCCGCAGGTGTTCGGCCTCCTGCTCCAGCTCGCGCAGCCGGGAGGTGAGTTCGTCAAGCCGCGCTCGGACCTGTTCGGCCTCGTCCTCGAGAGCCTGCTCGCGTGCGGCGATCTTGTCCAGCAATGACCGGACCGGTTCGGGCCCACTCATGCGTCTCGCCACGTCGGGGTGGTCTGGTCGGTGAGCCGGCGTGCTATCACGTCGGTCATCGCCCAGTACACGCGCGACTCCGAGCTGGTCGGGCGGCTCTCGTAGTCGCGGACGAGGCGCCGGTGCAGCATCAAGATCCCGTACGTGCGCTCGACCACCCACCTTTTCGCCTGCGGCACGAAGCCCCGTTCTGCCGGGTTGCGCTCGACGATCTCGACGTCGATACCCAGGGTGGCGCCGTGCGCGACCACCGCGCTCTTGAAGCCCTGGTCGACCAGCGCTTTTGACACGGTCGCCGTCTGTGCGGCGACCCGGTCCAACAGGACCGTCCCTGCCCGGTTCTCGTGGGCGGAGGCGGCGAGTACGACCACGGCGATGACCAGGCCCAGCACGTCGACCGCGAGCCCGCGCTTGCGGCCGGGCACCTTCTTCGCTGGGTCCTTGCCGGTCGTGCCGGCGGGCACGTTCACCGCGGCGTGGACGCTCTGGGTGTCCAGTACGACCAGGCTCGGGTCCTCCGACCGGCCTGCCCTCTCGCGGACCTGCCAGCGCAGCAGGTCGTGGATGGTCTGATCGGTGCCGTCGTCGCGCCACTTGGCGAAGTAGTAGTACGTCGCCGATCGAGGCGGAAGATCGTGCGGCAGATAGTCCCACTGGCAGCCTGTCCGGGACTGGTACGGGATTGCGTTCACGATCTCCCGCATCTCGTAACGGCCCTGGTGACGGCTGACCGACGGATGCGCGGCCTTCCACGCGGTGATCACCGGCTCGATCAGCGCCCACCGCTCATCCGACAGATCGCTCGGATACCGCTTGCGCTCACTCACCCGATCAGCCCAGCACCCTCAGCCCCGCCGATCAGCCGAGACGCCCCAAGCCCACTCCATGAAGTGACGGCAAAACAGTCATAGCCTCACGAATCGCCCTCTGAGAAGTGGTGTACGGGCTCCCACCGGATCGAGCAGAGCGAACCGTGGGACCTGGAGTCGCAGCTCATCTCTCAACTCAACCTCCCGCTGAACCTCGACCAGAACCGGCACAACGCGTTTCACAGTCGCTTGAAGGAGCTACGAGCCCAAGCACGCCAGCGAGCGCGGGAGTTGTCCATCAACTCGTAGGTCCTCAGATGGGTAACGGGTCACTGCCTGGGCCGTCTCTGGGCCGTCCGAGGCCGCTCGACAGTGGCCAAGGACGACCAACGACGACCACCAAGCGCACGAGCCCACCGCCCCTGACCAGCAAAAACCCAGCTCGCCAAGATCCCCGACAACACCCAGGGCAAGAAGAAGTAGTGCGCCGAGCGGCTAGCGCCTGTCGTTTGGGTCAGGTCGTGTGACGCTGGCGAGCGCGGAGCCAGTGGACACCCTTCACGGCGTACACGGCGGTCATGAGCGCGAAGCCAGCGCAGGTGAGCCAGAACCACGATTCCGCGACTGCGAGACTGAGCACCAGGCCGCCGAAGAGCAGCAGGGAGGCGACGACGTCCAGCAGGTCAAGGCGCGCTTCGAAACGCACCGCCGAGTCGGATCCGCGCAGTCGGCGGATGACGGGAACGAGGCCGAGGGCCTGCAAGACGGCCAGACCGAGAGCGAGCCAGACGAACCAGCCGGGTATGTCCACGGCGCGCACTGTATCGCGCCCCCAGGACCCTTGAGTGTCTAACTGCGTGACAACGCCGACGAACAACAGCGGACGACCGCGAACGTCAGCGGATAGTCAGCACAGGTGAGAGGCACACCAGCCCAAGGCAGCGCCCCTACCCAAGTTGCTTCGGGACGAAGAGGTCCCCACTCAATGTCTCAACGCCACGCTTCCGCCAGCGCGGCTTGCTCTGGTCGACGACATGGCGGCGTGGCTGAGGCCGGTGGGGGTGCGGCGAGGCATACCAGTGCGCGATCGGTAGGCGCAGCCGCCGTCGTGGCTGACTGTCGTCGGCTGAGGATCAGACACTCCCGGCGCAGGTCAGCACAGCAACCGCTACCAAGAAACCCAAGCTTCCAAGCTGAGGTACCAAGTGCGTCGGCGCAGACGAAGCCCGTAGCATGCGCCCATGGTGACTGCGACTGTCCGCGAGTGGAACGACGAGGAAGGGTGGGGCGTGCTCGACTCCCCCGAGACCCCCGGGGGTTGCTTCGGCCACTACTCCGACATCCAGGCGCCCGGCTTCCGTACCCTGTCGCCCGGACAACAGGTGGACCTCAAGTGGGAGGCTCCGGGCTTCAAACAGGACGGATACGACTACCGCGCGGTCAGCATTGCGCCTCGGCGTGCCTGACATCCACAGCTGACATCAACAACGCCGGACGGGCGCATACGCCAACACCCCTGTCCGGCCGTCGCATCCGTCGACTACAGCCGCCGCAGCGGGCCCGGATCGAACTCCATGCGCCGTCCATCCGCCGCTCTTCCGCCACTGCGCACCTGTCAGAGGCCGTTCTCTTTCCGAATGCCGTGTGCGGATTCCGCTGGTCAGGCATGAGATTGCGGCTGTGGCGGGAGTCTCGACTCGTTGCTGATCGAG
>NZ_JBIUBW010000047.1:0-6747 GCF_044548465.1 Streptomyces sp. NPDC052023 | reverse complement strand
AACTCACCGGCTCCACCGACCCCTTCACGGTCCACACCCGCTGGATCGAGACCGAGTTCGTCAACGACATCAAACCCTTCACCGCCCCCGCCGACGACACGGAGAACGAGGGCGGCGGCCGTGAGACGGTCGTCGTCGAGGTCGCCGGGCAGCGCCTGGAGGTGACGCTGCCCGCGTCGCTCGGACGGGTGCCGGAGCGTCAGCCGAGCCTCGTCGGGGCCGCCGCCGCCAGGCCGCGGCGCCGCAACTCCGGCGCTGGAGCGGGCGCCGCGGCCTCATGCGACACCCTCACCTCTCCGATGCAGGGCACCGTCGTCAAGGTCGCGGTGTCGGAAGGACAGCGGGTCGAGCAGGGCGAACTGGTCGTCGTACTCGAAGCGATGAAGATGGAGCAGCCGCTCACCGCGCACAAGTCCGGCACCGTCACGGGGCTGGCCGCCACGGCGGGTCAGGCCCTGTCCTCCGGTGCCGCCGTCTGTGACATCAAGGACTGATCCCCTTGGCAGCACTCACCTACAGCGATGCCGTGCGCGAGGCCCTCCAGCGGCTGCGCGGCGTGGGCTTCGAGCACGGCGGGTCCTTCGTCAACCACGCGCCGATGGCCGCCGAGGCGCTGGCGCACATGGGGTACGCCGACGAGGTGCCCGGCTGGGTCGACCACAACCTGCGGGGCCGGGAGTACCACGACGCCCCCGGCCGCCGCTGGCACATCGACCCCGGCGACGCGGGGGACTGGCGGGGCGCGCTCGGGAACTTCTCCCGCGTCGCCGACTGGACCGCCCTGTTCGAGCGGGAGCTGGCCGGGGCGCCATGGACCGAGGTACTGGCCCGCTGGTGGCCCCGGCTGCTGCCCGGCATGTCGGGGATGCTGACGCACGGGGTGATCCGCACCGCCCACGCCGTGCGTGCGGTCGCCGCCGCCGGCACGGAGAACCGGCTCCAACTGGCCGAACTCGCCCAGGGGCTGGGCTACTGGGCCGCCCGGCACTCCACCGGCGGGGTCACCGTGGCCGGGGAACCGTCGCCGGTCCTGCCGGACGGGGACGACGGGCGGGAGCCGGTGGTCCGTGCGCTGGACGACCTGGTCGCCGAGTACTCCGGGATCTATGCCACCGTCGCCCAGCGGCATCCGATCCCGCTGATCCACGCGGTCACCGGACCGGCGGCCGTCCGGCTCGTCGTCCCGCACCTGCCCGAGGCGCAGCGACTGCCGTCGTACCGGGTCGCGCGGGCCGTCAGCCGCACGATGCTCGACTGGTTCCACGCCACGCCCCGGCCGTCGGCACCGCTGCCCCAGGCGCCGGACGTGGCCGAGGTGTTCGCGCGGGCCGCCGAGATCGGCGACGAGCACACCATCAAGCTCGCCGAGGTCGCGGCGCGGCACGAGGCGATCGCCCCCGACCCGCGGCACGCGGCCGCCGCCCAGGTGGCGAACGAGGGCATCGGCCGCTTCTACCGCTGAACCACCTTGCCGGTTCCTGATTGTTTCCGAGCTCTTTCCGACCCGTTCCTTCCCCGCCCGGAGGGCGGGTTCTCCCGAGGAGTGTCATGGACGCACAAGTGATCGTCGTGGGCGCCGGACCGGCCGGGATGATGCTCGCCGGCGAGCTGCGGCTCGCGGGCGTCGACGTCATCGTCCTGGAGAAGCTGCCCGCGCGGACCGGGGAGTCACGCGGCCTCGGCTTCACCGCCCGCACCATGGAGATCTTCGACCAGCGCGGACTGCTGCCCCGGTTCGGCGACATCGAGGTCAGCAACGTGGGTCACTTCGGCGGCCTGCCGGTCGACTTCGGTGTGCTCGACGGGGCCCACCAGGCCGCCAAGACCATCCCCCAGTCGGTCACCGAGACCGTCCTGGAGGAGTGGGCGACGCAGCTCGGCGCGGACGTCCGGCGCCGGCACGACGTGCTGTCCGTCAAGGAGAAGGAGGACAGCGTCGAGGTCGAGGCGCGCGGTCCCGAGGGCGTGCACCGGCTGCGCGCCGAGTACCTCGTCGGCTGCGACGGCGGCCGGTCCACCATCCGCAAGGCCGCCGGCTTCGAGTTCCCCGGCACCGCGGCGACCCTGGAGATGTTCCTCGCCGACGTCAAGGGCATCAAGCTGGAGCCCCGGATGATCGGTGAGACCCTGCCCGGCGGCATGGTCATGGTCGGCCCGCTGCCCGGCGGGATCACCCGGCTGATCGTCTGCGAGCGGGGCACCCCGCCGCAGCGCCGGGAGAAGCCGCCGACGTGGGACGAGGTGGCCGCGGCCTGGCAGCGGCTCACCGGCGACGACATCTCGCACGCCGAGCCGGTGTGGGTCTCGTCCTTCGGTGACGCGACCCGCCAGGTCACCGAGTACCGGCGGGGGCGGGTCTTCCTCGCCGGCGACTCCGCGCACATCCACCTGCCGGCCGGCGGCCAGGGCATGAACACCAGCATCCAGGACTCGGTCAACCTCGGCTGGAAGCTCGGCGCGGTGGTGCGGGGCCGGGCGCCCGAGGCGCTGCTCGACACCTACCACGCCGAGCGGCACCCGGTCGGCAAGCGGCTGCTGATGAACACCCAGGCGCAGGGGCTGCTGTTCCTGTCCGGGCCCGAGGTGCAGCCGCTGCGCGACGTGCTGACCGAGCTGATCCAGTACCCCGAGGTCAGCCGCCACTTCGCGGCGATGGTGTCCGGCCTGGAGATCCGCTACGACCTCGACGGCGGGCCCCACCCGCTGCTCGGCCGCCGGCTGCCCGACGTGAAGCTGACCGGGCACCGGCTGGTCTCCTCCAGCACCGAGGCACTGCACGCCGGCCGGGGTGTGCTGCTGGACCTCGCGGACAACGAGCGGCTGCGCGACCGCGCCTGGGACTGGCAGGACCGCATCGACATCGTCACCGCCGAGCCCGTCCTGCCCGAGAACAGCCCCCTCGCCGGCACCACCGCCGTCCTCGTCCGCCCCGACGGCTACGTGGCCTGGGCGGCCCCGGGCAGCCACGCGGACCTCCCGATGGCCCTGGAGCACTGGTTCGGCCCGGCGCGCTGAGCCGCCCGCTCCCGCCCTGTCCCACGTACCCCCCGTATCGCTGAGGGAGAGACCATGCACAGCACCTTGATCGTCGCCCGGATGGACCCGGGGCACAGCCATGAGGTGGCCCGGCTGTTCAAGGACTTCGACAGCACCGAGATGCCGCATCTGATGGGCACCCGGCGCCGCCAGCTCTTCGCCTACCGCGGCCTGTACTTCCACCTCCAGGACTTCGACACCGACAACGGCGGCGAGCTGATCGAGGCGGCCAAGACCGACCCGCGCTTCATGCGGATCAGCGAGGACCTCAAGCCGTTCATCGAGGCCTACGACCCGGCGACCTGGCGGTCCCCCGCCGACGCGGTCGCCACGCGCTTCTACGACTGGGAGGGCCGGGCGTGAGCGCCAGGCGAGTGGTCATCACCGGGGTCGGCGTCACGGCCCCCGGCGGTGTCGGCACCAAGAACTTCTGGAACCTGCTCAGCGAAGGACGCACCGCCACCCGGGGCATCACCTTCTTCGACCCCTCCTCCTTCCGCTCCCGGGTCGCCGCCGAGATCGACTTCGACCCGGAGGAGCACGGGCTGAGCCCGCAGGAGATCCGGCGGATGGACCGGGCGGCCCAGCTGGCCGTCGTCACCGCCCGCGAGGCGCTCGCCGACAGCGGACTGGACCTGACCGGCGCGGACCCGCACCGGGTCGGCGTCACCATCGGCAGCGCGGTCGGCGCCACCATGGGCCTCGACCAGGAGTACCGCGTCGTCAGCGACGGCGGCCGGCTGGACGTGGTGGACCACACCTACGCCGTACCGCACCTCTACAACTACCTGGTACCCAGCTCCTTCGCCGCCGAGGTGGCGTGGGCGGTGGGCGCCGAGGGCCCCGCCACGGTGGTCTCCACCGGCTGCACCTCCGGCCTCGACTCGGTCGGCCACGCCGCCGAGCTGATCCGTGAGGGCTCGGCCTGCGCCGTGGTGGCGGGCGCGACGGACGCGCCGATCTCCCCGATCACGCTGGCCTGCTTCGACGCCATCAAGGCCACCACCCCGCGCAACGACGACCCCGAGCACGCCTCGCGGCCCTTCGACGGGACCCGCAACGGCTTCGTGCTGGGCGAGGGTTCGGCGGTGTTCGTCCTCGAGGAGCTCGAAGGGGCGCTGAAGCGGGGCGCGCACATCTACGCCGAGATCGCCGGCTACGCCTCGCGCTGCAACGCCTTCCACATGACCGGCCTGCGCCCGGACGGCGTGGAGATGGCCGAGGCCATCACGGTCGCGCTGGACGAGGCCCGGCTGAACCCGGAAGACATCGACTACGTCAACGCGCACGGCTCGGGCACCAAGCAGAACGACCGGCACGAGACGGCCGCGTTCAAGAAGAGCCTCGGCGATCACGCCTACCGGACCCCGGTGTCCTCCATCAAGTCGATGGTCGGGCACTCGCTCGGCGCGATCGGCTCGATCGAGATCGCCGCCTCCGTCCTCGCCATGGAGCACGACGTCGTGCCCCCGACGGCGAACCTGCACACCCCCGACCCGGAGTGCGACCTGGACTACGTGCCGCTGACGGCCCGTGAGCACCGCACCGACGCGGTGCTGACCGTCGGCAGCGGCTTCGGTGGCTTCCAGAGCGCCATGGTGCTCGCCCGACCGGAGAGGAGCGCGGCATGAGCAGGGCCGCGACGCGCACCGTCGTCACGGGGCTCGGCATAGCCGCCCCCAACGGCCTCGGTACCACCGACTACTGGGCGGCCACCCGCTCGGGCAAGAGCGGCATCGGCCGCATCACCCGCTTCGACCCCACCGGCTACCCGGCGAAGCTCGCCGGCCAGGTGCCCGGCTTCAGCGCCGCCGACCACCTGCCCAGCAGGCTGCTCGCGCAGACCGACCACATGACCCGCCTCGCCCTGGTCGCCACCGACTGGGCGCTGGCCGACGCGGGCGTCACGCCCGCCGAGCTGCCCGCGTACGACATGGGCGTGGTCACCGCAAGCTCCTCGGGCGGCTTCGAGTTCGGCCAGGGCGAGCTGCAGAAGCTGTGGAGCCAGGGCAGCCAGTACGTCTCGGCGTACCAGTCCTTCGCCTGGTTCTACGCCGTCAACAGCGGCCAGATCTCCATCCGCAACGGCATGAAGGGCCCGAGCGGTGTGCTGGTCTCCGACCAGGCCGGCGGCCTGGACGCGCTCGCCCACGCCCGGCGGCAGATCCGCAAGGGCACCCAGCTGATCGTCTCCGGGTCGATCGACGCCTCGATCTGCCCGTGGGGCTGGGTCGCCCAGCTGGCGAGCGGCCGGCTGTCCGAGGGGGAGGAGCCCGACCGGGCCTACCTGCCCTTCGACGCCGCGGCCGCCGGGCACGTGCCCGGTGAGGGCGGCGCCATCCTGATCCTGGAGTCCGCCGAGGCCGCCGCGCGGCGCGGGGTCCGGGTGTACGGCGAGATCGCCGGGTACGCGGCCACCTTCGACCCCGCCCCCGGCAGCGGGCGCCCGCCCGGCCTGCGCAAGGCGATCGAACTCGCCCTCGCCGACGCGGGCGTGGACGCCGGCGACGTCGATGTCGTCTTCGCCGACGGGGCGGCCGTGCCCGAGCTGGACCGGATCGAGGCGGACGCGCTGAACGAGGTGTTCGGGCCGCACGGGGTCATGGTCACCGCGCCCAAGACGATGACCGGGCGCCTCTACTCGGGCGCCGCCCCCCTCGACGTGGCGACCGCCCTGCTCGCCCTCCGGGACGGCGTCGTGCCGGCCACCACCCACGTGCACCCCGACGCCTCCTACGACCTCGACCTGGTCACCGGCGAGGCGCGGGTCACGGAGGTCCGCACCGCGCTGGTCCTCGCCCGCGGCCACGCCGGCTTCAACGCGGCGGCGGTGGTCACGACCGCGTAGGCCGTCCGGCGGTTCCGCATCGGGTACCGCCGGGTGGGTGTCGTACGCGAGTGCCCGGGGGCGAACACGCCGGCCGCGAGGCGGCGACCGTGCTCACGGTAGGCCGTCCGGTGGTCGTCGTGGCGTCGTCGGCCGCCGCCGCGGACGCCGCCCGCGCCCGCCGTGCCGAGAAGCCCCGTACCGCCCTGTCCCGTCCGCCGACGAACGCCGCCGCGCCTCGCTCGCGGCGGGTTCCTCGCGTCGGTCGCCTCCGGTCACCCGGAACGCGCCGTGCGGCGTCGCCCGCGCCGCCCCTGAACGCGCCCGCGCGCCCGGTCCGTCCGTCTCTCCCACGCCGGCCCGGGCCGCGGGCGTCCGCACGTCCCGCACCACTCAGACGAGAGGAACCTTCCGTGTCCACCCAGTCCTTCACCCTCGACGACCTCAAGCGCATCCTCCTGGAGTCCGCCGGGGCGGACGAGAACATCGACCTGGACGGCGACATCCTCGACACCGACTTCGAGGAGCTCAGCTACGAGTCGCTGGCCATCCTGGAGACCTGTGGCCGCATAGAGCGCGACTACGGCATCTCCCTCGACGACGGCGTGGTCACCGAGGCGAGGACGCCGCGCGCCCTGCTGGAGCTCGTCAACGCCCAGCTCGCCGAGTCGGCGCAGGCCGCCTGAACCCGCCGCGGCACCGCCGCCGGAACAGCCCCCCCCGGGGGCGGGGGCGCCCCCCCCCCGCGGGGCCCGGCCCCCCCCCCCCCCCCCCCCCCCCCCCCCCCCCCCCCCCCCCCCCCGCCCCCCCCCCCCCCCCCCCCCCGGGCCCCCGGGGGCCCCCCCCCCCCCCGCGGCGCCGGCGCCCCCACCCCGAACAAATGA
>NZ_JBIUBW010000046.1:0-7076 GCF_044548465.1 Streptomyces sp. NPDC052023 | reverse complement strand
AGCCGTATCGGGGCCGGCGCTGCGGCCGGTCGACCGCGTTCCCGAACCTGTGGGCGAGGCAGTCACACCCACGAGTGGACGAACTGGACTCGGCGACCACGACCACGCGACACTTCGACAACAGGGCCTCTTGCTTCTCGCTGGACTCGACATCCGCGAGCTACCAAGAGGCCCTTCCTTCATACACCCGACCCGGACAACTCACCCGAACCAGGACCCCGTTCGAACCTGCCCGACCGCGCGAGCGGATAGAGAACAGGCAGATAGACGCCATTGGGGTGGCGGCCCGCCAGTTCCAGGCCGTAACTGCCGCCGCCCGCCTGGAAGATGACGGGCTGGCCCTGCTCGGACGGCGGGATGGGCAGCGGGCCGTGGGAAGCGACGTGGCGGCCTTGCAGGTTGACCGGCTGGATCTTGTCCTTGTCGGCGAACCGCTTTGCGGGGACGTCCCGGAGCCACGCGTCTTTCTCCCAGCTGCCTCACAGCGCCCGCACGATCTGGACGACCTCGTGGGCGCGCTCGTACTTCTCGGTGCGGGGCGGGATCGGGCGGCCGAAGTTCGCCGCGGCCGCCGGGTCGGAGGTGGTGACCGCGTTCCAGCCGGCCCGGCAGCTGGATCTTGCCGCTCTCGGCGGCCTGTGCGTAGCGCACGAACTGGTCCATGTCCGTGTAACGGATATGACGTGCTCCGGGAGCCGCACGGGTGCAAGCCAGGGCGGGTGTGGGCCGGCAGGCCCAGGTCGGCGGAAAGCGGGCCCGGGCGTGCCGGCGGCGGGAGGTCGACCTGCCCACCTTCCAGGTCGGCGGCTGGTACGACATCTTCAGTCAGGGCACGCTCGACAACTTCACCGCCATGCGCCGTGCCGGCCGGTCCGCCACGCTGGTCATGGGCCCGTGGTGGACCCACACCAACTGGCGGTACGTGGTCGGTGACGTCAACTTCGGGTTCGGGGCCAACTCGGACTCCATGGGCATGCGGGGGCGCGTGCACGACATGCAGTTCGACTGGTTCCGGCGCACGATCGGCGACGGCGAACCACTGGAGCCGGACACCGGCAAGGTGCTGCTCTTCGTCATGGGCATCAACCAGTGGCGCGAGGAGACGGACTGGCCCCTGTCGCGGGCCGTGGATACGGACTTCCACCTGCGCGCCGGCGACGCCTGACCCCTCAGCCGCCGTCCACCGCGGAACAGGCCGAGGAATTCACCTACGACCCCATGGAGCCGGTACCAACCACCGGCGGCGCACTCCTCATGGGCGGCGGGCTCCTCATGACCGACGAATTCCGCCCCGGGCGGCTCGACCAGGCGGCCGTGGAGGCACGCGAGGACGTCCTGGTCTTCACCACCGAACCGCTCGCCGAGGACGTCGAGGTGACCCGCCGCATTCGGGCGGTTCTCTTCGCCGCCACGGACGGGCCCTCGACCGACTGGGTGGCGCGCCTGTGCGACGTGGACGAGCACGGCGTCTCCCGCAACGTGGCCGACGGCATCGCGCGGGTGCGGGCGACACCGGGTGAGCCGGCCGAGCACGTCGTGGACCTGTGGTCGACCAGCATCGTCTTCCGGGCCGGGCACCGCATACGGGTCCAGGTCACCTCCAGCAACTTCCCCCGCTGGGACCGCAACCTCAACACGGGCGAGCCCGAGCAGAGTGCGACCACGGCCCGAGTGGCCCGGCAGCAGATCTTCCACGACCCCGACCGGCCGTCCCGCATCGTCCTGCCGGTGGTTCCGGCCCCGTGAGCAGCGCTGCAGGTCCGGTCATAGTGGTGTGAAACACATCGGCGGTCGAGGCCCGTCCGGGCGAGATGACGTCGGCCATGTCGCCCGTAGAACAGCATGAGCGACGCGAAGTTGATCACCGGGGGAGGGGCGAGCATCGGCGCGGCCGCACTGGCGCCGTGGAAGGCACTGGGCAGGGGCGAGGGTGGAACGGCGATTCCCAGCCAAGATGGCAGCGCCATCGGCGTGGGCGTGATCCTCTTCCTGTCCGCCGTGGAACTCGTCCTGGTCGACCTGATGCTGTCCGCCCTGTGGGCCCGCGTGGTGGCGCTGGCCGCCGGGCTCGCCGCCACGTACCTGATGACGTCGCGCTGAGGGCCTACCCGCACCGGGTGGGAGGTGGGGTGCTCACGGTTTCCTACGGGGCCTCCTTCCGCGCGCGCGTGCCGCTGAGCCTGATCGAGGAGGTGGCCGTGTGGCGCACCGTCTCCGACCAGCAGCGGACGGCCGCGATCAACGAGGGCGTGTTACCGGTCCCGGTCATGTCCATCACCAACCTGGTGCTGAAACTGCACGAGCCCGCTCGGCTCGAAGCGGGCAAGACCGTTGGAGAGGTGCGGGAGATCCGCATCCACGCGACCGACCCCACCGCCGCCGTGACCTCGGTCCGCAACGCACTGGAGGGCAACGAGCAAGCACAGGAGCAGCGGATCGCCCGGCCGCCGGCCAAGGCCCCCGTCCAGGTGCCGACGTGGCTGCGCCGCCTGCGGTGGGCCGGACTCCTCGTGCTGCTGATCGAGATCGTGCTGGTGACGACCGGGCTGCTGGACTGGCGCATCGCCGCCGGCATCCTCGTGGTCACCGAAGGCACCTTGTCCGTGCTGGGCCTGGTCTTCGGCGTTGCGTTTATCAGCCAGTACCGCAAGCTCCGGCGGACCGGCCTCGGGCGGCGGGCCGCCCTCGGCGAGGCGTTCTACTCCCTGATGCCGCCGCCGATCGCGGAGATGGTCCGCCACGAGGTCTCCGTATGGGGAATCTCGCCCGGGCCGTCACCTTCCGCACCCAGGCCGGGCCCGGCGACACCCCCCTGGGCCGGGACGACATCGTCCTGCGGTGGGGCCTGCACCACAGCGCGCGGGTCCCCCTCACGGCCGTCAGCCGGGCCCGGGCGGCGGAGCAGTCCGACCACCGGCCGGCCGAGGACGGATTCCGCGTACCGGGCCGGGCGTCGCGCGCCCTCGAACTCCATCTCGGTGAACCGGTCGAGGTGCCCGTCCGCATGGGCGTCCTGCGGCCGGTGACCACCATCGTGGTGCCCCTCGCGGACCCCGCGGCCGCCCACGCCCTCATCGAGGCCCATCAGGTTGAGGAGGCACAGTGAAGGCCCTTGTCCTCGCAGGCGGATCCGGCACCCGCATGCGCCCCATCACGCACACGTCCGCCAAACAACTCGTCCCCGTCGCCGGCGAACCGATGCTGTTCCACGGGCTGGAAGCGTCCGCCTCCTGGTGACGTTTCCGATGTCGGCTTCGGTGAGAATGCCGAGTTTGACCAGGGGCTTCAGCGTGGCCCGGGTGCATTCGACGTTCTTCGGCGAGCAGTTCGTGGTCGAGGGCCCGGCAGACGTCCTTGGCCCGCAGGGGTCCAATCGCCTCGTTGAAGACAGCGAGGATGCGCGGGTAGCCCGAGTGCTCGGGTAGTTCCGGCGGGGATGCGAGGAGCCGGTCGGCGAGGCCGGTGACGGTCTTGCGCGTGATCGCGAAGTGCTCGAGGTGTCTCGGCCTCACCCGGCCAGACCGGCGTCGCCTTTGCAACATCAGCCGGTGTGGGAAGGAGAGGCCGGCCCATGCACTGGCCATGACGCTCGTTTGACGCTCTGAGGATCTGCCAGCCTCTCGAAGGGCCGAGAGACACCTTCTGACCTGGCATTTTTCCGAATCTCTCTCGTGTGATCTGTTTCCGATGACGCATCATGTGGAGTGCGTGGCGATTCTGGAGCCTGCCGAGAAGGGGCTCTGACCTGCGACTTTCTCGGGTTTTCCAAATGCGGTCGGTGGTGCTCGACCTGTTTCCCGAAGTCCACCACGTGGAGAATGTTGCAGCTTCCCGCTACATGTCCTACCTGCGTTTTTGCAGCGGGGCGCGGGTCGAGAACGCTTGGCTCAACTCCGGGAGGACGGGTTCCAGAAGTATGTTGACGCTCGTTCGACGCTGGTCTTCTACGGGGGCTGTCGGAGATCGTGCAGTGCGCCGGGGCCTCGACGCCACGTAAGTATGCGATCTGACGAGGGAACGGGAATCCCTGGTCGCCCGCGACGGTAGTCCCCCTGCGACTTCCGGACGTCCTGGCCCTGGCGATGCCCTGGCCGACCGCAAGGTAGCGCAGGCCGAGCCCACCAGCCGGTCCGGGGTTTACTGATGCCCTGTCAGTTACCCTTCCCCATCTGGAGGGTTCCCATTACCGGTTCCGGTGTTGGGGGACCGGACATCCCGATAGCCGAGTTGTACCTGGCCCCCGACTGGTTCGCGGTGGCGAGCCGTTCGAGGCCGTGGTGGGTGCGCAGAGGGTGGACGTGGAGACCGGCGAGGCGCGCGCCAGTGCGGGCTGGTGGTGTTGGTGAGCGGATGACCGTCCCCAGCCCTTCCGGCGCCACCCGGCCCCACGGGCAGTGGTGTCCACCACCGAAATCGCTGGCCCATCCTCCCTGCGGCTGACCCGTGCCCAGCGGTGCGATGATCGGGCGGTTGGCGTCGCTGCCGACGCCGGTGACGCCCGTCAGCCGACGAGTTCCCTGGGCGGCTGGGGCTGCGGCACCGGTGCCGGGGCCTTCGGCTTCGGCTTGAAGAGGAAGCGGTCGATCGGGGGACGGGTCAGGGGACGGGCCAGGCGGCGCATCAGGGGGCTGCCGAGGAAGACGGCCAGGGCGACCGCGCCGAGGAACATGGCGGCTTGCTCGGAGCGGGTGTCGACGCGGTCGGCGTAGCCCAGGACCAGGAAGGGGCGGATGAACAAGGGGTGGAGCAGGTAGATGGTGAAGCCTGCGGCGCCCATCGACGTGATGTAGGGGATGCGGCGGTTGGGGGTGACGCGGAGCAGGCACAGCACCAGGGCTGCGGACGCCACGAGGATGAAGAACCGGGGGAACCAGGCGAGCTCGATGGGCAGGGGCACGTCGTCGTAGAGCACCGCGGAGTGGGGCCAGGGCCGCCAGACGAGGAAGGCACCGCCGAGACCGAGGATCAGTCCGGCCCAGGCAAGGGGCAGGGTGCGGCGCGAGGTGAACCACGAGGCGAACAGGGTGCCTTGACCGAGGCGCCAGCCCAGGTAGAACAGCGGCAGGTACATCAGGGTCCGGGCCCCCGCGTAGTTGTCGCCGATCTCGCCGAAGTAGCCGGCCACGAGGGCGAGCGCCGTGGTGCAGAGCAGCGGAAAGCGCAGCTGGGTGATGAGGGGCAGCAGGAGCCGCCACCACAGCAGGGCCATCAGGAACCACAGGGTCCAAGGCCATCGGCTCAGGTGGAAGGTGAAGTCCATGCCGAGCAGGACCTTCTCCGTGGAGAGCAGGATCCAGCACAGTGTGGCGGGGACGAGGATCCGTCCGACGAGGCCGCGCGCGTAGCGCGACTCCAGTGGGCCCCCGTGACTGAACACCCCGGCGAGGATGACGAACGCCGGGACGCGCAGCGGCCACATGGTGACGTTGAAGGTCTGGAGCATGCCACCGTCCGGCACGGCCGGCCCGGTGGTGTGCAGCACCACGATCAACGTCGCCGACAGCGCCCGTACGTTGTCCCAGCGCGGGACTCTGTCCGTCACCGAGGCAGCCTGAAGCCGCTCGTTCGATGGCAGTGCCATAACTGCTCGAAGCCTCCGACACGAATCCGATGTGTGCCCAACACAGGAGCGCCACCGATCGACCGGAGGCGGAAACGTCGCGCCGTGGGGCCAGGCGAGCATAGGCGATCAGTGCGATAAACGTAAATCTTGATTGTGCTCATCTCGTAGGTGGGCCACACCTCCGCTGCTGCACCGTCCTGGTAATCCTGCGCCGCTTCGACTTCACGTCCGCGAGGATCACCGGACCCGCCCAGAATCTCTGACCATGAGCGAACTCGTGGGTGCGGCTCACCTGCCTGATCACGCCACTTGAGGCGACGTCTTCAGGCCACACCGAGGCCTGACTGGCGAATTGGAACAAAGAGCTCCTCGCCCGCCAAAACATCATTAAGTAAGGGCATTTGAGCCTCTGCACTCGTTCACCAACTGTAAGTTAACGCAGAAATTCCAAGAGGAAAACTTGCGGCGAACTTCCATCATTGGTGGGTGCGGAGTTCTTCCGAGATGCTCAGATCAAGCCGTCAGCATGGGGGCGTCCTGCTCCTGGTTGCAGCGAAATGCGTCAGGGAACGTCACGATGTAAACAGCGCCCGAATGGTTGCTGTGTCGTTCGTCACGCAATCAACGATCGAGATCGCGTTTCAGGTCATGCCCATGTCGCCAAGATGCTCTCGTCTTTATGTGTTTCTCATGTGCACGGGATGGGTGGGCTGGGTGGGGAAGGTACGACGCTTTTGTGCGACGGGAGCGCTGTCTGCGGTACTCCTGATGGCGGGGCTGGCCGTCGGACAGACGCCGGCGGCCGCGGCTGTCGCCTGCCCATCGGGGACAGAGTCCGACTTCAACGGTGACGGGACGCGGGACACGGTGATCGCCGACCCCGAGGCAACCGTGGGCGGAGCAGAGCGGGCAGGCTCGGTCCACGTCGTCTACGGCGGCGGTAAGGGCACCTTGGAGCTGACGCAGGCGCTCGCATCGGTGCCGGACGTGCCGGAACCGGGTGACCAGTTCGGGTTCTCGCTCGCGGTGTACGACGCGAACCTCGACGGATGCAGCGATCTCGTCGTAGGCATTCCGTACGAGGACATCGGCACTGTCCAAGACGGAGGCAGCGTCCATCTCCTGTACGGCGCCACGACAGGGCTCGGAAGCGGCGTTGCGGCCAAGGAGTTCTACCAAGGTACGGGCAACCCGCTGGGCGGCGGTCAAGAGGCCCAAGACTGGACCGGATACGCCGTCGCTGCAGGCAAGACCTCCGGGGGTACGCCCTTTCTGCTGATCGGCGAGCCCGGTGAGGACGTCGGGACCGTGCAGGACGCCGGCATGATCCACTACATCCACGGAACGGCACAGACGGTGCTGGGCATCAACCAGGACACCGACAACGCCGGCGCGGTGCACAGCATTGTCGAAACGAATGAGGGGCCTCGTGTTCTTCGGACAGGGATCTGACTGTCTATTTCACGCGACGGCTCGCAACTTCACATGTTCGGCGTGGACTTCTCGGGGAGGG
>NZ_JBIUBW010000045.1:0-7965 GCF_044548465.1 Streptomyces sp. NPDC052023 | reverse complement strand
GCTGGACCGGCATCTGCACCAGCTGCCAGCAACCCCTCCCCACCAGAGCCCGTACGACAACAAGATCGAGACAGACCTAACGGAGTCCTATTAGGCTGCCGGTCCGTTCGTAGAGCCAGGTCTCCAGGATGTCCAGGTTGCCGATGGTGACCATCACGGCGACCAGGAGCGCCTGGGCGACCTGCCCCGGAGCCCGGCGGTGCAAAGGCTCTCCGATGTTCAGTTCGGCGCCCTTGAGGCGGCCGTTGAGTCCCTCGTTGTGCGAGCGGATCGGCTTGTAGATCCGTTCCCAGACCAGGCTGAGGTAGTGGCTGTCCTGCCGGAACTTGGCAGTCTTCAGATCTCCGGCGGCGTCCGCGGGCACGCTGATGGCGGATGCGCCGCAGACAGCAGGCAGTTCGTCCTTATGCGGAGGGTCGATCCACTCGCTGTCAGGGAGTTGGACGGTGGGGCGGGCAGCTGGGTGGCTGGCGCGGGATCGTCGATCCGCAAGCCGGACCACGGTCTGTGGTGGGCCCGCGGAGCTCGGTCGCGCTGCGCGGAGGCGTTCTCGGCGAGGGCAGTTCACCGAGGGGGATGGGCCGGCCGCCGGGCACTGCAGGCGTACGGTTCCTCGGGCGTCGGCGTTCTGTGAGCTTGAGGAAGTAGGGCAGCCGCTCGGCGACCACCGGCTTCAGTTCATCGAGCCGTCGGCGGAAGGTCTTGTCGTCCATCCCCGCAGTGGCCTGGGCCAGGGAGTTGGGGATGTGGGGGCAGGCGAGGGAGCCGTCGATCAGCACGGCTCCTTGCCTGCCGCCCTGGATGCCGCGGTCCACCGCCTTGTAGTCCAGTGCGAGGCGGTAGCCAAGTCGGCGTGCGGGAACCTGGAAGTTTTCCGGCGAGCAGCCGGTGTAGGCGCGGTCTGCGGCACAGGTGCCCGTCGGCAGCCGGAGCTCGGCGAGCTGCTCCAGTACGGCGACCGCGTTTTCGCCTGTGCGGACAGTCGGCGTGTCCAGAGTGAGGCCGAGGCAGAACTGTGGGTAGAAGGGCGCTCGGCGACCCTTCGCGGCTTCCTCACTCGTGCGGGAGTGAGCGGCGACGAGCAAGGTCGCGCTGTAGCCGAGACGCCCTTGTCGGAGCCGCCGCGGAAAGCCAGCCGGCGGTGATCTCGACGGAGGCCGTACCCGAGCGGTCGCTGTCCGGGTCGGCCAGAACCGGGATCGAGGTGGCATCCACTCCCACGTCACCGGCCCAGTGCCGCAGGTACCCACGCTGCTGCGCCAGTCGGACGGGAACCAAGTCGAGATCGTTCGCCATTCGCTGAAGCCGGTTCGCAGCTTCCGGCCCGGCGGTCTCGTCCCAGAGCGCGGAGTGGACATCGGCGTCTGCCTGGACCAGCCGTCGGCGCCAGTCGCAGCGGGCCGGATCGAGCAGCGTTGTGATCCGGTCCAACCCTCGGTAGAGACGGCGGCTGGCCGCTATGCATGCGCGTGCCGTCTCCGGAGGCGCCTCCGGAACGTCCAGCCAGGCACGGGCGGCGGGCTGAAGCCGGAAGTGCAGGATCCGCCAGGCGTCGGAGACCGTGGCCCTACCCGTGTAGTAGACCGCGAGCATCAAGCCCGCCAACACCGTCCGGGGCCGCACCCCGGCAGGCCCCGCAGCATGTCCTCCAACTGTTGGGGGAGGCCAGAGCGGTCGAGCACGGTCAGCAGCTGACCGACCTTGGAGTCAGGGATCTCGATGAGCCTCACCGGCCGCAGCCGTGGCCGTGCATGCCGGGCGGCCAGTTGGTCGGCCTCAGGACGCGCCCTCATGAGCGGTGTCCGCGTAGCAGGCGGATCACCTCAGTCCTGGGCAGCGGGGGTACCCAGCGGTGGTACGGAGCCAATCCGGCTGGAGAAGTCATGCCAGCAGCCGCGGCGACAGCCTCTGGGTTGATGCCCTCGGACAGTCGCCCGACGATCTGCCTGTATCCCGACAACCGCCGCGTCCGCCCCACCGGCCGCATGATCTTCTACCACCTCGGCGAACTCACCCGGCCTATTTGGCCGTTCCCGGATCACGATGCACCCGGGGCGGAAAGGCCGTGTTTTGATTGGTTTGGATCGTTCTGTCGTGGGCCGGCCCTGCGACAGTGCGCCGCCGGCTCCGATGTCAACAGGCAGGCCATCGCTGACCTGCTCGCGGGTCGCTGCTGGCCCGACGTCTAGAGCGGCGTGGCGAGGAAGTTCTCCAGACGGGCGACGGTGGCTGACCGCCCAGCGCTCAAGAGGATCCGCTCGACTGTCTCCATGAGTTCCCCGGACTGCGACCTGCGGGGCTGGCTGTCGCTACGTCGCCGACCTGCAGCGGGTTTCCGCCGAGGCGGCCCGTCGCCGGACGGCGGATCGGCCGAGGTGTCCTGCGAGGCTCCATCGGCCTCGCCAGTGGGCGGTGGGCCATCCGCGAGGATCTCGGTGAGTGCAGCGCTCAACTGATCGCGGGCGGTAGTGAACCTTTCGGCATCAGTCCGGAGAGCTGTGAGTTCGGCCTCGAGCACGTCGATCCGAGCCAGCACCCGCTCTACTTTGCCCGAGTAGAATTCGACGGCAGTCCGCAATGCGGGAGCCGCCACCGTCTCCTCCGCATCTGCGAAGCCCATCCAGCCCTCCCCACCCCTTCCGCACGAAACTGCAACGGCAGTCATCGTAGGGAACGCCAGCCATGCCAGACAGCCAAAATAGGCAACCACGTCTGGCAGTTGGAAAGCCATGGCGCCCTCGGGGATGAGCTTGCACCCTTGACCTGAGCAGTAGCCTCTGCCAGCCGCAACAGTGAACGACGTCAACAATTACGACAGATCACGCTCCGCCTGCGTTGTACTCGACGCCACGTCTTCCATGACGAGATCGGGGAGGACAGACAGTGCAAGACTCCGAGACTCGACGTGTGGGCTGGCGGCCTTCTCCGCGATGCGCGGCATCCAGGAGCACAGCCGGTCCAGGGTCGACTTCAGATGCTCTCGCTCCCCACTGAGGAGAGCCGCGATGAGAGCCACGACATCGGCGCGGCCCGTGCCCTCCGGGGCCGGCAGCTCGGCCAACCGCGCAGGTAGGCGCTGGTCATGCCCATCGCACACGGCTACGAGGGCAGCGAGAGCGAACCGGACGGTGTCGCTCTCATCTCCCCACCGGGACAGCAGCCGCGGTAGCTCCTTGCTGATGGCCCGCCGTGTCAGGTACTCAGCGGCCGACTCCTGCCACACATCGCCGAGAGCAGCTGTACGGTCGGCCAGTGAGACGGCTGCAGATGGCCCCGAAACTGCGAGTCGCAACACGTCATCAAGAAGCATCAACCGGCTGCCGACGGCGATGCTGTCGTCACAGACCAGCTCGGCAAGGAACGGGACCGCCTCGACGGTAGCGTCGGTGCACGTCCCCTGATGGGCCACCGCGTTCGAGAGATCGCCGAGGAACTCGCCCGTCGTCTCATACGGCTCACCGAAGGCGAACTCTTCGTCGAGCAGCCATGCCGCGACCTCCGGAGCGTTCTCGACCCCTCCGTAGATCCGCTCCGCAGTAGCCACCATGGCCTGGACCACCCCCGTGGGTTCACCGAGGCCGCCGTGGTTCCACGAGGGACCAGCCGGAGGCCTGACGGGTTCCTCAGACAAGGGGTCGGGAAGGGCCACCTCGGCGCCGGCCTGGTCATGAACCAGACCGTCCCGCGTGAAGCCCCCTTCGAGGGTCACCGCATGCCCCTCGCTGCACCCCTGTTGAAAACCATCATGGGCACGAGCCGCGGGGCCACCCGAATTCGCTCACTGCGCAAGAAGGGCTCAAGAGCCATGCGCTCGTACCCGTTGTAGACGGCCAGAGAGAAGACTTGCCACCACCCCTCCAGCTCCGGTTCCATCGACGGCTTTCCGTACCAGAAGCTCGACGGAACGAACCGGAAGTGATCGTGGGCGCGCACTGCCGTCAGACGGTGCCCCATCCCGGAAAGCTCGGTCGCAGCGGCGCGGGCAGCATCCTCACTCGGCAGGCTCATCATGTACTGGACTCCCCAGGCGGGAGGTGCGGCGGTCATCAGCTGCACTGCCACGTGAACATCGCCCGCTCAAAGCGCCGCTCGGCCAGGTCCCCCGGACGGATCAGCCAGTACAGCGCTCCGGCATCGCCCCACATCATGTCCGCAAGGTCCTCGCTGTCGAACTGGGCCAGAAGCACCCAGCCGCCCGCCTCCTCGGACAGCCGCGGGTCGTCCCAGGACACCTCGCCGTCCAGGACCGCCTCCGCGACCTCGATCTCCACCGGGTTCTGCACCGAGTGAGCATGGCCGCCGATCTGGTGCCCCACCTCGTCGTCGAACTCCCACAGGGCGTCGAGGAACTCCTGAGAGCAGACCGGGTGGTCGTACCGGTTCCCGAGCGGGGCACCTGCAGCGAAGGCGTCCCGAATGCGCGGATGCCAGGGCTCGGCCGCCGTCATCTCCAGCCTCGCGGTCAGCGGCACCACCGGGTACGGCTCGACTCCGGCAGGCGTCCCACGTTCCGCGATCTCCTCATCAGCCGCCACATAAAGCACACGGGCGCCCGCCCAGCTCTCCCGGTCCTCGGCCAGAACGAGAGCTTCACCGTCGTCCAACTGCCCGTCGAAGTAGAAGAACAGCAGCGTCCCCGCCTTGGGCAGATCGATGTCCAGCGCAGCCGACGGCAGACCGGCACAATCGATCGAGGCGATGAAGGAAAGCGGACCATGCCCATCCCACACCGGCCACTCCGAGGCAGCCGGCAAGGCTGGAAGGCCACCGAGCCGACCCACCACGTCGTCGGAGCCAGTCGCTACCTCAAGACGCACGCCAGGGCGAAGCAGACCGATCCACGTCTCAGCATCCTCGGGCGACAGATGCTGCAAGGCAAGGGAGCGAAGGGCATCCCGGGAACCATGTGTCATGCGCCCGATCATCCACGGCGCCACTGACAAAGACCTCGGCGGCCCTCCCACAGCACGCACAGCCAGTCAGTCCGCGGCCGTGGACCTCCAGGCAGCAGTGACGCATCCTTCCTCCCAGTGCCACCAGCCCTCCGCCGCACCGTGTTCCAAAAGCTTGCGGATCCGCGGCAGGTCCGCCTCAGGCGGGACATCCAGCGCCACCATCCGGAACTGCTCGATGCCCTCGCCCGTCGTGCCGAGCTTGTGGAAGATCTCCATAACGCTCTGCCGGGCAGCGGCCGAGCCGGCGTCCTTCAACACGATCAGCCGGATCGTGCAGTTCTGAGACGGACGGACCGTCTCCCCAGCCCAAAAAAGTCCGTCGCCATCGCGCTCCACCTTGACGATGTCTCCGCTGGCGATTCCACGTACGAACCAGGGCGTGTTGTCCAACCGCACTGTGCCGTCACCAAGGTCCACTGCCCACAGGCTCTCGACACTCGCCGGCGGCCAGCCGTCCTCACCTATGTCCATCCGGAAGTGGACCTTCACGTGGGCGTCCCTGATGTTTGTCACCGCGCCATCATCCACACCGCATTCACAGGGCAGGATCGGGGAGGGGGTGCGATGGGCGCTTCCGGCCGTCCCTCGAGCCGGGACACCACCTCAGCAGGCGAGAGGCCCAGCACCAGGGTGAAGCAGTACGCCTCGGCGATGTCTGGGAAGTCGTCTTCGAACCACGCGTAGTCCGCTCCGGTCTTCGTCATGCCGTCCATCCTGGTTCGGGTCACTGACACCGGAGGGGCCTTGGCGCCGCCGGCGGGGATCGGAAGGGACATCCGCCGGTTCAGGAAGCGCTCTTCCTCTCCGCCTGAGGCATCACCGGACGGGCTCGCGGACATCCCTTGGACTGCGCGGCTGCTGTCAGTGGCCTCTGTCAGGATGCCTCGGTCAAGACCAAGATTGATCTGGAGAGACCATGGGCACTTGGGACGTCGGCCCGTTCGATAACGACACCGCCGCGGACTTCTGTGGCGACCTTGATGAGGCAGCCGTATTCGAACGTGAGGGCATCGTCCGCGGCATTCTCACCCGTGTGATCGACACCGCGGGCTATCTGGAAGCACCCGAGTCTGAGCAAGCCGTTGCTGCGGCCGCCCTCGTTGCCGCGCAATGCCCTGGCGGTGAGCCTGCCGATCGCGTTTATGGTCCGGAAGAGCCCCTTCCTGATCTCACCGGCCTGCGCCCTTCAGGCCCTTGAGCGCGTCGTGACCGACCCATCCGAGCTGATGCACCTATGGGCGGAATCGGATGGCGGCCCCTGGCGCGTGAAAGTCCGCCGCCTGCAGAACGTGCTACTGCCGCAGCCGCTCGGAGAACAGCTCAGCCTTATCTGACCGCACCGCAACCACTACGTGATTTCTATCCGGAAGGCCGCCATGAGCTGGGATGTGCTTCTCCTCCGCCTCCCCGACAACGTGACCTCGGTCCATGAGATCCCAGGCGATCACGCCTCGTCCCCGCTCGGCCGCCTCCACGACGTGCTCGCGGCCGTTGCCAAGGCCGTCCCGGACGCCGATCTCTCGGACCCGACCTGGGGAGAGCTGCTCGGACCCACCTGGTCCATGGAACTCAACATCGGCGACGAGGACCCTGTGGACTCGATCATGTTGCACATCCGGGGCTCCGGCGACGACGTGCTCGCGCCCGTCTTCCGGCTTGCCGAAACTCTGGGCTGCAAGGTTCTCGACTGTGCCGAAGGCGACTTGATCACTGCCGGGCAGACGTCGGGCTGGCAGGCGTTCCAGCAGTTCCGCGACCGCGTGTCCGGTCCCGCCGAGCCGCAGCACTAGCATCCACCCGTGCACCCTGAACCCCGACTGAGCCTTAAGGCCCCACTCCCGCCCGGACGGATGATCACATCCGATGAAGGCGATGGAGACGTGCAGCCCCTGTGGCTCAGCGACCGGCCGGCCACGGCCGGACTGTGGGCCCGGATACATGCCGAGCACACTCGCTCCGGCCTGTGGCCGCTGCTGCTTGACGCGCTGGATCCGGACGATGATGAGTTCCGGCCGTGGGGATCGGGCGAGCTCATGCCCGAGCGGATGTTTTCTCCGGCGAGCCACGACCCGGCTGGTCTTCTCGAGGAGTGGTGGGCGACGTACACCGCCGTCGATGAAGACGACGACATGCTCTCCGCCAAGAAGCGCCTTGCCGTTACGGCTCCCTTCGGGCAGGACTGGCCCGGCATCGCGCCCGCTCGGTCGGCCGCGACCGACCCCGACGAACTGGCAGCCGAGTACGCTCAAGCGTTTCTCACCGACCGTACGCAGTCCCGGCTGGGACTGGTCGCGGCCGCATCCGGCTCCGAGGCCCTCGCGGTTGCAGGCTGGTGCGGCCCTCTCAACTACGACAACGAAACCGCCAAGTTCTCTGCAGTCGTCCGAGACTGGGAGCACCGATTCGGCGTCCGAGTTGTCGCGGTTGGCTTCTCCACTCTGCACCTCAGCGTCGCCGCGCCGCCGATGAACGAGGAAGACGCCCTCCTGGTCGCGGCGGAGCACTTCGCCTTCTGCCCGGATAACGTCTGGCAGGGCAGCCGACCGTACACGCTGACCGCGTACGCCGAGCGGATCACCGGAGCCCACAGCTGGGACTTCTGGTGGGACTGATCCGTCCCCACCTGGGAAACGATCACTCGCACCGTGGGAAGCGACCTTCAAGCGCTTCGTGAGCCGCTGGTCAGCGGTACTCGTGAACACCCCTCGGTGGACCACATCTGCTCCATAGCGCCGCAGCGTGGTCAGTAACTTGCCGAAGTTGCGCGGGCTCAGCCCCGTGGATGGGGTTATCCAGAACGGCTCCGATGCCGTGATCACACTCGCCACTTCATGATCATCACTCAGGCTGGCTCCATGTCGAGAAAGTCCCATAGTTACGCTGATCAGGGCAGTCCACAGTGCGCAAGACCGGAGTGAGGGGCCCCGAAGATCCCGGACAGGGACCCAATAGGGTTGTCCTGTAAGGAATCGAGGGAAGCAGCAAGTGGCACGTCCAAGTCCGTACTCGC
>NZ_JBIUBW010000044.1:0-9097 GCF_044548465.1 Streptomyces sp. NPDC052023 | reverse complement strand
CTTCGAGCTCATCCACCCGCACGGCAGCGGCCTTCCGCCGCGTTTCCAGGACCGCCCGCATCGACGGCATCCGCCACCCCCACCGACTCGATCAGTAACGAGTCGAGACTCCCGCCACAGCCGCAATCTCATGCCTGACCAGCGGAATCCGCACACGGCATTCGGAAAGAGAACGGCCTCTATGCCAACCCGATGACGGTCGACGACGGTATCGCCCAGCGCAACGCGCTGCGGCCTCATCGCCCTGGCCGCCAGCGCCACCCGCATCCGGGTCGGTTCCGGCGCAGTGCTGCTCAACCACTACAGCCCCTACAAGGTCGCCGAGACCTTCCTCCAGCTCGAGGCCCTCGCACCGGGCCGCAGCGACCTCGGCCTCGGCCGCGCCACCGCGGGCCCTGTGGTCGAGCTCGCCCCGCGCCGCGACCGTCACGTACCTCCAGCCGATGACTTCGCAGAGCAGGTTCAGGAAGTACTCGCCGACTTCGACGGCCGCTTCCCCGCCGACCATCCCTTCTCGCGCCTGAACCCGGCCGCAGGCGTCGCCTCGCGGCCCGAAGCGTGGATCCTCGGCTCCTCGGGCAACAGCGCCCGCATGGCAGGTGAGCTCGGTCTCGGCTACGCCTGCGCAGGCTTCATCAACTCCGACGGCGCCAGTCGCGCTCTGCTCCGCCACGGCGCGTTCGCCAAGACCACAGCCCAAGGGTCGGCCGGAGGCCGCGGCATCCTGTCCGTCAGCGCCGTGGTCGCCGACACCGACGCCGAGGCGCAGCGGCTCAACTGGTCCAGGACCGCCCTGATGGCACGCCTGGCCCGTCAGGGGACCGCGGCCCAGGTCCCCACAGTCGAGGACGCCGAGCGGGACCTCAGCCAGGAACAGAAGGACGCCCCCACGTCATCACGGACGGCCGCCGACCCCGCCAGATCGCCGACAGCCCGGAGACCGTACGGGATCAGCCGGAGCAGATGACCAAGGCGCTGGCGTCGACGAAGTCATGGTCCGGGTCGACGCGTCGGCGCCGCTCCGGCAGCCCGCTGGACCGGGCGCGCTCACGCGCCGTAGGTAGTGACTCCGGCAGCCGCATCAGGTCAGACGGAGACAAGGCCATCGCACGCTCTTCCGGTCGAACTGCCCGTTCACCACGGGGACTTACGCGATAGCCTGCCCCTGTTCAGGGATCGGTCACGGACAGAAGGTGCACGCCCCGGGCACACACCCGCGCGTTCGCGTCACAACGACCGGCTAAACCCTCGTTTCTTCCGTCACCCGAGGGGCAGCGGCCCATGGACGGAACGACCAAGTGTGTCGGCGACGCCTGAATCGTGGTTCTGGATCACTTTCAGTGCTGGAGCCACGGAGGGTCACCACAACCGCGATCATGAACGGCCGTGGGTGATGTACTTCTCCAAGACCTGTGGTTCCACCAAGTCGACGGTGTCCTGATCGAAAACGTCGTGGCCGACGGCGAGTTGGTGGTCGTGCGAGCTCGTGCGTCAGCGCGACGGGCTGGGTGCCCTGTTTGTGGGACGGTGTCGTCCCGAGTGCATAGCCGATACGTACGCCGGCTCGCGGACAGTGCGGTCGGTGGCCGTCCTGTAGTGATCGAGTTAGCGGTCCGTCGTTTCCGCTGTCGCGAACGCGCATGTCCGCAGGCGACGTTCGCCGAGCAGGTCGACGGGCTGACGTTCCGGCACGGCAGGCGAAGTGCCGGTCTGCAGAAAGTGCTTGAGCGACTGGCGGTGATGTTGGCGGGCCGCGCCGGCTCCCGGCTGGCACACGCGCTCCCAGTCCGGGCGAGCCGGTCGACGCTGCTGCGGCTGATACGCCGCCTGCCGGAACCCCAGACACACACGCCGCGGGTCCTCGGAATCGATGAGTTCGCTCTGCGCAAGGGGCACAACTACGGCACGATCCTGATCGACATCGAGACGCACCAACCGGTCGATCTGCTGCCCGACCGGGCCAGATCGACGGTGACCCAGTGGCTCGTCGACCATCCGGGCATCGAGGTGATCTGCCGCGACCGCTCCGTCGCCTACGCCGAGGCCGGACGGCTCGGTGCCCCGCACGCAATCCATGTCGCGGACCGCTGGCACATCTGGAAGAACCTCGTTGAAGCCGTCGAGAAGACGGTCATCCAGCACCGGGCCCTGTTGCGCGAGCCAGAGCAAATCCCCCCGATCCGCACCGCCGCGCCCCTGGACGCCACGGAGCTTGAGCCGCGTTGCCCAGGCGGACCACGACAGTCAGGCCGCCTGTCCGATCGAGTACGCGAGCAACACGCGGCCGTCCATGCCCTGCTCGACGAAGGCGTCGGGCTGCGGCCGATCGCCCGTCGGCTCGGCCTGGCACGCAACACCGTCCGCCGCCTCGCCCACGCGGCCACCGCGGACGAGCTCCTGGTCGGACAGTGGACGGGCCGCACCAGCATCCTCGACCCCTACAAGCCCTACCTGCACCAGCGGTGGGCCGAGGGCAGCACCGTCGCGCGTCACCTGTTCGAGGAACTCCGCGAGCGCGGCTACACCGGCGGCGAAGCGTCGTGAAGAAATACGTCCACAGGCTCCGCGAAGCCTTTCCGCACGATCACCCGCCTCGCAGAAATCCGTCTGTCCGAGACGTGACCAGCTGGATCACCCGCCACCCTGACCGCCTCGACGACGACTTGGCCCACCAGCTCAAAGAGATCCTCACCCGCTGCCCCGCACTCGACCGGGCCGCCGAACACGTCCGGGACTTTGCCGAGTTGATGAACAACCGCCAAGGCCAGCACCTCGACCAGTGGATCGACCGCGTCCACGCCGACGACCTGCCCGCCCTGCACACCTTTGTCAACGGCCTCGGACAGGACCTCGACGCCGTCATCGCGGGCCTCAGCCTGCGCTACAGCTCCGGCGCAGTCGAAGGCCACAACAACAAGATCAAGATGCTGAAGCGGCAGATGTTCGGCCGGGCCAACTTCGACCTGCTCCGCAAGCGCGTCCTCCTCGCGGCGCGAGGCCGTTCATGATCGCGGTTGTGGTGACCCTCCGTGGCTCCAGCACTGAAAGTGATCCAGAACCACTTTTCAGCCGTCGCCGACACAAGTGCGCTGAGATCCATCGCCAAGTCGGCTGATAATCAAGGCAACTTGATAGGCATTCAGCTCATTTCTCGACGAAGATGGTCTACTGTTGATCAAGATCGCACCTCACCCGAAGATGCACCGGTAGGGCGACACGTCGGCCCACGGTGTCCACGGTCGTTCTCCCTGCCGCACAACGGAGTCCACCGAGGGAGGCCGCTCCATGCGCCGAATATCCATCTTCGACACAACTCTGCGGGACGGCGAACAAGCGCCGGGAAACGCCATGTCTCCCAAGCAGAAGCTGAACATAGCGCTCCACTTGGAGAAGCTCGGCGTCGACCGTATTGAGGTGGGCTTCCCGGCTTCCTCTCCCAGCGACTTCGAAGCCGCGCAGTTGGTGTCCGAGCACCTGAAGGCGGCGAAATTCGCCACGCTCTCCCGAGCGGTTCGCGAGGACGTCGAGACTGCCGTACGGGCCGGCGGCACCGAGCGGCACGAGATCCAGGTACTTGTCTCCGGCAGCGACCTGCACCTGGAACACAAGCGCGGGATCAGTCGGCGCGAAGGCATCCGTGAGGTCGTCGAGGCCGTGGCGTACGCACGCTCCTGCGGCGTGGAGTCCATCGCTCTCGCGATCGAGGACGCCAGCCGCGGCGAGCGCGACCTCCTGCGGGCCTACACCGAGGGCGCCATCGAAGCCGGCGCCACGCGCCTCGTGCCGGCGGACACCTGCGGGTACTCGACTCCGGACCAGTACGCCGACGTCATAGCCGCCTTCCGGGAGTGGGCTCCGCCATCGGTCGGGGTCTCCACCCACTGCCACAACGACTTCGGGCTGTCCCTCGCCAACGCCGTGAGCGGTCTGCAAGCCGGCGCCGACGAAGCCCAGGTCACTCTGGGCGGCATCGGAGAACGGGCCGGCAACACCCCCCTGGAGGAGTTGGCCGCCCTGCTCCTCTACAAGAAGGACCACTACGGGTTCTACACCTCCATCGACACGGAGGGCATGTACGCCGCCTACACGGCGCTCCGTGACGTGATCCGCCTTCCCGAGCCGCGGACGAAGGCCATTTTCGGCACCTACGCCTTCGGTACCGTGGCGGGCATCCACCAGCAGGGCGTGCTGCGCAACCCGGCGACCTACGAGTACGTGGAGCCGACCAGGTTCGGGCGCGAGCGGTCCCTGCTGATCGGGCGCCACTCTGGCCGCGCCGTGCTGCGCCACCTTCTGGGCGAGCTGGGCATCGAGGTCGATGACGCGCAGCTGGCCGAGCTGTACCGGGTGCACATCGCCGAGCGGGTGGAGGCGGACTGCGAGGGCCTGGACGTCCTCAGGGGGCGCCTCGCCGCGGCGTTCGCCGGGCCCAGCGGCGCCGCGGACCGGAGCTGAGCGGAACCGGCCGAGGGACGAGTACACATGGGCGCAACACTGGCCAGAAAGATCTGGGACCTCCATCTGGTGAGGTCCATGGGCGGCGACGACCTCCTCTACATCGACCTGCACCTGTTGCACGAGGTCACCACGCCCCAGGCCTTCGACGGCCTGCGCGCGGCGGGGCGGACGGTCCGCAGGCCGGACCTGACCTTGGGGACCGAGGATCACAACACGCCCACCATTGCCGTCGATCGGGCCATCCGGGACCCACAGGCGCGGGAGCAGTCGGCGCTCATGCGCGCGAACTGCCGGGAATTCGGCATCCCGCTGCACCGCCTCGGGGACCCGGGTCAGGGCATCGTCCATGTCATCGGGCCGGAGCTCGGCCTGACCCGCCCGGGGATGACCATCGTCTGCTGCGATTCGCACACGACCACTCATGGCGCGTTCGGGGCCCTGGCCCTGGGCATCGGCACCACTCAGGTCGAGCATGTACTGGCCACCCAGACGCTTCCGCTGCGGTGGCCGGGAACCATGGCGGTCACCGTGAACGGCGCCCTTCCGTCCGGGGTGACCGCGAAGGATCTCGTCTTGGCCCTGATCGCACGCATCGGAACGGCGGGCGGCCGGGGCAGCATCATCGAGTACCGGGGCGAGGCGATCGCTTCCCTCTCCATGGAGGGACGGATGACACTGTGCAACATGTCCGTCGAAGCGGGTGCCAGGGCTGGCCTCATCGCGCCCGACAACACCACGTTCGAGTTCCTGCGCAGCCGTCCCGGCATGCCCCAGGGCGCCGACTGGGACGCCGAGATCGCCTTCTGGGAATCGCTGCGCACCGACGAGGACGCGGTCTTCGACCACGAGATCGTCCTGGACGCCGCCGGGCTCAGCCCCTATGTGTCCTGGGGGACGAACCCCGGGCAGAGCGTGCCCTTGCACGAAGCCGTTCCGGACCCTTGCGGCATCCAGGACCAGGAGGAGCGCGCGGCCGCCGAACGCGCCCTGGAGTACATGGACCTGAAGCCCGGCACCCCGATGCGGGATATCCGGGTCGACACGGTCTTCATCGGATCCTGCACCAACGGGCGCATCGAAGACCTGCGGGCGGCCGCCGAGGTGCTCAGCGGCCGCAAGGTCGCCGAAGACGTCGGCCTGATCATCGTCCCCGGCTCGGCCCAGGTGCGGAGACAGGCCGTGGTCGAGGGACTGGACGTGGTCTTCGAGGAGGCCGGAGCCGACTTCCGGGCAGCGGCCGGCTGCTCCCTGTGCGCCGCCCTGAACGAGGACCGGCTCGGCCCCGGCCAACGTGCCGCGTCGACCACCAACCGCAACTACGAGGGGCGCCAGGGCAAGGGCGCCCGTACCCACATCGTCGCCCCCGCGGTCGCCGCGGCCACCGCCGTGGCGGGTCGGCTGGCCGCGCCCAGCGATCTCGAAGGGAAGGGCTGAACACGTGCACAGGTTCACCGTCCACAGCGGCACCGCAGTACCACTACGCCGCAGCAACGTCGACACCGACCAGATCATCCCGGTCCGCTTCTGCACCCGGTCCACGCGCCACGGCCACGCGGACGCCCTGTTCGCGGACTGGCGCGACGACCCGTCATTCGTGCTCAACCGGCAGGAACACCAAGGGGCGTCGGTGCTCGTGGCCGGGACCGACTTCGGCACCGGCTCATCGCGCGAGTACGCGGTCTGGGCGCTCCAGGACTACGGCTTCCGAGCCGTCATCGCGCCCCGCTTCGGCGAGATCTTCCGGGGGAACGCGGCGCTCAACGGCCTGCTGACGGTAGCCGTCCCTACCGAGGTGGTGGACTCGCTGTGGGCGGCGATAGACGCCGATGCGGCGACCGAGGTCACGGTGGATCTCGAACGGCTCGAAGTGCGCTGGCTCGACCGGACGCAGTCCTTCACCGTCGACCCGGAGGTACGGCACCGGCTGATGACCGGGCTCGACCCCATTGCCGCCACGCTCACCCACGCGGAGGACATCGCGGCCTACGAGCGCGGGCGCCGGGCCAACTTGCCTCTGACGTTCTGACGGTTCCGCACTCTGCGGACAGTGACGCGGGCCCCTCCTTCAGCCTCGTGGCGCAGGAGGGGCCCATGTGCGTCAGTCGCCGTGTGACCAGTCACCAAGCAGCCACTGCCGTTCCTCTTCCGTCATGATCTCGATCTCGTCGACACGCAGATCTGGGTCGGACACCACCTGCTGGAGAACCCTGGCCCACCGCTGCACGAGCGCGTCGATGGTCTGGGCGTCGAAGAGGTCCGCCGAGTACTCGATCGTGCCGTCGATGCCGGCCGGATCGCCGTTCTCCTCGAACCGCTCCCAGAGACTGAAGAAGAGGTCGAACCTCGACGTCCCCGTGTCCACCTTCTGGTAGGTGGCGGAGAGCCCCTCCAGGGACAGCCGCCCCTGCGCGGTGTTCTGCAGCGCGAGCATGATTTGGAACAGGGGATGATGGGACAGGGTCCGCTGTGGATTGAGCCGCTCCACCAAGAGGTCGAAGGGAAGATCCTGGTGGGCGTAGGCGGCCAGGTCGACCTGGCGCACCCGGTCCAGCAGTTCGCGGAACGTCGGATCGCCCGAGGTGTCGGTGCGCAGCACAAGGGTGTTGACGAAGAACCCGACCAAGTCTTCGAGCGCCCGGTCTGTGCGGTTCGCGATCGGGCTTCCCAGCGGGATGTCCGAACCGGCACCCAGACGGGTGAGCAGCGCGGCCAAGGATGCCTGGAGCACCATGAA
Source organism: Streptomyces sp. NPDC052023 (assembly GCF_044548465.1). NCBI lineage: Bacteria > Bacillati > Actinomycetota > Actinomycetes > Kitasatosporales > Streptomycetaceae > Streptomyces > Streptomyces sp. NPDC052023. The sequence goes on along the minus strand of NZ_JBIUBW010000044.1, from coordinate 1,905 downwards.
CAGCGTGACGTCGGATTCCTGCGTCATCCGGATGATGCCGCGGTGTACGTCGGCGTCGAAGCCGAACGGCTGCCACGCGCCCCGATAGGAGCTGACCTCCGGGTACGGCCGGTCGACGGGAAGCGCGATCCGGTCCGGCAACTTGGCCAGTGTCTTCGTCCAGTATTCGACCTGCTGGGTGAGCAGGCTGTCCGGGTCGCCCTGGTCGCCGAGCAGCCGCTGCTGCCACAGGGTGTAGTCAGCGTACTGGACGGACAGCGGCTCCCAGTCGGGAGTGGCCCCCAGGCACCGCGCCTCGTACGCCCGCGCCAGGTCCCGGGTGAGCGGGCCCATCGACCAGCCGTCACCGGCGATGTGGTGCAGCACCAGGAGCAGCAGGTGGGTGTCCTCGTCGGTCGTGAACACCCGGGCGCGCAGCGGTGGCTCCATGCGCAGATCGAAAGGCCTGCGGGACTCCTCCCCGACCAGGTCCTCCACGGTCTCGGCGGTGGCCTTCACCACCGCGAAGTCGGTGGCGAGGTCGGCCGGGTGGAGGATCATCTGCACCGGCGCACCGTCGACCTCGGGGAAGACCGTGCGGAGGCTCTCGTGCCGGGCCATCACATCGCCCAGTGCCCAGCGCAGCGCCTCGACAACCAGCTTGCCGTTCAGATGGAGGGCGATGGGAATGTGATACGTCGACGACTCCTCGAACCGCTGGAGGAACCACAGGCGCCGCTGGGCGAAGGACAACGGCAGCGGATCGGGCCGCCCCATGGGCACCACCGCGGGACGCAGACCCGCGTCCGCCACGGCGTCCAGCCGACGCGCCAGCCCCTCCACGGTCGGGGCCTCGAACAACGCCCGGATCGAGACCTCCGCATCGAGCGCGGCACGGATCCGGCTGATCAGCTGGGTGGCGAGCAAGGAATGTCCGCCTAGGTCGAAGAAGTTGTCCTCCACGCCGACCGACGGCACGTCCAGGACCTCGGCGAACAGCTCGCAGAGCGTCTGCTCGTACGGTCCCTGCGGCGCGCGGCTCGCACCGCCGCCCTCCAGCACCGGAGCCGGCAGCGCGGCCCGGTCGAGCTTTCCGTTGGAGTTGAACGGGAAGGCGTCGAGGAGGACGACGGCCGCCGGGACCATGTACTCCGGCAGCCGCTCACCGACGAAGCCCCGCAGCTCGCGAGTGTCGACCTCGGCACCGTCCTCCGGGACCACGTACGCGACGAGCATCGCCTCGCCCGGCCTGTCCTCCCGCGCCAGCACAACCGCGCCCCGCACGCCCGGGTGGCGAGCCAGCATCGCCTCGATCTCGCCCGGCTCGATGCGGAAGCCGCGGATCTTGACCTGGTCGTCTGCACGCCCCAGATACTCCAGCTGGCCGTCCGCGCGCCAGCGCACCAGGTCACCGGTGCGATACATCCGCGAGCCGGCCGAACCGAAAGGATCGGCCACGAACCGCTCCGCCGTCAGACCAGGCCGGTTCACATAACCACGCGCCAGCCCCGGACCGGCCAGATACAGCTCACCGGCCACCCCGACCGGAACGGGACGCAGCCCACCGTCCAGCACATACGCCCGCTGACCAGTGATCGGACCACCGATCGGCGGCGTCCCGCCCGCTTCCAGCCGCGTACTGAGCGTGGCACAGATAGACGCCTCGGTCGGGCCATAGGCGTTGAACATCGCGTGCCTCGCCGCCCAACGCCGCGTCAGCTGCTCCCCCACCGCGGCGGCTCCGGTAGCGACCGTGCGCAGGTCGGGCAGTTCGGCGTCCGGCAGAGTGGCCAGCAGGGCCGGGGGGAGCATCACATGGTTGATGTGATGCTCGCGGATCAGCGTGGCCAGCTCCTCACCAGCCACCACACCCGCCGGGGCCACCACCAACGCGGCACCCCACGGCAACGCCATCAACAACTCCAT
>NZ_JBIUBW010000043.1:0-13107 GCF_044548465.1 Streptomyces sp. NPDC052023 | reverse complement strand
CGCCCGTCGAGTACGAAGCCAACTACTACACGGAACTTACGAAACCCCAGGTCACAACCACAATCTGAGATCTCTACCGAACCCGGGGCGGTTCACACGGAAGGCCCGCCGTTCGTTGGTCAGCCCGCCCCCTTGCGCACACCTCATGCACTTTGGCGCACCGCAGGGATCATGACCCGTCAGCCCCACCGACACCACGCTTTGCAGGTCAGTAAGCAGTAGCCAGTGAGAATTGGGGGCGGGCGCCACCAGGAGCCCGCCCCCGCCACACTCCCCGAACTAGCCTGGCTTCCGACGGCGCCACAAAAGGAGGAGCAAGCATGCAGGAGTTAGCACACAGCGGCGCCGTGAGCATTGCGTACGGCCACTTCTACATCGCCGAGTGGGTCGAGGTGCCCGATTTCCGCACTGATGACCCAGTTATCGTGACACCTGGACAGTTCACCATCATAAGCCGGGTACAGGCCCATCTGATCGAGGTCACGCTGCAACTGGCAGCTGTGGAACCTGCGCCGGGAACAGGGTGGCAACTGCTGGGCAGTTACCCCTACCGGCCCACACGCGCCGGGCTGATCGCCGTCACGGCCCCCACTACTGGCCAGGGCCCGCAACTGCAACTGCACCCCCACACCACCTACACCGCGTACATCTTCACCCATGGCCGCGCCGACTCACGCGAGCGATGGCAGGCAGCCATGGCCCGAGAAGAGTGGGGCGCCGGCCTGGACGGGGGCTTCGAGGCCTATCTCGTGACGTTTGTACCCACCGGCAGCCAGCAGGCCCCGCCTCCGCCCGAGGGACGGCCTGTGGCGGTAGATGAAGAGGGACAGCTCCCGGCGAACTGACCTGACGATCAACACACGAGGTGACCTACCGCCCACTGCTTCTCCCCGCCCTCACACAACCCCACCTTCGCCCGCTCCGTTGATCAGTTACGCAAGCCCCTGACCTAGGCAGCGAGAGGCGTGGCGTCAGCCGATCCACTGACGCCACCGCGCCCGGGGCGGGTCACAGTGGCCGGAGTCGACGGCTCGCTGGTAAGCGCGTTCAGCAAGTTCCTCGTCCGACCACACTCGGCCAGTGGCGTCCGGCAGATTGCGCCCACTGCCGTCCTGGACTGTCGAGACCGAGTACGTGCAGTCGGAGCCTACGGACTGCATGGCGTACCACCCGAAGGCAGTCAGGGCGGTGACGGCGCAGGCGATCCCGACAAGCTGTCGCGGACTGCCCAATCTGCGGCGGATCATCGGCGCATCCTACTCATCACACAGCAACTCGATTCGGCAGCGATCCCCGGGCAAGTAGCCGTGCTGGCTCATACCCGGCTGTGCACGCCCTGATGGCCGACCGGCAGGAGACACCACTCGTCAGCGCCCGAACTCTCGACAGGGCAGTGCTCCGAGGCAAGGGCGTGGCCGGTATGCGGCGGCTTGCGCGGACTCGGCTTCAGAGCAGACAGCCACGCCCGCCAACCTCCGCGGAGGGGGCGCCGCCGAGTAGTAGTCACGGCCTCTGCATCATGGGGTAGTTCAGGCGGCGTGAGCTTCGGGGCAGTTCGAGGAGGGGGGCGGTGTTCGGAGCTGGCACCGGCGCACCCTCGTGTCGTCCGGTCCCCGAGCTCCTCCGATTCACCTTGGGCCCGCCACCCCAGCCGCCGACCCCTCCACGACCTGCGGGAGATCCCCATGCCGCTGCCGACGCGCCCCGTCCGGCCGCTCGCCCTGCCCGTCGCACTGCTCCTGGCCACCGCCCTGGTGACCGCCGGCCTGACCGGCTGCTCCGCGCTCTCCCCGTTCAACACATGCGACGACACAGAGGCGCGGCTGAAGGACCTGCGCTCTCAGTCAATCCTGAACTCCGTCCCCGAAGGAGCGACCGCCCCGGAAGGGCTCGACTCGGTTCACTCGCGCTGCATCGACGACACCGGCGACGCCTGGCTGTACGCCGCGCGCGTCTACGCCTTCCCCGGCTCCCGGCAGAAGGTCGTGGACTTCTACCGCACCACCGCCCAGGCTGACGACTGGCACCTACAGCACGACCCCTCAGATCCGAACACCCCCGAAACGACGGCGGGCCTGTGCTTCACCAAAGGCGGGGAAGGCGAAGCCCTCCTGCTGACCGTGCAGTTCACCACAGCCAGCGACCTTAAGCTCGAGTACGACTACGACGCCGGGCCGGAGTTCGATTCGGGCTCCGCATTCGAGATAGAGGTCGGCTCCGAGACGGACAGGGCACGATCCAGCTGCTTCGACTGATACCCCTCGGCCTTCGGAACCGATGACGGGACGGTCTGGTCGTGGCCCTGCGCTGATCCCACTGTCAGGCTGTTCAGGCCCAGAGTCACGTCCGACGCCGGACATCTCCCGGCGGCTCGGCCAGCATGCCCACGAGCACTCCGGCTGTGAAGGCTCCGTCAGATCGAGCGCTGGTACTACGCGTCCGTCAGTATCAAAGGGCAAGACCGCCGGCGACTTTCGCCGACGCGTCAGCGGCCTCGGGGGCTCCGACAGTAACCCCTGAAGGCTGACCGAGCTTCAAGGCGGCAATCCACCACGTACTTCAGGCCGCGGGCCTGATCTCGGCGGTTGCACCGGGTGTCAACGACCGCGTGATTCCCCAGGGGTGTGGTCACGCAATTCCCCAGGTGCCCGCCGTGAGTGGCTCAGGGGCGGACCGGTTGTCAGTGGCCGTTGCGAGAATGCTGCGTCATGACGCCGTTGCTTCTTACTGACATCGAACGTGCGGTCCGCAACAGCTGGGGCGCCGACACGTGCCCGCCGGAGGATCTGCCGCAGTGGAGCACGGAGAACCCAGCTCGGGGCCAGTGCGGAGTCACTGCCATGGTCCTCAACGACCTGCTCGGCGGCGAGTTGATCCGCGGCGAGGTCCGTGTCGACGGAGAGTTCAGGGACTTCCACTGGTGGAACCGCATAGGCATGGGGGTCGAGGTCGACCTCACCCGGGGACAGTTCAGGCCGGAGGAGATCGTCACCGGCGGCACCGTCGTCCCCCGCCCGCCCGTCACTGAGTGGCGTCGCCTCCGTGAGGAGTACGAGCTCCTCCGGAGCCGGGTGATGGAGGAGCTCGATAGGGATCGGTCCGGATCTGGTGAGCCTTCCGGGGGGCCTAGCTGATCCAGTGCCGCATCAGCCAACGTTCGCCCGGGGTTGCCCCCGTCCCTTGCGCCGTTCTGTGAGCCGGCAGGCTCGCCCCCGTTGAGACGCCTTCGGTCAAGAGCCCGATCGTCTTGTATCCCGTTCAGGAAAGTAGCTGGATCGTTGGGCGCATCCCGCCCTACGGTGACGCCATGAGCGATCATTCGGAAGCGCCTGTCGCGCCCGTCGATGCCTATGAACCCCCCTACTACGTGGCTGTCTTCACTACGGTTCGAACCCAGGAGCAGAGCGGCTATGGCGAGACCAACGCACGCCTGGAAGACCTCGTGAAGGACATCCCCGGGTACCTGGGGATGGACCACGCGCAGACTCCTGGCGGGCTGGGCATCACCGTCAGCTACTTCCGCGACGCCGACGCCCTCACGCAGTGGCGGACCAACTCCGAGCACCGCGCGGCGCAAAAGCGCGGGCAAGCCGACTGGTACCAGAGCTACACGCTGCATGTGGCGAAAGTGGAGCGGAGCCACGGGTTCACGCGAGCGGAGGATCCGCAGAACCCGACACCAGGCTGACCAACCGAAGTCACCTCGTCGCGACCGGTTTCGGCCGGCGCGGCATCGGCGATGGCCGCGCAGCGCCCGGGACCGGCGAAGATCTTGCCCCGCTCGGCGAACGGCGAGTTCGTGGCGACCGCGGTGGCCCTGCACTCCTCGCGTTCGGTGAAGATCTGGAGCAGCAGTTTCGCGCCCTTCTTGTCCAGGTTCAGGTAGCCGAACTCGTCCAGGCAGAGCAGGTCGACCTTGCTGTAGCGGGCGATCACGGATGACCGCCGACGCCCCGCCTCGGCCTCGGCCTCGGCGAGATCGTTCACCAGCGCGGAGTGGTGGTGTAGCGGACCGACATCCAGCCTCCGCGATAGCGGTGCCCACCCATCAGCAGATGCGACTTGCCCGTGCCGGAGTAGCCCTGCGACAGCAGAATAGCCGCCTGCCTTAGGACGGCGACATCTTCAAGCGGGCCGCGCCCTTCTTCGCAAGGGAGACCCGGTATCGGGGCGCCCGTTCTCAGAGGAGGAGCAGCGTGCAGGAGTTCAGGCGGGCAGGCGCCGGATGCGGCCCCCCCTCATGGTCGGCCTGCAGCACCAAGAGAGGACCACGCGGCTCAGGGTCGATCGCGTAGCAGGTATGCGGGATGGTTGACGGCGCCCGCCTGGTGTCCTGGTCCCGGTAGTGCTCGTTCCCGGTCGGCGCAGAGTGGCAGTGGCACGCCAGCCCTCTCAACGGATGCGGTAGCGCGCGTAGATGAGGCCGCTGTCGAGGGCACGCTTTTCGTCCACCTGGCCGGCCGCGATCGCCTGAGCCGCGAGGTTCGGGCCGTCGTCGGTGAGGTCGTGATCAGCCTCGGCCTTGAGCTGCGCACCGCGTCCGGGTCCAAGGTCCGCGCGATCCTGGTCTTCGCGCTGGCCACCGACGCGAGCGACGTGGAATAGACGATCTTCATTGCTGCCCCGCCAGTCGCGGGCGTACTGCACGATGTGCGGCGGCTGGTCGGGCTCGGTGCGGGGGTCTCCCAGCAGACCATGGTCTCGTACATCCGCCGGCGGTAGGGGTACGTGCCGACGGGACGGAAGAGGCCGTTGACGACACCATGCACCTCCTGGTCCTCGGCCTCGGTGCCGAGGTCTCCCTCCGCCGCATCGGCCCATTCGCCGAGCGAGGTGACCATCGAGTAGAGGAGCCTGGCCATGAGTCTCCTTCGGGTGCGAGCGCGTCAGTTTGTCCGCGGTCTGCAACCTCTGACCCCTGACCTCCGAATTCTGACCACTGACATCAGCACCGCCCGTAACTCGGTCGGCCGGCCCGACCGGTTCCCCGAACCCGTCACATGCCGGCCGAAGCGCGCATCTCCTCGATGGGTAGCCCGCTCGCCGCTCGAACGCCTTGACGCCTTCACCGTGCCCTCCGCCGCAGACCTACGAAGCAGTTGCCGCCAGGCCTGCCGTGGTGGGGCTGTTACGGCTCCACCACGGCGAGGGTGCGGGGACGAGTTCAGGCGGCGATATGCTGGCTGATCTTCTCGGCGTGTACGCGGGCCTGCTCGTGGGCGTGGGCCAGGGAGGTCTCGTGGACCGGGATGAGGTGGGCGAGCGCCGGGACGCGAGGGGCCATGGTCAGGTCGGCGGTGAGGGTGGTGACGTCGAGGCCGAGGTAGTCGGTGTCGCCCAGGACGGACTCCAGGGCCGGGACGAGGAAGTCCTTGCCGTGGTTGGGGGTGCCGGGGCCGTAGCCGCCGCCGCGGGCGGAGATCAGCACGGCCGGGCGGCCGGTGGAGGGGGCTTCGCCGGAGGGGATGATGGTCCGGCCGGGGATGATGACCTGGTCCAGCCAGGCCTTGAAGACCGAGGGCATCATGCGGTTGTACATCGGCACGGTGAACAGGTAGGCACTCGCCCCGAGGAACTCCTCGACGAGTTCGTTCTGAACGGCGGCGGCTGCGGCCTGCTCCGCGGTGTGCTGGGCGGGGTCGGTGCGCTGGGCGGCGACGCCTGCCGCGCTCAGGTGCGGCACGGGTGAGGCGGCCAGGTCCCGGTAGACGACCTCGCCCGTCCAGGCGTCCCGGAAGGAGTCGGCGACCTGGCGGGAGACCGAAGCGGTACCGATGGAGGAGGAGTCGAGGTGCAACAGGTAGGACACGGAAAACAAAGCCTCTCGTACGGGTGAGGGGAGGTGGGCCGCGGTTCGTGCGGCCCACCGGGCTATGAGTGCAGCGGGCCTGGGGCGGTGGTCAGCCTCGGGCGGCGTGATCGGCGGGCAGCGCGCATCCGTCCGGGCCGCAGATCGCCTCGGCGTCCGCGGCGAGGGTCTGGACGAGCGGCGGGTGGGTGGCGTCCCATACCTGCTGGAAGGCACCGAGGAGTGCGTCGGTGTCCTGGGCGCCGGAGATGGCGTACTGACCGTCGATGAGGAGGAAAGGCGCCCCACGGGCGCCGAGGGCGTTGGCGCGGCGGGCCTCATCCTGGACCTGCTGCCGGAAGCGGCGCTCCACCAGGGCCTGCCGGGTCTCGTCCCGGCCCAGGCCGAGTTCGTCGCTCAGTTCGAGCAGCGCGTCCACGTCGAAGAGCGAGCGGGCCTCGCCGAAGTAGGCGCGAAAGCCCAGGTGCCACGCCTCCGCGTGCTTGCCCTGCGCGGTGGCGTGGGCAAGGAACTCGTGCGCCAGTTGGGTGTTGGCCTTCTTGTTGTTCAGCACGATGTACGGCTTGAGCCCCTCGCGCTCGGCCAGCACCTCAACCCGGCGGGTGGCCGCCTCGGCCTGGGCGTCGTCCATCCCGTACTTCTGCTTCAGCATCTGCCGGGCCGGCACCGCGGGGCTGCTCGGCAGGTCGGGGTCCAGCGGGAAGGAGCGGTGGATGAGCTCTATGTCGCCGCCATGGGCGAACCGCTCCACGGCCTGGTCGAGACGATGGTTGGCCAGACCGCACCACGGGCACGTGAGGTCGGACCAGATTTCCACCTTCACGGCGGTACCTCCAATACTTACGCTTTGGATGTAGCACCATGATGGACCCGTATGGAAGGCGATACAAAAGGCACATGCGTGTGCGCGACCGGAAGGGGATGTGCGCCATGGACACGAACGCAGGTCAGGTCACAGGCAAGACGGACACCGCCGCACTCTTGGGGCCCTGCGCCCGCTGGCCGGTGGAAGACAGGGAGATCATCCGGCACGTCCTGGACCGGGCCGGCGACAAGTGGACAGCGCTCGTGATCGCCGCCCTGGACGACGGCCCGCTGCGCTACACCGACCTGCTGCGCCGCCTCCCCGGCATTTCCCAGCGCATGCTGACTCTCACCTTGCGGCAGTTGCATCGCGACGGACTGATCAGCCGCACCGCCTACGCCGAGGTGCCGCCGCGCGTGGAGTACGTCCTGACCCCCCTGGGTCGCACCCTGCACGACATCGTGGTGTCCCTGATCGACTGGGCCGGCATTCACCACGACGAGATCAGCCGCAATCGGAGCCGCTTCGACGCAGCCACCAAGTGACGGGGGTGCGTCACCGGCGACCCTGGCTGGCTGACTGCATCCTCAGTCCCGAAGAGAGCTCCCAACACGACCACGCATCTCGGTTCTAACGGCCATAGCGTGGTTGGCGTTTGAGGGGCGGGAACGATGACTTCGGGGATCCGGTGAGCGTGATACGGGCGGCGACATCGCCGGAATTGGGATAGCACTGCGGAGTTGAGAGGCGTTCGGAGGTCGGAGACCTCTCGACCTCCCCTTCCGCCGCCGTCATGACGGGGTACCGGGCTGGACCAGAGGGGCCAGTGCGGGCCGGCCGCACCGACTGGGTCGACGTGTGCCGTCACCGGTGCGGCGGCTCTCAGAACGTGACGACGGTCGGAGCCTGCCGGAAGCCGGCGGCGATCTCATGGCGGCGTGCGGGCACCGTGTTCGGGCCGACGCGGACGTAGAACTCCGGGCGCTGTGAGTCACGGTCACAGTGCGAGCGCAGCGGGCACGGCGGGTGCCGAGGCCTTGGGCCCTCGGCACCCGCCGTGTCGCGGCCGATTGGTCCGCGGTGTGGTGACCGTGCGGCTCAGGCGCCGCGGTGCTGGTAGGCGCGGTCGACCCGCTGCTGGACGCTGTTGCCGGCCGCGTCCGTCGCGGTCACGCGCAGCGTCACGTACGCGTCGCCGTGGACGCGCCAGGGCCGCTCGACGGTAGCGGTGAAACCGCTGCCCTTGCGGGTCGTGGTGGCCCGGTTCCAGCTCTTGCCGTCGTCGTACGAGGCCTCCACCTTGACCGTCACTCCGCTCGGGGCGGCCAGACCGTCCTGCATGCGCACGCCCAGGCCGAGGGTGTGCTTGCGCTGTGAGCCCACCGCGTTGTGGACGTCCACCGGTACGTCGTAGTCGAGCTGGAGCATCGGCAGCACGGTCTTAACGGTGGTGGTGTCCGAGCGGAACGTCCACGAGGTGTGCGTGCGGGTACCGAAGTGCCAGTTGTCGGACGTGCGGCTGGTGGCCAGGTCCAGACGGTACTCGGCGTCACCCGCCGGTACCTCGAAGTTGGCCCAAGCTCCCTGTACGGACTTCGCGATCTGCTTCCCGTTGCGGTGGAGCACCGCCTCGGACCGGTCGCTGACGCTGCCGAACTGACTGTGCGACCAGTGGACGGTCTCGGAGGAGTCGTTGAAGTCCGACACGCGCACCGACAGGTTGTCGCCGTCGCGCACCGACGGCAGGTGCCCACCGCGCGGGATGGACGGGCGGACCACCGCTCGGTACCAGTCGTCCGTGGTGCGCTGCCCGGCCCGATACGTGTGCAGGTCGTCGCGCATACCGCCCTGCAGCGGCGAGGCGAGCTGGTCGACGGGGCCGTAGGCAACGGCGTGCTGCCACTGGGTGTCCCCGGTGCTCACGTACTCGACACGTTCCTGCCCCACCGGGACGAAGCGGTCATATCCGTAGAACGCGGCGTTCTGGTAGGGGCGCCAGGCGAAGCGCTGCTCGCTCGCCCAGGACGCGGCACCGGTCCGGGTGTAGGCGCTGCGCACCTGCGCCGTGTCCTGCTCCGAGACGGTGAAGACGTCCTGTTCCGGGATCGAGGCCTTGGCGATCGCCAGGTCGTACATGTACGGGCTGCGCACGGTGCCGGAGAACTCCACCTTCGTGGTGCCACTCCTCATGCGCTCCAGCAGGGCCGCGCCGTCCGCCGCGGAGGCACGCAGGACCGGCAGGGCCAGCCGCTCCCCAACCGGCGACCAGTGGGTGCGGTGGTTGACACCTGCGGGCCACACCACCAGGAGCGCCTCGGCGCCCGCGTCGACCGCGGCGCGTTCGAGTGCCGCCGCGTCATAGCCGCCGGAGTAGTCGTCCCGTACGACGGCCAGCCTGCCGCGGACCCCGCGGAAGCGGGGCGCCTGCGCCGTGCCGGCGTCCACGGCGGTGAGCCGAACGCCCTTGTCGCTGAAGGGCGGCGACGTGGGCTCATAGGTGGGGGTGAACTCCAGCGCACGGCCGGGCACCTCGGCCCGGAGCTCCGGGGCCTTCATCTGGGTGCGCAGGCCGAACTCGAAGGCGCCGTGGGTGACCGGGGCGGTGGCGGTGGTGTAGTAGCGGTCCGAGGGCCAGACCATGGTGCCCACACTGCGGACGTTCCCGTCGATCTGACGGTAGTAGACGGCGTCGAGGATGCCGTACCGCTCGGCGGGACGAGGCGTGCGGACCTTCACCTCGCGGGCCTTCGCGGCGTCGAGCGTCACCGTCATGTCCTTGGTGACCTTGATCTCGGGCACGACGACGTCGCCGACCTTGGCGGTTCCTCCGTCGCCGGGCTCCTGGAAGCTGCTGCTGATCTGGTACGTGCCCTCTTCCACCTCGGCGACGCCCGCGTGGGGATCCGAGTAGTCCACCTCGCCGTCGGCGCCCCAGATCTGCGGGGTCGCACCAGACACGACCTCGCCGGCGCGGTCGCGCAGGACGACGGTCAGCCGGTGCTTGGGGGCGTGCACAGCGAGGGAGAGGGTCGTGTGGGCGAGCACGGTGCCGTCGGCGGACTTCGCGGTGACGTAGCCGAAGTACCGGCCGCGGACCGCCTGCGCGGGGGCGGTGTGCAGCGGGACCTGCGCCGTCGTCCCTGGCGCCACCTGTACGGTGTCGGAGTCGAGGCCGACCACGCCGTCCGCGAGCGAGCGGCCGGAGTCGGTCGCCAGCTTCACCGACAGGGACAGCGTCAGCGGCTTGTCGCCGGTGTTGGTGTAGCGGACGGTTGCCGCCTGCCGCGGTCCGTTCGCCTTGCCCAGGTGCACCGGGGGCAGTGCCACTGAACCGGTGGCGGTGAGCGGGCCCATGGCAGTGGCCAGGTCGACGCGGCCGCCACCCTGCTCCGTCACCTTGGTGCCGGCCACCGTACGGGAGGTGCTGATCAGCGCGTCCTTGAGTTGCTGTGCGCTCCAGTCGGGGTGCTGCTGGGCCAACAGCGCGGCCGCGCCCGCGACATGCGGGGTGGCCATCGACGTGCCGTCGAGCGCGATGTAGTCGGCGTTGACCGGGGTGCCCAGCGAGGTGCCGGCCGCGCGGGCCGCGACGATCCCGACGCCAGGGGCGGTGACGTCGGGCTTGACCGTTTCGTCACCGTAGCGGGGGCCGCGGCTGGAGAAGGGAGCGAGGGTGTCGCTGCGGTCGACGGCACCCACGGTGAGGGCGGCGTCGGCGGCGCCAGGCGTGCCGACGGTGTACCGGCCGGGGCCCGAGTTTCCGGCGGCGACGACGAACAGCGTGTCGGTGGACTCCGTCAGGGCGTTGAGGGCGACGCTCATCGGGTCCGTGCCATCGGTGCGGATGTCCGCGCCGAGGCTCATGTTGACGACCTTGGCGCCCTCGTCGGCGGCCCACTCCATGCCGTCGATGATGCCTGACTCGGAGCCGTAGCCGTTGTCGTCGAGCACCTTGCCGATCAGCAGGTCGGCCTTGGGTGCCACCCCGCGTCGGGTTCCGTCGGAGGCGGCGCCGGTGCCGGCGACGGTGGAGGCGACATGGGTGCCGTGGCCGAAGTGGTCACCGGTGTTGCCGCTGCCGGAGAAGTCCTTCGCCCCGGCGACACGGTCGGCGAGGTCCCGGTGCTCGGCGTCGATGCCGGTGTCCAGCACGGCCACCTTGACGCCCTGGCCCTCGTAGCCGGCCTTCCACGCGGCCGGTGCGTTGATCTGCGCGGTGCTGCGGTCCAGCACTGCCCGCACCTTGCCGTCCAGCGCGATCCGCGGGGTGACCTCGGCACGCGCGGCGTCCGACTCCCCGCCCGGGGTGAGTGCCCTCCAGAAGGCAGACAGGTCGTGGCCGGACACCCGCACCGAACGGGCGTCGATGCTCTCCAGTTTGCGTGCGGGCGCCTTCCCGGCGTTGAGCGCAACGAGGCGGTCGGCGGTCGCCGCCGCTGCCTTCGCCGCCCGGGCGGTGACCCGGGCACCCGTCGGCGAGGGCTCAGGCCGTGACGAGACGATCAGCGGCAGAGCGGAGGAGCGGGCCTCGTCGAAGCCGTCGGCGATGAGGCCGGTCACGTCGAACAGGCGACGGTCAAGGGCCCCGGCCGTCACGAGGGCCTCCGCGTCGAAGGGCATGACCGTCAGGGCATTGTCGTCGCCTTCGATGCGCTTGAAAGGCATGTGCTCGCGCCCGGGGCCGGGCTCGACCGACACGGCGCGCCGCCCGCCGGGCAGCGTCGTGACGGTCACCCGGTCGCCGCTGATCAGCCGTACTGTCGCCGAGGCGTCCCTCGTCGAGGAGCCTTTGGTCGCGGCGGCGGGCCGGGCGGCTCCACCGGCAGAAGTCGGCTGCGCCGTGGCCACAGCGGGCACGCCTGCGGCAGCCAATACCAGCCCCGCAGCTATTGCTGCCCTGAGGCGGCTTCTTGAAGACATCAGCCAGAACCCTTCGTCCACCTGCAATTCACAACCTGGCCGATCATGTGTGGAGCAGTTCGAAGGGGTCTACGACTTGGGATGGCGCAAACACGACATGGCCTAACTCCGACACGGATCGCCTCCGGGGTCACCGGGCACCCGTTGCAGCGTCGCTGACGCGCCGTACAGGTGGCGTGCCTCGCGACCTTGCCAGAACTCCCAACAAACACGTGCGGCATCGGGGACCTCGAGAAGCTGTGCGGCGGGCTCGGGTGAGAGTCGTCGGGTCGGTTTCCGGAGGCAGCGGCCCTACCTGCCCGGCGGAACGCGGCGAGGGCGGCAATCCACCGCCGGACGCCACTATCGGGGTGTTCCACTTGCGGTTCACCAGCCCCTGGAAGGTGCATTGCGGCTCCTGGGCGGGGCCGCGAGCTGCCGTCCTCTTAGGGCTGTCCCGTAAAGCTCCTGAAGTCGCCACCGGCGTGGTGGGCCGCGGTGCGGACTGCTTGCCTATCCGGCAAGGGCGAGGCTGTGCAGGCGTGCAATGCCGAGATGGCGTGGTGGACGCCGTCGCCTTTGAGGCGGCAGTCGCGGAGGATCTTCCATGTCTTCATGCGGGCGAAGACGTGCTCGACGCGGGCGCGGACCTGCTTGTGGGACCTATTGTGTTCCCTTTTCCAGTGCGGGAGTTCGGTCGGGCCGCGCTGGCGGCGGTGCGGGATGACGAGTCCGGTGCCTGGATAGCCGCCGTCGGCGATTGTGAAGGTTTTGCCGACGGCAGCCTTGGCGCCGGACTCCTTCCACGCCTTGCAGTCGTTGTGGTTCCCGGCGAGCGGATGGCCGACCACGACGACCAGGCGGCAGTCGGCATCGATGACGACCTGGTGGTTGGTGGAGTACCGGTAGTTCTTCGACCGCTCGGCGATGGTGTGGTCCCGGGTGGGGACCAGGGGGCCGTCCACGATGAGAACGGTGTCCTTGGCGAACCGCTTGCGGGGCCTGAGCGCGAGCAGGGGTCCGAGGTGCTTGATGACTCGGCCGGCAGTGGACTTCGAGACGCCGAACAGCGGAGCGTGCTGCCGGAACGGCAGATTGGTACGCCAGTAGGCCGTGACCAGCAACACCCGGTCCTCCAGCGGTAAACTCCCCGGCCTGCCTCGGTCGACTGTTCTTGAGTTAGCTCAAGAGTGGTGACGAGATCCCGTCCGATCGCAAGATCGGACGGGATCTTCGTCGTTCAGGTGTCGTTCGATGCCTGTTCGGGGTGGTGAATGGCGGCGTACGCGGGCGAGCTGGCTGTCTGGCCGGCTCCTGGCAGTTCTGGGGGCATGCGAAGCGGCCCCGGTTGCCCGGGGCTGGCGATCGTGATGGCTGGCTGTGTCGCGGACCGATCAGACGTTGCCCGGAGGATGTCGGCCGTTGCCCAGCGGCGTCTGAACACGCGGTGGGTCAAGACTTGGCGAGACTGGCACGGACTCGAAGTCGGTGTCGGAGAGTAAGGGCTGTCCCGTAACTGCTGGTCACGGGTGAGATGATCTTGTCGTGTCTGGTGTGATCACGGCGTCGGAGCCCTCCTGGATAGCCCCGTTCA
>NZ_JBIUBW010000042.1:0-16794 GCF_044548465.1 Streptomyces sp. NPDC052023 | reverse complement strand
CGTCCGGGTTGTGACCGCTTGACATCCAGTCGACCCAGCCCGCCCTTGCGGATATGGGCCGGTCGTCCCATGCGGCGGCGTGTCGCACGTGGCACCTTGGGTACAGCACCATTCTGAGGAGAGGGCGGGGATCATGCGAGCTCACCTCGGCGACCAACTCGTCTCTGGCCGGCCACCTCCTTCCCGGCGGAAAAGCTGACCTCATGACGCTCGCCGCCATGGCCGGGGTCACCCGCACCCGCTGCCACCCGAGGGAGAACCTGCCCGTCGAACGGCGGCTGGGCGAAAGTCCGTGCCGCCGGAGAGATCGTCGATCCCCGGACCGCCCGGATCGAACGGCTCAAACGAAAGATCTTCGACCTGAAGGAGCGGATCACTGCCCGCGTCGAGGCACTGGCGGAGCTGACGCCGTTCAGGACCCTGGCGACTTCCCGGCTGGTCGCCCTGCACGACGAGATCGAGCGCCTGCGGCGACGCCTCGCATGCACCGGCCCGTCCGACCCGTGCTGACCCGGCGCGAGTAGTCAGGCACCAAAGGTGGGTCAGGACGATGACCTCGTCGACCGGGGCGAGGCGACGGCCGTCCTCCGCGACGAGGACGAGCTGCTCGCCGTGCCCGCGCAGCCGGCCCGCCGCACGGCGGCACGCTCCGGTGCGAAATACTCTCCCGATGAGTTCACGCACTTCCCCGATCGGCCAGCCGGTCACGATACGGAGGGCCGTTGCGCGGGATGCCAAACGGCTCACGCGGCTCGTGTGTGGCTCAGGCGCCTACGAGGGTAAGTACGCATCCGCAGTCGCGGGCTACCGGGTCGGTCCCGATTACATTGAGGCCCACCGCGTCTTTGTGGCCGTCGGCCCCGACGAGCATGGAGACCGGGTCCTCGGGTTCTACTCGCTCGTCCTTGCTCCACCGGAGCTCGACCTGCTGTTCGTTGCCGACGACGTGCAAGGACGGGGTATCGGACGGCTGCTCGTGGCGCACATGCAGTCCGAGGCCCGTGCCGCCGGGCTCGACCGTGTCATGGTCGTGTCGCATCTTCCCGCCGAGGACTTCTACCACCGTGTTGGCGCGGTGCGGACCGGGACCGCGCTTGCGAACCCGCCCGCCGTGCCGTGGGACCGTCCCGAATTCGAGTTTCGCATTCCTTCGGGATGACGCGGTGTGCCGGTTGGTGAGGCACCGGCTTCGCCGCGTGGTGGCCGGCTTGCGGGAGCCGCTGGACGCCGCGCGCTCCGTGTGTGTGGTCTCCGCTGCCCTGGCGCCGTGATCGCCTGCGTCAGCGGTCTGCCGCGATGCCCTCGCCGGGGTGTTCTTCCAGGGCTCGCAGGGGCCGGCCCGCTGCCAGCACCCGCACACAGGGGCAATCGGTATCAGCGGCGCGAGGTCATGCCGTGTGTTAGTCTGACGCGTTTGCGTGGTCGTCGCGGTGGGCGATCCTGTCTGTTCCGTTCGGCTTGTGCGTGGGCTGTTCAAACCTGCCGGGCCTTCCTCGGTACGTTCCCTTGCGGAAGGCTGTTCATGAAGCACCCCCATGACTCCGGCATCGCTCAGGGCAGTCCCGCCCAGCCTGGGACAACGACCCCGGCGCTGCTCCCGGCCGTCACCTTCGCCGGTCTGGAACTGCCGACGGAGGTGCTGCGGACACTGAGCGAACTCGGGGTGCGCGAACCCTTTCCGATCCAGGCAGCCACACTGCCCGATGCCCTGGAGGGGCGCGACATCCTGGGACGCGGGCGCACCGGATCAGGCAAGACGCTCGCCTTCGGCCTGCCGCTACTCGCGCGGACGGCCGGGCGGCGCGCGGAACCGAAGCAGCCCCTTGCTCTGATCCTGGTGCCTACCCGGGAGCTGGCCCAACAGGTCACCCAGGCGCTGGCGCCGTACGCCGAGGCACTGCGGCTGCGGATCGCCGCGGTCGTCGGCGGAACGTCGATCGGTCGGCAGGTCGCCGCGCTGCGCCAGGGAGCCGAGGTGCTCGTCGCCACCCCCGGACGCCTGCACGACCTGATCGAGCGCAACGCCTGCCGCCTGGGACGGGTGAGAATCACCGTGCTGGACGAGGCCGACCAGATGTGCGACTTGGGATTCCTGCCGCAGGTTGCCGACGTGCTCGACCAGGTGCACCCCGACGGTCAGCGGATGCTCTTCTCGGCCACTCTCGATCGCGACGTCGATCAACTGGTCCGCCGCTACCTCCACGACCCCGTGGTCCACTCGGTCGACCCGGCCGCTGGCACAGTCACGACGATGGAGCACCACGTTCTGGTCGTCCACGGCCCTGACAGCTACGCCGTCATCACGGAAATCGCCGCCCGCGACGGCCGCGTACTGCTGTTCCTCGACACCAAGCACGCCGTCGACCAGCTCACCCGGCATCTGCGGGCCAGCGGGGTGCACGCCGGGGCCCTGCACAGCGGCAAGTCCCAGCCACAGCGCGCACGGACCCTGGCGCAGTTCAAGAACGGCCAGATCACCGTTCTGGTGGCGACCAATGTCGCGGCCCGTGGCCTGCACGTCGACGACCTCGATCTCGTGGTCAACGTCGACCCGCCCACCGATGCCAAGGACTATGTGCACCGGGCGGGCCGCACCGCCCGCGCCGGTGAGTCCGGCAGCGTGGTCACGCTCGTGCCGGCGGGCCGGCGCCGTGAGACGAGCCGCATGATGGCCGCGGCCGGCATCGAGCCGACCGTCACCAAGGTGCGCTCGGGCGAGGCGGAGCTGAGCCGGATCACCGGCGCCAAGACTCCCTCCGGGATCCCGCTCGACGGCGAGCCCGCCGTCCCCCGGCCCAAGAACACCAACGCTCCCTTCCGCGGCCTCGGCACCAGCAAGGGCAGCTCCCGCGGCGTCGGCGGCAAGTCCCGAAAGGCGGGCGAGGCCCGCAAGCTCGCCGAGGCCCGCAGGGCCGCCCTCGTGCGTCGCAACGGCTGAGAGTCGTTGCCTTGGCAGCCTGGCCACGGGATCGACAACCCTCGGCCCGGCCCGAAGCCGTCCTGCGTGCCTCACCTACGAAGTCAACGCCTTTGGCCGCGAGAGGGATGCCCGCCGAAACGGAGCAGGATGATGTTGCCGGTGCCTCGAACGGCGCCCAGCATGACAAGCTGTGCTTGCCCACCCCCCCGAACCCAGGAGGTCACCATGACCGCAGAGCCCGTATCTACGGAAGGTTCGGAGCCGGCTGCCCCCGAGCCGTCCCCTCTGGAGCCGGACAGTGACGGCAACTACGACCTCAAGCGCAAGTTCCGCGAAGCCCTGGCGCGCAAGCGCGGTGCGCAGGCGGATGCCGCTGCTGTTGCCGCCAAGTCCGGTGCGTCGAAGGTGCGTTCGGCGCACGGCCCGGCTGCGAGCCAGCGGTCGTTCAGGCGCAAGAGCGGCGGCTGAGCCGATGAGTCCCGCGATCTGACCGCTTCACCGGCACTCCCGCTGTCGACTCACGCATCCCGTGCTGTGGCTCGCGACGTGCGCCTGCCCGTGCGCGCGTCGCGGGCGGGGTGCGTAGCCGGAGGACTCGCCTGGGGAATGGCCCAGATGCGGTCGGCTCGGGTCGGTGGCGCCGCCGAACTGATTCCGGGATGAGGGCACTGCCTTGTCCGAGGGCACGCGGCCGGTTTTGCGCGCCTCACAAGCCCCTGTACCGCAGTGATAATCCGTGCCCAGCCGCGACGTGCAGGTGCCGTCGAGCCCGGCGGCCTCGCCACCGTCCGGTCCGGGCGTGCCCGGCCTCGATGCTCGCGGGGCCGCCACCGGAACCGTGGACGTGCTGCCGGGCCGCGGCTCAGGCGTCGATGATGACGGGGATGATGAGGGGCTTGCGGCGGTGGGTGCGGAACGCCCAGTTCGCCACGGCGCGGGCGACGAGTTGTTCGAGTTGGCGGGCGTCCCCGACGCCTTCCTCAGCTGCGGTGGCCAGGGTCTTCTCGATGACGGGGATGACCGGCTCGAAGGTGGCGTCGTCGTGGACGAAGCCCCGGGCCAGGAAGTCGGGGGCCTCGGCGAGGGCGCCGGTGTCCGCGTCGACGATCGCCACCACCGTGACCACGCCTTCGGCGGCGAGGGTGAGGCGGTCCTTGAGGGACGCTTCGGTCGCGCCGCCGACCTCCATGCCGTCCACGTAGACGTTGCCGGCGGGGACCTTGCCGGTGATGGATGCGCGCCCGTCGACCAGATCGACGACGACGCCGTCCTCGGCGATGACGACCCGGTCGGGGTCGACACCGGTACGGATGGCGAGGTCGCCGTTGGCCCGCAGGTGGCGCCATTCGCCGTGCACGGGCATGACGTTGCGGGGCTTGACGATGTTGTAGCAGTAGACGAGTTCGCCGGCGCTGGCGTGTCCGGAGACGTGCACCTTGGCGTTGCCCTTGTGGACCACGTGGGCGCCCCACCGGGTGAGTCCGTTGATCACCCGGTAGATGGCGTTCTCGTTGCCGGGGATGAGGGAGCTGGCGAGCAGGACGGTGTCGTCCTTGCCGATCCGGATCATGTGGTCGCGGTTGGCCATCCGTGACAGCGCGGCCATCGGTTCGCCCTGGGAGCCGGTGCACACCAGAGCGATCTTGTGATCCGGAAGCTTCTCCAACTCCTTCGTGCTCACGACCAGACCGGAGGGGACCTTCAGATAGCCCAGGTCACGGGCGATGCCCATGTTGCGGACCATCGACCGGCCGACGAAGGCGACCTTACGGCCGTGCTGGTGGGCGGCGTCCAGGACCTGCTGGATGCGGTGCACATGGCTGGCGAAGCTGGAGACGATGACCCGGCGCGGCGCGGTGCGCATCACCTGCTCGATCGCCGGGTTCAGCTCTCGCTCGGAGGTGGTGAAGCCGGGTACTTCGGCGTTGGTGGAGTCGGTGAGGAACAGGTCCACGCCCTCCTCGCCGAGGCGGGCGAAGGCGCGCAGATCGGTGATGCGGTCGTCGAGAGGGAACTGGTCCATCTTGAAGTCGCCGGTGTGCAGCACCATCCCGGCCCGGGTGCGGATCGCGACCGCGAGGCTGTCGGGGATGGAGTGGTTGACCGCCACGAACTCGCAGTCGAAGGGCCCGAAGCCACGCCGGTCGCCCTCCCGCACCCGCACCGTGCGCGGCCGGATGCCGTGTTCCTTGAGCTTGGCCTCCAGGAACGCCAGCGTCAGCTTGGAGCCGACGACGGGAATGTCGGACCGCTCGCGCAGCAGGTACGGCACGCCGCCGATGTGGTCCTCGTGGCCGTGGGTGAGGACCACGGCCACGATGTCGTCCAGCCGGTCGCGGATCGAGGTGAAGTCCGGCAGGATCACGTCCACGCCGGGCTGGGTCTCCTCGGGGAACAGTACGCCGCAGTCGACGACGAGCAGCTTGCCCGCGTGCTCGAAGACGGTCATGTTGCGGCCGATCTCACCCAGGCCGCCCAGGGCGATGACCCGCAGCCCTCCTTCAGGAAGGGGCGGGGCGGCTTTCAGCTCGGGGTGCGGATGACTCATACCCTGACGGTACCCGGAGAGCGGGACAGGTGATCCATTGCCTGTGCGATCTCCTTTCCCGACGGAGCGGGGCACCCTCAGTGTGCCCCGGCACGATCGGATCACGCCGGCGACCGGGGACAGGGAGCGGTGAAAGCGGTACCACCTTCCGCGGCCGAACCGTTCGCCCCGTGCTGGAGAAGATCTCGTGCACCCTGTCGTGTTCTCCGACGTGCGCTGCCTCCCGGCGGGCCTCGGCACTGGTCCACTCGCAGTGGTCGAGACTCGGGTGTCTTCGGCGCTCAGGAGCAAGTGGGCTGAGAGGGCCCCGAGGCAGCTTCCTTCGCCGGGCGCACAGACGGCGGTGTCCCAGAAGCGCTTGCCGCCCCCGCCCGCCATGCAGGAAGCCGTTGTGGTGCCCCATCGAACTCGACGACGAGGTCACGCGGGGGTGGCTTGTCCCTGGTGTCGAGCCGGTTCCGGGAAGTCGAAGGTGACGTCGTGTGGGGAGGGGGGCCGGTCACGCATGACCGGTGGGGCCCACCCGGAGAACAGTCGGCGGCGGGGAGAGGTCATGCCTCGTCGCAGCCTTGTGCGGAAGAAGGGCGCGAAACTGCTTGATCACCATCGGCCGAGCCTCACGGGCGATCCAGCGTTTCGTTCCCGGCCGGATGGTGGCGCGTTTTCGCTGGCGGCTTCCGTCATGCCGTTATAGCGTTGTGATCAGCAGTCGTGGTTCCGAAGTTCCGTTCGCCCGTGATCGCCTCACGGGCGTTCTTGCTGTTCAGCGACTCTCCGGACCAGGGCGATCACCTCCCGGTCGCGCAGGGTGCGTGTCCGGTTTCCCTCAAAGGAGACAGTCATGGCCAAGGGCACAGTGAAGTGGTTCAACAGCGAGAAGGGCTTCGGCTTCATCGAGCAGGAGGGCGGCGGCCCCGACGTCTTCGCCCACTACTCCAACATCGCCAGCCAGGGCTACCGCGAGTTGCAGGAGGGCCAGAAGGTCGAGTTCGACGTCACGCAGGGCCAGAAGGGCCCGCAGGCTGAGAACATCCGCCCCGCCTGATCGCGCCCCGGTAAGGGGGCCCGGCATCCCGGCTTCGGGACGCCGGGCCCTTACCGTCGCACGACGGTTCATCAGCTGGGCGGGCAACCTGTACCTCACCGAGAAGCGCGGCGCCGTGGAGTTCGACGCCGAGGACGAGTCGATGCTGTCAACCCTTGCGGTGGCGGCGGGTGTGGCCGTGGAGAACGCCCGCCTGTACGAGGAGACTCGGCTGCGCGAGCGCTGGTCGGGGGCGAGTTCGGAGGTCACCCGTGCCCTGCTGTCGGGCGCCCCGAGCACGGACGTCCTGGGGCTGACCGTGGAGCAGGCGCGGCAGATCGCCGACGCCGATGCCGGCATGATCGCCGAACGGGTGCCCGAGGAGAACGCGCTGCGGCCGCTGCTCGCCGTCGGGCTGGACGCGGGGCGGCGCAGCGGTCTGGTGATGTCGGGGGAGGACGGGTTCGTGGCCGTCGTTCTGACCACGGCGGAGCCGGCGGTGAGTGTCGACATCCAAGAGGATGCCCGGACCAGCGGGGACGCGGCGCAGTGGGCCGGGCTCGGGCCCGTGGTCGGTGTGCCGCTGGAGGCCGGCGGCAAGGCGGGCGGTGTGCTGCTGTGGGGGCGAGCTCCGGGGCGTACGCCGTTCACGGATGCCGACACACGTCCCCTGCTCGGGTTCGCGGGGCAGGCGGCGCTGGCGTTGGAGCCTGGCCGAGCGGCGCCGGGACGCCGAAGTCGTGCCGGTGGCCGCGGTGGGGCCGGTCGGTGCCCGGAGGGGACCTGTGGCCCTTCCAGGGCGACCTCTCGCGCAGGCACGCTTGAGCTATCAGCGGTTACTGGGGAGGTGGGGGACCATGACGCGCACGATCGTCGTCGGCCTCGACGGCTCGCCCGAGAGCCGGGGCGCCGCCGAGTGGGCTGCCCGTGAGGCGAAGCTGCGCGGCCTGCCGGTCAAGGTCCTCCACGTGTGGGAGCCGGTGCCGGAGCCCATGGCACAGGCTCCGCTGCTCGGCCCCGAGGCCCAGCAGCACTGGAGCGACGAGATTGCCCGCGATTCTGCCGAGGGTCTCCGGCTGCGTCACCCCGGTGTCGAGGTGACCGCCGAGCATTGTGCCGGTCGCCCGAGCGAGGTGCTGTGCGAGGCCGCGAAGGGAGCCGAGTTGCTCGTCCTCGGCTCGCGTGGCCTGAGCGGGATCGGCGGGTTCCTGGTCGGCTCGGTCGGCCTGGCCGTTGTCGCGCACGCCGAGTGCCCCGTGGTGCTGGTCCGGGCCGGTGAGCAGGCGGCGGACGAGCACGAGACGGACCCGGCGGGCATACCGTCGGCCGCGACGCGGTACCGGCCGGTCGTGCTCGGTATCGACATCGACAACCTCGATGCCTCGGTGATCGAGTTCGCCTTCGACGAGGCTGCCCGGCGTGACACCGGCCTTCGGGTCGTATCCGGCTGGCATCTGCCGCCGTACTTCGAAACCAACGGGCCGACCGTCGACCTGGAACGGTACGAGGAGTTGGTTCGCTCGAAGGCCGTAGCGCTCACCGAGGCATTGCTGGTGTGGCGGGAGAAGTGTCCCTCCGTCGACGTCGGTGAGGAGTCCCGTCCCGGAAGCCCCGCGGACCAGCTGATAGACGTCTCCCACAGGTCCTCGCTGGTTGTCGTCGGCCGACGGATCCGCCGCCACCCGTTCGGGATGCACATCGGTCCGGTCACGCATGCCGTGCTGCACCACGCCACGGCCCCCGTCGCCGTCGTCGCCCACGACTGACACACCACCCAAGAGGCGATGGTCCGGTCGACCAGCCGCGCGGCGTACCAGGGACCTACCACGGGCGCGGGAGGGCCCATCGGTCCCCCGGCTGCCCCGCACAGCCCATAGGGCCGCTTCAGGACGTGCTGGACGCTCGAAGCGTCGGCCGCCGCCGAGCGGCTCGGAGGAGACCACCATGTGACCGAAGAGCAGCTCAGCGCGTGTGTCGACCGGCTGATGACGTACGGCGACATCGACGCGGTGCTCGTGGCCCTGGTGCCCACGGCGGTCGCCGAGGCGACCGGCGACGACCTGGTGAGGGCGGTGACCCGCATCCCGGGACGCCGGGACCGGCCGGTCGCCCTCGTACGGCTGGAGCAGGGCGTTCCGGTGACGCTGCTGCCCGCATCCGACGGCGGCACGATCCCTTCGTACGCCGAACCGCAGGCCGTGGCCCGGGCCCTGGCCCACGCGGCGCGCCGCGCCGCCTGGCTCAGCCGGCCCCTCGGCACGGTCCCGGAACTGGAAGGCATCGGCACGCGGCGCGCTCACGAGATCGCCGAGGAGTATCTCGCCGTGTGGCCGGACGCGGCTGGCTCGACCCGCGCACCTGCGCGGAACTCCTCGACTGCTACGGCATCCCCCAGATTCCGTGGGCCTGGGCGGAGACAGAGGATGAGGCGGTCCTCGCGGCCCGGCGGCTGCGGGGCGCGGACGGCCGGGTGGTGCTGAAGGCGTACTGGCCGGGACTGGTGCACAAGACCGAGGAGTGTGCCGTCCATCTCGACGTCCAAGGGGACGCCCAAGTGCCGGCGGGCTTCCGGGATTTCGGGGTACGTTTCGGTGACCGGCTGAGCGGGGTGATCGTCCAGCAGCTCGCCGAGCGCGGCACCGAGCTGTTCGCCGGTGTCGTCCAGGACGAGGTCTTCGGGCCGCTGGTCCTGTTCGGGCTCGGCGGTACGGTCACGGAGGTACTGGCTGATCACGCCGCCCGGCTCGCGCCACCTGTCCCCCCCGTGCCGTGTGCAGGTCGATCTCGCCACGCACTGTCACGACGGTGATGCCGCCTACCGCGCGCTCCGTGGGATGCGGAGCGGACCCGATGGAAGTGTCGGACATGGCTTCAGCAAAGCCGGGCGAATGATGCGTGCGATAGGACCGACCGGCCCTGTTGCCCGGGTCCGGTGGTGCCTTCGTCAGTGCGGTTGCGGACCGGCCGTCGGAAAGGACTCCTGTCCGGTCGTCGGACGGGGCCGACCGGCTCATGCGCCTTTCGGCAGACCGCGACAAGCTGGGTATGCCAAGCTGGGTGTGCGGTGTAATCCCGGCATAGTTCCCACGCGGGGCTTCACGCCTCCAGGCCGATGGTGATCTCCGGCGGCTGGTGCAGCGTGTTGTGGACCGTGCAGTGGGACGCGACGGCCAGCAGAGCCGCGTGACGCTGGGCGGAGAGGGCGGGCGGCGGGACGACGGTGACGCGGACGGATGCGACGCGGGCCGGCCGGTCGGGAGCCATGGTGAACTCCGCACGAACCCGCAGGCCCGAGCGGTGCAGGCCGTGGCGCTGCAGATAGCGGCCCGCGTAGAAGGCGACGCAGGTGGCCAGCGACGCGGCGAACAGCTCCGTGGGCGTGGGTGCGGTGTCCCTGCCGCCCGCGTCCGTGGGCTGATCGACCATCAGCTGGTGACCACGGACGTCCACGATGTACGCGTCCCCTTCGACATGGGCGACGTCCAGCGTGTGCGCGTCCGGTGCCTTCGGTTGCTGTTGCGTGCTCGCCTCTGTCATGGGGAGTCACCTCGTGTCGCTGCTGGTCTCACCTGCGCCGGCCGCCCGTCCGGCCTCCAGGCGGGCGATCGGGACGCGGAAGGGAGAGCAGGAGACGTAGTCGAGTCCTGTGGCGTGGAAGAAGTGGACGGAGGTGGGGTCGCCGCCGTGTTCGCCGCACACGCCGATCTTCAGGTCGGGGCGGGCGGCACGGCCCTCGGCGACGGCGATGCCCACCAGGCGGCCGACGCCCTCGCGGTCGATCGTCTCGAAGGGGGAGGCGGCGAACACGCCCTTGTCGAGGTAGGCGGAGAAGAAGGCCGCCTCGACGTCGTCGCGGGAGAAGCCCCACGTGGTCTGGGTGAGGTCGTTCGTGCCGAAGGAGAAGAACTCGGCTTCCTCGGCGATCCGGCCAGCTGTGAGCACGGCCCGGGGCAGTTCGATCATCGTGCCGACCGGACAGTGCACAGGGACGCCGGACTCGTCCGAGACCTCGCCCAGTGCCTGTTCCACTTCCTCGCGGACCAGCCGGAGTTCCGTGACATCCGCGACGAGCGGCACCATGATCTCCGCCTCGGGGGAGCCCCCGGCCCTCCTGCGCTCCACGACCGCTTCGGCGATGGCTCGCACCTGCATGGCGACCAGCCCGGGGACCACCAGGCCGAGGCGTACGCCGCGCAAACCGAGCATGGGGTTGTCCTCGTGCATGCGCCGCACGGCGGCGAGCAACTCGGCGTCGCGGGGGTTCGGCTGCTCGCCGCGGGCCTCGGCGGCGGCGATGCGGACGGCGAGATCCGTGTGGTCGGGCAGGAACTCGTGCAGGGGCGGGTCGAGCAGGCGGATGGTGACCGGCAGGCCGTCCATCGCCTCCAGGATGCCTGCGAAGTCCTGCCGCTGGAGTGGGAGCAGCGCGTCCAGAGCGCGGTCGCCCGCCGCGTCGTCGCGGGCCAGGATCATCTCCTCGACCAGTTTGCGGCGCTCGCCGAGGAACATGTGCTCGGTGCGGCACAGCCCGATACCCTGTGCTCCGAACCGGCGGGCACGGGCCGCGTCCTCGGGTGTGTCGGCGTTGGCCCGTACCTCCAACCTCCGTACTTCGTCAGCGAGTTGCAGAGCGCCGGCCACGGCGTCCACCACACCGGCGGAGCGCTCGCCTGTCTCCAGGTAGCGCATCACCGCCGAGTCGACCAGCGGGACCGCTCCCGCGTACACGGCGCCGGCGGAGCCGTCGACCGAGATCACACTGCCCTGCTGGACAACGGTTCCCTCGCGCGTGGTGAAGCGCCGAGCCTCGGTGTCCACTGAGAGTTCCTCGGCGCCGCAGACGCAGACCTTGCCCATGCCGCGTGCGACGACGGCAGCGTGCGACGTCTTGCCGCCGCGGCTGGTCAGCACGGCCTGGGCGGCAACCATGCCGGGCAGGTCGTCGGGCGTGGTCTCCTCACGGACGAGCACCACCTTCTCGCCGGACGCGGCCCGTCGTATCGCCTCGGCGGAGTCGAAGACGGCCGTGCCGACCGCGGCACCGGGCGAGGCCGGGATGCCGTGGGCGAGTGGGTCGCCGGTCGTGGAGGTGTTGAAGCGGGGGAACATCAGCCGGGCCAGCCCGTCACCGTTCAAGCGTGCCAGCCCCTCGCGTGGGGTGATGAGCCCTTCGTCGGCCAGCTCGGCGGCGATGGTGAACGCGGCCTCGGCAGTGCGCTTGCCGACCCGGGTCTGGAGCATCCAGAGCGTGCCGCGTTCGATCGTGAACTCGATGTCGCACAGGTCCCGGTAGTGCCGCTCCAGGGTGCCCATGTGGTCGCGGAGTTGTCGGTACGACCGAGGGTCCAGCTGTTCCAGTTCGGCGAGGGGCACGGTGTTGCGGATGCCGGCGACGACGTCCTCGCCCTGGGCGTTGGGCAGGTAGTCGCCGTACAGGCCGGGACGTCCGGTGGCCGGGTCGCGGGTGAAGGCGACGCCGCTGCCGGAGTCGGGGCCGAGGTTGCCGTAGACCATGCGCTGCACGGTGACGGCGGTGCCCAGGTCGTCGGGGATGTGCTCGCGGCGGCGGTAGAGGCGGGCGCGTTCGCCGTTCCAGGAGCCGAAGACGCCGAGGATCGCCCGGCGCAGCTGTTCGGCGGGGGACTGGGGGAAGTAGTGCCCTGTCTCCTCGTGGATGAGCTGCTTGTACGCCTCGACGAGTTCGGCGAGGTCGGCGGCGTCCAGGTGCAGGTCGTCCGGGGCGCCCCGCAGCTCCTTGAGCCGGGTCATGATCCGGTCGAACAGTGCCCCGTCGACGCCCATGACCGTGTTGCCGTACATCTGGACGAGGCGCCGGTAGGAGTCCCAGGCGAAGCGCTCGTTCCCCGAGACCTTGGCCAGGCCCAGGACGGAGTCGTCGTTCAGGCCGATGTCCAGGACCGTCTCCATCATGCCGGGCATGGAGAAGCGCGCCCCCGAGCGCACGGATACCAGCAGCGGGTCGTCCGGCTGCCCGAGCCGCCGTCCGGCCTCGGACTCGATGGCCGCCAGGTGCCGGGAGACCTCCTGGGACATGCCCTCCGGTTCGGCGCCGGTAGCCAGGAAGGCCCGGCACGCCTCGGTGGAGACGATGAAACCCGGCGGGACCGGCAGGCCCAGCCGGGTCATCTCGGCGAGGTTCGCGCCCTTGCCGCCGAGCAGGACGGCCAGGTCACGGCCGCCCTCCGTGAAGTCGTACACATTACCGGCCATGACACCGCGCTCCTCGGCTCCGCAGCTCTGTACGGCAGCTGTGTGGACTTTCGTCCCTTCCAGGGTCGGACGGTCGTCCCCGGTGGGGGCAGGTGCCACCCGACCCTCCCGGTGGGGCCGCTCGGCCCAAGCGCGCACAGTGCCGGCGGAAGACGCTGTCATTGGAGAAGAGGTGAACGAAATGACCAGCACGATCGAGCGGCTCCCCAGCCTGCCAGTGCTGTCCGCCCCGACCGACTGGGCGGAGGCAAACTTCCCCGTGATGGACACCGTTCCGGAAACGCACGGCATCCATGTGGAAGAGCGCCTGACCGACGGGACGTATGTGCTGCTGGCCGAGCTTCCGGGAGTTGACGCCGAGGACATCGAGATCACCATGACGGGAGGCATCCTGAGCCTGCGCGCCCAGCGCGGCGTGGTGACCACCGAGAAGCAGTTCGTCTACGGCCACTACACTCCGCTGCCGACCGGGGCGAAGGGCGACGAGGCCACGGCGGAGTACCAGCATGGTGTCCTGACCGTCACGATGCCGGTGCTGGAGACGGGGCCCGGCACCCGAGTAACCCCGGTGCGGGAGTCTCTGAGCGTGACAGTGCCCTGAGTCGCACATGAATGCTCCCTCGTGTGTCCAGGAGCTGTCGGTGCATCGTCCACCGAGCGGCTCATGCCCGGAATGTGGCTTTGCGTCCGCCCGCGACGACTCGCTGGCCGGTCGTGGGTGGGCCTGACCGCGGGGCCGAACGTCCCTGGCAGCGACCGAACAGCCCTTCGCGACCGGCTGTTGCGGGTGTGACGGTGAGAGTGAACCTGGAGACTGCCCGACAGCGAGGCGGTGGGAACGATGAGGCTGGAACTGCCCCTGGTCGTGGGCGTGGACGGATCGGACGGTTGCCTGGCGGCGCTCGACTGGGCGGTGGATGAGGCCGCCCGGCACGGTCTTCCGCTGCGGCTGGTATACGCCTCCCTCTGGGAGCGCTATGAGGGCATCACCCCGTCGGTCTGTCCGGAACGCCCGTCGGAGCAGGTGATGGCCGACCACATCGTCGCCTCCGCGGCGGAGCGCGCCCGGCGGCGCAACTCCGACCTGAAAGTGTCCACCGACGTCCTCCAGGCCGAAGCTGCGGACGCGCTCCTGCGGGAGAGCAACAACGCCTCCGCCCTGGTCACCGGGTCGCGGGGCCGTGGCGAGCTGAAGGGACTGCTGCTCGGTTCCGTCGGTCTTGCCGTGGCGGCCCGCGCGCACTGTCCGGTGATCGTGGTGCGTGGCGACAACGCCGGCTTGGCCGGTACCCATGAGCGGATCCTCCTCGGTGCCGGGGACGCGGCTGCCAGCGGGGAGGCGGCGCGGTTCGCCTTCCGTGAGGCCGAGGCGCATGGGTGCACCCTCGACGTGGTCCGGGCCTGGCGCTGCCCCGCGCATGAGACCGCCGATGTGGCCGCGCTCGCCGGGACTCCCGCCCGGTACCACGAGGAGCGGGCGCGCGCCCAGCTGGACGAGCTGATCCGCGACGCGGTCGCCGATTACCCAGCCGTGCGGCTGCGCCGTACGACGGTGGAGGGGCCGGCCCGCAAGGTGCTGGTGGACCGTTCGGCTGCGGCCGACCTCGTGATCGTCGGAGCGCGGCGGCGGCAGGGCCACTTCGGGCTCCAGCTCGGCCGGGTGGCCCACACACTCCTGCACCACGCCCAGTGCCCTGTTGCGGTCGTGCCGCAGCACGTATGAGTACTGCGGCGTCGGTAGCCGCGCAGGCGTCACTCACGGGTCATGGCCCCTCAGCTCTCCCGCTCTGCGCCACGTACTACGGTGACGGGGCAGTACGCGTGGTGTAGCAGTGCCTGGCTGACCGAGCCGAGCAGCAGTCCCGTGAAGCCGCCGCGGCCGCGGGCACCGGCCACGACCAGCTGTGCTTCGCGGCTGGCCTCGATCAGGGCCGGGCGGACCCGGGAGCGGACCAAGCGCCGCTGCACGGTGACCCCGGGATGGCGTTCCTGCCATGGAGACAGCGTGTCGTCCAGCAACCGCTGCTCCTCCTCGCGGAGCCGCTCGATGTCCACCACCACGTTCAGAGGATCACCAGGACCCTCGTAGGCCCGCTCACTCCAGGTGTTCCACACGTGCAGGGCCACCAGGTCCACGCCGCGCAAAGACGCCTCGGCGAAGGAGAACGCGACGGCTTCCTCACCCGCCGGTGAGCCGTCGACCGCCAGCAGCACGGGACCGCTGTGGTCCGGTCG
Organism: Streptomyces sp. NPDC052023; assembly: GCF_044548465.1. Taxonomy (NCBI): domain Bacteria; kingdom Bacillati; phylum Actinomycetota; class Actinomycetes; order Kitasatosporales; family Streptomycetaceae; genus Streptomyces; species Streptomyces sp. NPDC052023. The sequence goes on along the minus strand of NZ_JBIUBW010000042.1, from coordinate 1,836 downwards.
GCCGCGCACCACCAGCACCGGGCAATGGCCGTGCGCGGCCAGGTGCACGGCGGTGGAGCCCAGCAGAAGGCTCCCGAACGCGCCCAGTCCGCGGCTGCCGACCACGACGAGCCCTGCGGTACGCGACTCGATCTCCAGCACCATCAGTGGCTCACCGACGGTGACCTCTCGCGTTGTTTCCACGTGTGGCGCTGCTCCGCGGGCCCGCTGCTCGGCCTCGATCAGTGTGCCGTCCACCAGCTCACGCACCCCTGCCGCAGCCGGATTCCACGGAGGTCCGCCGGGCGGCACGTGTATCGACGGCCACCCGAAGGCGTGTACGAGCCGGAGGGCCACGCCGCGCAGGTCGGCCTCGCGTGCCGCGACCTCTACCGCGTGCAGACTCGATGGAGAGCCATCCACTCCCACGACGACCGGATTCGCCACGACAAACTCTCCTTCTCACCCGGCGGTTGGCCCTGACCGCCGCAGGGGTCGGCCGGCACGGGTGCACCGTCGCCCTCCTTCCAGCCTTCACCAGCCTGCGACACGCCGCACCGTGCGGTGGAAAGAAGCGAGCCGCACGCCACGCGCCCGCGAAGCCGTGGCGTGGCGGCACCGGGCGGCCGGGGTGAGGCTGGAAGAACAGTGAACGGACGGGCGGCGCGGAGATCCCTGGAGGTGCCATGGCTGGTGCGGACGGGCGTCGGCCGATCGTGGTGGGTGTCGACCCGGATCCCTCGAAGCGACTGGCCCTCGCCTGGGCCGCCGACGAGGCGGACCGACGTCACCTGCCGCTGCGGCTCGTCCACGCCCAGGGTGTGCCGACCGGCGGATACCGGTCGGGCGAGGCGCGGCCGTCCTGGGAGGAGTGGAACCGGGCGCTGCACGGGCTGGGTGATCAGGTGCTCAAGGAGGCGGTCGCCTTTGTCGAGTCCCGGCGTCCGGCGGTGGAGGTGTCGACGCTGCTGGCGGAAGGAGAGCCGGCGTGGGTCCTGCGCGAGGAGGCTCGGGGCGCCGCCCTGGTCGTGGTGGGCTCCTGGCACCTGAGCAGGCGGCGCGAGATGTTCTCCTCCGCCTCTGTGGTCCTCCCGCTCACCGCCCACGCTCCCTGCCCGGTCGCGGTGGTGCCGGAGCCGGAGCACGTCACCCAGCAGCCCGCGTACTTCGTGGTCGGCGTCGACGGCAGCCCGCATTCGGCCGCGGCGGTGGATGTTGCGTTCGAGGAGGCGGCCCTGCGCGGAGCGCTCCTGAGGGCCCTGTACGTGTGGCATCCGCCGCTCCTCGGTGTCCTCGATGAGGAAGCCGCGGTGCGGGAGTGCCGCCGGGTGCTCTCGGAGACGGTCGCGGGCCGCACCGCGACGCACCCGGAAGTGGAGCTGCACCACGAGGTCGTCCGCGGGCACCCGGTGCAGGTCCTGACGGAGGCTGCGGAACACGCCCTGGGCCTGGTCGTGGGAACCAGGGGGCACGGAGGCTTCACCGGCATGCTGCTGGGCTCGGTAAGCCAGGGGGTACTGCACCACGCCCGCTGCCCCGTCATCACGGTACCGGCGTGAGGCAGCGAACGGCCCGGGACCTGTTTCCCGGACTTTCCTGCCCTTGCCGGTCGGCCCGTCACACGATGAGAGAGCGCCGCCCCTCACGGCGCGGTCTGCCGACGGCTCAGGCACAGGACAGGCTGGAGAAGTACGGGGCCAACGAAATGCCGCGTGCGGGGCGCCGTGCCGTGTGGCGGCAGTTGGGTGCACAGTTCACGGATCTCTTCGCGGTGGTGCTGATCGTCGCCTCGGGGATCACCTTCCTGGCCTTCGGGCTTCAGGAGCCGCGCGATGCCGGCACCCTCCAGCTCGCCGT
>NZ_JBIUBW010000041.1:0-17818 GCF_044548465.1 Streptomyces sp. NPDC052023 | reverse complement strand
AACGCGAACACGGACCCGGCCGGGATGCGCAGATCGATGCCGTCGAGGACGGTCTTGTCGCCGTAGGACTTGCGCAGCCCGAGGGCGGAGATGGCGGCCGGAGAGGACTTGCCGCTCCCCAGCTTGGACGTGGGCATGACAGACGAAGGCATGAAGCCCTCCCGTTCGAAGGCTGAAGTGACTGGGGGATGCTGAGGAGGTGGGGCCGGTGCGAAGGGGAGACAGCGCTCAGGCCCTGGCACGGAGGACGTCGATGTTGCCCCAGTTGGTCCGTGCCCGGACCTTGACGGATTCCTCGGTCTGTTCCGGGGCATCGGACGCGGCGAGCGTGTTGCGTACCTGACCGCGGTGGGAACTCACGTCCAGCCAGGCGGCCGTGCCCGCGCGGATACCGACCTCGATGGGGCCGTTGGAGGTCTGCAACTGGACGTCGCCACGGACGACTTCGGCGACGCGAAGGGAGCCGTGGGTCGCGGTGCCGGTGACCGACGCCTCGGCGCGCCCGATGTCGATGCTGCCGTTGGCGCCACTCACCCGCAGCTCGCCGGTCACGGCGCCTACGGTCGTGGCTCCGTGCGAGTTCTTCAGGACGGCGGGGCCGTGGACGGTGCCGATGCGCAGGTTGCCGGTACTGCTGGTGACCTCGGCCATGCCCTCGACCCGGTCGACGGTGCTGGAGCCGTGCGACGCGGTCAGCTTCAGCGGGCCGGTGGTGTCGAGGCGGACGTCACCGGCCGAGGTCTTCACCCGGACCTCGCCGAGCCGGCCCTCGCCGATCACACTGACCGCGGCACCGGACACGTCGACGCTCGAGCCCGTGGGCAGTTCCACCGTCACGTCGACGGTGCCGCCACGCCCGAGCAGATTGGCCTTGGGCGTACTGACGGTCAGCACGCCGCTCACGTAGGAGACCTCGGTCTGGTCGGCAGCCCGTACGTCCAGGTCCTTCTTCGGGACGCGGGGCCGGACGTCGACGGCGGTGTCGAGCCGCTCGCTGGTGGTGAACCGGATGGAACCGGCGTAGACGTAGGCGGTGACCGAAATCGGTTCGGGAGTGTCGAAAGAAGGCATGGCTGTCCCGTCCTCATGAATCCTTGGGCCGTCCCCGCAGGTGGGACGTGGTGTGAGTGAAGTGGTACGAGGCGGGGGCGCGGCTAGCGCACCCAGCCCGTGAAGCTCTGTCCGAGGGTGTGCGTCCGCTCCGTCGTACGCGGCCGGGCGCCGCCGTCGACCGCCGCCGACACGGCCCGCACCAGCCACGCGTTGACCGACAGGCCCTCACGGCTCGCGGCCTCCTCGGCGCGCGCCTTGAGGTGGGCAGGCAGACGCAGATTGACGCGGGCGGTGCCACCCTCGTCACCGTCGGCGGGTGCCTGCGCCTTGAGCGGTTCCACGGGCGCGGCCGGCTCCGCCGGGGCGCCGGCGTCGGTGGGCGGTGGCGTCACCACGAAGTCGGGGTCGAGCCCGCGCAGCCGGACGTCGACCGAGCCCGGGGCGAGTTCACGGGTGATCTCGTCCATCGCGGCGGAGAGCACGTGGAGCATGGTCAGCCGGGCCGCCGACTCCAAGGGAGCGGTGAGCCTCTCGGCCAGCTCGCGAGCTTCGTCACCGCCCGCTTCGGCGGCCACCGCGAGTTCGCGGCGCAGGGAGTCGACATACGGAGTGAGGTCCATGACGCCATAATGGCACCACAATGGCGCCATCGGCAAGCCCGTCTGCCACTTCGTCGACAACCCCGTCGGTGACGCATGAGGCGCCCCCCAGGGGTGACAAGCGAGATTGCCGCCATGACCAGCGAAAACACTCTGGCACTCGCGGCTGCGGGCCGACGTCCCGCCGACCCACACCCCCGCGGACCAGGACGCGGTCCAAGGTGGCGCCGGATGGCACCAAGCGGTGCCATGCGGTGCCACGTGATGCCAGACGTCACCGTGAAGACCTCCCGCGGCACCTCACGCGCGGATCGCCGTCGGCGACTTGATCGCGCATACGCCTCTCGCGACAGCCATTGCACCCGCCTGCCGTACCAGGTTCACCCGATCGCACCGGGCGAGCTGGCCCGGCGACCCGAACGCAGGAAGCTGATGTCCGTGAGGCCTGACGGAAAGGCGAACAGAATGAGTGCGGTCCATGGCATACGACGCCACACACGGCGTCTCACCAGCGCGGCGGCCGGATTCACCGCCGCCGCGCTGTGCGCGGTCCCGGCGGCAGCGGCTTCGGCTGACGGAGGCGCCGGTGGCAAGGTGAAACCGACCGTCGTGCTCGTGCACGGTGCCTTCGCCGACGGTTCCAGCTGGAACGGGGTGGTCAAGCGGTTGCAGCAGGCGGGGTATCCGGTCATCGCGCCCGCCAACCCGCTGCGAGGGCTGGCCGGTGACGCCGCGTCCGTCCACAGCGTGCTGAAGAGCCTGCACGGGCCGGTGGTGCTGGTCGGTCACAGCTACGGCGGCGCCGTGATCAGTGAAGCCGCCGCCGGTGACGCCCAGGTCAAGGCGCTCGTCTACGTGGCCGCGTTCGCCCCTGCGGCCGGGGAGAGTGCCCTGGAACTGTCCGGCAAGTTCCCGGGGAGCACGCTGGGCGCCGCCCTCGACAACGTGCCCTTCCCCCTCCCCGGCGGTGGCACCGGCACCGATCAGTACATCAAGGCCGACAAGTTCCACGACCAGTTCGCCGCCGACGTGCCCAGGTCGGTCACCGACCTCATGGCCGCCGCCCAGCGTCCCGTGGCCGCCTCGGCCCTGGAGGCGAAGGCCACCAAGGCCGCCTGGAAGACCATCCCCTCGTGGACCCTGATCACCACCGAGGACCGCAACATCCCGCCGGCCTCGCAGCGTTTCATGGCGCGGCGCGCCCACGCGCACACCGTCGAGGTCAAGGCCTCACACGCCGTCGCGGTGTCCCAGCCGGACGCCGTCAGCCGCCTGATCGAACAGGCGGCGGGGGCCGCCGGAGGCACCGCAACGGGCTCTGGCGACCCGGTCCTCGCCACCACCGGCTCCGGGCGAGCGACGTCGCAGGCCCTCACCCTCGGCGGCATCGCAGCCGCCTCGGTGGCCGCGGGTTGTGCAGTTGTCGTTCTTGGCCGTCGGTGGCGATCGGAAGAGCACGGTGACCGCTGAGGCCGGCTGCAACCGCCCCGCCCCTCTCCGGCTGGACTTCTCCTGGCGCGGGGCCTTCTCCCGGACCGCCCGCGGGGAGACGGTGTCCCGATGTCCACGGCCACCACCGAGGGTGGCGCGGGCGCTCGCCCTGGCCGTACGGGACCTGCTGGTGAAACGGCTGCTGAACGGCCGCGGTGGCGGTTCGCCGGAGGTCGCTCAGGGTGGCAGCGTGGCTTTCGGGCAGGTGACGCGGACGCTCGCCGCCGTGCCCGGCCTGGTGGCCGGGGCCTGAGCGGCCCCGGCCTCAGGAGCGGAACCGGGATCGGATCACGTCCCTGCCTGGCGCGACCCCGTGACGTGGATCCGGGGTTCGCCGGGCCGGCCTGCCCGCCGGACGGAACGGGACAGGGCTACCAGGCAGACGCAGGCGGCCACGTGGTTGGCGCTGCTGAACACGGAGTCGGGCAGGTTGCCGAGCAGGGCGAGCAGGGTCAGCGTGACGGTGTAACCCACGGCCGCGGGCCGTGGCAGCACACCCGCGCGCACCATGGAGACGCCGAACAGCAGGGTTCCTACGACGTGCACCACGCCCGCGCCGAGGACCGCCCAGCGCGTGGGCCCCTCGAGTACGGCGTCGACGACGGCCGGTTCGACGAAGAACAGCACCACGTTGTACGCGAACGACGTTCCGGCGAAGAGCCCGAGGCCGATGATGTTGACGGCGGCGGCGACCGCTCCGAAGCGGCCGGAGACGTCCGCCTGACGGAGGTGGAACAGATGAGCGCCGGTACCCCGAAGGCCGCGACGCCGAGTCCGACGATGAGACTGGTCGCGGCCGTCTCCCCGGTGAACGCCTCGATGAGGCCGGGCACACCCAGCGACAGGCCGAACAGGACGCCGCAGACCGCGCCGAAGCGCGCCTGCCTTTCGAGTGTCTGGTCCATGGGATGTCTTTCCTTGTTCCTGTGATGGTTCTCGTGATCGTTCTTTTTGTGAGGGTTCTCGTGCCGGTGACGGCCGGCGCGTGTGGTGAACCGGGGGGCTCGTGATCAGGGCCCCGGCGTGAGTTGCTGTTCGGCCCAGATGAGCTTGCCGTCGGGGTGTGGCGGCTTCCCCATCTGCGGGCCAGTCGCGAGACGAGGTACAGGCCGCGACCGCTCTCCTCTGTCGCCGGAACACGGGCCAGGCGCGGGTAGCTGTTGCCGGTGTCGGAGACCTCGCAGGTCAGCGCTTCATGCCGGACGAGGCTCAGGCCGATCGTGCCGGTGCCGTGGCGGATGGCGTTGGTGACCAGCTCGCTGACGATCAGTTCCGTGGACTCCACCAGGTGGTGCAGTCCCCACCGGTTGAGGACGCCGGTGGCCAGGGCGCGGGCACGGCCCACGGCCGACGCCGGGTCGGCCGGCAGCCGCCAGGAGGCGGCGTGGCCCGGGCTCAACGAGCGGGTCCGCACCAGCAGCAGGGTGACGTCGTCGCTCGGCGCCTTGGCCGGCAGCGTGTCCACCGCCAGGGTGCAGAGCTCGTCCAGCGGGAGGCCGTTGCGTGCCAGGAGCGCGGCCAGGCGGTCCATGCCGGCACCGATGTCCTGGTCGTGAGCCTCGATCAGGCCGTCGGTGTAGAGGGCGAGCACGCTCCCCTCGGGCAGTTCCAGCTCCACGGACTCGAAGGGCACCAGGCCGACACCGAGTGGCGCTCCCGTGGGCAGATCGGGGAAGGTGACATGGCCGTGCGGATCGATGACCGCGGGTGGCCGGCTCCGGCCATCGCGGCCCCACGCCCCGACAGGGGGCTCCGCGGCAGACGTGGCCTGGAGCTACCTGCCGGCCGACAGCCACCACGGCGTGGGCGGCGACTGGTTCGACGTGATCCCGCTGCCCGGCGGGCGGATCGCGCTGGTCGTCGGCGATGTCGTCGGACACGGGATCAACGCCGCTGCCACCATGGGTCAACTGCGCACCGCGGTACGGACCCTGGCACCTCGTCGGCTATTCGGCCGCGGAGGTGATGGGGCGGCCGGCGGGCACGTGAGCGGCTGGCCGTCCTGGGCGAGGCCACCAAGCGGATCGGCACCACCCTGGACGTCGTGCGGACCGGGCAGGAACTGGCCGACGTGGCCGTGCCGCTCCTCGCGGACCTCGTCAGAGCACGAACCGGCGGTGATCCTCCGCCGGTACGGCGGCGTAGCCCGGGATCTCGGCCCGGATGCGCCGGACGACCTCGTGGGCAGCCGACGCCTGGCTCGACGCCAGCCTCGGCGGACACGCCGCGCGCCTCGCCCCGCTGTTCACCAGGGCCGCGGCCACCGCGCGCACGGACCCCCACCTGGCCGAGGCGGTCGTCGCCTTCGCCGGCCACAGCCTGTCGGCGGCCGCGGCGGCCCGCGCACTGCACCTGCACCCGAACTCACTGGCCTACCGGCTCACCCGCTGGCACGAACTCACCGGCTTCGATCCACGCAGCGGCGACGGACTCGTCGCGTCCCTGACCGCACTCCGCCTCTACGGCACGGACCACGACACGGACCCGGACCGGCGCGGCAGCGAGACACCGGCCACGCCTCCCCCTGACGACGGTCCCTAGGGCGCGGGTCCCGCGTTGCGAGCTGCCTCCGGACGGATCGACCCCGAAGTGGAGGCATGCCACGAGCCAGAAGGACCGAGCGCACGGGGCCGCGGGCCCACGGCTGTCGCGGCCCGCGCGGGGAGCGGGTTCGAGATGAGGCTTGTCGTCGATCTCAACCGGTGCCAGGGATACGCACAGTGCGTCTTTCTCGCCACGGACGTCTTCGCCCTGCACGGCGATGAGGGCTCCGCGGTACCGCCGGACGGCGTGCCCATGCACGGGACGGGGGCGGCGGTCGCGGCCGGACCGTCACGACACCTTCCGGAACGTGCCGACCGGTGCCTTGTCAGTCCGGCGATCTCGGATATATAACGTTGTAAAACTCACCCACAGGGACTCGGCGCACGGCTCACGGTGACGACACAACACCCCAACCGACCACCCGAGTCGGGGCCACTTCGAAGGGAATGCCGTGCGGGTCAGCCTCAAGGACGTCGCCGCGCACGCGGGGGTCTCCATCAAGACCGTCTCCAACGTGGTGAACAACTACCAGCACGTCACGCCGGTCATGCGCGAGCGCGTCCAGCGGTCCATCGACGCGCTCGGCTACCGGCCCAACCTCACCGCCCGGCACCTGCGCAAGGGCCGCACGGGCATCATCGCGCTCGCCCTGCCGGAACTGGGCAACCCCTACTTCGCCGAACTGACCGCCGCCGTCATCAACGCCGCCGCCGCGCACGACTACATCGTGCTGCTCGACCACACCGGCGGTCTCCGTGAGCAGGAGGTGCTGGTCAGTCAGGGCTTCCGGGCGCGCGTCATCGACGGGCTCATCCTGAGCCCCATCGAGCTGGAGACCGACGACCTGCGCGACCGCACGGAACAGGTGCCGCTCGTCCTGCTCGGTGAGCGGGAGTACGACCTGCCGTACGACCACATCGCCATCGACAACGTCGCCGCGGCCCGCGCGGCCGTGCGGCATCTGATCGGGCTCGGCCGCCGCGAGGTGGCCTTCATCGGAGCCCGGCGAGGCCGCAGCGAGCCGGCCCAACTGCGGGTGCACGGCTGGCGCGAGGAGCTGACCGCGGCCGGACTCCCCGCCGACAGCGGGCTCGTGGCGGAGACGGACGGCTGGGGGCACGCGGACGGCGCGGCGGCCATGACGCGCATCCTGGACAGCGGGCGGCGTCCGGACGCGCTGTTCGCCTACAACGACCCGATGGCCATCGGCGCCATGCGGGTGCTGCACGAGCGGGGACTGCGGATCCCCGAGGACATCGCGGTCGTCGGTTTCGACGACGTCGTCGAGGGACGCTTCGGCGCGGTGACCCTGACCTCCGTCTCACCCGACAAGGAGGCCATCGGCAGGCTGGCGGTCGAGTCCGTGCTCGCGCGGCTCAGCGGTGCGGCTCCCGCACCCCGCCGTATCCGTGCGGAGTACAGCCTGGTGGAGCGGGAGAGCACCCTGGGGCGCCGGTAAATCGGCCGCCTCCGCGGCCGGTTCCCCTCCCCCACGGTCCAAGTGCCCCCGTGCAGAAGGGGTTTACAGCATCCTTCCAACGATGTAAAAACCTCTTGCGGCGGACCTGACAACGTTTGTCCGCCCGGGGAGGCATCGCCCCTGCACCGTCCCGCACCTCCCCAGTTCCCTTACCGCGTCGCCCGGATCGGGGTCACCATGCAGCGCACAACTCACCGTCCTCGCCTCCCAGTCCGTCCCACGGTCGCGGCCCTGGCCGCCGCGGTGGCCCTGACCGCCACCGCCTGCGCCAAGTCGGAGGACGACGCGTCGAACGACACCAAGTCGCCGACGACCGCCGCCGGCGCCGAACAGAAGGTCGCCACCCCCAAGCCCGGCGGCAAGACCTGCACCGTCGACGCCTACGGCGGCGAGAAGCTGGACCTGAAGAAGGCCACCGTCGGCTTCTCCCAGTCGGAGAAGGAAGCCAACCCTTTCCGCATCGCCGAGACCCAGTCCATCAAGGACGAGGCCGGGAAGCGGGGCGTGAAGCTGCTGACGGCCAACGCCCAGTCCCAGTTCTCCAAGCAGATCAGCGACGTCCAGGACCTGCTCGCCAAGGGCGCCGACCTGCTGGTCATCGCCCCGCTCAACTCCGACGGCTGGGACCCGGTGCTGCAGGCCGCCGCCGCCAAGAAGGTCCCGATCGTCACGATCGACCGCAAGATCAACGCCACCGCCTGCAAGGACTACGTCTCCTTCATCGCCTCGGACTTCGTCGAGCAGGGCCGGCGTGCCGCCGACCAGATGATCGAGGCCACGGGCCGCAAGGGCGAGGTCGCGATCCTGCTCGGCTCGGCCGGCAACAACGTCACCACCGAGCGCACCAAGGGCTTCAAGGAGCGGATCGCCGAGAAGGCACCCGAGCTGAAGGTGGTCTTCGAGCAGACCGGTGACTTCGCCCGGGAGAAGGGCCAGCAGGTCACCGAGCAGCTCATCCAGTCCAAGCCCGGCATCAAGGGCATCTACGCCGAGAACGACGAGATGGGGCTCGGCGCGGTGGCCGCGCTCAAGGGCGCCGGCAAGAAGCCGGGCGACGTCAAGATCGTCACCGTGGACGGCACCCGCAACGCCGTCCAGGGCATCGTCGACGGCTGGATCAGCGGTGTCATCGAGTCCAACCCGCGGTTCGGCCCGCTGGCGTTCCAGACGCTGGACGCCTTCACCCAGGGCGAGGAAGTCGCGCAGGACATCGTCATCGAGGACGGCGCGTACACCAGGGACAACGCGAAGACGGACATCGGCCGGGCCTACTGACCCTCCCGGGGCCCGGACGTCCGGTCCGGGCCCGCACCGTCCTCCCTCGACCCCTTCCTCCTGGAGGCACAGGTGGCGGCACCATCCGCCGACGTCCTCGCCGTCCGCGGCCTGAGCAAGACCTTCCCCGGCGTCCGGGCCCTGGACGACGTGGACCTCACCCTGCACGCGGGCGAGGTCCACGCCCTGATCGGCGAGAACGGCGCCGGCAAGTCGACCCTCATCAAGCTCCTCACGGGCGTCCACCGGCCCGACGCGGGCGAGATCACCTTCCAGGGCCGCAAGGTCTCCTTCGCCACCCCCCTGGAGGCACAGAAGGCGGGGATCTCGACCATCTACCAAGAGGTCAACCTGATCCCGCTGCTCAGCGTCGCCCGCAACCTCCACCTCGGCCGGGAGCCACGCAACCGCTTCGGCGTGCTGGACGTGGCCCGCATGAACCGGGAGGCCGACGAGACCCTGCGCACCTACGGCGTCGGGGTGGACGTCCGCCGGCCGCTGCGCACCCTCGGCGTCGGCGCCCAGCAGATGGTGGCGCTGGCCCGCGCCGTGGCCACCGACGCGCGGATCGTCGTCATGGACGAGCCGACCTCCTCCCTCGAACCGCGCGAGGTCGAGACGCTGTTCTCGGTGATCCGGCGGTTGCGCGACGAGGGCATCGCGGTCGTCTACGTCAGCCACCGCCTGGACGAGCTGTACGCCGTGTGCAGCACCGTCACCGTGCTGCGCGACGGCCGCCGCGTCCACCACGGCCGGCTGGCCGATCTCGACCGGCTCGCCCTGGTGTCGACCATGCTGGGCCGGGACCTGGGCGAGGTCCGCAAGGAGGGCCTGACGAAGTTCACCGGCGACCACGGCGCCACCGAGGCCCGACCGGTGCTGGAGGCACACGCGCTGACGGTCCCGCACCAGCTCCACGGCGTCTCGCTGAGCATCCGGCCCGGCGAGGTCGTCGGACTGGGCGGCCTGCTCGGCTCCGGCCGGACCGAGACGGCGAAGGCCGTCTCCGGCGCGCTGCCGGTGCGTTCGGGCCGTGTGACCGTGGCCGGCGTGCCGCTGCGCGGCGGTTCGACGGCGGCCGCCATCCGGGCCGGCGTCAGCCTGCTGCCCGAGGACCGCAAGAGCGAGGGCATCGTCCCCGGCCTGTCGGTCCGCGAGAACATCGCGCTCGCCGTCCTGCCGCGCCTGTCCCGCTTCGGCCTGGTCTCCGAGTCCCGTGTCGACTCGATCGTGGCCACCTTCATGAAGCGGCTGCGCATCAAGGCGTCCTCCCCGCGGCAGAAGGTCGGCGAACTGTCCGGCGGCAACCAGCAGAAGGTGCTGCTCGCCCGCTGGCTGGCGATGAACCCCAAGGTGCTGCTCCTGGACGAGCCGACCCGCGGCATCGACGTCGGCGCCAAGGCCGAGGTGCAGAAGCTGGTCGACGAACTGGCCGCCGACGGCCTGGGCGTCCTGCTCATCTCCTCCGACCTGGAGGAACTGATCGAAGGGTCCGACCGCGTGGTCGTACTGAAGGACGGAGCCGTCGTCGGCGAGCTGACCGGCGACGACGTCAACGAGGACAAACTGATGCGGACCATCGCCGGGGACTCCCCCACGCGGGAGCCGGCCGAGGAGGTGCCGACCGATGGCTGAAGCCGCCCTGCGCACGGCCCCCTTGGACAGGGCCCGCGTCCTGCAGTGGCTGCAGACCTACGGCGTCTACGCCGGAGTGGCGGTACTGCTCGTCGTCAACATCGTGATCACCCCGCACTTCCTGTCCGCGGAGAACTTCCGTACCCAGGCCGTCCAGGTCGCGCCGGTCGTCATCGTCGCCCTGGGCATGGCCCTGGTCATCGGCACCGAGGGCGTCGACCTGTCCGTCGGCGCCGTGATGGCGCTGGCGGCCTCCGTCACCGCGCTCTACCTCGGTTACGGGCTGCTGCCCGCGCTGCTGGTGGTCGCCGCTTTCGCGGCCGGGGTGGGCCTCGCCAACGGCGCGCTGGTCGCGTTCGTGGGAGTGCAGCCGATCGTCGCGACCCTGGCGCTCATGGTCGGCGGCCGGGGCCTTGCGCTGGTGCTGCTGCCGCAGCTGGAGGACCTGCGCAACCCGTCGCTGGCCTCCCTGGGCTCCGGTGACGTGTTCGGCATCCCGTATCTGATCCTGATCGCGGCCGCGCTGGCGCTGCTGCTGGCCTTCGTGGTCCGCCGCACCACCTTCGGCCGGCAGCTGCTGGCGATCGGCGACAGCCGCCCCGCCGCACAGCTCGCCGGACTGCCCGTACGCCGTGTACTGATCACCGTGTACGTCGTCTGCGCGCTGCTCGCCGCCGTGGCCGGCGTGCTCGCCACCGCCCGCCTCCAGGCGAGCGACCCGACCTCGCTGGGCAACCTGATGGAACTCTCCGCCATCACCGCGGTCGTCGTCGGCGGCACCCCGCTGACCGGCGGCCGGGTCAACATCGCCGGCACCGTGGCGGGCGCCGTCCTGATCCAGTTGCTGACGGCCACCCTCATCAAGCACGATCTGCCTCCCTCGTGGACCCAGATCGCCCAGGCCATAGTGATCGTCGCCGCGGTGTACGCGGCGCGGGGACGGGGGAAGCGATGACCGCCACCGGAACGGACGCACCCGTGACGACCGCGAGCAGACAGCCGTCGTCGGAGACCGAGCCGGTCGGCTCCGCCCGCTCCGAGCGGCTGAGCGCGGTGATCCAGCAGCACGGCGCGCTCGCCGTACTGGCGCTCGTCTGCCTGGTCGCGTCGTTCAGCTTCGACTCCTTCGCCACCGGTGACAACGTGAGCAACATGGCCACCAGTTCGGCGTTCCTGGCCATCGTCGCCCTCGGCATGACCTTCGTGATCATCACCGGCGGCATCGATCTGTCGGTCGGCTCGCTGTTCGCGCTCGGCGGTGTCCTGGCCGCGTGGGGATCGCGGCACGGCACCCTGGTCGCCCTGCTGCTGCCGCTGGCGGTGTGCGGGCTGATCGGTGTCGTCAACGGCGTGCTCGTGGCCCGCTCCCGGCTTGCCCCCTTCATCGTCACGCTGGCCGCCATGCTGGGCGCGCGCGGCCTGCTGCTGGCCCTCACGGACGAGGGGGCGGACACCTATCTGATCGGCAAGGGCTCGTTCCTGGCCGAACTGGGCCAGGGCAGCACCCTCGGCCTCGGGAATCCGGTGTGGATCACGCTGGCGCTGTTCGCCGCCGGAGCCGTGGTGCTGCGCCGTACCCGCTTCGGACAGCACGTGTACGCCGTCGGCGGCAACGAGGACGCGGCGGCGCTGATGGGCGCCCCGGTCGCCCGGACCAAGATCCTTGTGTACACGCTCTCCGGGCTGCTGGCCGGACTGGCCGGAGCACTCAACGCCGCATGGCTCGCCTCCGGGGTGACCATCCTCGGCAACGGGATGGAACTGGAGGCCATCTCGGCGGTCGTCATCGGCGGCACCCTGCTGACCGGCGGCCTCGGCTACGTCAGCGGCTCGCTGGTCGGTGTGCTGCTGCTCAAGGTCATCCAGAACGTCATCAACCAGATCGGCTCCCTCGACTCCTCCTACCAGCAGGTCGTCAGCGGCGCCTTCCTGGCGGTGGTCGTGGTCGCGCAGACCTGGCTGGGCCGCAGACGGCAACTGGCGTAGGCACCCCGCGCTCCCCGCTTCCCTGGTTCGGGCGGCGGGCGCAACGGGCCGATATCTGCGCCACTACGACGCCCAGTTGTGGCTCGCCACCCCGGCGGGACGCACACCTCGGACAACCCGGCTCTCTTCACCGGACGCGAGCAGGCCCCGGCGGGCAGTCATCTCCCGCCGGGGCCTGCGGCCGTGGTCCGGGCTACGGGCGCTCGCCGGTGTGCAGGGCGCTCACCTCCTCGGCGGTGAGGGCCCTGTCGTACGCGTGGACCTCGTCCACCGAGCCGTTCCAGAAGTCGGTGTCCGCGCCGTCCCACTGGGCCCGGCCGACGGCCAGGGCGCCGGTGCTGGGGTAGGCCGCGCCGCCGGTGGCGGTCGACGCCTGCTTTCCGTCGACGTACAGCGTGATCGTGTTGTCCGTGCCGTCACGGACTCCGACCAGGTGGTACCAGCGGCCCTTCTCCGGGGTGGTGACCAGCCGGGCGCGGTGTCCGCCCGGCGTGCTGAAGGCGAAGGCGCCCCGCCCGTACTGGAGGTAGAACGGGCTGGCCTGGCGCCGGGTGTCCTGACTGACAGCGGTGGCGTAGTTCCCGGGCAGCTCGTCCAGCCGCACCCAGGCGGACACCGAGTAGCTTCCGGTGGTGTCGAGCACCGGGCCGTCGGTCTCGGCGTACCGGCCCTGGCCGTCGAACTTCAGCGCGCTGCCCCTGACGCCCGGCGTCCAGGTGGTGCCCTCGCTCAGTGTCAGGGACCTCGCGTTCGGCCCGTCGTCCTTCGCGGTGGTCCCGGTGCCCTCGTCGAGCGACCAGTGCCCGCCGCCCTTCAGGGGCTGCCGTTCGCCCGCGGCGGCGCCGGCGGCGATGACCCGGCGGTTGACCTCACGGACCCTGACCGGGTCGACCTTGATCTCTCTGCGGTCATAGGTCCAGAGCCCGTTGAGCTCGTTCTCCAGGTCGGTGATCTGGGTGTAGACCGATCCGGACAGCTCGGCTCCGGCCTGGTCGAGGTAGAACTCCTCGGTGTTCTCGACGTACTTGCGGGTCAGCGCCTCCTTGTCGGCGACACCGCTGTAGATCACCGTCGGGGCACCCGGCCACATGTGTCCCGGGGTGCGCAGGGTGAAGCCGCCGTGCTCGCCGTCCAGCGCGGCCCTGCGGTCGGGGAACGGCGGGTCCTCGTTGTTGTAGTCGTGGTGGTCGATGATGTCGCCCTTGCCGGAATCACCCTTCGAGTTGCAGCAGTTGACACCGCTGTGCGCGTTGACGACACGGGACGGGTCGGCCGCCTTCACGGACTCCGCGATGCGTCCGGTCTCCGTGCGGTCCCACTCGCCCCAGCCCTCGTTGAAGACGATCCAGCTGATCACGGAGGGCGCGTTGTGATGCTCCCGCATCACCTCCATGCCCTGGTCGACGAAGGCGCGCCGTCCGGTCTCGTTGGTGATGTTCCCGGAGACGAAGTCCTGCCAGACCAGCAGGCCGAGCCGGTCCGCGTGGTAGAACCAGCGGGGCGACTCCACCTTGATGTGCTTGCGGACGGCGTTGAAGCCCAGTTGCTTGTGTGCCTTGAGATCGAAGGCGAGGGCCTCGTCGCTCGGCGCGGTGTACAGGCCGTCGGGCCAGAAGCCCTGGTCGAGCGTGGCCAGGGAGAAGACCGGCTTCCCGTTGAGCACCAGCTTCTGGAACCCGCCGACCTTCGCGATGCCGATCTCGCGCATGCCGAAGTAGCTGCCGACCCTGTCGGTCGACCTGCCGTCGGTGAGCCTGACGTCGAGGTCGTAGAGGTAGGGATCGTCGGGGCTCCACAGGTGCTGATCGGCGACGGGCAGCCGCAGTTGCTCGTTGGCCGGACCGCTCACCCTGCCGACGACCTTGCCGCGCCTGTCGCGGGCGACGGCCTCGACGCGGGCTCCGGCGGACGCGTTCCGCGACTCGACCGTGACCGCGAGGCTGCTCGTGTCGATGTCCGGGGTGGTGACAACGTTATCGACGGCGGCATCGGCCACCGGTTCCATCCAGACCGTCTGCCAGATGCCCGAGGACTGGGTGTAGAAGATGCCGCCCGGGTTGGTGGACTGCTTGCCCATCGGCTGGTCGGCACCGCCGGTGTCGGTGACCGCGACCACGACCTCCTGCGGTCCGGTGCCCTTCAGCGCGTCGGTGATGTCGGCGCTGAAGGCGTCGTAACCGCCGGTGTGTTCAGCGACCTGGGTGCCGTTGACCCACACGCGCGCCCGGTAGTCGACGGCGCCGAAGTTGAGCTTCAGCCGGTTGCTGTCGTCGCCCTTGCCGATCTTCCAGTCCTTCGGCACGTTCACCAGCCTGCGGTAGAACATGTGGTCCTCGTGGCGCTCCAGCCCGGAGAGCTGCGACTCGACCGGGAACGGCACGACGATCCTCTCGTCGAGGTCCTTGCCGAACACCGGCTGCTCGCCCGCCGCCGCGCCGCTGAACTGCCAGGGGCCGTTGAGGTTCTTCCACCTGGCGCGCACCTGCTGGGGGCGCGGGTACTCCGGCAGCGGGTTGCTCTCGTCGAGCCGGTCACCCCAGGAGGTGGTGAGCCGGTGGGTGGAGGCGTTCCCGGCGTAGCGGATGATCTTCGGTACGGTCTCGCCTCCGGAGGTCAGACCACCCTGGCCGTCGTAGGTGACCCTTACCTGCTGGTCCTTCTGGATGGGCTCGGCGAGCGTGACGAGCAGGGAGTCGCGGTCGCCGGGGAAGGTGGTCACCGACCTGACGGGCATCGGTGTGGTGTCGGCCTCGACCTTCAGATGGTCCTTCACCGCCCGCAGGTCACCGACCCTGCCCTCGAACCGGGCCCGCAGCCGCCGCCCGTCCGCGGCCACGGAGAGCTCCACCGGATAGACCTCGAAGCCCTCCGGCGGGGTGAACGCCGACATCGGCACGAGTTGCTTGGGCAGGTCCGGGGTGGACCAGCGCAGGAACATGTTGGAACCGCCGAAGTCCTGGAACATCTCCAGGCGGAATTCGTGCTTCTCCCCGGCGGTCAACTTGACGGGCACACTGGTCTGTTCACGGTCCCAGTCCGGCTCCCAGTGGTCGATGACCGGCTCGCCGTCGATGAACAGCCGGAAGCCGTTGTCGCCGATGGCGTAGAACGTGTAGTCACCGGTGGCGGGTGCCTCGATCTGCCCGGTCCAGCGGGCCGTGGTGTGCTCCGTCCTGCCGTTCAGCTCCTGGAACGTACTGGTGAGTCCGGAGAAGTTGATCTGCGGGTCGAGCAGGGTGCCACCCAGCTCGGCGAAGTCCCGGGCTCCGGGCGCCGACATGCTGAAGTACTCGCCCTTCAGGCCGTGCACCTCGACACCGGACTGCCCGGCGGAGGGCGCCGACGTATGGCCGGCCGGCTCCGCGGCCGTGGCGGTGGCCATCAGCCCGCTCGGGGGCAGCACCAGGGCCGCCGCGGTCAGCAGCGCCCACACTCCGGCGCGTGGGCGGATGTGTTGTCTCGTCATCGAACCTTTCCTCGCACGAAGGCCTTCGACCGGAACCGGCCACAGGGGAACGCCGGTACGGGTGCGGTCAGGCGGCTCTTTCAACGTTGGAAATCCTGTGACAGCGGAATGACAGCACGCGCTCGGGTGACTGTCCAGACCGCGCGCAGCACCGGGCCGGCACGGCGTCACGGGCAGGGCCGGTACGCGCAGTTGACCTCTCCATCCACCTGCGGACGCATCCGCGCGCCACTGGCATGTCCAGCGCTGTTCACGATGCTGAGAGCGTTCTTGCATCGATGTAAAGGCGATCTCCACCGACCACGACGGGCAGCGGAGGCCGCCTTCTCAGGAGGGGGTAACCATGTGGCGCGAGGCGAGTGGAGAGCACTTTGTGCAGCTCAGCGCCGGGTGTGAGCGACAGTTTCGTGCGCAACACCTGTGGCGCCAGTGCTGCATCAGGCAGGTCCTGGTTCATGTCGCCGTGCGAACCGCGCACGCGCAGCCTCGTGAGCGGTGCGTAGTAGCTGCACGACCGTGTCCGTTGTCCTCTCGCCCGGATTGACGACGGAGATCCAGCCGAGCGGGCCGTACACCGGATGCGGCATCACGCTGTCGGCGGCCGCGTAGTCGCGAGGACGGCTGATGCTGCGTGGCTCCTCTCCGGTGAGCTCCTGGAACGTCGCACGGTCGACGTTGACGTTCACGCGCCAGCGGCCCGGGGAGTCGAGGTCGGAAGCGGTGTCGTCGGGGTAGTTCTTGGTGACGATCGTCCCGTAGGGCTGAACGTTCTTGGGTATCTGGCCGTCGGGGGCGTAGTAGAAGAACGCGTCTCCCCAGGCGAGTTCGGGGAAGTCGCCTCCCGGTTCCGGGACAAGCACGAGCGCGCCGTCGAGGCTTTGCACGGTCGCGATGATCTGTTCCATACTCATGGTTCAAGCATCACCTTCAAGTGCTTATGTGGGGTTGGCTGGTGGACGAGGCCACGAGCGGTTCGCGACGAGTACCGCTGAGAACAGTCGATGTCGCCAGAGAGTCGGGGTACTCGGTGCAACAGGTTCGCGACCTGGAGCGGCTGGGAGTCATTCCCCCAGCCGCTCGATCGAGCAACGGTTACCGTTCATACACATCAGCGCACGTGCATGCTCTTGGCGCCTATCGCGGACTCGCCGGTGCTGTTGGGCCTGTCGCAGCCCGGCAGATGCTCGCGGAGCTGCGGACGGAGACGATCGCGGAGGCAGCCTCGGCGGTCAGCGCGGTGCACGTTCGGCTCGCGCGGGAACGGGACGAGGCCCTGCGTGCTCAACAAGCGTTGCGTGCGATCCAGGGTGAGTCGAACACACCCGAGTTCGAGCAGGAGAGCGACGCGATGACGATCACGCAGCTGGCCGCAGCGCTCGCTGTCCGTCCCTCGACCCTGCGGTTCTGGGAGCAGGAAGGGCTCGTCATCCCCGAGCGAGTGACGTCACTGCGAGCACGTCGATACGGGCTTTCAGCGATCAGAGCGGCCCGAATCGTCGCGGCCCTCCGCGGCACCGGTTACGGCATTCCCGCAGTGCGCGACATCATGGGTTCCCTGCACCAGCTCGACGGTCTGGGAGAAACGCAACGCATCCTGCAACAACGTCTTGACCAGATCGCCATGCGGACCGTGGCACTGCTTCGAGCGGGCACCGACTTGGCAGCCGTTGTCACGTCCGCTCCGGAACCGCCGATCGCCCGATAGACCCGGACCGCCTGGCGTGCTGACGATCCGGGTCGGTGGCCGCCTCAGCCGCGTTGGTTCAGTGCTCTGGTCAGGTCCCGGTTGGCCTTCCTCGCGGCATCGAGATCGGATCGGGCCTCCTCCAACGCGGAGGTCAGCTCGACGTTGTGCTGCTCCAGCCTCGTAATCCTCCGCTGGAGGTCGTCGATGTCCGCCAGGGCTCCGAGCCCTGACTCCTGCCATGCCTGAGCTCCCAGGGCCTGCGACAGTCGCTTCTCCAACTGCTGAATGCAGGCGGTCAGGCGGGTGTTGCGGGCCTGGGCGTTGGCGAGGTCGGCCCGGAGCGAGGCCCGGCTCACCGGCGATCCGCCGGCCGGGTCCTGGGGGTCAGCCGAGATACGGCCGGAAGGGGTAGCGGGGCCGTGGGGGCTGTTCGGTAGGGGATCCCCCAGCGAACAGACGCGATCTTGAGCAGTGGGAGACCGCGACCTGCAAGATCGCCGTCTCATTTAAGAAGTCGTCTCATTTGGTGAGTCTGCGGTAGCAGATGAGGGTGCAGGCAATGCTGGTGAAGGCCAGGAAGTGGTCGGCTGAGCGTTCGTAGC
>NZ_JBIUBW010000040.1:0-23322 GCF_044548465.1 Streptomyces sp. NPDC052023 | reverse complement strand
CGCCGCCGTCGAACAGAGCGGCAAGGGCGACCTCGCCGCACTCCTCGCCGGCGGCGACACCTGGACCGTCGTCGGCTGAACCCCGCGACAGACGCGAGGAGAACCCCCGGCCGCAGCGCACACGCGGCCGGGGCGGCTCTGCTGGGGCCGATGCGGAAGACCGGCGCTCGTTACTGCCCGGAACGCAACGCGTCGAATCGCATGAATCCCGTGAAGCGCGACGCGAACGAGGGGGAGACCTCGTCGTCGAGCGAACCCCGCACGCCCGCCGCCACCTCGGCATCGGGTTCTCCGAACACCTCGAAGCGTTCCACCCGGCAGTGCTTCATCACTTCCCGGATGTACGGTTCGGACATCTTCCAGTGCGCTCGGACCGAATCGGAGTCGCGGTACAGCTGGAAGCTGTGCGCGAGCAGCTTCTGCTCGTCGATGAACACCTCCACCATGACCTGTGGACCGTGCTGTTCCACGAACCGCACCGCCCGGTCGGTGGCTTCCCGATAGGCGTCGAGATGCCCTTCGGTGATGCGCATGGTGTTGCGGAAGAGGAGAATTCCGCTGTCCGGTGCGTCCATGTCATCCACGCTTTCAGCCTCCACGGCGATTGCTCTTCGGACCACGACATTCCACCACGTTCCCCGGTCTCCGCCCGGAGACTCGCCCCACAAGTGACAAAGTGCGCGGCGCTGTTCGGGCGGCTCCGCCACGAGGGCGGCAGAGTCGAGGAATCCGCTGTTGGGAAGGACGGGGGTCCGATGCTCTATCGGAATGCTCATGAACTGGTGCTGGACAGTGTCTTCCTGGATCTGGACGGATTCTTTCCGCACATCGATCTGAAGTTGAAAATCGAAGGCCTCAATCCAGCCGGCTCCATCAAGATCAAGGCCGCGATCGGTCTCATCGAGGACGCGGAGCGCAAGGGCCGGCTGCGGCCCGGAGGGCGGGTCATCGAGTCGTCCTCCGGAAACCTCGGCATCGCGCTCAGCTCGGTCTGCGCCGCCCGTGGTTACGCCTTCACCTGTGTCGTCGACCCCAACACCTCCCGCCAGAGCGTCGGCCTGATGGAGGCGTTCGGCGCGGACGTCGTGGTGGTCACCGAACGCGACGCCAACGGGGGGTACTTGCAGACCCGGATCGACTACATCCACCAGCGGCTCCGTGAGGACGCCTCGCTGGTGTGGCCGAACCAGTACGCCAACCCCGCCAATCCGCGCGCCCATTACGAGCGCACCGCGGCCGCCATCGCCCGGCAGGGCTGGACGGTCGACCACCTGTACATCGGCGCCGGCACCACCGGAACGCTCATGGGGTGCACCGACTACTTCCGCGAGCACTCCCCGCACACCCGGATCGTCGCCGTCGACTCGGTGGGTTCGGTGACGTTCGGCGCGCCGCCCGGAAAGCGGCACATCCCCGGGCTCGGCACCAGCCGGCGCCCCGAGATCTTCCGCTCGGGACGGGTCGACGAGGCCATCCTGGTCCCGGAGTTCGAGGCCGTGCGGATGTGCCGCCGGCTCGCCGCCGAACGCGGCATCGCCCTGGGCGGCTCGACCGGTTCGGTACTGGCCGCCGTCGAGCGCACCGGCGACCGCCTGGAGCCGGGCAGCCTGGTCGTCGCCATCGCTCCCGACAACGGCGACCGCTACCTCGACACGATCTACGACGACGTATGGGTCTACGAGCGGTTCGGCCGGCTCGACTCGTACCCGAGCCTCTCCCGCACCGGCACCGCCGGTGACAACGACCACGGGCGCACCGCCGCCTTCGCAGCGAAGGGATAGAACCATGTTCGAGTTCAGCGTCATCGGCGGAAAGACCGCCCGCGACATCATCGGCCGCAGCAGGAAGCAGATCGTGGAGGAGGTGCGGGCCACCTACCTCGCGCACGAGGACGGCGACTCGGTCAACCCCAACAGCTACTTCCTGCGCTTCCCCGACAAGCCCGACAGCCGGATCATCGCCCTGCCCGCCTATCTCGGCGGCGAGTACGACGTGGCCGGCATCAAGTGGATCAGCAGCTTCCCCGGCAACATCGAGAACAAGGTGCCCCGCGCCTCCGCGGCCCTGCTCCTCAACGACTACGCGACCGGGTACCCGTTCGCATGCCTGGAGGCCTCCCAGATCAGCGCGGCCCGCACCGCCGCCTCGGCGGTCCTGGCGGCCGAGGAGCTCACCGGCAGGCGCACCGCGGCGCGCGTGACGGTCGTCGGCGCCGGCATCATCGCCCGCAACATCCTGGAGTTCTTCAAGGCCCAGGAGTGGGACTTCGGCGACCTCGTCATCCACGACCAGGTCCCCGCCTACGCGCAGGCCTTCACCGAGTACGCCACCGCAGAACTCGGCTACGCGGCGCACATCGAGGCGGACCTGCGGACGGCGGTGCGAGGTGCGGACCTGGTCGTGTTCGCCACCACCGCCGGCGAGCCCTACGTGCTGGACGAGGACTTCTTCACCCCCGGCCAGACCGTCCTGAACATCTCGCTGCGCGACATCGGCCCCGAGATCGTCGTCGGCGCGCAGAACATACTCGACGACATCGGCCACTGCATGACCGCCAACACCTCGCCGCACCTCGCGGAGCAGAAGTACGGTCACCGCGACTTCGTCGACGGCACCTTGGCCCAGGTCATCCGCGGCCAGGTCGAGATCGCCACCGACCGCCCGGTGATCTTCTCGCCGTTCGGCCTCGGCGTCCTCGATCTCGCGGTCGGCAGCCTGGTCCACCGCAGCGCGCGGGAGTCCGGCGAGGCCGTCGAGATCCCGGACTTCTTCGGCGAAACCCGGCGGTGGTAGCCGTGAACCCCACGCACACCTCGCGCACCGCCCCGTGGCGCCCGCATGCCACGTCACCCGCCCTCAGCGTCTGTGTCGTCGGACTCGGCTCCCGCGGCGTCGGCGTCGTCGAGCGCCTCGTCACCCTGGCCTCGCGCCCGGAAGCGGAGCAGCGCCCCGTCACGGTCGACCTCGTCGACCCGGCCTGCGACGGCACCGGCCTGCACACCCTGGACCAGCCCGACTACCTGCTGCTCAACACCGTGTGCAGCCAGGTGTCGCTGTTCCCCGAGGAGGCGACCGTGGGCCCCGCCCTCGCAGACCACGGGCCCAGCCTGTACGCATGGGTGCGCGAGCGCGGCCTCCGCCTCGCCGGGGACGGCTTCACGCTGGGGGACGAGGGCCGCGAGATACGCCCCGACGACTACCTGCCACGCCGCATCCTGGGGGAGTACCTGTCCTGGTTCCTGCAACGCACCCTGGACCGGGCACCCTCCCACCTCAACATCCGCCTGCACCCGGCGACGGCCGTCTCCCTCACCGAAGGCGACACCGACGACCTGAGGGTCGTCACCCTCGACAACGGGACGGTGCTGCGCAGCCGGTACGTCTTCCTCACCACCGGCCACACCCCGCTGCCGGCGGCCCCGCAGGCGCCCGGGGAGCACCGCAGGATCCGCTCGCCCTACCCGCCGGCGGAGCAGTTCGCGGGGGTGGGGCCGGAGCACACCGTCGCGCTGGCCGGTACCGGCCTGTCGGGCATGGACGCCCTGGCCGCACTCACCCTGGGCAGGGGCGGACGCCACACTCCGCAGGGCGTGTACGTACCGAGCGGGCGCGAACCGCGGATCGTCCTGTTCTCCCGCACCGGACTGCCGTTCCGGGCCCGCCCCGCCGCCGACCGCGACGGCGCGTTCCCGCCGCTGGTCCTCACCGAGGAGAACGTCGACCGGCTCCGGGCCGGCTCCACCGACGGCACCCTGAGCCTGCACGGCGACCTCGTACCGCTCGTGTGCGCCGAGATGCGCGTGGCGTTCCACCGTCGCTGCGCCGCCCTCGACGGCGACACGGCCGCACGCGCCACCGAAGAGGCGCTGCGGACCGCCGCCCGCGAGCACACCCTGGACGCCACGCTGGACCGCCTGGACGCCGAACACCGCCGGACACACGGCCAGTTCGTGCCCGAACGGATCCTGTTCCCCGCCCTGCGGACTCCGGCGGACAGCGCGGACTACCGTGACCAGTACACCGCCGCGCTGCGGGCCGACCTCGCCGAGGCCGCCAAGGGCCTGGGCGCCAGTCCCCTCAAGTCCGCCCTCGAGGTGCTGCGCGACCAGCGGGACGTCCTGCGCCACGCCGTCGACTTCGGCGGCCTGGACGAGAAGTCGCACGACGAGTTCTACGGGGCCTTCACCGCGGTGCTCAACCGTGCCGTGACCGGCCCGCAACGGGAGCGGCACGGCGAGCTCCTCGCCCTGATCCACGCCGGAGTGGTGGAGGTCCCCCTGGGACCGGAACCCGAGGTGACCTGGGACGAGAGCGCCGGCGCCTGGCGCCTGTCCTCGACCCGCCTCACCCAGCGGTACACCACCCACGCCGACTGGCTGTGCCACGCCACCTCGGGCCAGCCCGACGTGGACCACACCGGCAGCGCCCTGCTCACCCAGCTGCGTGACAGCGGCCGCATCCGCCGCCACCGCGCCCGGGCGAGCAGCAGCCGCGGCGTGGACATCACCCCGGAGCAGCACCCCGTGGGCCGCGACGGCACCGTGGACCGGCGTGTATGGATCCTCGGCCCGCTCTGCGAGGGAGCCACGTTCTACAACCACTACGTCCCCTCGCCCGGCGGCATCTCACGCGCCCTGCTGGACGCGGACCGCTGCGTGCGGGCCCTGCTCGACACCGCCGCCCCCGGGTACCCACCGCACACCACCACCGAGGCCCCCCTGTGAACGCCTTCCTCGCCACCCTGCCCATCCTGACCACCCTCGGCCTGCTCGCCGTCAGGGTCCGCGCCCTGTACGCGGCCCTGGCGGCACTGGGCGCCGCAGCCGTCCTGACCGCCACCGCGTTCCGGACCCCCCTGGCCGAGCTGGGCGAGGCGCAACTGCACATGCTGCCCACGCTCGTCGAGCTCGCGGGAATCCTGTTCGGCGGCATCCTGCTCAGCGAGCTGATGTCCCGCACCGGAGCCCAGAGCCGCCTCGGCAGCCGCCTCGGCGGGGCGTGCAGCACACGCAGCCGTGCCGTGATGCTCATCGTCTTCGGCGTCACCCCCTTCGCCGAGTCGCTCACCGGCTTCGGCATCGGCGTCGTCGTCGCCATCCCGCTGCTGCGCCAACTCGGCCTCACTCCCGCCAAGGCCGCCGTGGTGGGACTGCTGGGCCTGGTCACGGTGCCGTGGGGCTCCCTCGCCCCCGGCACCCTGGTGTCCGCGGAGCTCGGCGGAGTCGACTTCCAGGAGCTCGGTGTCGTCTCGGCCCTGCTGTCCGCTCCCGTCTTCCTGATCTGCGGCGCCGCGGCCCTCGCCGTCGCCTCCGGCCCGCGCCGGGTGCTCTCCTCCGGCGGCGAACTACTGCTTGCCACGGGCACCTTGTGGCTCACGGTCTGGGCGGTCAACACCTATGTCGGCGTCCCGCTCGCCGGCGTCCTCGGCGGCCTCGCCACCATCGCCGTGCTGCTGCTCGTGTCCCGCGTCGGGGGACCCCCCGCCACCGGCGGCACACCCCCCGAGCCGGTCGGCCGGGCCCTGGCCCCGTACGCCTTCCTCGTCGCCGGCCTGCTCCTCGGGCGGGTCGCCCTGATGGCGGCCGGTATCGAGGAAGGCTGGTGGACCGTGATCGCGGGACCCGCCGGCTGGTTGCTGCTCACCTGCGCCTTCACTCCGCGCCTGCTCGGCACCCGGGACGCCGTCCTGTCCGCCGCGGTCCGCACCGCCACCCTCCGCTGGTGGCAGGTCACCCTCACCACCGCGCTCTTCCTGATCCTCGGCACCCTGCTGACGGTCACCGGCATGAGCCGTGAGATCGCCGAAGCCTGCGCCTCCCTCGGCTCCGCCTACCTCCTGCTCGCCCCTTGGATCGGCGCGGCCGGCGGCTTCCTGGCCGGCTCCAACACCGGCGCCAACGCCATGTTCGCCGCCAGCCAGGGCGCCACCGCCCACGCCCTCGGGTACCCGGCGCTGCAGCTCGTCGGCATCCAGAACGTCAGCGCCGCCCTGGCCTCCGGGGGCTCGGTGGCCCGCATCGTCCTGGCCGCCGAGCTCGCGACCAGCTCCCCGGGCCCCGCACGACCCGACCGGCGGGCCGCACCGGCGAGCGGCCGCGCGACCCCCGCCACCACGGGCACCACCGTCGTCGTGGAAGCCCCCGCGATCAGCACGCACACCGACCCGGCCGCCGTGGACACCGGGCGGGTGCTGCGCACCGTGCTCTCCGTCCACGCCGCGGTGTTCCTGGTCCTCGGCGTCATCGCCCTGCTGTGGCGCTGACCGACCACCACCGCCGAGCCGCCCGTCTCCGCCCAGAAAGGCACCCCATGTCCAGGCCCCTCGTCCTGATAGCCGACCGGCTGTCGCCCGCCACCTTGGACGCACTCGGCACCGGCGTCGAGGTCCGCCACTGCGACGGCACCGACCGCGCCGCACTCCTGGCCGCCGTCGCCGACGCCGACGCGCTCCTGATCCGCAGCAGCACGCAGGCGGACGCCGAGGTGATCGGCGCCGCCCGCCGCCTGAAGGTCATCGGGCGCGCCGGCGTCGGCCTCGACAACGTCGACATCCCCGCCGCCACGGCCGCCGGCGTGCTGGTGGTGAACGCACCGGCCGCGAACGTCGTCAGCGCCGCCGAGATGACCTGCGCCCTCATCCTGGCCGTCGCCCGCAACCTGCCCCAGGCCGACGGCGCGCTGCGCGGGGGCTCCTGGCAGCGCGGCCGGTTCACCGGCACCGAGCTCGCCGGCAAGACCCTCGGCATCGTGGGCCTCGGCCGCATCGGCCGTCTGGTGGCCACCCGCATGCGGGCCTTCGACATGAACGTCCTCGCCCACGACCCCTATGTGCCGGACGCGGACGGCACGGTGCCCCTGGTCACCCTGGACGAACTCCTGGAGCGGTCCGACTTCGTGACGGTCCACCTGCCGAGGACGCCCGAGACCACGGGCCTGATCGGCGCGGCGGAGCTGGGCCGGGCCAGGCCCGGCGCCTACTTCGTCAACGTCGCGCGCGGGGGCATCGTCGACGAGGCGGCCCTGCACACCGCGGTGACCACCGGGCAGATCGCGGGCGCCGCCCTCGACGTCTACGCCGACGAACCCTGCACCGACTCGCCGCTGCTGGGCCTCGACAACGTCATCACCACGCCCCACCTCGGCGCGAGCACCGCGGAGGCCCAGGAGAGGGCGGGCACCACCGTCGCCGCCTCCGTGCTGCGCGCCCTCGCCGGTCAGCCGGTTCCCGACGCGGCGAACAGCCCCGCCCGCATCCTCGACGACCTGCTGCCGCGCCCCCTGACCGCGGCGGCCGCCCACTGATCCGCGTGCCCGGGCCCGGGGCGGCCCCCGGCCCCGGGCCCACCCTCACCGGCCCCCGCCTGGAGCATTCCCACCCGGCCGACTCCGCCCGTCGCCGTTAGCGTGCTGTGCAGGATGTTGCGTCGGCGAGGACGGGGAAGCACACCATGGCCACTGACGACGGGCACGACGTAGCCCGCTCCCTCGCCGCGGCCGGGCGGCTGCCCGACGATCACGTGATCGTCATCTGCGGGGCCACCGGCGACCTCGCGCGGCGCAAGCTGCTGCCCGGGCTGTTCCATCTGGCCAAGGCCGGCCTGCTGCCCGCCCGGTACCGCATCGTCGGTACGGCACCCGCCGCCGGCGCTCCCGGCGAAGCGGAGTTCCGCGAGCACGCCCGGCAGGCCGTCGCCCAGTTCGGCCGGGCGGCACCCGAAGGGGACCAGTGGCAGGCGTTCGAGGACGCACTGTCCTTCGGCGCCGCCGACCCCGGCGACACGGCCCCGCTCCAGGCCGCCGTACGGGAGGCCGAGCGTGCTGTCGGCGGCAGCCCCCGGCGGCTGTTCCATCTGGCCGTGCCGCCGGCCGCCTTCGGCTCCGTCGTCACGATGCTCGGCGCGTCGGGGCTGTCGGACGGGGCCCGGGTCATCGTGGAGAAGCCGTTCGGCACCGACCTCGCCTCGGCCCGCACCCTGAACGACACCCTGCACGCCGTCTTCGACGAGTCACGGGTGTTCCGCATCGACCACTTCCTGGGCAAGGAGTCCGTCGACAACATCCTGGCCCTGCGCTTCGCCAACGGGATGTTCGAGCCGGTCTGGAACCGCGATCACATCAGCCATGTCCAGATCGACGTGCCGGAGAGCATCGACATCCAGGGCCGCGCCCGGTTCTTCGAGGGCACCGGCACCTTCCGGGACATGATCGTCACCCACCTCTTCCAGCTGCTCGGCTTCGTTGCGATGGAACCCCCGGCGGCGCTCGACGCGCGCTCCCTGCGGGAGGAGAAGAACAAGGTCTTCCGCAGTCTGCGCCTTCTGGACCCGGCACATGTGGTGCGCGGCCAGTACGAGGGCTACCGCGGCGAGCAGGGAGTGGCCCCCGCGTCCGACACCGAGACCTTCGCCGCGCTCCGCGTCGAGATCGACAACTGGCGCTGGGCCGGGGTGCCCTTCTACCTCCGTTCGGGCAAGGCGCTGGCCGAGGGACGGCACATGGTCACCCTCACCTTCCGGCAGCCCCCCCTGCGCATGTTCCCGGCGGCCGCCCACGGCGGCGCCGCCACCGGCTGCGACTCGCTCGCGATCGACTTCGACGACCCCGGCAGCATCACCGCGCGTTTCCTGGCGAAGGAACCCGGACCCGAGATGCGGCTGGGACAGACCGAGATGGTCTTCGACTACGCCGGTTCCTTCGTCCAGGACCACGCCCTTGAGGCCTACGAGCACCTCATCCTGGAGGCCATGCTGGGCGACCAGTCCCTGTTCACCAGCGCGGAGGGCATCGACCGCCTGTGGGAGGTCGCCGAGCCCCTGCTGAAGGACCCGCCGCCGGTCGAACCGTATCCCAGGGGGTCCTGGGGGCCGGAGAGCGTCCACCGGCTCGTCCGGCCCCACCAGTGGTACCTGCCGGACGGGCGGTGAGTCGTGCTGGGCCTCCCCGATCACATCCGGGCCTGTCTGTTCGACCTCGACGGTGTGCTGACACAGACCGCCAAGGTCCACGCCGCCGCCTGGAAGGAGACCTTCGACGCGTTCCTGCGCCGGCGCGCCGACCTGGCGGGCGGCACCTACGTGCCCTTCGACGCCGGCCAGGACTACGACGACTACGTGGACGGCCGCCCCCGCGAGGACGGGGTCCGCACCTTTCTCGCCTCGCGCGGCATCGAACTGCCCGAGGGGGCACCCGACGACGGGCCGGACCGCCAGACCGTGCACGGCGTGGGCAACCGCAAGAACGAGCTGGTGCTCCGCATGATCCGCGAGCAGGGGGTCGAGCCGTACGAGGGCTCGGTCGCCTTTCTGCGGGCTGCCCGGGACGCCGGTCTGCGGCGCGCCGTCGTCTCCTCCAGCGCCAACTGCCGTGACGTGCTGGTCGCCGCAGGAATCGAGGACCTCCTGGAGGAGCGCGTGGACGGCATCACCCGGCGCGAGCAGGGGCTGCGGGGCAAGCCCGCCCCCGACACCTATCTCGCCGGTGCCCGCCTGCTCGGCGTCGAACCCGCCGCGGCGGCCGTGTTCGAGGACGCCCTGGCGGGCGTGGAGGCGGGACACGCCGGTCACTTCGGTGTCGTCGTCGGTGTCGACCGGGTCGGCCAGGCTGCGGAACTGCGCCGGCACGGGGCGGACCTCGTCGTGACCGACCTCGCCCAGCTGCTGGAGGAACCGCGGTGATCACCCATCCGGCCTTCGGCTGCGAGCCCTGGTCCCTGCGCGAGACCGAACTGAGCCTCGACGTCCTCGCCCAGAGCGAGTCCGTGTTCGCCCTGGCCAACGGCCATGTCGGCTGGCGCGGCAACCTCGACGAGGGCGAACCGCACGGGCTGCCCGGCGCGTACCTGAACGGCGTCCACGAGGTGCACCCCCTGCCGTACGGCGAGGGCGGCTACGGCTATCCCGAGTCCGGCGAGACCGCCGTCAACGTCACCGACGGCAAGATCATCCGCCTGCTGGTCGACGACGAGCCGTTCGACCTGCGCTACGGCGAACTCGTCCACCATGAGCGCGTGCTGGACTTCCGGACCGGTCTGCTGAGCAGGACCGCCGAATGGATCAGCCCCGCCGGGACGGCGGCCCGTGTCGTCTCCCGCCGCCTGGTGTCCTTCACCCAGCGGGCGATCGCCGCGGTGGAGTACCTGGTGGAGCCGCTCGACACGCCGATCACCGTGGCCGTCCAGTCGGAACTGGTCGCCAACGAACAGCTTCCCCGCACCTCTGGCGACCCCCGGGTCGCCGCCGTGATCGACACACCGCTGCGCGCGGAGGAGGACTTCGCCCGGGGCACCCGGCTGCGCCTGCTGCACTGCACCGGTCACAGCGGACAGCGGGTGGGCGTCGCGGCCGACCACCTCGTGCAGGGGCCCGAGGGCACGTGCTGGTCGGCCGAGAGCGAGCCCGACGTCAGCCGACTCACCGTCACCGCCACGCTGGCCCCCGGGCAGCGGCTCAGGCTCGTCAAGTTCGTGGCGCACGGCTGGTCGGCCGAGCGGTCGCTGCCCGCCGTCCGCGACCAGGTGGAGGGCGCGGTCGCGACCGCCCGCAGCTCCGGCTGGGAGGGCCTGCTCGCCGAACAGCGGGAGTACCTCGACGACTTCTGGTCCCGGGCGGATGTCGAGGTGGACGGCGACGAGCAGATCCAGCAGGCCGTACGCTTCGCGCTGTTCCACGTGCTGCAGGCGGCGGCGCGCGCCGAGCGCCGTGCCGTACCGGCCAAGGGCTTGACGGGCACGGGCTACGACGGGCACGCGTTCTGGGACTCGGAGTCGTTCGTGTTTCCCGTCCTGACCTTCACGGCTCCGCACGCCGTGGCCGCGGCCCTGCGCTGGCGGCACGAGACCCTGCCCGCGGCGCTGGAGCGGGCCCGCACGCTCGGTCTGGAGGGGGCTGCGTTCCCCTGGCGGACCATCAACGGCGCGGAGTGCTCCGCCTACTGGCCCGCCGGCACGGCCGCCTTCCACGTCGACGCCGACATCGCCCACGCGGTGGTCCGGTACGTGGCCGCCACGGGGGACGAGCAGTTCGTGCGTGGACCGGGCCTGGAGCTCCTCGTGCACACCGCCCGCCTGTGGCACTCACTGGGCCGCCGGGACGCCGGGGGCGTCTTCCACATCGACGGGGTCACGGGGCCGGACGAGTACAGCGCCATCGCCCGCGACAACCTCTACACCAACTTGATGGCCCGCCGGAACCTGTGGGCGGCCGCGGCCTGCGTGCGGCGGTTCCCGGACGAGGCGGCGGAACTGGGCGCCTCGGCCGAGGAGGCCGCCGCCTGGCAGGACGCCGCGGACCGCATGGCCGTGCCGTACAACGAACAGCTCGGCGTGCACGAGCAGTCGGCCGGGTTCACCACCCTTGAGCGCTGGGACTTCGAGGCGACGGAGCCGGAGAAGTACCCGCTGCTGCTGCACTTCCCCTATTTCGACCTGTACCGCAAACAGGTCGTCAAGCAGGCCGATCTCGTCCTGGCCATGTTCACCTGCCCCGACGCCTTCACCGCGGAGGAGAAGGCCCGCAACTTCGCCTATTACGAGGCCCTCACCGTCCGGGACTCCTCCCTCTCCGCCTGCTGCCAGGCCGTCCTGGCCGCGGAGACCGGGCACCTCCGGCTCGCCTGGGACTACGTGGGGGAGGCGGCCCTGATGGACCTTCAGGACCTGGAGCACAACACCCGGGACGGGCTGCACATCGCCTCCCTCGCGGGGACCTGGGTCGCGCTGGTCGTGGGTCTGGGTGGCATGCGCCAGTACGGCGGTGCCGGCGCCGGCGAGCCGATGGTCGGGTTCGCACCCCGCCTCCCGGAGCAGCTGACCCGGCTCGCCTTCACCGTGCTGATCCGGGGCCGCGGGCTGCGCGTCGAGATCGGCCGGGACACGGCACGCTACGTCCTGCTGGAGGGCGAGCCCCTGGAACTGCTGCACCACGGCGAACGGCTCACCGTCACGGCCGCCGAGCCGTCCACGCGTGCCGTCCCGCCCGCCCCCTCACGACCGGAGCCCGAGCAGCCCCGCGGCCGCGAGCCGCTGCGCCGCGGGCCGACCGGTCCGGGAGAGGCCGGCAGCGCCTGAGTCATCGCGGATTCAACCCAGTTGCTACCCCGTGGACGCCCCCGTACGTCACACTGCTGGCGAGGGGAACACCCGTACGTAGGGGGCCGGGGCATGGGCATGTCCGGGTGGAGACGAGCCGTTGCCGCAGCGGCCGGAACGCTGCTGCTGGCCTGACAAGGGGGTTCGTGCTCCCGGAGGCGACGGCAACTTCACCGGCGTCGCCCGGCGCGTCGCCGGGCGTCCGGACGACGCGGTCCTGTTCGCGGGCATCCGCCCCGACCGCGCCGCCGCCTGCGCCCGCGCCCTGCGGGACGCCGGCCACCGGGGCGCCCGCGTCACGGGCGAACACGTGGCCGCCGGGCGCTTCCTCACCGAGGCCGAGGGCTGGATGGTCGGCACCGGGTACACCGACGCCGCCGTCGATTCCCGCACCAGAGCCTTCGCAGCCGCCCACCGCGACCGCCACGGCGCCGCGCCGGCGCCGACGGCCGCTCGGCCCTCCGCTCGGAACTGCTGCGCCGCCCCTGGCAGGGCATCACCCGCCGCGTCAGCTTCGACGCTGGTGGCCAGTACTTTCGAGGCCGCCGAGGACGGCGGCGCGTTCCTGTACCGCGTGCACGACGGCAGGGCCCGCTTCGTTCTCCCGCGCGGACGACATCGGCGGGAGGGCGTGACGGGGGCGCCGAAGGCAGTCCCGATCCGGAGCGGGAAACGTCCGGAGAGGCCCCACGCCTCCCAGCACTGCGGCGCCGACCAGGTCACCGTCGTCGGCCGCGGCCGCATCGGGGCAGGACCCCGATGCGGCAGGCTGGTGGTTACTTGATGTGGACGAGGCCGTCGGTGGTGATGGTGGGTCGGCCGCTGGTTCCGGCCACGACGATCTTGACGGTGTGCTTGGCGCTGCTGGACCAGGTCTTGGTCCAGATCGCCTGTCGGTAGAGCGTGGTGGACGACTTCAGGTCGACCGTGCTGACCTTGACGCCGTCGACGTAGACGTGGGCCTGGCCGGAGGTGGAGGCTCGGGAGACCACCCATGAGGCGGAGCGGCCGGTGAAGGTCCAGGTGAGGGCGGCGCCCTTGGAGCCACTGGAGTAGGACTTGCCGCCCAGGTAGCTGGTGGAGGACCGGGTCGTCCAGCTACCGGACTTGACAGCTGAGGTCTCCTGGAGGATCACCGGTGTGTAGGGGGCGGAGGCGGTGCGGTAGTTGCCGGCGTAGTCGAAGGCCTGCATCGACCAGGTGGCGGCCGTACCGGAGTTGGCGGTGCGGTGGGAGGCGGTGGTGGCAGGCCCGAAGGTGGCGGCCGTCGGGGACACCAGCTTCACCTCGCGCAGCGCCTTGTCGTCGGCGGCCTTCCAGGTGAGGGTGACCGGAACAGCGGTGGTGTTGACCGTGCCGGTGCGCAGGGAGAGCTTCGGCGTGGTGGTGAAGGTCGGCGCGGTCGTCTCCGCAACGATGTTCAGCGCGGCGGTGGTCGACGTCTTGCCGGACTGGTGCACCGCCCGCACCGCGACGGTGTGGCTGCCCAGAGCCAGGGTCGTGTTCGCGGAGGTGGCCGTTGCGGAGGTGGTGGCGACGGCCTTCCCGTCGACCAGCACCTGGAAGTTCTTGATGAGCGAGGACGGGGTGGTGGCCGTCCACTTCACGCTGATGGCTCCCTTGGTGTAGTACGTCGAGCCGGACTGGCCCGCACCGCCGACCGAGGCCACCTTCAGGCCCTGAACGGGGCCGGCGGCCCAGTTGCGGATGGTCGGCAGCTGGGGGTAGAGGGAGTTGCCGGGGCACTCGGTGTTGAACGCGTCGCGGTGGCCGGAGATCCGGTTGAACGTGTACCTGGTCCCCGCGGTGAAGCTGGTGCCGGTGTAGTTCTTCTGGGTCGCTCCGGCGTCGAGCTGGACGGTGCCGGCGGGGTCGGCGCCGTACTGGCCGAGCTTCCAGGACGCCACGCGGGCGACGGAGGCCAGCGCGGCGTTCGAGGCGCCGATGGAGGTGTGCTCGCCGAGCACCGCGATGCCGGTGGACTCACGGTTCCAGCCGTAGGTGTGGGCGCCGAGCACCGGCAGGTCCACACCGCCCTTGCGGCCCTCGAAGACGGTGCCGCACTTGTCGACGATGAAGTTGTAGCCGACGTCGTTCCAGCCGCTGACCTTCGTGTGGTAGGCGTAGATGCCGCGCACGAGGGACGCCGACTCGGCGCAGGAGTAGTCGTTGGCGCCGGTGGTGTGGTGGACGAAGACGGCCTTCACGTCGGAGTTGTACTCGGACGGATCGGGGCTGAGCGACTCGTCCGCGCCCCAGCCGGCACGCGAGGTGATCGGCGGCCTGGGCACGGTCGACGGCGGCGCGGACGGCGTCGTGGCCGACGGGCTCGGGGACGCGCTCGCCGAAGTCGAGGGTGACGCCGATTCGGTGGGCGTCGCCGTGGCCGTGGTGTCGGTCGGCTCGGGGGAGGTGGGGTCGCTCGGTGCCGGGGGCGTCTCGGTCGGTCCGTCCGTCGGAGTCGCGGTCGGATCGTCGGCGGGACTGGTGGATTCGGTGGGAGTGGCCGGCGGGCTGCTCCCCTCGGCGACGAACGCGGCCGGTTCGGTCGCCCGCATCTCGGCGTCGGTCACCACACCGGGGTCGACCAGGTTGACCTTCAGCCCCTTGGGCAGCGCGCCCGTGGTGCCGTCCGCGTGCACGATCCGGGCCTCGACACCGTTCGAGGGGCCGACCCACAGGGGCTCGGACGCGCCGCGCATCCCGGCCTCGGGCTTCTCCGGCGGGTCGACGTTCACTTCCAGGTCCCGCCAGGCACTCCACTCACCGCTTTCCAGGCCACGCGTGCGGAGCTGCGCCGTCCCGTCGAGGCCCTTGAGTGCGCCCGTCCAGGAGACACCCACCAGAGAGAACTGCTCCGTGTCCGTACGCGGCAGCTCACGCTTGCCTCCCGCGGCTCCCTGCAGCGTGAGGTCGTAGACCTTCACCGGCCGCTTGGCCCGGCCCTGCGCACTGGGGTCCTTGGGGCTGGCAACGGCGTACGTCACCACGCCTGCGCCCCCTACGACCACGGCTGCGAGCGTCAGCCACGTGCGCCGTTTCAGGCTCAGTGGTCTGTACGCATGCGACGTGCGACGACTCACGATGTATCCACCCCACAGAAGGCCGGCAACGGCCACAGACGAAAAGTCACATGAGGCACACCCCTCACAGGACGGCCCGCACGACCCAGCGCACGCCGACCGATTGACATCACGCGAAAACAGACACCAGTGACACAGATCACTGAGAGGTTGTCCTGCCCGACGGTGCCCGAGCAGACGGTCCGGCGCGGGCGGAAGGCCCCGTTGATCCTGTCGCACGACAGCGCCGGGGCCAGGCCGTTCGCGCGAGCGTCGGCGAGCGTTGCGGTGCGACCGGACCGCCTCCGGTGTGCGAGCCCCTCAGGCCTGAATACCCCCGCCGGTAGACGCTTCGTCAGCGCCTCGCGCCCACTTTCACGACGAAGGCCTACCTTGGCCGACTGGGTTCTTCCGCTGCTCCTTCGACTCCTCCTGCACCTTGGGCTCGTGCTTTCTCCCCTCGGGCGACTTGGCCGTCGGCGTGCGCGTCGACCGAGCCAGTACCCCGGCGCAGTACGAGGCCACTTCCGCGGGACCCCCTGCCGCTTCTCCAAGACGCTGCTGCATGGCGCTCTCGGCGGCGGCACCCTTGCGTACCCGCTTCTCGTACGCCTGGCAGTGAGCCAACTGATCCTTGGCCGTGACCGGTCGTCCGGGGGTGGTCTCGCCGCCCGACGCGGGTGGAGTGGATGGGTCGGCTCCGCTACCGGGTTCGGTCACATGCGGTGATGGAAGGGGCGTGGACACCGATGCCCGACTCGAAGGTGACGAAGAGGCTCCCTCGGAGGGCACGGGGAACCCTCCCGTCGCCACGGCCACTCCGCCCAACAGGAATCCGCCGACGAGAGCACAGGCGCCGACCTTGAACCAGCGCCTGCGTGGTGACCGCTCGACAGGACGCCAGTCATCGACCGGACGGGTGGGGAGGTCCACGGTCTGTTCGTCACGAGCCGCACGGAACGCGGCCAGAATGTGCTCAGGCGTTTCTGGGGCAGCGGATGCCGTGTGCGCGGCGGCGGCCAGGACGTCGTCCAGTGTCGCCGGCCGCCGATCCTCCCCGGGGCTCACAGCGTCTCCATCTCGCTCGGCGGTCATCTTGCATCTCCCAGCGGCTGGGAGCCGGAATCCGTCACATGCTCGCTGCTGGGTGCCGCGAGCTGTCCGGCGAGCCGTCTCAGGCCGCGGTGCACGGCGGAGCGGACTGCGCCGGGTCGTGTGCCCAGGACGCGCGCCGCGGAGGCTCCGTCGAGGCCGATCACAGTCTGGAGGAGTATGGCCTCTGCCTGCCGGCGAGGAAGCGTGGCGATCAACGCGAGGGCCCGCTCGGTGGCGAGCGTCTCGAATGCCTCGGAGGCGGTGTCCTGTCGAGCCGGATGGTCGACGAGGTCATTGTCCAGATAGGTGGCGCGAGGACGGCTCTTGAGCCGGCGGAGGTGATCGATGGCCCGGTGGCGCGCGATGCTTGCCGTCCAAGCCCGAAAACCGGCTCCGTCGCCGCGAAAACGGCTCAGGTCGCGCGCGATCTCCAGCCATGCGTCGGAAGCCACGTCCTCGGCGTCCTCGGCGACCATTCCACGCAGATACCTCAGCAGGGGCGGCTGAACAAGTTGGTACGCCCTCGAAAAGGCAGCCTCGTCACCGCTCTGCGCTCGCGTCACTGCCTCTCCGAGTTCCTCGTCGTACGCCTCTGGCTTGCGCCCGCGGTCCCCACCCTCTGCCACGCGTCCCTCTTCGTTCCACTGTCACGGCACCGGAGTGCCCACGTGCGTCCCCCGTCCATGCCAGCGCCAGCAGCGAACAGAACGTCACGCCCTGGCGGGTGCATGCCTGGTCGGTTGTGACGCGTTCGAGCAGCCTTTGGACCGTTGTGGGGGCTTGCTTCGGAAACCTCGCCGCGCGTGGGGCACGCCGTGCTCGGCAGAGCTTTGCGGCAATGAGGTGGCCGGTAACATCCGCGGGTCGTCACACCGGGGAGGGATCATGGCCGAGGGTCGTAAGGTCACCAGCAGCAGCGCGGAGAGCGCCACTGATGCCGCGGAGGAAGCGGCGGTGCGGCTGGTGTACCGCCCGCAGCCCGCCGATACATTGGCCGGTCTGCGGGTCCGGCAGCGGATCATGCGGTGGGGGCTGCTGCTGCGGAGCGTGTTCCTCACCTTGTGGGTGGGGCAATGGCTGGTGGGCACCGTGAACCGCGGAAGTGCCGACGTGGTCTCCACCGTGTTGTTCCTGCTCGTCGTCCTGGTGGTGGCCGGCTATCCGCGCCTGCAGGCCGCCCATGTCCAGCGGATCGTCGGATGGCAGGGCGAGTACCGCACCACTGTGTCCCCGGCCGGCATCACCACCAGCAGCGACCACAGCACCCTCATCCAGAAGTGGTCGGTCCTCCAGGGCTACCGGGAGACGCATGCCCACTTCGTCCTGCTCAGCCGGGATCCCAACATCATGTGCCTCGAAGTCCTGCCCAAGCACGGGCTGAGCACGGTCGACGACGTCGACCGGCTGCGTGCCCTCCTGGACCGGCACTCCACCCGCGTCTGACGTGTGAACACGGGGTCTTCGCCGTGATCAAGCCCGGCCGGCGCCGACAAGCCTCGTGATCGATACATCTGGCGCTTGGGCTGTTGAGCGATCCCGGACAGCGGATCTGCGTGGGCCGGCGAGAATCCGTGCAGACATTTGCTTTTCGCTCATTCAAAAAGGCCCCCGTCGACCGGCCGGATTCCTCCGCGGACAGGCGTGCAGCAACTCGCCATTCGGCGGTGAATGCGTCTGTCTTGGGATGGTACGTTAAGTCCGGATTAAACCTTATGTGACGTTGCTCTGAGTGGCAGAGGCCGATCAGGCAGTGTTCGCGCGGTCAATTCCCTCGCAACGTCGGTTGCGGAAGCCCTGGCGCAGGCCGGGATGCCCCCGAGGGAGCTCTCATGATCTACGACGGCCTTGAGGACACCGGCGACTCGCATTCGGCAACGGCCGGCACCGAGGCGCGGCTGGCGGAGGTGCTGGCGGGGGTGCTGCTTGTGGAGCGGGTGCCCGTCGAGGGTCACTTCTTCACGGATCTGGGTGCGGATTCGCTGGTGATGGCGCAGTTCTGTGCGCGGGTGCGGAAGCGGGACGATCTGCCCCCGGTGTCGATGAAGGACATCTACCGTCACTCCACGATCCAGAGTCTGGCGGCCTCGCTCTCGGACACCGCTTCGCCGGAGTCGGCGAGGCCGTCGCCGACTCCTCCGGCGCAGGCTGACGCCTCGGCCGGTGAATCGGAAACAGCGCCGACGGGTGCGTGGCACCACGTGCTGTGCGGCGCGATGCAGTTGCTGGTGTTCCTCGGCTTCACCTGCGCGGGTGCCGTGGCCGCCATCCGCGGCTACGAGTGGATCGAGGCCGCTTCAGGCGTGGCCGGCGCGTATCTGCGGGCCGTCCTCTTCGGAGCGGCCGGGTTCCTGGTGCTCTGTGCGCTGCCCGTCGTGGCCAAGTGGACGGTCATCGGCCGTTTCACCGCCCGCAGGGTCCCCGTGTGGAGCCTTGGCTATCTGCGTTTCTGGTGTGTCAGAACCCTCATACGCATCAGTCCGGTGCGCCTGTTCACGGGATCACCGCTGTACGTGGTGTTCCTGAGGGCTCTCGGCGCGCGCATCGGCGGAGGCGTCACGATCCTCACGCGCAACGTCCCTGTCTGCGCCGATCTGATCTCCATAGGCGAGGGCACGGTCGTCCGCAAGGACGTGTTCATGTCGGGCTATCGGGCGCATGACGGCTGGATCGAGACGGGCCCGGTCACGCTCGGCGCCGACGTGACGATCGGCGAGCAGACTGTCGTCGACATCGGGACGTCGATGGGCGACGGTGCCCAGCTGGGGCACGCTTCCTCGCTGCATTCCGGGCAGTCGGTGCCCGCCGGTGAGTCCTGGCACGGGACGCCGGCCCGGCCGACGAGCACCGATTTCCGGGCCGTCGAGCCTGCGCCGTGCGGAACCCTGCGCCGGTTCCTCTACGGACTGTGGGAACTGCTGGTCGTGCTGCTGGTGTACCTCCCGCTGACGCTGGCAGGCATCACGATGGTGCTGACCGCAGTGCCGCAGC
This sequence comes from Streptomyces sp. NPDC052023, assembly GCF_044548465.1. Classification (NCBI taxonomy): domain Bacteria; kingdom Bacillati; phylum Actinomycetota; class Actinomycetes; order Kitasatosporales; family Streptomycetaceae; genus Streptomyces; species Streptomyces sp. NPDC052023. Next base: position 4,092 of record NZ_JBIUBW010000040.1, on the reverse strand, counting down.
TGAACGCGGTGGTGACGGCCGGACCGCTGACTTTCACGAGCTGGCAGTTCTTCCTCGAGGCGCTTCTCGCTTCGCAGATGGCCTTCCTCGGTGGTCTGCTCGCGCTGCTCGTCATGGTGAGCACGATGCCTCGCCTGCTGTCCATGGCGATAAAGCCGGGCAGGGTCTATCACCTGTGCGGCTTTCACCACAGCATCCAGCGGGCAGTCATGAGGCTGACCAACATCAGGTTCCTCGTCCTGCTGTTCGGCGACAGCTCAGCGATCGTGCACTATCTGCGGTCTGTCGGATACGACCTGCGCCGGGTGCGGCAGACAGGGTCGAACTTCGGCTCGCTCGTCAAACACGACACCCCGTACCTGACCCATGTGGGCACCGGCACCATGGTGGCCGACGGCCTGTCTGTCATCAACGCCGACTTCTCCAGCGCGTCCTTCCGGTACTCCGGGGCCGAGATCGGGACGAACAGCTTCCTCGGGAACAACATCGCCTATCCCGCTCGGGCCCGGATCGGCGACAACTGCCTGCTCGCGACGAAGGTCATGGTCCCCGTCGACGGGCCCGTCCGCGAGGGCGTCGGCCTGCTGGGCTCACCCAGCTTCGAGATCCCGCGGACCGTGTTCCGTGACAGTCGGTTCGACCACCTCGCCACGGGTGACGAGCTGCGCCGCCGGCTCGCCGCCAAGAACCGGCACAACGCGCTGACAGCCTGCTTGTTCCTGCTGATGCACTGGTTCCACTTCTTTGTGCTCGCGCTCGTCGCAATGGCCGCGGTCGACCTCTACCACCGCTTCGGTGCGGTGGTGTTCGCCGTGGCCGGTCTGGTCAGCGTGTCGTTCACCGTCGGCTTCTTCGCCTTGGTCGAGCGGTTCATCACCGCCCGGCAGCCGTTGAAGCCGCTGTACTGCTCGATCTACGACCCGTCCTTCTGGCGGCACGAGCGGTTCTGGAAGCTGACGACTCACCGGTACATGCAGGCCTTCAACGGCACCCCGTTCAAGGCCCTGATCTGGCGGCTGCTGGGCGTCAGGATCGGCCGCCGGGTCTTCGACGACGGCTGCTCGCTGATCGAGCGGACCCTCGTCAGCATCGGCGACGGATGCACCCTCAACGCCGGGACGGTCGTCCAGTGCCACTCCCAGGAGGACGGCGCCTTCAAGTCCGACCGGATCACCATCGGCGCGGGTGTGACCCTCGGGGTCGGCGCGTTCGTCCACTACGGGACCGTCGTGGGCGACCGGGCCGAACTCGCCGCCGATTCCTTCCTGATGAAGGGCGAGGAGGTGCCCGCCTGTGCGCAGTGGAGCGGCAACCCGGCCCAGGAGGCCGAGGCCGTCGACGGGCACGGGACCGAACGCGCTGTCCCTTCCGGGCAGCGCCCGGGCCGTATCCAGACCGAGAGCGTAACCGACTGAGGGACGCTCTGAATCGAGCCGCGACGCGTCGGCTGGTGTCCATGAACGTGGCCAAGCACGTGACCATTCCGTGTAGGGCACGCAAGGAAGGGCCTCCGGTCGGCAGAATTCTGCGGACTCCGGTGGGAAGACGTGGATCTGGGCGACGCCACGACGTCGAGAACGGCTACGTCGGGGCGGAGCGCGGGGCCCCGGGCGAGCGCGTGCGCGACGTTCTCGGCGTCCCCGACCACCGAGACGCCGGGTTCGGCATCCCGGAGGTCCGTCGGACCGCGGCGCACGACCTCGTGATCGTCGCGCAGGAAGACCCGGATCGGGTGCTCCTCGGTGAACATGCGCGGCTCGGTCATCTCGACTCCTCGTTCCCGGCACGCCGGCAGGGCGGACTGCGGACTGCCCGTGACAGCGAGCGAGACGCGCGAGGCCGGACGCACCAGGTGCCGATCGCTTTCAGCCGTGCCTGGTGGCCGCGGTGGGGCCGGTCGGTCCCTGCGGGGGACCTGTGGCCCTTCCAGGGCGATCGCTCGCGTAGGCACGCTTGAGCTATCAGCGGTTACTGGGGAGGTGGGGGACCATGACGCGCACGATCGTCGTCGGCCTCGACGGCTCGCCCGAGAGCCGGGGCGCCGCCGAGTGGGCTGCCCGTGAGGCGAAGCTGCGCGGCCTGCCGGTCAAGGTCCTCCACGTGTGGGAGCCGGTGCCGGAGCCCATGGCACAGGCTCCGCTGCTCGGCCCCGAGACCCAGCAGCACTGGAGCGACGAGATTGCCCGCGATTCTGCCGAGGGTCTCCGGCTGCGTCACCCCGGTGTCGAGGTGACCGCCGAGCATTGTGCCGGTCGCCCGAGCGAGGTGCTGTGCGAGGCCGCGAAGGGAGCCGAGTTGCTCGTCCTCGGCTCGCGTGGCCTGAGCGGGATCGGCGGGTTCCTGGTCGGCTCGGTCGGCCTGGCCGTTGTCGCGCACGCCGAGTGCCCCGTGGTCCTGGTCCGGGCCGGTGAGCAGGCGGCGGACGAGCACGAGACGGACCCGGCGGGCGTACCGTCGGCCGCGACGCGGTACCGGCCGGTCGTGCTCGGTATCGACATCGACAACCTCGATGCCTCGGTGATCGAGTTCGCCTTCGACGAGGCTGCCCGGCGTGACACCGGCCTTCGGGTCGTATCCGGCTGGCATCTGCCGCCGTACTTCGAAACCAACGGGCCGACCGTCGACCTGGAACGGTACGAGGAGTTGGTTCGCTCGAAGGCCGTAGCGCTCACCGAGGCATTGCTGGTGTGGCGGGAGAAGTGTCCCTCCGTCGACGTCGGTGAGGAGTCCCGTCCCGGAAGCCCCGCGGACCAGCTGATAGACGCCTCCCACAGGTCCTCGCTGGTTGTCGTCGGCCGACGGATCCGCCGCCACCCGTTCGGGATGCACATCGGTCCGGTCACGCATGCCGTGCTGCACCACGCCACGGCCCCCGTCGCCGTCGTCGCCCACGACTGACACACCACCCAAGAGGCGATGGTCCGGTCGACCAGCCGCGCGGCGTGCCAGGCACTTGCCGTGCCAGGGACTCGCAGCGGGAGCCGGTCACCGTGGGGAACGGCTTGGTCGCCGGGAGAGAGAAACCGGACAAAGCCGTTGTCGCCGAACTGACGGCATCGGTGCCGGCCATCGACGACGTGGTCGCTGGCGTCGACGACACCGAAGGGGGCTGAGCCGTGGTCGTCCATGGGGCGCGTGTCACCTCGTGTGGGCGATCAGGAAGTCGGCGCTGCCGGACAGCGTGGACAGCTGGGTCGTGTCCTCGTCCTCGATGCGCACGCCGGACCGTCCGCTGAGCAGCTCGACGAAGCTCAGGAAGTCCAGCGAGTCCATCTCGAGAGCGTCGCGGAACGCGTCGTCGGGCCCCAGCGCGGCGACATCCGCGTCGGGGACGACGTCGGTGATCGATGCCTTGACCATGTCCAGTGCTTCGGTTCGGTTCACAGCTGCTCCGGTTTCTGCAGATGGCGGGTGACCGCCGTGAGGTAGCGGGCACCGACGGCACCGTTCGTCGCCCGGTGGTCGGCCGAGAGTCTCGTGCGGCGGGCATGGTGCCACTGCTTGAGGGGAGCCGGCCACCGGGGAAGGCGGCAGAGCGTGACGGGGAAGGCGCACCGCGTCGAGGTCACCGGCTGACGGGTGGGGCAGTCTTCGGGCCACGTACCGGGTTCGGCAGGCCAGTGCCCGTTTCCTCCGTTCGAGGCCGAAGGCTCCGCCGGCGGCCTCGAGCGGTCGCGGTCCCGTGCGTCCCCTGCCGTCGGCTCCGACGGCCCCCTCAGGTGGCAGTGGTGGGAGACCGTCGGGCGTCGTCGGTGCGGTACGAAAGACGCTCGGAGACCCGGACCACCCCGTCGACGCTCCGGCAGAGTCGCTCGATGACGGGGATCAGACTTCTGAACTCGACCGAGCCGCTGAGGTCGACTCGCCCGTCGTGCACCTCGACCGTCACTTCCGAGGGAGCCAGTCTCATTGTGCGTCGCAGCACGTCCTCCGTGATCTCGTCGCGGATGGCGTCGTCGCGGCGCAGGAAGATCCGCAGCAGGTCGCCACGGCTGATGATGCCCAGGAGCCGGTCCGTCTCGTCCACGACGGGCAGCCGTTTGACGTGCTGGGCCTCCATCAGGCGGGCGGCCTCCACCACGCTCCACTCGG
>NZ_JBIUBW010000039.1:0-26578 GCF_044548465.1 Streptomyces sp. NPDC052023 | reverse complement strand
GCGCACCGCACGACGGCGGAGCTCAAGCGGGTAACGGGAAGGTCGTGCCATGACTCGATCCTTTCATAAAATCGAGTCTCCATTCGAACCGGGGCGGTTCACTTCGGCCCCCCATGCGGCAGCCGGCATCCTTTTCGCACCCTCCTGGACGATCTCGTCGATCAAGCAGGAGCTACGGCAGTAACAGCCTGAATCTTTCTCCTACCACGGGGGCAAGGCCGCCGCCGCAGAGACCAAGACGATCACCGACGGCGGCTATCCGGTCCATGGACGTTGCACGGACGAGGACCTGGCAGATTCTTCGCGACTGAATAGATGCTCAGTCCAGACAGAACTCGTTGCCCTCGATGTCCAGCATCGGAATACACGCGTCATTGCCGTCATACAGCGTCTGGACGTGTTCCGCGCCGAGCGGGACCAGCCGCGCGCATTCGGCCTCCAGCGCGGCGAGGCGCTCTTCACCCACGAGTCCGGTACCGACCCGCACGTCGAGATGCAGTCGGTTCTTGGCGGCCTTCCCTTCGGGCACGCGCTGGAAGTACAGCCGCGGGCCCACCCCCGAGGGATCAGTGCAGGCACACCATGCGTCCTGCTGCTCAGGTGGCAGCGATGCCTGATAGTCGTCCCAAGCGGCAAACCCCTTCGGCGGCGATACGACGTACCCCAGCACCTCGCACCAGAAGCGAGCGAGACGCTCAGGTTCCGCGCAGTCGAACGTGACTTGGAACTGCTTGATCGATGACATCGGCGCACCCTACCAAGGAGGCTCAGCCACTCGACGCCGAACCCGAGGGCCTACGAGAACGATGCAACCCTGACCGCGTAGCCCACCGTTGGGGTCCCAGGATCCTGCGCCGGCCACCCTCCGCGTTTGAATCCATTGAGCCACGCGAACGTGCGCCCTACGACCCAGCGGGCCTTGCCCAGGCCGGAGCGGAGCAGGGTTGTCGGCGACGGCTGAAAAGTGGACCAGCGGCGACGCTTGAAAGTTGACCCCCTCCAGGGGCCTGGCTCGTTGAGTCAGGCCGGGAGGAGTGGTGATCAGCGTGGAGGACTGGGCGGAGATCCGTCGGCTTCACCGGGCCGAGCAGATGCCGGTTCGGGCGATCGCGAGGAAGCTGGGGATCGCGAGGAACACTGTTCGCCCGGCGGGCCGGTTGCTGCTACGACCAGCCGTGCCACCTCAGTAGCCGCCACGTCCCCTCCACCGTGTACGACAAGTCGAACAGCCGGCCGATCAGCCCAGTCGTGGACCAGAGGGGCGCGTGCCGGTCGCGCCACTGGCGGCGCCACCGCTCCACCGGCCGCTCGTCAATTCGCAGACCGGCAGCAATCTCCCGGTTCCTCACTCCGAGGCGCCACGGCCTGCAACCGGATCCGCTCCCGCGCCGCCCTCCGGCGTCGGTCAATCCGCCGCCCTGCTGAGCGGTAGCCGTCAGACGAATGGCGCCGACATCACCCAATCAAGTTCAGCAGCCTGCCACGCCGTGAGGTTGGAAAGAGCCTCACTGCATTGTGTTAGCCGTTATGTAAGTAGGTGTTTTTGAAGGTTCGCCTCAGGCCGCTCGTTCGTGATCATTAGGCTGTCGGCATGGCTGAGGGCGAGAGCGCGGCGGTTGTGGAGACTGGCATCGATGACCTAGGCGGGTCCAGGACCCGTGTATGGGTGGAGCGGAGTCTTCGTCCTGGAGACCGAGTCTGTGCTGTGGCGGCGTTGCGAGGGGGCTGGACATCGCAGATGCGTCGCCTCGATGTTGAGGGGGAAGGTGAGCCGTATTCCCTCGTGCTTCGGTCTTTCGTCAAACCGTTCTTCGTAAGGCATGCCCTGGGACTGCTGACGCGGGAAGCGGACATCCTCCGTCTGCTCGCGGACACGAACGTGCCGGCCGCTCGTCTTCATGGCGTTGATGCGGCAGCGGAGCACTGCGACCATCCGTCGCTGCTGATGTCGTTGCTTCCAGGGAGTCTCAGACTGGACGGGGAGGACGTCGAGCGGAAAACAGAGCTCCTTGCCCGGCAGTTGGTGGCAATCCACGGGTTCCTCGTTCCAGAAGGAGCCCGGCCGCGCACCTATCAGGCGTGGACCAGCCCAGAGCGGGTGCGGCTTCCCGAGAACTCGAAACAGCCGGAAGTGTGGCAGCGTGCCGTGGAGGTGATCCGACAGCTGCCCCCGGCCTACCGGCCTTGCTTCCTGCACCGGGACTTCCACCCCGGGAACGTGCTCTTCGCGGGAGAAGGAGCCGATCTGACGATCACGGGGGTCGTGGACTGGGTGGAGACCTCCTGGGGACCCGCTGACCTGGACGTGGCCCACTGCTCCACTGCGCTTGCTCTGCTTCACGGAGTGCCCGTCGGAATGCGGCTTGCGGATCACTACGTCGCAGCCGGTGGAACGCTCAGCGACGACCCTGCTGATCACCTGTACTGGCGTGTGCTGGATGCGCTGGCCTTCGCACCGGACGCGGAGAAGGTCGCCGAGCCCTGGCGGGAACTCGGGAGGGAAGATCTGACACCAGCCGTTCTCGCCCAGCGCTTGGAGGAGTACCTTCAAGCGCTCTTCAGCCAGTACGGCTGAAGACTCGGTGGTCAGCGTCGTCCGGCGGCAGCTGGCGCTGCCGGTGTCCTAGTGATTCGAAGCGCTCACCGAGGCCGCGGGACACACGCCTTGCGACGCACTCATCGAGGCCATACACGACTGGGTCAATAAGAGGCGGCGCCAGCACGGGACGGACGACAGGTCGGAGGCCGGCGCCGAGTAGGACCACCGTCATCCAGCTGTCGGCGTCTTCCGGGTCCACTGACTCGTTCGGGGACTTTTGCGGGTGAGGCGCCGGGTCATCATGGTGACGAGTGCCCAGTTCAGGTGGGCTTCGGAGTGCTGGGGCAGGCGTTCGTAGTCTCGTGCGTTGCGGCGGGCGTTCATGCACCAGCCGATCGTGCGCTCGACTGTCCAGCGGCGGGGCAGGACGACGAATCCTTTGGTGCCTTTGGGGCGGGAGACGATGCGCAGGGTAAGCCAGAGGCGTTCGCGGGCCCAGTCCACGAGGTCGCCGGCGTAGCCGCGGTCGGCCCAGATCTGGGTGATCTGCGGCTGGGTGAGCCGCAGCCGCCAGAACACGTCGCGGGCAGCGTCGCGGTCCTGGATGTCGGCGGGCGTCACCGTGATCATCACGGGCAGGCCGAGCGTGTCCACGGTGATATGTCGCTTGCGCCCGTTGATTTTCTTCGCGGGGTCGTAGCCGCGGCTGTTGCGGCCGACGGTGGATGCTCCCTTGACCGACTGGGAGTCCACGATCAGCGTCACCGGGTGCGGGCAGCGACCCTTTCCGGTACGGATCCTGCGGCGGAGCTGATCACGGATGTAGGTGACGACCCCGGCCCGGTTCCACCGCCAGAAGAACCCGTAAACCGTCTCCCACGGGGGAAAGTCCGCAGGCAGAGCCCGCCACTTCGCGCCGTTGTCGACGATGTAGCGGATGCCGTCGACGATCTCCCGCCTCGGCCACTTCTCCGGATGGCCGCCGGTCTTGGTCTGGCAGGCCGGCACCGGCAGGAGAGGTTCGAGAAGGGCCCATTCGGCGACGGAGGTATCGGACGGATAGCGGCGGCGACGGGAAGCTGCGGGCATGGCGGACTCGGCAGAGGTGATCGGCGGTGGGCAGGGGCTATTTGGAGAGCTGGGCGAGGGTGGCCCGCACCCCGGTGAGCTGGGCGGTGGCGAGCTGGGCCCATTCGTCGTCGGGGTAGCGGGCCAGGTGCGGGTCGAGCGTGCCCGTGATCACCCGGGTGAGGCGGCCGAGGATCTGCAGGAACTGCCGCTTGTCGTACTCGATCCAGTCCGCGGGGTCGTCGGAGAACATGAACCCGTCCCTGCGGGTCCATGTGATCGGTGTCAGGTTCTCCGCGGCGACTACATCGCGGACGTGCCGGATACCGCGGCCGACCTGCGAGCGGGTCAGACGGGTGGCGGCCATGAGCTGGTAGGTGTGCAGGCCCGCGGGGCGTGCTTCCATCAGGGCGACGCGGACCAGGTCGCCGTAGTGCTCGGCCAGCGGCCTAGCCTCCCGCCGTCGCGGCACGGCTACTCCTCGCCTTTGAGTAGCTGGACCAGCTGCTCGTCCAGGGTGAACTCGCCGTTGTCGAGGGCTCCTTCGAGCCAGTCCGCCGCTGCGCGGACACGGCCGATCTGACGGCGCACGGTCTCGCGCTCGTCCTCGGTGAACTCCTGCCCGCGCAGCTGCGGGACCAGGCGGCCGAGCGTGGCCACGAAGCCGTGGCAGGAGCCAACCAGGTCGAGGTACTCGATGGTGTGCTCGATCGCGCGGACGGCCGGAGTGCGCTCCCGGATCCGGTCACGGGTCTCGGCCGAGTTGTCGAACTGCGCGCGGTTGACGAGCATCCGGGTGGTGTCGTCCCGCATGGCCGTCCGGGCCACGGCCGGGCGCCGCAGCAGACTCGTGGTGACCTCCTTGGCGACGGTGTCGTCCCTGGTCAGCTCCGTGACGACCCGGACCCTCTCGGCCGAGGTGACATGCTCGGTCACCGCCGGCCGCTTCAGCAGGTCGGTGGCGACCTGGGCTGCGACCTCGTCATCCCGGGTCAGGTCGGCCACGGCCTGGACCTTCTCATCCACCGTGACCGGCCGGTCGACCCGCTGGCCGACGACCCGCTTCGCGCCGTCCGGCGTCCACTGCCGAGCCCCGGTACGCGGGTTGAACGGCGCGTCCTCGATCGCCGCCCACCGCTCATCCTCGTCCGCCACCGACGCCAGGATGCGGTGAACAGTGAACGACACACCCTCCTTGCGGCGCCCCTCCGGCCACCGGTTGGCGGTGTAGCGCCAGTCCTCCACCGTCCGGCGCTCAACGCCGATGTCGTCCGCGAACATCTGCAACGACTCCGTCACGGTGAACAGGTCGTCCGCACCGTTCGGCATCGAACCGCCCACCGACCGCATCGGCTCGATCTCCAACGCCATGTCGCCCAGGGCGAACTGCGAGCGGGCGATCTGCGCGATCAGTTCCTTCGCCTGGGTGACGAGTTGTTCGTAACGCTGCCGGGTGACGTTCCCAATCCGGTCGGCCACATCGGTCATGAAGACCACCGCCCTCGCCCGGGCCCGGCCCGGCCACCAGGACGTGACCGGTCAAAGGGGCGCAAGCCCCGGTCACCGTCCACCGTGACGCGCGCGCGACACGCCGGGGCAGAGCGTGAACCAGGGGCGCTCGAAGCGCACCGGCTTGGCTCCCAACTACCCGGCAGAACAAGAGGTGTTCGAGTTGTTCGCGAGGCGTTCGGCTACGGCGTTTCCGTAACGCCGTTCCGCGACGCCCGCCGCTGACGGCAGGCACGCACCCGGCAACGGTCCGAGCAGTACACCGCCGCCCTCGACCGCTCCACCCCCGCCGTCCACGACCGCCCGCACACCGGGCACTCAGCCTGCTCTCCCCGCTGCATCGCGGCCACACGCTGCCGGGTTCGCTGAAGCCTCCGCCACCGCCGTGACCTGCAACGACCCGAGCAGAACACCGCCTCCGCCGCCATCGTCTGCGGCAGCGGATCACCACACTCCCGGCAGTACCGCCGAGCCGTCCCACCAGCCCCCACACCCCAGATCATCCAGGTATGCGCAGCTCGCGGCCAGGGAACAAAAACACCTACTAAAGCAGTGGCATCCTCTGGCGTATCAAGGAGAGGCCGCATACCCAACCACGAATACGTCCGCGCGGTCGTGCAATGCGCGTGCTGTCCGTCGTGAACGAATACGGTGGGGTGTATCCGCTGACGGTTCACAACTGCGGACCGGGGATAGAGGAGTTCTCTCATGAGTGATGCGCCCATTTTGGTACTGGCCGCCACCGGTGGGCAGGGGAGGGCCGTGACTGAGGCATTGCTGGCTCGCGGCGCCAGGGTGCGGGCGATGGTTCGGGACCCCGAGCGGAGCTCCGCGCGCCGGCTTGCCGAGCAGGGCGCCGACCTTGTGGCGGGTTCCTTGAGTGATCGTGGATCCCTTGACGCCGCGATGGATGGGGTGGCGGGGGTCTTCGCGTACACCACGCCATTCGAGGCCGGCCTGGACGCCGAGGTTGCCCAGGGGCAGGCAATCCTGGCTGCCGCCGACGAGAAGGGCGTACCGCATGTGGTGTTCAGCTCGGTAGCGGGCGCCGACCAGGGAAGCGGTGTACCGCACTTCGACAGCAAGGCTCGAATTGAAGCCGAGCTGGCTTCCAGCGGAGTCCCTCATACGATCTTGGGGCCGACGTATTTCTACGACAACGCCCTGGGCGGAGCAGAACGCATCCTCGCCGGGATGCTCGATCTGCCGCTTCCCTCCGAGCGGCCCTTGCAGCAGCTGGCCCGTCCCGACCACGGTGCTTTCGCCGCCGAGGTGCTGCTCAACCCCGGCCCGTATGTCGGGAAGCGAATCGAGCTGGCGAGCGATGCGCCGACCCCGGCGCAGATGGCAACCGCCCTGAGTGCAGCCGTGGGACGAGAGGTCCAGCACGTGTACGTACCGCTGGAGGAGATCAGCAATCCGGACATGCACGCGATGTGGACGTTTCTCAACGGGCCTGGCTACCAGGTCGACGTCCCCGCTCTGCATGCGGCCCATCCGGAGATTGCCTGGACCAGCTTCGCCGACTGGGCGGAGAGCGCGTTCCCTGGTGCCCACTGATCACCGATCACTGATCACTGAGGTTTCCTCAACGATAATCATCCAGGTGTCATCGATCCATAGACTGACCGCATGTCAGCCATGGATCTCCAGCGCATCGCGGCCTTCCGCTCGTCCTTTGCCCGGCATCAGGCCGCTGTGGTGACCGAGGTTCCCGGTGGCGTGGTGGTCCTCGATCAGGAGTACGCGGCTTCCCACGAACACAACCAGCTCGTCATCGAAGGAATGTCGGCTCCCTCCGAGCTCCCGGCTCTGGCCGAGACTGCTCTTGGCCACCTGCGCCACCGCCGGATAACGGTCCTCGACGACGCCGTGGGCACCGATTGTGCACCCGTGCTCACCGCAGCCGGCTACGCCCACGAGACCGAGCTCATCATGACGTTTTCCGGCTCTGTCACCGTCCTCGACTCGCCCGCACAGACGGTCGCCCTCGCCGACCTGCGACCCGCTCTGCTCCGCCAGCTTCGTGTCTGGATGCCCCAGGCCGAGGACGCTACCGTCCACCAGCTTGCCGACCGCCGAACAGCCCGGCTCGGCGGTGCCGACCAGGTCCGCTTCCTCGCCGTCCGCGACGAGAACGGCACTGTCGGCTCCTGGGCCGACGTCTACCTCGACCCGGCCCAGGGGATCGCCCAGATCGAGGACGTCGTCACCGCCGACACCCACGTCCGGCGCGGCTACGCGGACATCGTCCTCGCCACCGCCCTGCAGCACGTCTCGGGCTGCGGCCTGGTCTTCCTCCTGGCCGATCCCCATGACTGGCCACACACCTGGTACGCCCGCCGTGGCTTCACCCCGGTCGGCCGCTCCCACGTCTTCACGCGTACGCAAGTCGGCAGCTGAGCGGGCCGTTACTCCGGCACGCTCAGTCGTCCTTGCGGACAGACGCAACGCCGACCAGGCCCCGGACCTGCACGAAGTCCTGAGCCGCTGTCAGCGAGAAGGTATGACCCATGTGATCCTGGACGGCACGCTGATCGCATCGGACCGGCTGGCCGGCGTCCGCGACACCGGCAACGACCTGTGGTTCAGTCAAAGACACAAGGCGTTCGGCGGCAATATCCAGTTCTTGTCCGCCCCGGACGGCACCCCGCTGTGGGTCTCCGACGTCGAGCCCGGCTCCACCCCAGACATCACCACCGCGCGCATTCATGCCCTGCCAGCGCTCTACAAGGTGGCGGCCGACGGCCTGCCGACCCTGGCGGACAAGGGCCACATCGGCGCGGGCGTCCGCATGTTCACACCCTGCTGCTAGACGTCCGGGCGCTCGGAGAGGGCGTACCGCCGCCGAGCTCAAGCAGCGATGGCGCACCCTGCAGTACGTCACGCTCAGCCCCAGCCGGATCGGCGACATCGCCCGCGGCGCCCTCGTCCTCAACGGAATCTGGAAGTGAAAACCGCTGAGAAGACCTCACTTCTACTGATCGCAGATCGCTGTCGAAGGCCTTGCCCGCCTTGAACCTCAGGGGCCCGCATGCGCGCCGGTGCCCGGCGAATGAGGGAACGGGCCAGGCTCAGTCCGCATCCTGGTCGGCGGCCGCCTCGCAGACGATCTCGTCACGAGGGGTGTAGTGCGTGCGGAACGGCTCCCGCCGCACTTCCTGGCCGTTGTCGCGGAAGATCCGCTCCACGGTGACGTCGAAGCCCTCGAGCGGTGTCTGCGGCACGCACTCCTTGTCGTGGCTCACCTTCCTGGCGGGCTGCTGCACGTTGGTGCGCGGTCCCTTGACCGAGGTGACCTCGTCGTACTTCTTCGTGCCGAGGAAGCTGATGGTCACCGAGGTGTCAGTGGACTCGGCCTGGATGTAGATGGCCCTGCCGGAGTCGTTGGTGAACCTCAGGTCGAGGCTTCCCCAGGCGACCGTCGCCTCGCGGCCCTCGGGGTAGCGCTCGATGTAGAAGGAGTGGGCACCGTGCTCGACGGGCTTGACGCCCGCGAAGAACATCGCGTTGTAGACCGTGGTGGCCACGGCGGAGACCCCGCCGCCGGGTGCCTTGGTGTACTTGTCGTCGAGGATCATGATGCCGTCGACGAATCCGTTGGCCTCGGTGCGCTCGCCTACGGTGCGGTTGAAGCTCCATGTCTCGTTCGGCATGACGACGGAGCCGTTGATGAGTTCCACGGCTCGCCCGACGTTCGTCGTGCGGTATGCGGCGGGTTCGAAGTTGACGGTGAAGGAGGACAACTTCTCGGTCAGTCCCAGGCCGGCCGCGTTCTCACGGGTCACCTCCGGCTGGATCTCCCGTGTCTCCACCTCGCCGGCGCGGGCGGCGCCCGACTTGGTGAGCAGGGGCAGGACGGCCTTGCCCAGTGCCTTGTCGGTGACCTCCACGCCGGCGCCGGCGTCGGCGGCCACCACCACCTTGTCGCCCTCGAGCCCCAGGCGGGCGTTGTGAGGGGTGGCGGGGAGGGCGTTCAGGGCGCCGGCCACCTCGGGCGTGGCGCGCAGGCCTTTGCTGTCGAGTGCCGGCGTGAGCTTGCCGGTCTCGTCCGGCCGCAGCGTCAGGTGCTCGCCCAGCACGGCCGGGGTGATCGTGAATCGCTTGTCGTGCGCTGTGAGCGTGACCGGTGCCGACATCGCCGGCTGCGCGAACGTGCGCACCACCCGCCGTACCTCTTCCGCCGTGACCTTCGGCTTGGTCTCGCGTGTGGGTAGCACTGTGACCGACTCCGTCGCGCCGCGAAGGAACGGGGCACGCAGGGCGTCTACGGCGGCGTCCACGTTCAACGCGTATCCCGTGCGTGGCGCGGTCTGCTCGACACGGCCGCCGTCGAAGGAGACGGCGCCGTCGCGGACCTGCTGGTCGAGCGTCGTGGCCAGCTTCCCGAGGGTGGCACGGGCCTTGTCCTTGTCGATGCGTACGACCGGCTCGACGTCACCGCCCGAGCGGAACAGCCCGCCGAACAGGCTGACAGGATCCTTGCCGGTGGACGCGGCCCGATCCAGGGTTTCCGGGATGTCGAACGACAGCCCCGCCTGCTGCGGATCGACCGCGCCCTTGCGCTCGCCGACCGTCACCGCCAGCTGTCGCGGGCCGGTGGCCGGCAGGTGCCGCTCCAGCTTCTGGGTGGCTTCCGCGCGGGTCAGGCCCCCGATGTCCACGCCGCGCACCGTCGTGCCCGCCTCGATCTCGCCGCCGGTCAACAGCAGAGTGGTGAGATACAGCCCGCCGATGCCGACAGTCAGCGCACCGCCCGCCAGGGCGACGGGCGGGAGGGAGGCTATCCGGGGTTGCATGGGTCTCCTGAACGATCGATGTGACGTGCCCCGCTGCCGCTGCGCCGGGTGCGAGGGCAGTCGGCCAGGTTACGCGCAACCAGGCGCCAAAGGGTATATCCCAGGTCACGTCGGACGTTGCGGATGATAGGCGCGATCTGCGAGTGCAACGGCACCGGGCCTGCTCATTCGCCCGGAAACGGGTCGCCATCCCGGGCCTGCTCCGCCGCCCGATCTGCGTCGGCCGGCCCGCCTCGTTCCACCCCGCCCTGGTCCGTCGGGGCACCGTCGTCAGCGCGGCGCCCCGATCAAGGCGTCGCCGATCCCCCCAGCGACCTTCGCTTCACGCTCGGTCAGCAAGCCCCCTGGGTCGCTCGTGGGGGCGCACGGGGCAGCGAGGTCCCGCGTCATCGCTGTGCTACTGGTTGTCACCGGGCTCCAGACTCACAGCGCGGCCCACGGCACGCCGGGCCGCTTCGCAGGCGCAGGACGGCAGACCTAGCGTAAGAAGATGCCCGCGAAGCCGAGAGCTGGTTCGCCCGCGAATGGTCCGGACGTACGCTTCTGCGCCATGGTGACGGGCGCGCCGTGCAGGTGAGTATGCGAGTGTCCGCGCTTCCAGGGCCGGACGGGACGGTGGACTGGCTGGTCTCGTTGCTCGGAGCGGCGGAATCGACGCCCGCGGTGTCCGTCGCGGAGAACAGTCCCTTCCCGACGGCGGTCTGGGACTCCGAGCTGCGCATGGTGTGGCTGAACGCGGCCCTGGCACGTGCATACGGGCCCTCCTGGCCGGAGCGGCTGGGCAAGCCGTTGCAGGAGTCACCGCTGTACGCGGACACCGAACAGGTCACGGCCCTGTTCCGGCAGGTTCTGAAGAGCGGCGTACCGGTGATCGACCGCGAACTCGACCAGCGGGACCGTCGCTGGCGCCACACCTACGCACTGTCGGTGTTCCCGGTGGAGAACGCACGCGACGGCGAGCCCGGTGTGTGCTCCACGAACGTCGACGTCACCACCTCACGGAGAGCGCGGGAGCGGGTCACCCTGCTGAGCCAGGCGGGCACCCGCATCGGCACCACGCTCGACATCATGCAGACCGCCCAGGATCTGGCCGACGTCCTGGTGCCCGCGTTGGCGGACTACGCGACCGTCGACCTGGCGGACGCGGCCGAACTGGGCGACGAACCCCTCGCACGGCTCGGCACCACCGGGTCCGGCGCCGTCCCGGCATTTCACCGCGGGGGCATGGCGTCGATCCACGCGGGCACCCCGGAATCGCTGTGGGCGCGCGGCGAGCCGGTCCTCGTCCCCCCGCACTCGCCCTTCTTGAAGGTCCTGGACACCGGCCGATCCCACCTGGAGGCCGTCCTGGACATGTCACCGGGATCGTGGCTGGACCACGACCCGGGCCGACGCGAGAGGATCATCTCGCTCGGGATGCACAGCCTGCTGGTCATACCCATCCACGCCCGGGGCGAGATTCTGGGCGTCGCGGTGCTCGTGCGCACCGAGAATCCGGTTCCGTTCGACGAGAACGACCGCGTAGTAGCCGAGGAACTGGTCAGCCGGGCGGCACTGAGCCTGGACAACGCGCGCAGCTACACCCGCGAACACACTGCGGCCCTGGCACTGCAACGCGACCTGCTGCCACGAAATCCGAGCGGCGGCAACGCCCTCGACGTGGTGTGGCGCTATCTGCCCACCGACCGGCGCGGCGGCGTCGGTGGCGACTGGTTCGACGCGGTCGAGCTGTCCGGTGCGCGGATCGCCCTGGTGGTCGGCGACGTCGTCGGCCACGGCATCAGCGCCGCGGCGGGCATGGGACGGATTCGCGCCGCGATGCTCACACTCGCCGCCCTGGACCTGCCCCCGCCGAGGTGCTGGCCCACCTCGACGGCCTGCTCACCCGGCTGGCGGCCGAGGACTTCGAATCGAAGGCCATGCCCACCACCATCAGCGGAGCCACCTGCCTCTACATCGTCCACGACCCGGTCACCCGGCGGTGCTACGCCGCACGGGCGGGCCATCCGCCGCCCGCACTCGTCGATCCCTCCGGTGCCGTCACGCTGCTGGACATTCCCGCCGGGGCACCGCTCGGTGTGGGCAGGCAGATCTGCGAGCACGTGGAGATTGAGTTGAGTGAAGGCAGCACGCTCGTCCTGTACACCGACGGTCTCGTCGAGACCCGTGACCGTGACATCGACTTCGGGCTGGAGCGTCTCCGCGGCGCACTGACCCAGCGGCCAGGGGCCCCACTGGAGGACCTCCGCTCGGCGGTCGTCGGCACCGTTCCGGCCGGCGAGCAGGCCGACGATGTCATGGTGCTCCTGGCCCGGACCCGATCCCTCCGTCCGGACCAGGTCAGGGAGTGGGAACTGGACGCCGACCCGTCCGCCGTCGGGGGCGTCCGCGCGACGGCAGTGCGGGCACTGGTGGACTGGGGTCTGGAAAGGCTGGTGCCCGCGGCCGAGCAGATCATCGGCGAGCTGCTGGCGAACGCCGTGCTCCATGCGGTGGGGCCGTTGAGGCTGGCTGATCCGCGACCAGGTACTGGTGTGCGAGGTCTTCGCCCGCAGCTTCAGCGTGCTGCGGGCGGTTCGAGCCGGGCTGGGCGACGACTCCTCGCCGTCCAGAGTCGCAGGTGCGGCTTGGGGGGCTTGGTGTCCACGCTGTTCTCACCGGTGTTGGGCGGATGCCAGAGGGCAACCCGGTCGATCTGCTCCCAGGCGAGTTCCGCGTCGTGGAGTGTGATCCCGAACCCGTCGACGCGCAGCCGGAACGGCCGCCGCGCCTTCCACAAGTGCGCGGCCCCCGTGAGCGACGCCATGGCCCCGTACAGCGTCACGCCAGCGGACCGTCGACGCTGTCGCCGACGGCGAACCACACCAGACCTCCGGCCAGCCCGATGAGCCCCGCTGTCAGACCGAGCTGCCCCCGCCGTCTGATCCGTCCGACTGTGAACTCCATTGCCCCGGCCGCCCGTCGCGTCCTCCCGGACTCAGATGATGCGTCTGTCATGGCGCTCCGGCGCCGGGCGCCGGCGTGGTGTTGCCTCACCGTGACACCCGCGGAACAACGCCGCACGCCGCGGACGCCGGCATGCGCCAGGCGGCATCCACCATGACCGGTGCAAGGTGGTTTTAGGGGGGATGCCGATGCCTTCGTACTCGAGCGCCGTACCGTATGGGGGAGCGGGGCGGCACGTTCGCCGCCGATGAGGTGAGCCGGTGCATGCGTGGGGTCGTGGCCCGATGCGGTAGCCGCATGCTCCGCTCGATCGGTCCGTCTCGGAAGGAAGAGCCCCGTGCTCACGTCATACGCAGCCCATTTTGACGCACCCGCCGGGTACCTGGACTTCGCACGCTTCGGGCCGCCGTCGCGGGAGGTCGTGGCGGCCACGGCGCGTACGACGGAGGAGTCCGCCCGGCCCGATCACAGCACCGTGGACGGCCTCATGCAGGCCGATCAGGCGGCGCGGGAGAGCGCGGCCCGCTTGGTGGGTACCGACGCCCGGCACACCGTGCTCCTGCCGAACGCCTCAACCGGCCTCTTCCATGCTGCCCTTGGCATCCGCGAGGGCGTCGTCCTCGCCCCACGCACCGACTTCCCCTCCAACCAGTACCCGTGGCGCCGCGCCGCGGACCTGGGCCGGGTCACGCCACGCTGGCTCGACCCGGCGCCCGGCGAGGGCATCGGCCCGGACCTGGTCCGCGCGCTGACGGACGACACCGTCGCGGTGTCCGTCAGCGCTGTGGACTTCCGCACCGGAGACCGCGCGGACCTGGCGGCGCTGCGCGAGGCGATCGGGCCGGATCGGCTGCTGATCGTGGATGCCATCCAGGCGTTCGGCGTGACACACATGGCATGGGAGGCGGCCGACGTGCTGGTCGTGGGCGGCCAGAAGTGGCTGCGCGCGGGCTGGTCCACAGGTTTCGCGACTCTGTCCGACCGGGCGCTTGACTCCCTTGAGCCGGTTCTCACCGGCTGGACCGGTGTCGAGGAGGCCGGCCTTTTCGACGGCACGGAGCATCCGCCCGCCGTGGACGCCCGGCGCTGGTCGATCACCCACCTCAGCCCGGTGGCGGCGGCGGCGTTCGCGGCCGCGTTGGGCCTCGTGGAACGGCACTCCGTCGCGGCGATCGAGACCGTGATCGCGGCGCGGATCGCCGAACTCGTCGAGGTCGTCGAGCGGTCCGGCGGCCGCGTCCTGTCCCCGGCCGAGCCGTCGCGGCGCGCCGGCATCCTCTCCTTCGCGCTGCCGGATCAGGATCCCCTCCTCGTCGCCAAGGCGTTGCAGGCCGAGGGGGTCACCGCGACGGTGCGTACCGACTCGCTGAGGCTTTCCCCGCACGCCTCGACCCCGCACGAGGCAGTCGAGCGAGTCGCCGCCGCGCTGTCGTCACTACGGAGCTGACCCGAACGGTCCGCCTGCAACCGCTCCCGGCCGCGCGGGCGCGGCCGGGAAGTGCCCCTGCGGCCTTGGTAGGGTGCGCAGGTTGCACCGCACGGAGAGTCATGGCAGTACCCGGGGGAGAGGGGCCTGGCGACGATGCAGGCGTCGGAGCGCTCGCGTGCGGTGGTCGCGGCCATGGCGACCGCTTCATCACTTGGCCTGACGGTCGACGACGCGATCGTTCTCCAGGACTCGAACAAGCTCACTGTGCGTCTGCTGCCCTGTGACGTCCTGGCCCGGGTGGCCCCTGTTGCGCAACAGGTCGCCCAGTTCGAGATCGAACTCGCTCAGCGGCTCACGGAATCCGGTTGCCCTGTGGCTGCTCTCGAGCCTCGAGTGGAGCCACGCGTCCATGAGCGTGACGGCTTCGTGGTCACGCTGTGGACCTACTACGAGCCCCTGACACCCCATGAGATCTCCCCAGCCGGCTACGCCGACGCGCTTGAGCGGCTGCATACCGGCATGCGCGAACTCGATGTCGCGGCGCCGCACTTCACGGTGCGCGTCGAGCAGGCTCAGCAACTGGTGGCGAACCGCGAGCACACTCCGGCGCTTGCAGACGCGGACCGTCAGCTGCTCGGCGACACGTTGCGCAACCTGAGACGAGCGATCGGCGAGCGCGGCGCCGCCGAGCAGCTGCTGCACGGTGAGCCCCATCCGGGCAACGTCCTCACCACGAGGAACGGACTGCTGTTCATCGACCTCGAGACGTGTTGCCGTGGGCCCGTGGAATTCGACCTCGCGCATGCGCCCGGCGAAGTCGGCAAGCACTATCCGGGTATCGATCAGGACTTGCTGCGCGAGTGCCGGATGCTCGTCCTGGCGGTGATCACGACTTGGCGCTGGGATCGAGGCGACCAGCTTCCCGACGGGCGTCGGCTCGGCACAGAGTGGCTCAGCCGGCTCCGAGCGGCACTCGACGACAACGGCCCGCACTCTCAGGGCTGACCGAGGTGCAACGATGTGCCGGTGAGCGTACGTGCCGCTGCGAGCCTGCGGATTCGGGGGCGGGCGTCTCGGCCGCGCACTCACGTCGCCTTCTCACCGCCTCTGCCCGAACGCCCGCCCCCCCGTAACGGCTGAGAGGCCACGTCTCTGACGTGCGCAGCCCCATGCTTCTACGCCGATTCCGGCCGGGGGCGCCAGGTGTCGTCGAGCGGGATGCCGGCGGCCTCCGCGATCCGGTTGCGGGATTCCAGCAGTTGGGTCCTCAGCGCGGCCAAGTCCACGCCCACCAGTACGCCGTCACGTTTGACGACATTGCCGGCGACGAGGACCGTGTCCACGAGGCCGGGATGACCTGCGCTGACGACGGTGGCGACGGGGTCGGTGACCGGGAAGACGGTCAAGTCGTCGGCGCGCAGCAGGATGATGTCGGCGTCCTTGCCAGGCGTGAGGCTGCCGGTTCGGGTGTCGAGCCCGCACGACCGGGCGGCATCGACGGTGGCGAACTCCAGGAGGTCACCGGAGCGCAGGCCGCCGTCCAGACCGCGCTGCGCGGCGAAGGCGGTACGCATGGTGGAGAACATGTCGCCGGCGACCGACGGGACGTCGTCGACGGACAGCGTGGGGCGCAGACCCGCGGCCAGTGCCCGGCCGGTCACCGGCGATCCGAACCCCATTTTCAGCTCGACGTCGGGGCTGACCGACAGTGAGCTGCCCGCGTCGGCGAGCATCCGCAGCTGTTCGTCGCTGATGCCGTTGGCGTGCACGAAGGTGGTGGTGTCCCGACGCAGACCGTGCTTGCGCAGTTCGGTGACTGTCCCCTCGGCTGCGATATGCAGGCTGGTGCGCAGGCCGAGTACCTCCGCCAGTTCCAGCTCCCGGGCGACGGTGTCCATGCTGGTGTCGTCGGGACCGCGCAGCCCCAGCGCCATGGTGACCAGGCCGTCCGCAGCCAGCTCGGAGCGGACGCGGCGGATGTCGGCGTCGACGGGGTCGGGTGTGCCCCATCCGGCGCCGAGGCAGAAGATCGACCGCCCTGGCGCGTCCCGCATCCTCGGCAGCGGGCATCGTCGCCACAGCCGGCCAGATCGGCTACGCGCTGGGCATCGTCGCTGTTGTCCCGCTCGCCGACCGCGTACGGCTGCGTGGGCTCTCGCGGGTCCTGCTCGTCATCACCGCGCTTGGTCTGCTCGCAGGAGCGCTGGCCCCCTCGCTCAGCCTGCTGGCCATGGCGACCCTCGTCCTGTCCATGACCACCGTGCTGCCACAGGTCATCATGCCGACCGCCGCCTCGATGGCACGGCCCGGCCAGGCCGGCCGGGCTCTGGGGGCCGTCGGGATGGGACTGACCCTGGGGGCGCTGCTCTCCCGTGCCGCGTCCGGAGCCCTCGCCGAAGCCACCGGTACGTGGCGATCGGGCTACTTCGCCGCCGCGGTCGCGACCGCAGCCCTGCTGTTCGTCCTGCCCAGGTACATGCCGGAACGCCGGCCGGGCACCGGACAGGACAGGACCAGCTATCTGAAGCTGCTCGCGTCGATGCCGCCGCTCATCGTCCGTCACTCATCCTTGCGCCTGTCCCTGGTCCTCGGCGCGGCCGGCTTCGCGGCCTTCTCCGCGTTCTGGGCGACATTGGCCTTCCACCTGTCCGAGGGGCCCCTGGGACTCGGGCCGGCCCCCGCAGGGCTCTTCGGTCTCGGTAGCGTGCCC
Organism: Streptomyces sp. NPDC052023; assembly: GCF_044548465.1. NCBI lineage: Bacteria > Bacillati > Actinomycetota > Actinomycetes > Kitasatosporales > Streptomycetaceae > Streptomyces > Streptomyces sp. NPDC052023. The sequence continues at coordinate 9,578 of NZ_JBIUBW010000039.1, read as the reverse complement.
GGCGCCCTGGCAGCCCGCTACTCGGGCCGGCTCGCCGACCGCTACGGCCCGGACGCCGTCAATGGCGTCGCTCTCGTGTCCGCGGGTTCCGCGTTCGTCGTCTTCCTGCTGGGCGCGGATTCCGTCGTAGCCCTCGTCGTCGGTGCCAATCTGCTCGGTTACGGCACCACCAGCGCGCAAGTGGCCAACCAGGCCCGGGTCTTCACCGGGCCCGCCGCCCTGCGCGCCCGCCTCAACACCGTCTACATCTTCTTCCAGTTCGCCTGGGGAGCGATCGGCTCCGCCGTCGCCATCGCGCTCTTCGCGTCATGCGGCTGGTCAGCCATGGTCCTCGCGGGAATGATCAGCCTCGCAGTGGGGGCGCTGGCGCTGACGATTCATGCCGTGAGCAAGCGCCGTTCCGCGCGCGACGGCCGTGAAGGGCGGCGCGAAAGGAGTGGCGGTGCCACCCCGGAAGCGGACGGGGCCGAGCGCCGACCGATGCGACGTTCTCCCGAGAGAGTGACGGTGGTGGGGAAGGCGGGCCCCACGCGCGGAGCGCGGTGAGCGGACCGGCCAGACCGGCACGGCACCAAGTCTCGCCTCCATGGCGGCCCGGCGCCCGCGCGACGTAGGGGTCAGGGGCAGGACGGCCTGGCCAGTTTCCGCAGCGACACCACGGAGCGTCGGTGCCGGCCTCGCGCCGATCCGGGCATGGAACGGACGCAGATGGGCTGGTGCGCTTCGGCGTGGCAGCGGAAGAAGGGGACCTGGACAAACGATTCGGCGGGCGCGTCGCCGATCTGCTCGACGAATGAGCCGAGCCACGCTTGCGCGTCATCACGAGCTCGGATTCCAGCAGAACTTCTTCGCACCCGGGCTGTCCGGCCAGCGCACACGGCCTGCTCAGCGGTGGCTCCGCCGGCGTGCAGGCGCAGGACCTCGCTCTGGGCGGCATGCAACCGGGTGCCCTCCGGCAGCACCGGCAGGGCCCTCTGCAACGCGCCGAGGGGGGTGTCGGCGACCAGGGCCGCGGCGACCAGGGCGGCGGACCAACCGTGACGAGGACTCCGAGGTCTTCATCGTCTTCTGGTATCACCACAGGCCGAAAGCCATCACCACCGCGGAGAACGGAAGCGTTGTCCACCGGGACAGCTCTTTGAGCCGGCCCTCCTCGTGGGCGAAGCCGAGCACGTTTTCCGTCAGTGGCTCCCGGCGTTGGGTCGAGGCTCGGTGGCTCGGGACGTCGTACGTAGCAGGGGAGGCGCCGACGTCGTGGGACCGGGTTGCCTTGCGAAATGCAAGCTAGACTGGCGACCAACGCATGGTTGCTGTGACGTAGAGGGAGACGGAATGTCCGACGACGCGCATGAAGAGCCGTCCTGCTCCATCGAACGCAGCCTTCAGGTGCTGGGCGAACGGTGGACGTTGTTGATCATCCGGGAGGTCTACTGCGGGAAGCACCGCTTCGCCGAGATCCAGGCCTCGCTGGGCATCGCGCCGAACCTTCTCAGCACGCGACTGAAGACCCTGGTCGGCGCGGGAGTGCTCCGCAAGCGGACCTACCAGGCCCCGGGAAGCCGGCAGCGCGACAGCTACCACCTGACCCCCGCCGGAGAGGAATTGCAGGTGGTGCTCGCCGCGCTGCAGCAGTGGGGCGACCGTCACCGGCCGCGCCCCTCGGGCCCCTCCGCGCTGCGGCGCCAGCGTTCCACCGGGCGGTCGGTCCACGTCGGCTTCATCGCCGATGACGACGCGCGTGAGGTGGTGGCGTCGGACGTCGACCTGCTCGCGTAGGGGGCAGGCGGGCGTGCCGGGGATCTTCATCTCCCCGGCCTGAACCCTCGGCCGCGCAGTGGACGCGTGCCTGTGGTCGTTGCCGTATCGCGAGCCGCCGCCCGCGGCCAACGCCGGCGTGCGGAGCTCTCGCACCGGCGACACGCCACGCGGAAGCGCGGGCATCGTAAGAAGCCCGCGCCGCTGCGCACCGACTCGGGGCTGGGTTTCGGGGCTCAGTCCTGCTCTGCGACCTGCTTCCCGAGATCCAGCTCGACGCCGTCCGGCTTCTGCAGGCCGCGGTCGAACAGCCGCTGGACGCGGTGCTGGTTCTCCGGACGTCCCGCTGTGCGGAAGTAGGCGGAGAGCGCTGATCCGAACTCTTCGTCCGGGATTCCGGCGCTCGCGCCGATGAGGGCCTTGGTCTCGGACACGGCGACCTTGTCGAACCCTGCGATGCGGCGCGCGAAGGCATCGACGAAATCGTCCAGCTGGTCGTCGGGGAGGACACGGTTGACGTACCCGTACTGGGCTGCCAGCTCCGCGGTGAAGTCGTCCGCTCCGAGGAGAATCTCCATCGCGCGGCCTCGCCCGACCATCCGCGCCAGTCGCCCTGTCGGGTTGCCTCCGGGCACGGCGCCGACTCCGACTTCGAACTGACCCAATACGGCGTGGGGGCCGGCGAACCGAATGTCCGTGGCCAGCGCGAACTCACTACCGGCGCCCCGGGCGCGACCCTTGATCGCGGAGACCGTGACAGCGGGGACCTTGCCGAGACGGATCAGGTTGTCCGAGTAGGGATGGAGTCCTGTCGGGCCGGGCTCCATGGCCGCCACGCGAGCCCCGTCCGCCAGGAAGTCGAAGTGCGCCATGAAGAAGTCGGGGTTGGCGCTCTCGAAGACGACCACGGTCAGATCAGGAGCCTGCTCGATGCGGTCCACGAGAACGGCCAGCTGCTCGATCGTGTCCACGTCGATGAGATTGATCGGGCCGTTGGAGAAGGTCACCTTCCAGTAGGAGGGCGACACTTCGTGCACCTGGAACTGCTGTTCGTCAGTCATGCGGGAGAGGCTAGCTGGATAGTGGAAGTAAAGCTAGCGGGATTTGACCCGCCTGATCGTCCGGCCGGGTGAGGTCCGTGCTTGAGCGGGGTGCTTGTTCGAGCCCGTATGGCCGTCGTGGGATGGCCGACCCGCAACCAGCCCCCGGCGGCTGCGGGGGCAGGTGAGGCGTGCGAGCGCTCCCGCTGCTGCGCAACATCGCTCCAGGCTTGTAAATCTGAACCCAGCGGGGCCTGCTTGTCCCGCGATCAGGATGTTGAGCATCATCCTCAATGGCGTCGAAGCTCTGGGAGCGGCACCAAGCTCCCCACCAGGCACTCGCCCCGCTGGAGATCGCTGTGCATCTGAACCCCGTCCCGCTGCCGCTGGACACCGCTACCTACCTGAAGGCTCTGCGAGAACAGACAGCCGCTTTCGAGCCGCTGCTGCGCACCGCCGACCCGGACACGCCGGTGACCACCTGCGGCAGCTGGAGCTTGCACGACCTGGGCATCCATCTGGGCCAGTCGAGCCGCTGGGTGGCGGAGGTGGTGCGGAGCGGTCAGTTGTGCCGGGAGGAGTTCGCCCCGGCGGCCGGGGAACAGCTCGCCGACTGGTACGCGGAGGGGGCGGCCTCGCTCCTCGAGGTCCTGGACGAGGCCGATCCCGCAGCGTCGTGCTGGGCGTTCGGTATCGAAGACGCGGTGGCGGCGCTCTGGTTCCGGCGCGTGGCCATGGATACGGCGGTCCACCTGGTCGACGCACAGCTGGCCACGGGGGCCGAGGTGTACGTGGATCCGCTGATCGCAGCCGACGGCGTGGACGAGGTGTTCGCCCTGATGGTTCCCAGGGTCTGGCAAGGCAGCGAGCAGAAGCCGCTTCCGGCTTCCGTGGCGCTGCGCACCACCGACACCGGGCACGGTTGGCTGATCCAGCCGGGAGATGTCCCGCGGGCACGGCCGCTTGCCTCAGGTCCCGCTGCCGCCGAGGTCGAGGCCACCGCGGCCGAACTGCTGCTCGTCCTGTGGAAGCGGCAGCCCATGGACTCGCGGCGGATCAGCGGCGACAGCACCGCGGCCAGGGCCCTGCTGACCGCGACGCTGACGCTCTGACCAGCCCCCGTCCAGGCAGCGCATGGCCGCCCCTCAGCGCGCGTCCGACCTGCTATCCGCTCCCGACCCGCTATCAGTTCCCGATGTCCGCTAGCAGTTCCGATGCCCGCAATCAGTCCGCGATACCCGCTACCAGCTCCCGGCCGACGGCATGGTGCGACGGCGACTCCGGGTGCCGGGGCAACGCATCCGGAATGCCACCGGGCAGGCCCGTCTCATCCAGCCGTCACCACGGCGTCGTGCACGCGCATCCTCGGGTCGCTGGTTCGGACAGGGCGTTGACTGACGCGCAGTGGGCGCGGATTGAAAGGCGCCTACAACCGGCTGCGGATGTGAGCCCGAGACGGACGGTACTTGAGGGCGGGTGTTCACTGCACTGATCGCCCATGCCGATGCGGACGAGGACCTCGGTTGGGTCGTGTCGGTGGACTCTACGACGGTTCGCGCTCACCAGCACGCCGCCGGGCCCGCAGGAGGGGCCCCGGGCGGTGAACCGGTCGGCCACGTCATCGGCGGATCTCGCGGTGGGCGTCGCACCCGCGTTCGCCCCTGTGTTGGCATGTCCGCGTGTTCCGACGCCTCCGCGGACGGCTCCGTACGGGGCCGGACGTGGTCCTGGCGGACAAGGCGTGCTACTCACGCGCGATCTGCGCCTACTTGCACAAGCGCGGGTTCTGAGGGAGTCATTTCGGAGCGACTTCGGGAGTCATTCTGGGGCGGGCATCGTGATCAATGTCAGTGACTTTTGATGTCACTCGGCCGCTGCGTGGCCACTCCGTCCGGTTCCAGGCTTCGCCGAACCGGACCAGCGCTCTGGCTTGCAGGAGTCGCCTCGGACCGCTGCCTCGCGTTCGGCTCTTGCTGCCGTGAGTGAGGCTCTTGACCCTCACGCGGCGTCAGGCTGCATAGTCGGTGCCGTGGAAGATCACTGGACCGTGGGACGCGTAGCCGAGCTGGCCGGCGTGAGCGTCCGCACGCTGCATCACTATGACGAGATCAGGCTCGTTCGGCCGTCGGCGCGGACCCCGGCCGGGTACCGGGCCTATTCGGCGGTCGATGTGGAGCGGCTGCGGGAGGTGCTGGCCTATCGGCGGTTGGGCTTCGGGCTGCGGGAGGTCGCGGAACTGGTCGGCGACCCGTCCACCGACGCGGTCGCGCACCTGCGCCGACTGCGCGGCCTGCTGCTGGAGCGGCGCGATCGCGCTGACGCCATGGTGGCGGCCATTGACAGAGAACTTGAGGCACGGGCGAAGGGACTGATGGTGACACCGGAGGAGCAACTGGAGATGCTCGGTGCACGGCTGTACGACGCGATCGGCGGCGCTTACACCGCGACACGGCGTACCGAGCCGCGGATCGCCGCGCGGATCTGGGACGCGCTCGGCGACGCGCAGACGGTGCTGAACGTCGGGGCCGGCACCGGCTCCTACGAGCCTGCTGATCGCGATGTGACCGCGGTGGAGCCATCGGCGGTCATGCGGGGGCAGCGGCCTGCTGGCTCGGCGCCGTGCGTGGCCGCCGCCGCGGAGAACCTGCCGTTCGAGGCCCAGTCCTTCGATGTTGCGATGGCCGTCTCCACCGTTCACCACTGGGGGGACCCGATAGCGGGGCTGCGCGAGATGCGGCGCGTGGCCTGCCGCGTGGTGGTGCTCACGTTCGACACCGACGAGCCCGGATGGCAGGACCGGTTCTGGCTTACCCGCGACTACCTGCCCGAGTTCGCCGCCGTCCTCGCAGAGTTTCCCTCGCTTGCTGGGATGGCCGACGCGATCGATGCCCGCGCCGAGCCGGTGCCCATCCCGTGGGACTGCGCTGACGGCCTGTTCGAGGCGTACTGGCGCCGACCGGGGGCGTATCTGGAGGATCACGTGCGCCGTGCGATGTCGGTGTGGACGAGGGTCGGGCCGGAGGCCGAGCAGCGGGCGGTGCGAAGTCTCAGCGACGACCTCGACTCCGGCCGGTGGGCCGAGCGCAACAGCGACCTCGCCGACCTCGACGCGGCAGATCTCGGCCTCCGCCTGCTCATAGCTTGACCCGCGTCGCAGGTTCAGCGTCATGGCGGCTCCTGGACGGCGCGCTGGTTCGGCTGGATGTCAGGTGGCTCCTTCCGTGTGGCGCCCGGTCAGCTGACTCGGCTTGTTCGGCTTGGGCCTTGGTGTGGGCGAGGTGGTAGGACTCGGTGCCGGTCTGGATGATGGCGCCGTTGAAAGTCAGCCGGTCGACGATGGCCGCGCAGAGGCGCGGATCGGGGAACGTCTTCGTCCACCCACTAAAACTCTCGTTCGAAGCGATCGCGACGCTGTTCTTCTCCTCGCGCTCGGTCAGAACCTGAAACAGCAGCACGGCGCCCGTCGTCGCGCCCCGAGCCTTGTGACGCGCCTCCGCCAGCGGGTCCAACGGGGCTTCGGCCTCGGTGAACGAACCTCGTGACGGCTCGGTGCGGCGCATGACCGCTCCTCAAAGCGTGTATGTCCGCGAACGGGGCTTCCTGATCATTGCGGGACAGCCCTGAGAGGTTGTCTCACATGGCAAGTTTCGCGAGCTTCTTGCAGCAGATCGGGGCGGGGCAATGGCCAGGCCTCGGCTCTGCCAGTCGTCGCCAACCTCGACGTACGCGATCTTGAGACCATGAGCAGCCCATGGCAGGCTCATGCCGCATGATCGATGACTTCGCGAAAGACGACCTGCAGGGGAGAGTCCAGCGGGACCGCAAGGCGCTGCTCTGGAAACTCGATGGCTTGTCCGAATACGATGCCCGCCGACCTCTGGCGCCAGGTTGGATGTAAAGGTCACATCCGATCGGTGCCTGGAGGTGCGGTGGCAGAGCCGGTCTGTGAATCACGGGCGAAGCCGAACGAGGCCTCCTTCGGGCCGCTGCGGGAGTTCACTCTCGCCAACTCCCATCACCCCACCCACACCGTCCAGACCACGGTATTGCACCGTCACATCCGCTGCCGCGCGACCAGGTACAACGAATTCACTGTCCGGGCGTAGCGCTACCGGCCAGTGACCACGCTGTCCGGAACTGAACCCAGTTGGATCACCCGCTTGAGCAGGAAACACAGCCGAGAGGAACAGCACCCGTGAGTGAATGGCAGTTGGCCGAGACATTCCGCAGCAAGTCGGGCGACGTCCGTTGGGGAAGCCTGGGACAACCCGGTCAGGATCCGGTCGTGCTCCTGCACGGCACACCCTTCTCCTCGTATGTCTGGCGCGCTGTCGCCCGCTCACTCGCCCGCCAGCACCAGGTGTTCGTGTGGGACATGCCCGGCTACGGCGCATCGGAGATGTCCGTCGGCCAGGATGTCTCCCTGGCTGCCCAGGGCAGGGTCTTCACCGAGCTTCTTGCGCACTGGGGCCTGAAGGAACCCCTGGTGGTCGCACACGATTTCGGGGGCGCCGTCTCCTTGCGGGCCCATCTGCTGCACGGCGCCCGCTATCGCGCGCTCGCTCTGGTCGACCCGGTCGCGCTGGCGCCGTGGGGGTCGCCGTTCTTCCGGCTTGTCGGGGAGCACTCCGAGGTCTTCGAGCAACTGCCACCCGCGCTGCACCATGCCCTGGTGCGCGAGTACGTCACTTCGGCCAGCAGTCGAGGCCTGCACCCGGCAGTCCTCGACCAGCTCGTCCGGCCCTGGCTCGGCAACCCCGGCCAGGCGGCCTTCTACCGGCAGATCGCCCAGGCCGACCAGCTCTACACCGACGAGGTGCAGGAGCAGTACGGCGAGATCGGCATCCCCACGCTGGTGTGCTGGGGCGAGGACGACACCTGGATCCCTGTGGCGAAAGGACGGGAGCTCGCAGCCCGCATCCCGGGCGCGCGACTTGAACCAATCGCCGGTGCGGGGCATCTCGTCCAAGAGGACGCGCCCGCAGAGCTCACAGCCGCTCTGATCGCCTTCCTCCAGAACCCGAGCCAAAGCCCGACAACCCGGTGAACCTCCCGGTCACTGCTCCAGGGGCCGTCCGGGCGGTCACGCGTCCCGCTAAGGGCTGTCCCGTAAGTGGCGGTGTCCCGTCTCAGTGAGGTTCAGCAGATGCCGTTGAGAGCGAGCGAGTGCTGAGCGACAAAACCAGGTCGACGTAGTTCAGTGCGGTATCCGATCATGCATTCATGCCCCTGAGAGAGACCCTTGCCCGAGTCGATGCAGACCTGGCCGCCGGCCGGGTTCCCGTCGCGCGCCAGCGCCTGCGCGGTCTCATCTCGTCCTTCCCACACGACCTGACGCTCCGCCGTCGTCTGGCCGAGGTATACCGGCTCTACGGCGACGCCGCCGAGGCTGGACGCTGGATGTACCTCGAAGAGGACCGGAACGCCGACGAGACCGCCGCCTTCGAGGCGCGGTACGGGTCTCCCGGGTGGCGGATGAAGGCCCTCGCCTGGCACGGCCCCGAGACGAAGGCGGTTACTGCCTTCGCGAAGGGGCAGCTGGTCGCGGTGCGGACCGCCTGCGCCGAGGAGCTGGGGCACCCCGTCGACTGGGACGACCCCGCCTCCTACCGGGACGACCTGGAAGGGGAGTACGAGGCGCCCTTCGAGCCGTGGACGGTCGGCGGTGTGCTGGCGGGCGTCGGCTGCCTGACGGCGGTCCTTGTGTTCCTCGCGATCTGGGTGAATGGACTCGTTGCCCTCTTCGACTGAGTCAGGTCACCGGGGCCTGTGAGGAGCGCTGCTCAAGGTTCGGTGAGACCGTCCAGAACTGCCGTGAACGAGGACGCCCGGTGACGAGTGAAATGATCTCGCGGTGTCTGGTGTGATCACGACTTCGGAGCCGTCCTGGATAGCCCCGTTCACCGGGCTGAGCCCTCGCCTGTTCGGCAAGCTGGTGACCGTACTGCGGCGCGAGGGTGCGGATGCGGTCCGCAAGGGCCGGCCATGGAGCCTCCCGCTGGAGGACCGGTCTCTGCTGGTCGCGGCGTACTGGCGCACGAACTTGACAATGCGCCAGCTCGCCCCACTCCTCGGGGTGTCCAAGTCGGCAGCGGACCGCATCATCGACCACCTGGGGCCGATGATCGCGCTCCAACCCCGCAAGCGGTTCGCCAAGGACACCGTGCTCATCGTGGACGGCACCCTGGTCCCAACCCGGGACCACGCGGTGGCGGAGCAGTCCAAGAACTACCGGTACTCGACCAACCACCAGGTCGTCATCGACGCCGATACCCGCCTGGTCGTCGTGGTCGGCCAGCCCCTGCCCGGCAACCGCAACGACTGCAAGGCATGGGAGGAATCCGGCGCCAAAGCCGCCGTCGGCAGAACACTCACGATCGCCGACGGCGGCTATCCCGGCACCGGGCTCGTGATGCCCCACCGCCGACGCAAGGGCGAAGACCTTCCGGACTGGAAGGAAGCACAGGACAAGTCCCACAAGCAGGTCCGCGCCCGCGTCGAGCACGTCTTCGCGCGTATGAAGACCTGGAAGATCCTCCGCGACTGCCGCCTCAAGGGCGACGGAGTCCACCACGCCATGCTCGGCATCGCCCGGATGTACAACCTCGCCCTCGCCGGATAGACGAGCGGCCCGCACGACGGCCAACGACTCCCGAGGCAGCTCGGAGATCATTTACGGGACAGCCCTTAGTAGGACTCCGTTAGGTCTTCCTGTTCGTGCTGATCAAGAGCATGGTGGGTTGGTGGATTTACATGAAGTGAGGCGTGTTCGGGCGACGTTGG
>NZ_JBIUBW010000038.1:0-29511 GCF_044548465.1 Streptomyces sp. NPDC052023 | reverse complement strand
CCGAGTGGAGCGTGGTGGAGGCCGCCCGCCTGATGGAGGCCCAGCACGTCAAACGGCTGCCCGTCGTGGACGAGACGGACCGGCTCCTGGGCATCGTCAGCCGTGGCGACCTGCTGCGGATCTTCCTGCGCCGTGACGACGCCATCCGCGACGAGCTCACCGAGGACGTGCTGCGACGCACAATGAGACTGGCTCCCTCCGAGGTGACGGTCGAGGTGCACGACGGGCGAGTCGACCTCAGCGGCTCGGTCGAGTTCAGCAGTCTGATCCCCGTCATCGAGCGACTCTGCCGGAGCGTCGACGGGGTGGTCTCGGTGTCCGAGCACCTCGCGTACCGGACCGACGACGCCCGGCGGTTCCCCACCACTGCCCCCTGAGGGAGCCGTCGGCGCCGGCGGCCGGGTGACACAAGAGACGGTGGCCGCGCGCGCCCGACGGCGGCCTCGCCCGGAGGGAACAGGCACTCGCCGGCCGAACCCGGTGCGTGGCCCTGCGGACGGCCCCTCCCTGCCTCAGCCGGTGATCTCGATGCGGTGCGCCTTCCCCGTCTCGGTTTTCGGGACGCGCAGCGTGAGAACTCCGCTCGTCAGGTCCGCGCTGATGTGCTCGGTGTCGGAGTTCGGCGGCAGAGTCGTGCGGTAGTCGAACTGCCCCATGCGGCGGGTGTGCCTGCGGACCACCCCGGTGTGTTCCTTCTCCTTGACCTCACCGTGGATGTCGAGCTCGCCCTCGGCGACCTCCACGGTGATCTGGTCCTTGTCCACCCCGGGGAGCTCCAGTTCCACCAGGTAGGCGTCCTCGGTGTCCACGACGTCGGCCAGCGGCGCCCACGGCTCGGCCGTGCCGAACTCGGGGTAACCGGCGACGGGAAAGACAGCGTGCATGAGCTGATCCATCCGGGTACGGAGATCGTCCAGCTCATGAAGGGCCGCCGAGAGCCCACCTCTGCTGTGTCGTACGGGATGTGTCATGGCTGATCCTCCTTGACTTGCTGTGCCGACCGTCGGTCACGTGGGCCATCCGGTGACCTGTCGAGTGCCGGCCCGCGGCACCCCCACGCCCTCGATGTCGCGCTCGGCGATGTTCAGCAGCTGCTGGGCGAGGTCCTCCATGGCCCGGCCCGCCGCCAGTTCGTCCCCGATCTCGGGCACGTTGGCATCCGCCGGATGGCAATGCGCGGTCCCGTGGCCGGAGAGCGCCGTGGTGCCGGTCTCCAGCACCACATGTGCCTTCGTGGTTCCGTCGTCGTCCTCGAAGAGGTGGAGTCGAACCTTCCACTCCGCCGTGTGCGGCATCGCTTTCCTCCTCACCTCGATACGGACCCATGCGGTCCGGACACGGTTCGTTCCGGGACCGAGGACCGTGCGGAAGCCGCCGCCGTCTGTTCCTCGACGCGGCGCCGGACTCGGGCGGCGAGTGCGTTCAGCCGCTCGGAGGCCGTCGCCCGAGGCGCGACCGGCGCACGGATCCGTCGGGCTGCCGACGGCAGCCCGCCCAGGTCCGCCGCAAATCTCTCCCGGCACTCGTCGAGCGTGGGCCTGGTGCCGGTGCGCTGCCCGCCCCGCATCACCGTCTCCAGCAACGGCCTACCACCGTCGGGGGGCTGCTCGTCGGCCAGACCGATCACGTCGGCGTATCCGGGGCAGCGGAACACCTGCTTGGGGCCGGGTGCCGTCACTTTCGCCGACGACAGCTTCATCACCGGCCGTCCCTCGTACTCCACCATCTTGTACGCGGAGTCCAGATACGGCGCGTCGGCCGAGACCCCGACGCGGGTGCCGACGGCGTACGTGTCGATCGGTGCCCCCGAGCGCACCAGGTCGTCCACGGCGTACTCGTCGAGACCGCCACTGGCGACGATCCGTACGTCCGTCAGGCCCTCGGCGTCGAGAAGGAACCGGGTCCGCGCCGCCAGGTCCCGTAGGTCGCCGCTGTCCAGCCGTACGGCCGAGCCCGCCCCTCGAGCCGAGCCGTCGAGGTCGCGCAGGACACGCGCCGCGACGCGGACGCCCGCTTCGGTGTCGTAGGTGTCCACCAGGAAGGTCACGGGTCCGGGGTGGGATCGCGCGAAGGCGCGGAACGCCTCCTCCTCCGAGGCGAACGCCTCGACGAAGGAGTGGGCCATCGTACCGACGGCGGGAATGCCGAAGGCCGTGGCAGCGGCCACGTTGCTGGTCCCGGCGAATCCCACCATCGCACCGACACGGGCTGCCTGGAACCCGGACTGCGGGCCATGGGTTCGCCGCAGGGAGAAGTCCACGACCGGACGCCCGGCCGCCGCGAGGACGCAGCGAGCGGCCTTCGAGGCGATGGTGGTCTGGTGGCTGAGCTGGTTGAGCACGTACGTCTCGACCAGCTGTGCCTGCGGAAGAGGCGCGGTCACCTCCAGCAGGGGCTCTCCCGCGAGCACGATCCGTCCCTCCGGCACCGCGCGCACCCGGCCGGTGAACTCCAGGCCGAGCAGAGGGTGAAGGTCGCGTGGCGACCGCCGCAGCACCGCGGCGAAGGCGTCGACGTCGTCGGCGCCGACCTGGAAGCCCGACAGGTAGTCCAGCGCGGACTCCAGCCCCGCGGCGACCAGGAAGCCCCGCTCAGGAGGCAGGTCACGGACGAAGAGGCTGAACGTCGCGGGGCCGGTCATCCCCTCCCGCAGATAGGACATGGCCATCGTCACTTCGTACAGATCGGTGGTCGTGGCATCCGTCATCGGTGTCACCTCGTCGGCTCCCGTTCGGATCTCCCGCCGTCACCGGCGGAAGCGTGCGGACCACAGGGGCTCCACCAGCCCCCACTCGGTGTCCCACCGCGCATACCTGCTCCGGTCCAGCACCAGGCGCACGGTTGCCCGTGTCGCGTAGAACCCGGCGATCACGCCGATCGCCGCCGCGCCGCCCATGAACCAGCCGTCGGTCGTGGCCTGGAGCTCGGTCATCGGCGGACCGGTGACGGTCCCGCCCCGGGCCACCCACACCGACACCGTGGCCCCCTTGGGCGTGCCGGACTGCACGAGGGCGATGCCCGTCCGCACCGTGCCGTTCCTGTCCGTCCAGCGAACCTGGGCCGGTTGCTTCACCGCTTCGGTGTCACCCTTGGCGTGCGACATCAGCCGGGCGGTGACCTTCTGCCGTTCCGCGGCCTGGACGTGCGCCGTGCGCATCGAGGACTCGTAGGTTGCCTGCCCCGCGCTGACCGCGGCCACCGGCAGGCCCAGGACCAGAACGAGCAGCAGGACGCGGCGGAACCAGGCTTCGAACCTGTCGGACGTACGTCGCAGAGGGTTCGCCCTCTGCGACGCATGCTCCTGGCGCGGCGGGAGCGGACCTGACGCCTGCGGCGAATTCTGTGCACTCATGACTCGGCCTCCAGCATGTCGCCGGCCGTTCCTCCACCACTTGTCCCACCATGGAACGGCACCGGGCTCCGGTCACAGGGCCGAGAGTCCCCGATGGGGACGGCTTCCGGCCCCATCGGGGCCACCGTCGACATGTTCCGTCTCCGCAGGTCACTGTCATACCTGGGGTACAACTGCGATCGGACATGGCGCGTGATGCAGTACCGCATGGTTGATCAATCCCAGTTGCAGACCCACATGCCCCTGTCGTTTGCGGGCACCGACGACCAGCAAGTCCGCCTCGGAGGCCGCCTCCAACAGGGCCTGGCGTGCCGGTCCCTCGATCACCCGTCGGCTCACCGAGGCGTCGCGGTACTGCTCCGTCGCCTCCCGTAGGGCGTCGTCCAGCACCTGCGCCGGCGGACGCCGGTGGGCCTCCAGGGCGTACCACGACGGGGCCTTAGGTGTAGTGAAAGCACCGAACGGTGCGCTCCAGGCGTGCACCGCCACCAACCGGCAGTGCCGCACATCCGCCTCGCGGAACGCGAACTGCACGGCCGTGCCGCTGCCCTCTCCCTCCTCGACGCCGACGACGACGTTCCCGAACCGGCCATCCCGGTGCTCTGCCGCGCCGCGCACCACGACGACGGGGCAGTCCGCTCGTGCCGCCACGGCCAGGCTGACCGAGCCCAGGAGCATCCCGGCGAGGTCACCGAGCCCCCTGGAGCCGAGCACCAGCGCGAAGGCGTTGCGCCCCTTGTCGACCAGGGCGGCGGTGGCGTCCTCGCGCAGTACCTGGCTCGACAGCCGCACCGCGGGAGCACACGCCCTGACACGTTCCGAAGCGGAGTCGATCACGTCGGACGCCTCGTCGTCCCGCGCCGCAGCGTGCAGGAGGTGGAGCGGCACGCCGTGCCGGGCGGCTTCGTCGGCGGCCCAGTCAACCGCCTCCAGGCTCGCCACGGACCCGTCGACGCCGACCACCACCGGAATCGTCACGGGCACCTATCTCCTCTCGGCCGGATCCCGCATCCGGCCCCCCTCCTCCGGTCCGCATGCGCTGCGGAGGGGATTGCGGTAGTCCTCGAATGAGAGAACCCGCCGCGCCCGGCGTGCCGGCGATGTCCGGACCATCCACACCGTCGGACTCGTTCACCGTCATCCACCCGTCATTTCCAGCTTCGTACGAGACGGAGGACGCCGCCATGCAACAAGTCGTCACCGTGGGCCTGGACGGCTCACCGGAGAGCCTTGCCGCTGCCCGCTGGGCCGCCGACGAGGCCGAGAAGCGCAAGCTCACCCTCCGCCTGCTGCACGCCTGGCCACTGCTGGCACCGGAACCGACCCGCGTCCCCTCCGAAGTCGATCAGAACTACTGGGCGAAGCGTCTCGTCCACACCGCGCAGGCAGAACTCCAGGCACGTCACCCGGGCCTGTCCATCGTCGGGAACCTGGTCGCCGACGATGCCCAGAGCGCCCTGCTCCAGGCGGCGTCGGAGTCCGACACGCTCGTGCTCGGTTCGCGGGGGCTGGAGACCGTCGAGAGTTACTTCCTTGGCGACGTGAGCATGCCGGTCGTGGCACGGGCGGAGCGGCCGGTGGTACTGGTCCGCGCCCAAAGCGGTGGGGAAGGGGCAGCCCCGGCATCCGCAGACCGCGTGGTCGTGGCCCTGAAACTGCACGGTTCGTCCGACGACCTGCTCGACTTCGCCTTCCACACCGCTGCCGCCAGAGGCGTTCCCCTCCAAGCCATCCACGGCCGAAGCGTGCCACTCCACGCACGCGTTCCCTGGGGCGTGGACCACAACGTCACCGAGGAGATCACGCGGGACGCGCTGAAGGAGCTGGGCAAGGCGCTCCGCCCCTGGCGCGAGAAGTACCCGCAGGTGGACGTGGCCGACGGCATCCGTCTCGAAAGCCCTGCCAAGGCGGTCGTACGGGCTGCCGAAGGCGCCACGCTGCTCGTCGTCGGCCGACGCGGACACCGTCCGGGGCTGGCGCCCCACCTGGGTCCCGTGGCGCAGGCGGCCATTCATCACGGGCGCTGCCCCGTCGCCGTCGTTCCTCATGACTGAGCCCGGCCTCCGCGGGAGGTCAGTGGGATCGGTGCCTCGGGCCGACGCGTCCGTGCTCCGGTCCAGTGACCGGCACGGCGGCGAGCCGGTGCCGCGCGCGGAGGTGTGCGAGACCCACACCGCAGTCGTGTTCTTCGTCGGCGACCGCGCCTACAAGCTCAAGAAGCCGGTGGATCTGGGTTTCCTGGACTACACGACGGTGACGGCCCGCCGGGCCGTGCGAACGCGAAGTCGATCTCAACCGCCGCTTCGCCCCAGACGTCTATCTAGGTCTGGGTGAGGTCCAAAGCCCCGACGCGCAGGCGCCCGAACCGCTCGTGGTGATGCGCCGCATGCCTTCGGCCCGCCGCCTCTCCCACCTGGTACGGGAAAGGGTCCGCTCCGCCGACGACACCACGGCCCGGGTCTACCGGGAGACCCGCCTCGACAGCGGCTTGGCGAGGGACCGTGCACCCTGGTGGTCACCTTCCGGCCGCGCCCAATACGCGGGCCCGCGCATGCACTGTTCCGCGTCCCGCATGGTCCGCCCGGGTGCCGCCGCAGTGCAGCCTTTCCCGGCAGTGCCGCCGCGGGCGGCTCTTCCTCGCCGGGGATGCGGCACACAACTACTTGGGCTGGAAGCTTGGGGCTTCATGGCGAGCCGTTCCAGGGGGAGTCCCGCAGACGGGCTCGATGCCGAAGTACTGCTCGACTCCTACGACAGGAACGCAGAGCAGCCGTCTCGTCTCCCAACTGTGCGTGAACTAGCGTCGCAAATGCCTGTCGGTGGAAGGAACACCGCCCCTGCGTGGTGCTCCTCGCCCAGGAGACCGCCTGCCCCACGCGGCCGTCAGCGTCGGAGGACCTCCCGAGCGGCTGCACGCACTGCCGGCCCGCCCCGGGGTGCACCTGTTGCATGAGCACCAGGTGACGCAGCCCCACCTCCCGGCCGCGAGAGTCCGATGATTCTCAGGAGTCAACGGGCTGGCAGTCCCGGTTGCCCGGGCGTCCTTCCAGAGCGACGGTGGAGAGAATCGGCCGACATCGGCCAGGGAGTGGATGACCATGCGAGCCCTCGTCTACCACGGCCCCGGACAGATCTCCCGGGACAGCGTCCCCGATCCGGCGATCGAGGACCCTGCCGACGCCGTCGTGCGCGTCGAGGCCACGACCATCTGCGGCACCGATCTGCACATCCTGCGCGGAGACCTGCCCGAGGTGAAGCCGGGGACGATCCTCGGGCACGAGGCCGTCGGCGAGGTCATGGAGCCGGCAGCGACGTCCACGACCTGTGCCCCGGCGACCAGGTGATCGTGTCGTCCGTCTCGGCCTGCGGCCGCTGTCCTGCGTGCCGTGACACCCTGCGCGGACAGTGCCGCGGGGGCGGTGGCTGGATCCTGGGGAATCTGATCAACGGGACCCAGGCAGAGTTCGTACGGGTCCCCTTCGCCGACCACTCCGCCCACCGACGGCCCTCCGCTCTCTCACTCGATGACGCGGTCCTGCTCGCCGAAGTCCTCCCCACCGCCTACGAAGTCGGCGTGCGGAACGGAGAGGTGGGCCCCGGAGACACCGTCGTCGTGGTGGGGGCGGGTCCCGTCGGTCTCGCCTGCGTCGTCGTCGCGCGGCTCTACTCGCCCCGCCGGATCATCGTGGTCGACCTGTCCTCCGCCCGGCTGGAAGCCACCGCCCGAGGGCCGATGCCGCCGAACTACCGGGGACGATGATCGCCGAGCTGTCCGAGGGGCCGGGTGCCGACGTGGTCATCGAGGCATCGGGTGAACCGGAAGGCTTCGTCCTGTGCACCCGCGCCGTCCGCGCGGGAGGGCACATCGCCAACATCGGCACGCACGGCAGGCCCGCGACCCTGCATCTCGGATCCCTGTGGCGCAAGAACGTGACGATCAGCACCGGCCAGGTGGACACGTGCTCCACACCGTGGCTGATGGAGTTGGTGAGGTTCGGCCGCCTGCACGTCGCACAGCTGGTCACCCACACATTCGGCCTCGATCGGGTGGAGGACGCCTACGAGGTGTTCTCCCACGGCACGACTTCCGGTGCGCTCAAGGTCGTAATGCACCGTGAGTGAAGGGCCACAGGAGTCCGAAAAGGCCGTTCGGTCCCCTTTCCTGGGCCGTCCGGCCCTGGAACTCGCCGGCGAACGGCAGTGCTATGGAAATGAGCCGAGGGCAACAGGAGACACGGCGAAGCGGAGCGATACCGCGCACCGTGCAATTCGGGCCCGCAAGAAGCGGGCGGCCCTCGGCTCCACGAACGCCGGCAGCGGCCACCGTCGGCCCCCTTCGGCCCGGGCCCATCCGGCGGAAATGCGGCCAGCGCCGGGCTCGGCGACCCTGGAGATCAGGGGACAGTGCCGGGAGGAGCCCCCATGCACTGGGAAACCATCCACAAGGACACCGCACCGGTCGTCCCACCCCGTCTCACCGACTACGACCGGTCCCGCTCCGCCTTCACCTGGTCGCAGGCCCGCGCCGCACTGACGGGGCTGCCAGGCGGCGGGCTCAACATGGCCCACGAGGCGGTCGACCGGCACGCCGCCTCGGACCACGCGGACAAGGTCGCGCTGCGCTGCGTCGCACGGGACGACTCCGTCTCGACCATCACGTACGCGGAACTGGCCCGCCGCACGGCCCGCTTCGCGAACGTCCTGCGGTCACTCGGCGTCGGCCACGGAGACCGGGTGTTCACCCTGCTGGGCCGCTGCCCCGAGCTCTACGCGACGGTGCTGGGCACGCTGAAGAACACCAGCGTGCTGTGCCCGCTCTTCTCCGCCTTCGGCCCCGACCCGGTCGAGCAGCGGCTGCGCCTGGGCGACGCGCAGGTCCTGGTCACCACCGCGGCCCTCTACCGGCGCAAGGTCGCCGAGCGCCGGTCATCGGTTCCCGGACTCAAGCATGTCCTGATCGTCGGACCCGACGCCGAGGACTTGCCCGGAACCGCCTCCTTCGACGAGCTGATGTCCGCCGCCCAGGACACCTTCACCATCCCGCCGACCTCAGCCGACGACATGGCCCTGCTGCACTTCACCAGCGGCACCACCGGCACCCCCAAAGGTGCGGTCCACGTCCACGAGGCCGTCGTCGCCCACCACGCCACGGCCGCGTACGCGCTCGATCTGCACCTTGAGGACGTGTACTGGTGCACTGCCGACCCCGGCTGGGTCACCGGCATGTCGTACGGGATCATCGCTCCGCTCGTCCACGGCGTGACGGTGGTCGTCGACGAGGGGGACTACGACGCCCGGCGCTGGTACCGGATCCTCGGCGAACAGCGGGTCACCGTCTGGTACACCGCCCCCACGGCCCTGCGCATGCTCATGCGCGCCACACCCCGCCAGGGCCCGTACGACCTGCCGCGCTCCTACGACCTGTCGGCCCTGCGCTTCATCGCCTCCGTCGGCGAACCCCTCAACCCGGAGGCCGTGGTGTGGGGCCGGGACGTGCTGGGCCTGCCGGTGCACGACAACTGGTGGCAGACGGAGACCGGCTGCATCATGATCGCGAACTTCGCGGCGTGCGAGATCCGGCCCGGTTCGATGGGACGGCCGCTGCCCGGCGTCGAGGCGACCGTGCTGGAGCAGGGCGAAGACGGCCGGGCGCAGGTCATCGGCGGTCGGGTCACCGAGGTTCAACGCCCCGGGGTCGAGGGTGAGTTGGCGCTGCGGCCGGGCTGGCCGTCGATGTTCCGCGGCTATCTGCACGACAAGGAGCGCTACGACGCCGCGTTCGCCGACGGCTGGTATCTGACGGGTGACTTGGTCCGCCGGGACGCGGACGGCTGGTACTGGTTCGTGGGGCGCGCCGACGACGTCATCAAGTCGGCGGGGCATCTGATCGGCCCGTTCGAGGTGGAGAGCGCGCTGATGGAGCACCCGGCAGTGGCCGAGGCCGGGGTGATCGGACGGCCGGACCGGGTCGCCGGGAACGTCGTCAAGGCGTTCGTGTCACTGCGCCCCGGTACCGAGCCGACCCCGGATCTGAAGCGGGAACTGCTCGCCTTCTCCCGCCGCAAGCTGGGGCCCGCCGTCGCTCCCAGGGAGATCGCGTTCGACCAGAACCTGCCCAAGACCCGCAGCGGGAAGGTGATGCGCCGTCTGCTGCGTTCGCGTGAACTCGGCCTGCCCACAGGTGACTTGTCGACCCTGGAGGGATCCGAATGACCGTGGCCCGCCCCACCCGCACACGGAAGGACTCGGCGCCCCCCAAGTCCAGCAAGAAGACCAGGACGACCAAGGGGAACGCGAGTGCCGGACCTCCGTCCGGGCGCGGGGCCGCCGGACACCGGACGGATCTGCTGGAGTCGATGCTACGCATCCGGCGCTTCGAGGAGCGGTGCGTCGAGCTGTACAGCGCCGCGAAGATCCGCGGCTTCGTCCACCTCTACATCGGCGAGGAGGCCGTCGCCGTCGGCATCAACCAAGCCCTCACGCCCGAGGACCCGGTCGTCTCCACGTACCGCGAACACGGCCATGCCCTGGCTCGCGGGATCACGGCCGAGGCCGTCATGGCGGAGATGTACGGCAGGACGACCGGATGCAGCGGCGGCAGGGGCGGATCGATGCACCTGTTCGACGCGGGCCGCCGCTTCTACGGCGGAAACGCCATCGTCGCCGGCGGGCTCCCCTTGGCCGCCGGTCTCGCGCTCGCCGACCATATGCGCGGACAGCCGAACGTCACCTGCTGCTTCTTCGGCGACGGAGCCTTCGCCGAGGGCGAGTTCCACGAGACCGCGAACCTGGCGGCCCTGTGGAGGCTGCCCTTGCTGCTGGTCTGCGAGAACAACCTCTACGCCATGGGCACGGCCCTGGAGCGGCATGAGGCGCAGACGGATCTGGCCATGCGCGCCGCCTCGTACGGCATGGTCGCCTGGGCCGTGGACGGCATGGACGTCGAAGCCGTCGAACACGCCGCACGGCGGGCCGTCGAGGGCATCCGGACCGGCACCGGACCGCATTTCCTGGAACTGCGCACCTACCGCTTCCGCGCCCACTCGATGTACGACCCGGACCGGTACCGCCACAAGGCGGAGGTCGAGCGCTGGAAGGAGCGGGACCCGATCAGCCTGCTCACCGACCGCATGCGCGAGAACGGTGAGCTGGGCGACAAGGAACTGGCCCGAATCGAGCAGCGCATCACCGACGAGATCGACCACGCCGTCGAAGCGGCGGAGCAGGCACCCGAGGAACCGGTCGAGCACCTGCTCCACCACGTCACCAGTTCCTCGACAGAGGCGGTGACGTGACCGTGGGCGCCGGCGAACCGCACGAGACGAAGACGACCTACCGGGAGGCGATGCGCGAGGCGCTCCGGGAGGCGCTGCACGCCGACGACCGGGTCTTCCTCATGGGCGAGGACGTGGGCCGCTACGGCGGATGCTTCGGCGTCAGCCTCGGTCTGCTGGAGGAGTTCGGCCCCGAACGCGTCCGCGACACCCCGCTCTCGGAGTCCGCGTTCGTCGGCGCCGGCATCGGCGCCGCCCTGGCCGGAATGCGGCCCATCGTCGAGATCATGACCGTCAACTTCAGCCTGCTCGCCCTCGACCAGATCCTCAACAACGCCGCCACCCTGCTGCACATGTCGGGCGGCCAGCTGCCCGTGCCGCTGGTCATCCGCATGACCACGGGCGCCGGACGGCAACTCGCCGCCCAGCACTCGCACAGCCTCGAAGGCTGGTACGCGCACATCCCCGGCATCCGCGTCCTCGCCCCCGCCACCCTGGAGGACGCCCGTCACATGCTGGCCCCGGCGCTCGCCGACCCCGACCCCGTACTGATCTTCGAGCACGGCAGCCTCTACAACGTCTCCGGCCAACTCCTCCCACCCGCCGCCCCCGTGGATCTGGACCACGCCGCGATCCGCCGCCCCGGCACCGACATCTCCCTGATCACGTACGGCGGTTCACTGCCCAAGGCACTCGCTGCGGCGGACGAACTGGCCGCCGAGGGTATCAACGCAGAGGTGATCGACCTGCGCACGCTGCGCCCTCTGGACGACGCGGCCATCACCGCTTCGGTGGCCCGAACCCATCGTGCGGTGGTCATCGACGAGGCGTGGCGGACGGGAAGCCTCGCCGCCGAGGTGTCCGCCCGTATCGCGGAAGGGTCGTTCTACGACCTGGACGCGCCCGTCGAGCGGGTGTGCAGCGCTGAGGTGCCCATGCCGTACGCCCGGCGGCTGGAGGAGGCGGCCCTGCCCCAGGTCGCCGACATCGTCGCGGCCGCCCACCGGGCGGTGGACTGATCATGGCCGAGTTCACCATGCCGTCCCTCGGCGCGGACATGGACGAGGGCACGCTCCTGGAGTGGCTGGTGGGGCCTGGTGACCTCGTCCGCAAGGGCGATCCGGTCGCGGTCGTCGAAACCGCCAAGTCGACCATCGAGGTGGAGTGCTTCGAGACCGGGACCATGACGAAGCTGCTCGTCGAGCCCGGAGCGACGGTGCCGGTGGGCACACCGCTCGCGCTGATCGGACCGGCCACGGAGCAACAACCCGGCCGTCACGCACCGAAGAAGGGCAAGCCCTCCAAGCCCACAGAGTCCGCCGAGCCCGCAGAGACCCCCAAGCCGCCCGAGATCCCCTCCCCACCGCCTGAGCCCGTCCCGGTCCCGGTGTCGGCACCCTCCGCCGCCCGGCGGCCCGGCCACATCGAGGCCGGCCCCTTGGTCCGGCACCTCGCGGAGCAGAGCGGCGTCGACCTGGAGACGCTGCACGGCTCCGGACCCGGTGGACGCGTCACCCGAACCGACGTCGACCATGCGGCAGCCGCCCGAGCCAGTACCAAGCCACCACATGTGCGGGCCACCCCCCTCGCCCGGCGGATCGCCGCCGAACTGCGCGTCGACCTCGCCACGGTGAAAGGGACGGGCAGGCAGTCGGCCGTCCGTGCATCGGACGTACGTCAGGCAGCGCCCGGCCCATCAGCCCCGGCCCCGCCCGCGCCTGCGGCCGCCGCGCCCGTACATCCTTCCCCCGCACGCCCTTCCCCTGTGCGCCCTTCTGCCACACGCCCGTCCGAGGACCGGACGACGGCCATGCGCCAGGCGATCGCCGGCCTGATGAGCCGCGCCAACCGGGACATCCCCCACTACTACCTCTCCACCACCGTGGACATGGCCGCCGCGATGGACCGGCTGCATGAGCACAACCGGCGCAGCCCGGTCGGTGAACGGCTGCTCCCCGCGGCCCTGCTGCTCAAGGCGGCGGCCCTGGCGGCCCGGGAGGTCCCCGAACTCAACGGCTTCTGGAGCGATGACCACTTCACGGCAGGCGAGGGCGTCCATGTCGGCGTGGCCGTGTCCCTGCGTGGCGGCGGGCTCGTCGCGCCCGCCGTGCACGACGCCGACACCCTGGCACTCCCCCAGCTGATGGCCGGCCTGAAGGACCTGGTCACCCGGGCCCGCACGGGCAGGCTGCGCGGATCCGAGGTGTCCGACGCCACGATCACGGTCACCAATCTCGGCGATCAGGGCGTGGAGACGGTCTTCGGCGTGATCTACCCGCCGCAGGTGGCTCTGGTCGGCTTCGGCCGGGTGGTCGACCGGCCATGGGCCGTCGACGGCCTGCTGGGCGTGCGCCCCGTGGTCACAGCGACCCTCTCGGCCGACCACCGGGCGACGGACGGTGCCGTCGGTGCCCGCTACCTCACGGCGGTCGCCCGCCTCCTGCAGAACCCGGAGCAGTTGTGGACATGAACAGAGCCGACGCACTCGACACGGTAAGAGAATCGATCTCCTCCGTCATCCCCGACGCCGACGTCACCGCCCTGGCGCCCGACGACGCGTTCCGCGAGGTGCTCGGGATGGACTCGCTGGACTTCCTGAGCTTCGTCGAGGTCCTCAGCGAACGGTCCGGCATCCGCATCGAGGACGAGGACACGCCTCGCCTCACCACGCTGTCGGGCAGCGCCGATTTCCTGGTCACCCGCACGCAGTGAGGCGGGGGTCGCACGGACCGGTCAGGACAGCGAGGCCAGAGCGGCGTCCAGCCGGGCTGTGGCTTCGCCGGCGACAGGCTGCAGAGCCGGCAGGCCCGTGAGGGTGACCATCGTGTTCGGGTCCAGAGCCTGGACGGTGGTCCGGTCGCCGTCCCGGCGGACGACGACGTTGCACGGCAGCAGCAGACCAATGCTGCGGTCGGCCTCCAGAGCCCGGTGGGCCAACGGCGGGTTACAGGCGCCGAGGATCACGTAGTCCTCCACGTCGGCACCGAGCTTCTCCTTCAGCGTGGCCTTGACGTCGATCTCGGTGAGGATGCCGAAGCCCTGGTCGGCCAGTGCCCGGCGGAGGTGTGGGTGCACTGCGCCGGCGGGATGCGTGCGGGGATCGCCGCCTCCCTGCTGGACGCCGCCGGACGTGAGGTGGTCGCCGTCGACGACACCTTCACCGCCGCGGGCGAAGCCGGGCTGCCTCTGACCCAACCCGCCGGCACCGACTGAACCGCGTCGCACCCACGCACGGAGCCCCTCATGTCGCCGTTCCTTCGCCGCGGCCCCGGCCGCCTCAGCCCCGAGCAGGCCCATCGGCAGATCGCCGACGGGCAGGCCGTCCTCCTGGACGTCCGAGAGACCCCGGACTGGAACCCCGGACACGCGCCGGGCGCACTGCACCTGCCCCTGGCCCGCCTGATGGCAGGTGCCCCACTGCCCGACGCCGTACAGGGCAGGTGGGTGGTCACCATCTGCCGCTCCGGGAACCGCTCCCGCACGGCGGCGGACATGCTGACCGTCGCGGGCGTGGAGGCCACCGACGTCACCGGCGGCATGACCGCCTGGGCCCGGCAGGGTCTGCCGGTCATCGGCGTGAACGGCAGCGGCGGAGTCATAGCGTGAGCGAGCTGGTCCTGGCCCTGATCGCCGGAGGCGTGGTGGGGTTGGCGCTCGGCGCGCTCGGCGGGGGCGGCAGCGTCCTGGCGGTGCCCGCGCTGATCTATCTGCTCGGCTTCACCCCGGCGGCGGCCACCACCGCCAGCCTGCTCAGGCTGTCGTGATGGGCTGATCGGTGATCGCGGCCAAGGCACGGTCAAGGCGGGCGAGGACGGTGCTGGGCGGAGTGCGCTGGTCGTAGAGCAGGGCGCGCAGCATGTTGCGGATCTGGGCCATCGCGGCCGCCGCCTGCAGGTCGTGGCCGACGACATCGCCGATGACGGCGGCGCAGGCGTGGTCGGGTACCGGGAGGGCGTCGTACCAGTCGCCGCCGATCTGGCCGGGAGTGGTGGCGGGACGGTAGACGGCGGCGGCCTCGAAGGGGCGCAGGTCGGGCAGGCGTGGCAGAAGGAGTCGTTGGAACTGCTCGGCGTCGAGGCGGGTTTGCTCGTAGAGGCGGGCGTCGTCGATGGCCAGGCCCGCTGCGCCGGCGAGTGCGACGATGAGGGCTTCGTCGTGGGCGTCGAAGGGCTGCCCGTCGCGCCGCTCCGCCACATAGAGGTCCCCGTAGGTTTTTCCGCGGATGCTGATCGCGGCCCCGAGCAGGGTGCGCATCGGCGGATGGCCGGGCGGGAAGCCGGCCGAGTCCGGGTGGGCGGAGATGTCATCGACCCGCAGGGTTCCGGGTGGGTGATCAAGCGGCCCAGCAGACCGCGGCCATGCGGGAACTCCACCCCCGACAGGTCGGCCCGCTCCTGCTCCGTCAGGCCGGCTGGGATGAATCGATCGAGGTGTCTGCCGCTCTCATCGAGCACGCCCAGCGCGCCGTAGCGGGCGCCGGCCAGCTCCATCGCCGTGTCGACGATCAGCTGCAGCACCACGGACAGGTCGTCCCGGCCCAGGACCGCCTCGTACAGGTCATGCAATCGGTCCTGCGCCCGGGCGAGCGACCTGAGCTGCTCCGCGATCACCTCCAGCTCGACGCCCAGACGCAGACGCCGGGAGACATCCAGCGGCTCGGGCTGGTTGGGCTGCCTTGGCATCACCGGTGCCTGTCCGTCCGCCGTTCGGCCTCGATGGCCCTTCAGTCGGCCTCGATCTCGTCGACGACACCGACGACGTCGTCGATGTCCCGCACCGCCGTGAGCAGTTCGGGCACAAGAGCCTTGTCCAGTCGCCCCGTCAACGTCACCACGCCGTTCTCCACGGCGACTTGGACGGCGCGCGGGTCCAGCAGGTGCTGAGCGACCAGGGACGCGACCTCGGCCCGGATCTCGTCGTCGTCACGGATCAGGGCCCGCAGCAAATCGCTCCGGCTGACCACGCCGACGAGCCGTCCCTGGTGGTCGGTCACGGGCAGCCGCTTCAGCCGGGCGCGGGCGGCGGTCCACGCGGCGTCGGCCACTCGCTGCGCCGGGTGGACGGTCACCGGCGGGAAGGTCATCAACGTGGCCGCCGTCTCGCCGTGGCTCTTGTCGTACAGGCGGTGCTGCCACAGCCTGCCGACCGGTCCGTGCCGGTGCGGTTCCGCCGTGACGGCGGCCTTGGCCAGCAGGTCCGACTCGGAGACGACACCGATCACATGGTCGTCCGCGTCCACCACCGGAACGGCGCTCACCTGCTCGCGGGCGAGGGTGTGAGCGACGTCCAGGAACGGCATGTCGCCGGGGACGGAGGTCGCCAGCACCTGCATGACGTCCCGGACGAGGAGGGGGGCCGGCTCTGGGGCGGGCGGCTCGGGTACGGCAGTGGCGGGCGTCTCGGGCACGTGTCGTCCGGGAGCGGGGTGGGGTTCCTCGTCGCTCCTCGCCGACGCGGCGGCGGCGACCGCCGCGAGGTAGCGGCCCAGCGCGTCCTGGCGCGGTTCCTCCCGGGGTGTCCAGGCGCGGCCCGGCGTGGTGCGGCGGGCTTCCTGCTGCGCGGAGCTGTGCTCGACGTCGCTCACGGCTGCCTCCCAGGGTGCCGTCCACCTACGGGGTCAGTCTCGCATCGATCGACCCGTGTGACCTCCGGGCCGAACCACCCTGCCTGAAGGGCACGTGATCAGGTGCGGCGCGACATGTGCTCGCCTACCGAGGAAACTGGAAGGCGGGGCCTGTGCCCACTGGAGGAGAGTTCGTGACGGGCTTCCGGGACTTTCTGACACGGTTCCGGCCGGCGGCGGCGCCCGGCCGGGCCGCACCCGGTGGTGTGCCCGCGGACCGTTCCGCCGAACTCCGGGCCGAACTCGCACCGCCCCTGGCCCTGCTCGAACAGGCGGAGGCGGAAGCCCGGACCGTACGTGAGCGGGCCGCCGCGGCCGCCGCGTCACGTCGGCGGGATGCCGAGCAACGGGCCGCGGAGATCGTGACCGAGGCACGTCAGGAGGCTCGCCTGGTGCGGGCTCGCACCGCCGAGCAGGTGCTGAGTGCCGCCGAGGGCGAGGCGGCGGCACTGCTCGCCGAGGCGGAACGTGAGGCCGTCGCGGTACGCGACCGTGCCAGGAGCCGGGCCCCCGCTCTCACCGGTCGTGTGGTCGCGCTCGTGCTGGAGGACCTCGCGGCGGAGCAGGCGTCGCCACCGCCACCCCCGGGCCCGGGGGATCCTCAGGGGGACGATCGGTGATGGGCGCCGGTTGGGTGGCCGGCGTGACCCGTGCACGCGCTCTGCGAAACAGGTGCCTGGGAGCCGAGGGGATCGGGGAGGTGGCCGCGTCCCCCACCCTCGACGACGCCCTGCGCTACTTGTCGGCCACCCCCTACCGGCACGACGTCACCCCGGGCGTCACACCGGCCGAAGCGCAGCGCGCGGTCTCGGCGACACTGCTGTGGCACCTGCGGATCCTCGCCGGCTGGCAACCGGCCTCCGGCGCCGACACCGTCCGGGCGCTCGCCGCAGGATTCGAGATCTCCAACACCGAACACCACGTGAGGGCTCTCGTGCCCGCCCCGCTCCGGCCGGGCACGGGGGGCCTCCACCCCCCGCCCTACCGCCTGGGCGCGCTGGCGATCGCCTGGAAGCGACTCGCCCGTACCCGTACGCCGTCAGAGTTGCGCGCCGCCCTGGCGGCCTCCGCCTGGGGCGATCCCGGGGGCGACTCGGCGGCCGCGGTCGCCACCGGGATGCGGGTCTCCGCCGCCGTGCGCCTCGCCACCGCCGTTCCGGACGCGGAACGCTGGGCGGCAGCCCGGCTCGCCCTGCTGGTCGGCCGTGAGGTGTTCGTCGTCGGCCGCCGGATGCCGGGCGTCTCCGCCCGCCGGGCGGTCCGCCTGCTCGGTTCGCGAGCGGTGGACGCGGGATCGTACGCCGACTTCCGGACCGCGCTGCCGACCACTGGGAGGTGGCTGTTGGAGGACATCGACGAGGCGGCGGACCTGTGGCGGGCGGAGGCTCGGTGGTGGAACGCCGTCGAGCGGGACGGCCGGGAACTGCTGCGCCGGTCCCGTTTCGGCCCGCAACCGGTGGTGGGGGCAGTGGCTCTGCTGTCCGCCGACGCCTGGCGGACCCGCGGCGCGCTGGAGTTGGCCTCCCGGGGTGGCGGCACCGGGGACTGGCCCGTGGAGGTGCTCCGTGCTCCGGGCTGAGGCGGCGGTCCCGGTCCGGATGCGCAGGGTGGCCATCGTGGCTCCCGAGCAGGCGCTGCGGGAGAGCCTGGTGCGGATCGCCGAGGCGGGCTGCATCGAGATCGACCTGACCGGGGAGGGAGGCCCCGATGTCCGCGGGCCTGCGGCGACGCGCCTGCAGCGGCTGCGCTCCGAACCGGCACCACCCGTTCTCAGCGAGGTCCGCCCCGACCTGGACGCTCTGGAGCGCGAGGGACGGGCCGACCTGCTGGCGGGCGAGGCGCAGGTGGAGGAACGGCTCGGCAGCGCGGTCCCGCACGGCGCGGTCGCGGCACTGGCCGGCTGGTGCCCCGAGACGGAGGTGGGCCCCACGGCCGCGCGCATCGCCGGTGCCGGAGGCGCTCTGGTACCGCTGCGGACCCCGCGCGGTGTCGATCCGCCGACTCTGCTGGCCGGAGCGGACGCCGGACCCCCGGCGTACCCGGCGACGCCCCTACGCCGCTCCTTCACACCGCTCGTCACGACGTACGGCACCGTGCCCTACGCCGACCTCGACCCCACCATGGCGGCCGGAGTCGTCTACGTGGTGATGTTCGGCCTGATGTTCGGTGATGCCGGGCACGGGCTGCTGCTGGTCGGCATCGCGCTCCTGCTGCGGGTGGGACGGCCTCGCCGAGTGGCGGCGCTGCGGCCGCTGTGGCCCTTCGTCGCCGGGGCCGGGCTGGCCGCGACCCTGGCCGGCGTGGCGTACGGCGAGTTCTTCGGTCCGACCGGGGTGCTGCCCGTGCTCTGGCTGGAACCGCTTCAGGAGCCCATGCGGCTGCTGGCCACGGCCGTCGGGCTCGGCGCCGTGCTGCTCGCCGTGGCGTACTCCGCGGGGATCGTGAACCGGTGGCGGGAGGGCGGGCCGTCGGCGGCCCTGTACGCGACGACCGGGATCGCCGGGGCGGCGCTCTACCTCGGTCTTGCCGTCGTCGCCCGGTACGTCTGGCTCGGCCAGGGGGCGTACGGCGCCGCGGGGGCCGTGATCTGCCTCGTCGGTCTGGCTCTGGCCGGGGTGGGGCTGTACACGACGACGGCCGGCGGTCCGGGCGGTGCCGTGCAGACCGGTATCCAGCTCTTCGACGCGGTGGTGCGGATCGGCTCGAACGTCGTGTCCTTCGCGCGGCTCGCGGCCTTCGGGCTGACGCATGCGGCACTCGGCGCGATCGTCTGGGACGGCACGACGGCTCTGGCGGTCCGGGGTCCGGCGGGCATGGTCGCAGCGGTGCTCGTCTTCATGCTCGGCAACGCCCTGGCCTTCTCGCTGGAGGCGCTGGTGGCGGGCGTCCAGGCACTCCGGCTGGAGTTCTACGAGCTGTTCTCCCGGCTTTTCGAGAGTGAGGGCCGCCCTTTCAGGCCGTGGCGGCTACCCGTCGAGCACGTCACGGTAGCGGCCGTCCCGACGGCCGGGCTGCCCGCAACCCGGGAAGCCGTCCGACACGGCGGCCCGGCGAGGGAGGAGGAATCGTGATCACCTGGTTCTTCGCCCTGCCCGTCATCGTGGCGGCGTTCGTCGGCGTACGGCTGGTACTGCGGCGCTCGGGCCGGGCGGCCCTGTGGTGGATGGTCGCCGCCGACGCCGTGCTCCTGGTGGCCGCCACCGTGGTGCTGACCCTGGCGCTCGGCGGAGGATCCGCGCAGGCCGCGACCACGGCGGCGCAGGACTCCGGCTCCGGATCCGCCGCGCTGATCGGCGCCGCGATCGCGATGGCCGGGGCGACGATCGGCGCCGGCATCGCCGTCGCCTACACCGGTGCGGCGGCCCTCGCGGCGCTCAGTGAACGGCCTGAGCTCTTCGGCCGGGCCGTGGTCATCGTCGGCCTGGCCGAAGGCATCGCCATCTACGGTCTGGTCGTCGCCGTGATCCTGATCGGGAAGGCTTGACCATCATGGGACGCGTCGCCGCCCTCGGGGAGCGGGCCCGTGTGGCCGGTCTGGCCTTGGCCGGAGCTGTCGTTTTCGTCGCCGACGACCCCGACGCCGTACGCCGCGCCTGGCGGAGCCTGCCGGACGGCATCGACCTGGTGATCCTCACCCCGGCCGCGGCCCAGGCGCTGGAGTCAGGCTCCGTGACACCCGGGGCCCGCCGCCCACTGACCGCCGTGATGCCGCCATGAGGAGCCAGGCACCCGACCAGACGACGGACGCGCTCCACCCGGTCCGGGCGGAACTGCTGCGGGCGGCTCACGGCGACGCGGAAGCGCTCCTGTCCCGCGCGGACCAGGAGGCCGACGCCCTGCTCGACCAAGCCCGCGCAGAGGCCCGTGCGATTCTCCAGGAGGCCCGGCGGCAGGGCGAGGCCGATGGTGCGGGCGCCGCCCGCGACCTGCTCGTCAGGGCCCGGCGGGAGGCCAGGTCCCGCACGCTCGCCGCTCGCCGGGAGGCGTACGAGGAGTTGCGCCGGGGGGCCGCCGAACGGGTGAGGGATCTGCGCCGGACGGGTGGTTACACCTCCATGCGGGAGCGGCTGGAACACCGGGCCCGGCTCCTCCTGGGGCCCGGCGCCGAGGTGCGCGAGCACCCCGACGGGGGTGTGGTGGCCCGGGCGCCGGGCAGGCGGGCCGACCTCTCGCTGACCGCGCTGGCCGACCGTGCGCTGGACCGTATGGGAGCGGAGGTGCGCAGCCTGTGGGAGCCGTGAAGGAAGCCACCGGGACGCATCGATGGCCGCCTGCCCGGCAGCCGGTCTCGCGGATCCTGCGCGTCACCGGACCGCTGGTCGAGATGGAGTACACGAGCGGCGTCGCGATGTACGACCTGGTCTCGATCGGCCCGTCCGGGCTGCCGGGTGAGGTCGTGGCCATCCGCGGTGACGTGGTCACCGTCCAGGCGTACGAGTACACCGGCGGCCTCGCTCCGGGGCAGACGGCGCTGTCCCAGGGCCGTCCGCTGTCGGTCGGGCTCGGTCCGGAGCTGCTCGGCGGGATCTTCGACGGCCTGCTGCGTCCCCTGTCCGATGCCGGTGACTGGCTGCTGCCTGGCGCGCAGTGGGCTGCGGCCGAGGAACACACCTGGTCCTTCTGCCCGCTGGTGACGCGGGGCGAGCAGGTGGCCGAGGGGCAGGCGCTCGGCGAGATTCACGACGCGGGGCCGGTGCCGGTGAAGGTCCTCGTGCCGCCCGGCAGCGGGGGCACGGTCGAGGAGATCGCCGGCACCGGGGACCAGCCGCGTGACGCGGCGGTGGCCGTGGTGGACGGCACCGAGGTGGCAGTCGGGACTCTGTGGCCGGTGCGTCGGCCACGCCCGGTGCGGGAACGCGTCGACAGCCCCGGGGCCCTGAACACTGGTCAGCGGGTGATCGATCTGCTCTTCCCGGTGGCCCGGGGCAGTACGGTGGCGGTGCCCGGTGGGTTCGGTACTGGCAAGACGGTGCTGCTGCAGCAGATCGCCAAGTGGTGCGATGCGGACGTCATCGTCTACGTCGGCTGCGGGGAACGCGGCAACGAGATGGCCGACGTCATCACGGAACTGTCGGAGCTCCAGGACCCGCGCACGGGCGGGCGCCTCGCGGACCGCACGGTGACGATCGCCAACACCTCCAACATGCCGATGATGGCGCGTGAGGCGAGCGTGTACACGGGGGTGACGGTGGCCGAGTACTTCCGGGACATGGGCCTGGATGTGGTGGTCATCGCCGACTCGACCTCCCGGTGGGCCGAGGCGCTGCGCGAGTTCGCCTCCCGCACCGGCGCGCTGCCCGCCGAGGAGGGCTACCCGGCCGGGCTGGCCTCCGCCATCGCGGCCTTCTACGAGCGGGCCGCCGCCGTGACCACCCTCGGCGGCGACCGAGGTTCGGTGACCGTGATCGGCGCGGTGTCGCCGCCCGGCGGGGACATGACCGAACCAGTCACCGCGCACACCGAACGCTTCGTCCGCTGCCTGTGGACCCTAGACCGCGATCTCGCCTACGCCCGCCACTACCCGGCGGTCTCCTGGGCCGGGTCTTTCTCCCGGGACGTACCAGTCCTCGCCGTCGGACACCGGGCAGCCGGCGATCCGGCATGGAGACGCCGCCGCGACCGGGTGGGAGCGGTGCTGGCGGAGGCCGACCGGCTGGCCGACCTGATGGACCTGGTCGGCATCGCCGCCCTGCCCGCGCGGGAGCGCATCAGCGTCCTGGCGGGGAGGCTGGTCCGTGAGGGCGTGCTGCAGCAGAGCGCGCTGTCGGAGCGGGACGCCTACTGCGGGCCGGAGAAGACGGCCGCCCTCGCCGACGCCGTCCTCGCCGTCGCCGACCGTTGCCGCGAACTGGTCGATGCCGACGTCCCGGCGGCCTCCCTCGAGGAGGTCGACTTCGGACCGCTGCTGCGTGCCCGCGAGGACACCGGACCGCATGACTCGGTCGGGGTGGCGGCGCGCAGGGACGCCATGCTCGCCAGGCTGAGGGACGTGCGGCCATGAACCTGTCCGCCTGGGTCGAGTACACATCGGTGCGTGAACTTCGGGGTCCGCTCGCGATCGTCCAAGGCGTGGCGGGGATCGGCTGGGACGAGTACGTACGCATCACCCTCGCCTCGGGCGAACGCCGCCACGGCGTGGTCCTGGACGCCGACCGCGACCTGGCGGTCATCCAGGTGCTGGAGGGCACCGCGGGCATGGACCCGGAGAGCGTCCGCGCGGCCTTCTCGGGCAGCCCACTGCGCGTCCCGGTCGGCATGGACTGGCTCGGCCGGGTCTGCAACGGCCGGGGCGAGCCCCTGGACGGCGGCCCGCCCGTCCTCGGTTCCCGCGACGCCGAGGTGGGCGGCGTACCCATCAACCCTGTGCGGCGCGAACCGCCGTCCGAGCCGGTGCTCACCGGCGTCGGGGTCGTCGACGCCCTGACCACGCTGGTACGCGGACAGAAACTGCCGGTGTTCTCCGTGGCCGGACTGCCGCACCTGGAACTCGCCGCTCAGATCGCCGCGCAGGCCACCGCCACCGGAGAGGCGTTCAGCGTCGTCTTCGCGGGTATGGGACTCACTCACGCCGACGCCTCCTTCGTGCGGGACGCCCTGGAGGAACGCTCCTCGGCCGGAGAGCTCGTCTTGCTGCTGAACACCGCCGACGACCCGGTGATCGAGCGGATCCTGACCCCACGCATCGCCCTCACCGTCGCCGAGCACCTCGCCTTCACCGAGGGACGCCACGTCCTCGTGGTGATGACCGACATGACCACGTACGCCGAAGCCCTTCGCGAGGTCTCCGCCGCCCGCGGGGAGATTCCCGCCCGCCGCGCCTACCCCGGCTACCTCTACAGCGACCTGGCCTCCCTCTACGAACGCTGCGGACGCATCAAGGGCCGTCCCGGCTCGGTCACCGTGCTGCCGGTGCTCACCATGCCCGCGGGTGACATCACCCACCCCGTGCCCGACCTGACCGGCTACATCACCGAGGGCCAGATCGTGCTCTCACCCGAGACACACGCGCGGGGCGTGTACCCGCCGCTGGACGCCCTGTCCTCGCTCTCCCGGCTGATGCGCAAGGGCGCAGGACCCGGCCGTACCCGCGACGACCACCTGGACGTCGCAGCCCAGCTACTGGCGGCCCTGGCCCGCGCGCGGCAGGTGCGCGATCTCGCGGACCTGGTCGGCCAGGCGGCGCTGAGCCCCACCGACCGCCGCTACCTGGACTACGAGGAGGCGTTCCTGCGGGACTTCGCCGACCAGCGCAGCGACGAACCGCGCGACCTCGACACCTCGCTGGAACGCGGCTGGCGGGCGCTGCTCACCCTGCCCCGCAGTCAGCTCTCCATGCTCCCTGCCTCCCTCCTCGACGCCCACGGAGCGAAGGACGCCCCGGACACGGAGGCGTCCCCATGACCGGCGCCCGCCGTACGCCGCCCGGCCGTGCGGGACGCCTGCGCCTACGGCACAGCCTCGATGTCGCCGAGCGCGGAGCCGACCTGCTGGAGCAGAAGCTGCGCATCCTGCGCTCCGAGCACCAGCGGCTGCTGCGTGCGCGGGAGGGAGCCGAGCGCGCATGGCGGGACCTGCTGTCCGAGGCCGAGAGCTGGCTGCTGCGCGGACTGCTCCTGGGCGGGGAACAGGCCCTCGACTCGGCCGCCGCGGGCATCGTCGCCGCCGAGGTCACGGTGCACTGGACCACCTCCATGGGGGTACGCCATCCGGCGACGGTCTCCACGTCCGTACCCTCCCGTCCGCCCACCGCCGCCGCGCCCACCAACACGGCCCTCGTACACGCCGAGGCGGCCTACGGCCGTGCCGTGCGCGCCGCCGCCGAGTACGCGGCCGCGCACGCCGCCGCCGAGCTCGTGGGCGCGGAAGTCATCAGCGCCCGGCACCGGGTGCGTGCTCTGCGGCGCCACTGGATCCTCCGCCTGCGGGAGGCGCTCGACCGGAGCGACCTGGCCTTGGAGCAGGCAGAGCACGAGGACGGCGTCCGGCGGCGCTGGGCTGCTCGGTATTAGCCAGAAGTTATCTATAGATATCTATATAAATGCTGAAATAGATGTAAAGTTAGCCTATCCTAAGTCAGTTCGGGCCTCAGGGAGGGGACCGGTGAGTGACCACACGCGTACCAGCCAGAGAGTCGCCGCCTCGGTCGCCATCAGCAGCCTGCTGGCACTGAGCCTTGCGGCCTGTGGCGGCGAGAGTCAGGGAGCGCAGCCGGTCGGCCAGGCTTCCGACGAAGAGATCACGGTGTACAGCGGTCGGAGCAGGCCCCTGGTCAAGCCCGTGCTGGACGATTTCGAGAAGGCCACCGGCGTTACCGTCGAGGTGCGCTACGGCGATACGGCCGCCATGGCCGCGCAGTTGCAGGAAGAGGGCGGCCGAACGCCTGCGGACGTCTTCCTCGCCCAGGATGCCGGAGCTCTGGGCGCGGTGGCCGGGGAGGATCTGCTCGCCGGTCTGCCGGACGAGGTGCTGGACAAGGTACCGGCCGCCTACCGGGACGAGGGCGGGCAGTGGGTGGGAGTGACCGGCCGTTCGCGCACCATGGTGTACAACGTCGGCCAGGTGGCTGGGGACGACCTGCCGAAGTCGGTGTTCGAGCTGACCGAGCCGGAGTGGAAGGGCAGGGTGGGCATCGCGCCGACCAACGGCTCGTTCCAGGCGTTCATCACCGCGATGCGAGTCGAGCACGGCGAACAGCGGACCCAGGACTTCCTGGACGGGCTGAAGGCCAACGACGCGCAGATCAGAGAGGGCAACGCGCCGATCGTCGCCGACGTCGAAGACGGCAGGCTCGCCGCGGGGCTGGTCAACCACTACTACGTGTATGAGCTGGCCACGGAGAAAGGCACCTCCGTCGACGCGCTCAAGGCGAAGAACTACTTCTTCCCGGACGGGGACATCGGCGCCCTCGTCAATGTCTCCGGTGTCGGTGTACTGAAGGGGGCCGGCGACGATCCTGACGCCCGCGCTTTCGTCGATTACCTGCTTGGCGGTCAGGCACAGACCTACTTCGCCCAGGAGACGTACGAGTACCCGCTGGTGGCCGGTGTGTCCAGTGCGCGGGGTCTGCCGCAGCTGTCCTCGCTGACCACCCCGGACATCGACCTGGGCGACCTCGACGACCTGCAGACGACGGTCGAGATGATCAGGGAATCGGGGCTGGCCTGACCATGGCATCGGTGGCCGTCGTGCGCCGCCGGGTGCGGCGGCTCGTGCCACGCCCGGCGCTGGCGGTCGCCGCGGTGGTCTCAGTCGCGGTGGCGCTGATCCCGCTGACGTATCTGGGCGTGCGGGTCGCTGACGCGGGCTGGGCCCGCATCAGCGAGGAGCTGTTCACGGCGCGGACCGGGGAACTCGCGGCCCGGAGCCTGGGGCTGGCCGGGGTCGTGACCGCGGCGTCTACGGCGCTCGGCGTGGCCTGGGCGTTCCTCGTCACGCGCACCGACCTGCCGGCACGGCGACTGTTCGGGGTCCTCGCCGCGCTGCCGCTGGCGGTGCCGAGCTATGTGGCGGCCTTCGCCTGGGTCTCCACGGTGGAGGGGTTCGAGGGGTTCTGGGCGGCGGCGCTGGTCCTGACGCTGGTGTCGTACCCGTACGTCTTCCTTCCCGTCGCGGCCGCGCTGACGAGCGCCGATCCGGCACAGGAGGAGGTGGCCCGGTCCCTGGGGAGCGGCCCGTGGCGCACGTTCATCACGGTGACGCTGCGCCAGATCCGGCCCGCGGTCGGGGCTGGCGCGCTCCTGGTTGCGCTGTATGTGCTCTCCGACTTCGGTGCGGTCTCCGTGCTGCGGGCGGATGTCTTCACCCGGGCCGTCTTCACCTCCATCAGCCTGGGTTTCGACCGCACCGGCGCGCTCGTACTCGCCACCGTGCTGGTCGCCCTCACCGTGCTCATCGTCTCGGGCGAGCAGCTGACCCGACGGCGGGCCGCCCGTTACGCCCGCCTGGGCGGCGCGGGCCGCCCACCGGTACGGCTGCGCCTGGGCCGCCTGCGGTGGCTTGCCGCATCCGGCCTGGTCGGCACGGGGGCGCTGGCGCTCGGTGTCCCGGCGGCGAGCCTCGCGCGATGGTTCGGCGAGGGTGTCTCCCGGCCCGGTTCACTGACGGGACTGGCCACGGCGGCGGGGAACTCGCTCGCCGTCTCCGCCGCCGGTGCGGGCCTGACCCTGCTGCTCGCCCTGCCCCTGGGGCTGCTGGGGGCCCGCGCACCCGGCACCGTCGCTGTCGTCCTGGACCGTCTGGCCTACCTCTCGCACGCGCTGCCCGGCCTGGTCATCGGCCTCTCGCTGGTGTTCTTCGGGATCAACGTGGCGTACCCGCTGTACCAGAGCGTCTGGCTGCTCGCCCTGGCCTACGCGGCGCTGTTCCTCCCGCTGGCCGTCGCAGCGGTCGGCACCGCCGCGCTGCAGGCCCCGCCGGCGCTGGAGGAGGTGGCCCGCTCGCTCGGCCGCCGCAGATCGTACGTACTGCGCACGGTCACCGTGCCACTCGCCGCGCCCGGTATCGGCGCAGGTGCGGTCCTGGTCTTCCTCACCTGCACGAAGGAGCTGCCAGCCACCCTGCTGCTGCGGCCGACCGGGATGGACACCCTCGCCACCGAGCTGTGGAGCCGGACAGCGGTCTCCGCCTACGCGGCCGCCGCGCCCTACGCCGTGCTGCTGGTGGTGCTGGCCGCGGTACCGACCTGGTGGCTGTCGGCCCGTACCGGCGTCCTCACCCAGGCGGTTCAGGGAGGAGGAAGCTGACATGGCGGAGCTGCGCGTCACCGCGGCGCACAAGTCCTTCGGCGAGGTGCGGGCCCTGCGCGGCGTGGACCTCACGGTCCGCTCCGGGACGCTGACCGCGGTCCTCGGCCCCTCCGGCAGCGGCAAGACCACGCTGCTGCGCTGCATCGCCGGATTCGAAGCCGTGGACGCCGGGGAGATCCGGCTCGACGGCCACCGGATCGCCGCCCCCGGCCGCACCGTGCCGCCGGAGCGGCGGCGGATCGCGGTCGTCCCGCAGGAAGGCGCACTCTTCCCGCACCTGACAGTGCGCGGCAACGTCGCCTACGGGCTCGACCGGCACAGCCGACGGACCGGACGGATCGACACCGTGCTGGCGCTGGTGGGCCTCGCCGGATTCGGGAACCGGATGCCGCACCGTCTCTCCGGTGGCCAGCAGCAACGCGTCGCCGTCGCCCGGGCCCTCGCCCCGCATCCGCCGGTCGTCCTGCTCGACGAGCCGTTCAGCGCCCTGGACGCCACTCTGCGCGCCGAGGTGCGCCAGGACGTACGCGGCGCCCTGCGTGCCGACGGCGCGACGGCTGTCCTCGTCACGCACGACCAGGGCGAGGCCCTGTCGATCGCCGACGAGGTCGCTGTCATGCACGACGGCCGGATCGTGCAGAGCGGCCCTCCGGACCTGGTCTACAGTGCGCCCGCCGATCCGTGGGTGGCCGGCTTCGTCGGCGAAGCCGTCTGGTTGCCGGCCGAGATGACCGGCGATGGGGCCCATACACCGCTCGGCCTCATGCCGATCGTCACTACGGACGGCCGTCCGCCTTCCGCTCCCGGACGGGTACTGCTGCGCCCCGAGCAGATCGAGGTCGTCCCGGCCGCCAGTGCGGCAGTGATCACCGCGACGGTCGTACGCCGTGACTTCCAGGGCCACGACGCCCTGCTCGCGCTGCGGCTGACGGACGGAACACCGGTTTCCGCCCGGATCTTCGACCCGACCTCGGTCCCCTACGTCCCCGGCAATGAAGTCGGCCTGCGCGTGCGCGGCGCCGCCCGGGCCTTCCCCGCGCCGTCCGGAGCCCTGCGGTGGCCACTCGTTCCTGAGGCGGCGGAGCGGGGCGGGGGTGAACCTGAAGGTGAGAGGTGACGGCATCGGTACGAGGGAGGCATGGTGAGCGGTCTCGTGGTCGTGGGCGCGGACGGTTCGGCGTCGAGTCTCGCCGCGGTGGAGGTGGCCGCGAGGGAGGCGCGGTCGCGCGGCGCGGGGCTGCGGGTGGTGCACGCGTTCGTCTGGCCCGCACTGCACGTGCCGCTGGGGCCGTCGCCGCTGGGACCGCCGGAGGGCGGGTTGCAGAACATGGTCGATCGCCTGGTGGCCGAGGCGGTCGAACGGGCTCGGACGGCGGCGCCGGAGGTCGAGGTCGGTCATGTCGTGGTGACCGGTGAGCCGTTGACGGTTCTTCAGGCACAGTCGCGTGCCGCGGAGCTGGTGGTGGTCGGGTCCCGGGGCATGGGCGGGTTCGTCGGGCTGCTGGTGGGGTCGACGGCGGTGCATCTGGCGGCACACGGCCGGTGTCCGGTACTGGTCGTGCGCGAGCAACCGCACGCCGACGGTCCGATCGTGCTGGGCGTCGACGGCTCGGTCGCAGGACAGAAGGCCGTGGATTTCGCCTTCGCCGAGGCCGCCCTGCGGAACGCACCGTTGGTGGCAATGCACACCTGGACCACGTGGAACGCGCCGATGCCCGCCCCGCAGGATCCGTCCGAGCCGTACGCGAACCCGCCCGGAGCACTGGCCGAGGAGGAGGAGCGGTTGCTGGCCGAGGCACTCGCAGGCCGCCAGGAGCGCTACCCCGGTGTGGTCGTGGAGCACAGGGTGGTGCACGGCGGGACGCGGGAGGCGTTGATCGAGGCGAGCCGCTCCGCTCAGTTGCTGGTGGTCGGTGCGCGGGGGCGCGGCGGTTTCGCCGGGCTGCTTCTGGGATCGGTCAGCCAGGCCCTGCTGCATCACGCGCACTGTCCGGTCGCGGTGGTGCGGGGAGCGGGAGAGCATCACTGATTCGCCTGTCGCGCGGCCCGGCACCCGGCCCCGCCACAGTGGCGGGCAGCGTGGCGTGCCCGGCATTGGCGCGGTTCACCGGAACGCCGCGTGGATGTCCTGTTCGGTCGCGGAATGGGAAACGAGCAGGAACTCGTCCCCCGCCCGCAGGCGGGATCGCCGGATCCGGCACTGTGGGCTGTCCGTCACGGACGATCGTTGCGACAACCGTCCCCTCGGGCAGCCTGACCTCACCCAGAGCTTGGCCCACCGCTCTGGAACGGGGTCTTCTGCCGGGGTGCGGCCGCGGCCAGCCGGTAGATCCGCCCGAACTCGGTGGCCGCGCCGGTGCCGAAGACCACGGCCCGCCCGGAGCCGGCGACGACGTCGTTCCCCATGAACACGCAGTTGCGGGCCTCCAACGGCGGTCCGGTGGCCACCGGCTCGGCCGTACGGCCGACGGCGTTGCTCTCCCCGGTCAGCGGCGCGTTGTTCACCGCCAGCTCGTG
>NZ_JBIUBW010000037.1:0-29514 GCF_044548465.1 Streptomyces sp. NPDC052023 | reverse complement strand
CCATCCGGATCCGCGACAAACGCCTCCAGCAACCGACCCCAACGCGCCACCAAAGACTCGACAGTGCCCCGGTCGAACAGATCAGTGGCGAACTCCACGACCACATCCAAGCCGGCCGGCCCGCCGTCCGCGTCGCGGCTCTCCGAGACGCTCAAGGCCATGTCGAAGCGGGACCCACCGCTGCCCATCGGCCGGTACTGGGTCCGCAGGCCGTCGAATGCGGCCAGTTCGCCCGTGGCGCTCTGGAGCACCAACATGATCTGGAAGAGGGGGTGATACGCGAGCGACCGCTGCGGATTGAGCACCTCGACCAGGTTCTCCAGCGGCACGTCCTGGTGGGCGTACGCGGCCAGGTCGGCCTCCCGAACCCGCCCCAGCAGTTCACGGAACGTCGGGTCGCCGGAGGTGTCCGTGCGCAGCACCAGGGTGTTGACGAAGTAGCCGACGAGGTCGTCGAAGGCCTGATCGGTGCGCCCCGCAACCGGCGTACCCAACGGAATGTCCGTCCCCGCACCCAGACGCGTGAACAACGCCGCGAGCGACGCCTGCAACACCATGAACACACTGACACCGCACTCACGCGCCAGCGCCACCACGCCCTCGTGCACGGCGGGTTCGAAACGGGCCTCCAGGCCGTCGCCCCGGTAGGAGCTCACCTCGGGCCGGGGGCGGTCGGTGGGAAGGGTGTGCTGTTCGGGCAGCCCGGCCAGCGTGTCCTTCCAGAAGGCGAGCTGCGCGCTGAGGAGGCTGTCGGGGTCGTCCGGCGAGCCCAGCAGCTCACGCTGCCACAGCGTGTAATCCGCGTACTGCACCGGCAACGGCTCCCACACCGGAACCTCACCCCGGCACCGCGCCCCGTACGCCTGCGCCAGATCACGCGTCAACGGCCCCATCGACCAGCCATCACCCGCAATGTGATGCAGCACCAGCAACAGCACATGCTCCCGCGGCCCCAGCGCGAACACCTCCGCCCGCAACGGAAGCTCACGCTCCAGATCGAAGCCACGCCGCACCGCATCCCCCAGCACGAGGTCCTCTTGGTCCGGCGTCACCTCGGTGACCGAGAACCCGATGTGCGCCCCGGCCTCGGCGGGATCGAGGATCCGCTGACACGGCACCCCGTCGGCCTCCGGGAAGACCGTCCGCAGGCTCTCGTGCCGGGCCACCACATCCCCGAAGGCCGTACGCAGCGCCTCCCGGTCGAGCTCGCCGGAAAGCCTGACGGCGGTGACCATGTTGTAGGTGGCGCTGACACCCTCCAAGCGGTGCAGGAACCACAGGCGTCGCTGCGCGAAGGACAACGGCAGCACGTCGGGGCGTGTCCTCGGCACCGCGGGCGGTCGCACCTCCACCGCGGCGTCCAGCTGGCGCGCCAGTCCCTCCACCGTCGGGGCCTCGAACAGCGCCCGGATCGACACCTCCGCACCCAGCACGGCACGGACTCGGCTGATCAGCTGCGTGCCCAGCAGCGAATGCCCGCCCAGGTCGAAGAAGTTGTCGTCCACGCCGACCGAGGGCACCCCGAGCACCTCGGCGAACAGCTCGCACAGGATCTCCTCGCGCGGGCTGCGCGCCTGACGGCGGTCGGCCGTGGTGAAACGCGGCTTGGGCAGCGCTCGCCGGTCCACCTTCCCGTTCGACGTCAGCGGGAAGGCGTCGAGCACGACCACAGCCGCCGGGACCATGTACTCCGGCAGCCGCTCACCGACGAAGCCGCGC
This sequence comes from Streptomyces sp. NPDC052023, assembly GCF_044548465.1. NCBI lineage: Bacteria > Bacillati > Actinomycetota > Actinomycetes > Kitasatosporales > Streptomycetaceae > Streptomyces > Streptomyces sp. NPDC052023. The sequence continues at coordinate 27,795 of NZ_JBIUBW010000037.1, read as the reverse complement.
AGCTCACGGACGTCGATCCCGGCCCCGTCCTCCGGGACCACATAGGCGACCAGCCGCACCTCACCCGGTGCGTCCTCCCGCGCCAGGACGACCACGCCCCGCACGTGCGCGTGCCGGGCCAGCACCGCCTCGATCTCACCCAGCTCGATACGGAAACCGCGGATCTTCACCTGGTCGTCCGCACGCCCCAGATACTCCAGCCCGCCGTCCGCACGCCGACGGACTAGGTCACCGGTGCGGTACATCCGCGTACCCGCCGGACCGTGCGGATCGGCCACGAATCGCTCCGCCGTCAGGCCCCGGCGACCGATGTAGCCACGCGCCAGACCGTCACCGGACACATACAGCTCACCGGTCACTCCCACCGGCACCGGACGCAGCGCCCCGTCCAGGACATACATCGAGAGATCGGACAGCGCCGAGCCGATGGGGCTGCGGGACGGGTGCGGGCCGGTCGCGTCGACTTCGACGAGCGGCAGGTGGGTGACGTGAACGGTCGTCTCGGTGATGCCGTACATGTTCACCAGCCTGGGCGCGGTGTCGCCCCGCCGGGCGAACCACTCGGCGAGCCTGGCCGGCTCCAGAGCCTCGCCGCCGAACACCACCCAGCGCAGCGCGAGCCGGCACTCCGCCTCGGGGTACCGGCCGCCCGCCTCGATGAGCTGGTAGAAGGCCGACGGCGTCTGGTTGAGCACCGTGACCCGCTCCTCGGCCAGGAGACGCAGGAAGTCGTCGGGCGACCGGCTCACGTCGAAGGGCACGACCACCACACGCCCCCCGTGCAGGAGGGCGCCCCACATCTCCCAGACGGAGAAGTCGAAGGCGTACGAGTGGAACAGGGTCCACACGTCGTCCGGCCCGTAGGCGAACTGCCGCGCGGTGGCGGTGAAGAGCCGGGTCACATTGTGGTGGGAGACCACCACGCCCTTGGGCGTACCGGTCGACCCCGACGTGTAGATGATGTACGCGGGGTGCTCGGGCCTCAGCGCCCCGGCCCGCTCCTCGTCACGGATGTCGCCGGAGTCCAGGGCCGCGATGCTCTCCACGGTCCCGGCATCGTCCAGGACGAGCACCGGCAGATCCGCGGGGAGGGCGTCTTGCGTGGCAGACAGGGCAAGCCCCACGGCAGGCCGCGTGTCGGCGGCCATGAAGGCGATCCTGCCCTCGGGCAGGGACGGGTCGATCGGCAGGTACGCCCCGCCGGCCTTGATCACGGCGAGTGCCGCGACGACCGTCTCCACCGACCGGGGCAGCGCCAGGGCCACGACCGATTCCGGACCCACACCCCGCGCGATCAGCAGCCTGGCTAGCTGGTTCGTCCTGGCGTCGAGTTCGGCGTACGTCAGCTCGGTGCCGTCGCAGACCACGGCCGTGGCCGAGGCATCGCGCGGCGCGGTGCCGTAGATCTCCGGCAGGGTGCGGGGCGTGGCCGCCCGGGGCGTCGGCCGCGCCGCGGGCAGCACCCGGCCGCTCTCGTCCGCCGGCATCACGTCCAGGCGGCCTGTCGGACGATCGGGGTGGTCCGCGAGGGTACGGAGGGTGGTGATGAGCCGGGGGCCGTGCGCGTGGAGGTCGTCCGCGCTGTACAGCTGCGGGTTCCCGTTCACGTCGATGCGCAGGCCCTCGGCGTCGGGGCGCTCGTAGGCGACGATCGACAGGTCTTCGAGCAGGGGGGCCGCGGGATTGTGCATGGTGCTCGCGCACTCGCCGAACCGCAGCGCCTCGAAGCGCATGACGTTGAGGATGGGGCCGAAGAAGCGCCTCGGGACGCCGGGCAGCTGGAGCTCACGCCGGATGTCCTCACCGCGGCGCCGCTGATGCCGCAGCGCGGACCTCAGCTCGTCCGAGACATGGGCGACCAGTTCGGCCGCGGTCCTGGCCGGGTGCACGGTGACGCGCAGGGGCACGACATTGGCCGTCATGGCGGGAGTGCGCCGGGCCTCCGGGTCGAGGCGCGCGGCCACCGGAAGGCCGAGGACGACGTCCCGGCTGCCCGTGAGGCGGCTCAGGTAGAGGGCGGTGGACGCGATCAGCAGGCGTGACGTCCGGGTGCCGAGCGCTCCGGCAGCTTCCTGGAGTGACCGGGTGGTCTCCGAGGTCATCTCGTGGCGGTAGCGGACGAAGCGGTTCTGTGGCTCGGCGGACGCGCGGGTGAGGCTGATCTGCTCGGGCCGGTCGGCGAAGCGCTCGCTCCAGAAGTCCCGGTCGGCCCGGTACTGTGCGGAGGCCTGGTAGGACCGCTCCTCGGCCAGGAGCGCGGCCATCGAACCGAACGGGGTGTCCGGGGACACCTCGGCGCCCGCCCGCAGCGCGGTGTAGAGGTCGGCCACCCGACGGTTGATCAGGGCGGATCCGTAGGCGTCCAGCACGATGTGGTGGTAGCTCTGGTACCAGAAGAACCGGTCGGGTGCCGCCTGGAAGAGCACCTGCCGGAAGGGGTGTCCGTCGCGCAGGTCCCTCGCGGTCGCCAGGTCGTCCCGAACCCAGGCGTCCACGGTCCGCAGGGGGTCGGGCTCCTCGCTCACGTCGACGAGGGGCAGGGTCCAGTCGGTCGGCGGAACGAAGATCTGACGCGGCCCGTCGGTGCCGTCCACGAAGCGCGCGTGCAGCGTCTCGGTCTCGGCGACGACACGCGCCACGACCGCCTGGAACAGGGGGACGTCGATCGCGCCGTGCAGCTCCAGGTAGTTGCCCCACAGGTAGGCGGGGCTCGACGGATCGATGGACTGCCCCATCCAGATACCAGTCTGCGCTGCCAGCAGCGAGTGCGAGGTGCTCTGCGATTCGGACATCCTGGTTCTCGTTCCCCTAGACGATCGGCCCTCCGCGTGACCACGTGAGGGCATACGTGCGAACCGGCGCCGGCACTGTGGGCGCCGGCGCCGTGGTGGCCCTCGGGAGGACCTGGTCTCGGATCAGTCGAGCGCCGTGGTCAGCGGCTCGTTCAGCTTGGTGTCGGCCGGCTCCGCGGAGTCGAGCTCGGGGTAGACCGGGCATCCGTACATCGGGTCGTACGGGGAGAAGGTGTCGTTGTCGGGCAGTTCCCGGAGGTGACGGCCCAGCGGATTCTTCTCGCTCCAAAAGTCCCCGCCGAGGAGCCGGGCGACCCACATGGGGGCCACGCGCGCACCCGTGCTCTTGAGGAACCTGCCCAGGTTGTAGTCGTGACCGTAGAAGCCGTGGATGAGCCGGGTGTACGTGTCGTAGCCCGTCTTGTAGAAGCGCTCGTACTCGTCGACGGCGGGCTTCTCCTCCCGCTCACCGCTCAGCAACTCGGCGGTCAGTTCACCGGCGCGGCTGCCGGTGACCAGCGCGAGGTACACGCCGGCGGAGAAGATCGGGTTGGCGAAGGCACCGGCGTCACCGACCACGAAGAAGCCGGGGCCGGCCACTTGGTCGGAGTAGTAGGTGAACTCGCTCTCGACGTGCGTCTCGGTGTACTCGGCGCCCTCGATGCGCTGCCGGATCCGGGGGATCCGGCTGACGTGCTCTTCGAACAGGGCGTCGGGCGACGGCGCGCTCTGCAGCGTGCTCGCCGGCGTCACGGCACCGACGCTGAGCTTGTCCTTGCGCACCGGAATCGCCCACAGCCATCCGTCGGTGTGGGCACCGACCTGGATGTCGCCCTCGACACCCGGGTTGGTCGCCTCGTCGACACCGGTGAAGTGACGGAAGACGGCGACCGTCCTGGTGGTCTGCGGGTACTGGCGGCTGCGCAGCACGCTCTTGGTGATGAGGCCGGCGCGACCGCTCGCGTCGATGACCCGGCGCGCCCGGACGCTGCGCTCGGTTCCCTCGGCGGTGTAGGTGACACCGACGACCCGGTCGCCCTCCATGTCGACCTTGGTGACCCGCGCTTCCTGTACGACCGTGGCCCCGCACTCGGCGGCGTGGTCCAGCAGGATCGTGTCGAAGTCGGCGCGCTCCAGCTGGTAGGTGGTCAGGGCACGACCGGCCCCCTGATCGGTGAAGTCGACGCGGTGGAAGCCCTCACCGGTGTGGCAGAACTCCGCGCCCGTCTTCACCGGGAAGCCCTCGGCCTTCACCTTCTCGGCCACCCCGAGCTTGTCCAGCATCGCGGAGGTGTAGGTGAGCATGGACTCGCCGATATGAAATCGGGGGAACGCCGCACGCTCCAGGACAAGGACCGAGAGACCTCTGCGGGCCATCGTCACCGCGGCGGACGCCCCCGCGGGGCCACCGCCCACGACAACGACGTCGACATTGTCTCCATCCGGATACGCCACTGACACTCCTTTTGCTTTCCTGGCCCGTGCGTGAAAGGACGAGCCGAGGGCCGAGGGAGAGCAGGCGTCACGGGTGCTGTCGCCGAGCCGCGTCTCCCCCGTCACGCCCGGCACCTTCCGCACTCTTGTGCGACAGGACCATCTTGGCATATCCGCTGGTCATGACGTAAGCGATCTAGGGCCTGATGGTCCGTCAATTACCTTACGGGCGGCCCTAGTACGCTTGTCGCGCGCCCGGTGGTCAGCCGACGATGTCACCCGGGGTGGCCCCGGGATCGGGGGACAGCAGAAGGACCGTTCCGTCCTGGGCGTACGACCCCAGGAGCAGGAACTCACTGGGGAATCCGGCGATGCGCTTTCTGCCGAGGTTGACGACGCCCACCACCAGGCGTTCCTTCAGCTCCTCCGTCGAGTAGTTGGTCACCTGCGCGCTGGTCGCCAGCTCTCCCACCAACGAGCCGAAATCGACCCGGAGTTTGTAGGAAGGCCTGCGCGCCTCGGGGAAGGGCTCCGCCGACACGACCCGGCCCACACGGATGTCGGTCGCGAAGAAGTGTGCCGGATCGCTCTGCGGCTTCGGTTCCTGATCGACTGTCATTTCGGGGTTCTCCGGCTTTCTAGTACGACATCCTGACGGGCATGATGACGCACTGATAGTCCGTCACATCCTCGTCATCGGCGTTCCTTCCGCTCAGCACGGCCGACTTCAGCGGCGCCTGGCAGTTGAGCACGGCCACCTCGGTGTCGACGGCACTGAGCGCGTCGAGAAGGAACTGTGGGTTGAAGGCGATGGTGATGTCCTCGCCGTCGATGTGCGCGTCCATCGACGCCATGGCCTGGGCCTCGTCGCCGGTCGCCGCCTCCAGGATCACCTCGCCGCCTTGGAAGGCCAGCCGCACCGGAGAGTTCCGGTTGGCCACCAGCGACACTCGCTTGATGGCGTCGATGAAGGGCGCGGTGCGCACGGCGGCACGCGTGGCGAACTCCTTGGGCAGCCGCTGCCGGTAGTTGATGAACTCGGACCCGAGCAGACGCGAGGTGGCCTTGCGGCCCTCGAACTCGAATCCGATGGTCTCGGCCGCGGCGGAGTCACCGTTCCCGCCGAGGCTGAGCGAGACGGCGGACCCGGACGGCATCGACTTGGCGGTCTGCGCGATCGCCTTGGCCGGGACGACGACGCTGAGGGACACCTCGGGGTCCACGGGGTTCCACTTCAGTTCCCGCATGGCGATGCGGTAGCGGTCCGTACAGGCCAGGGTGAGCACATCGCCCTTGGCCTCCAGGTGAAGGCCGGTGAGGATGGGGACCGACTCGTCGCGCGAGGCGGCGAGCGAGACCTGTGCGACCGCGGCGCTGAAGGCGTCGCCGGCGACCGTACCCGCCAGGCCCGGCACGACCGGCAGGGCCGGATAGTCCTCGACGGGCAGCGTCTGGAGGGTGAAACGGGTACCGCTTCCCTCGACCATGACCTTGGTCGCGTCACCCACCAGCTCGATGACACCCGACGGCATGCTGCGCATGATCTCGGCCAGCAGGCGGCCGGAGACCAGTGCCGTTCCGGACTCGATGACCTCCACATCGACTTGGGCGCGGGTGGAGACCTCGTAGTCGTATCCCGACACCGTCAGCCTCTCGCCGACCTTCAGCAGAATGCCGGCGAGGATCGGAACAGCGGGCCTGGAGGCCAGACTGCGTGCGGCCCACGCCGTCGCCTCCACGATCTCATCGCGCTCCACACGGAATTTCATGGTGCCCCTCCACCTTCGGGTCGTTCACGTTCTCTGCAAGGGGGACCGAGTCAAGCACGGTCCGTCCCGTGGCACTCAAGCAGGCTGAGAGGGACAGGCGTCGTCACGCACCCGCCGACGGGGCGGTGTCCAGGCGCCGGGGTCGTCCCCCGACGGCAACGGACCCGCGACGCGCGCGGGGTTCCCGTACACGAGAGCACCGGGCGGCACGTCCTTGGTGACCACGCTGCCGGCTCCCACCACCGCGTCGTCACCGATGGTGACGCTTGGACAGACGATGGCACCGCCGCCGATCCACACATTGCCGCCGATGACGATCTCCGCACCGAACTCGTAACCCTGTCGCCGTAGACCGGGTTCGAGGGGGTGCGTGGCGGTGAGTAGCTGGACGTGCGGGCCGATCAAGGTACCGGCGCCGATCCGGATGCGGGCGGTGTCCAGAAACACGCCGCCGAAGTTCACGAACACGCCGTCGGCGAGGGAGATGTTCCGGCCGTACAGGCAGTGGAAGGGGGAGCGCACCTCGATGCCCTCACCCACGGAGCCGAGCAGTTCCCGGAGGATGGTCCGACGCCCGTCCGGGTCGCCGACGCTGGTGGCGTTGTACCGTTCGACGAGCAGCGCCGCGGACAGGCGCTCGGCGGCCAACTGCCCGTCACCGTAGACGAAGAGTTCACCGGCGAGCATCTTTTCCCGGTACGTCGTCACCGGCTGACTCCCCCTCTGGATCACACTGTTGTTCCGACGAGCCTACCTCCTGCGCCGATCCCCTTCATGGCCGTGCGAGACTCGGGTGAGAACTGATGGGGGATCAATGCAGCACAATGATGAGGGACTTACAGATCATCAGACGCCACTTGTCACGGTCCTCGGAGCGGGCCACATAGGAAGGACTGTGGTGGCCCGGCTCCTCGCCGGCGGCCACCGCCCGTCCCGTCTCCGGGCCACGACCCGGTCTCGCACGCGCGCGGGGGAACTCGCCGGGGAGTACGGGATCACGACCGGGGTGGACAACGCCGAGGCGTCCTCGGGGGCGGACATCCTGGTTCTCGCCGTCCGCCCGGACCAGGCCGACGCCGTACTGGCCGAATCACTGCGAGTGGCCCGACCGGCCCGCCACGTCGTCTCCTTCGTGGCGGGCTACTCACTGGCGCGGATGGCGTCGGTCGCGGGCTCCGCGCCCGTCCACGCGTTTCGCGTGGCCACCAATGTGGCGGCGCTGGAGAAATCGGGAGTGATGGCAGTCTCCTCGGCGCCGTCCGTCTCCACCGCGGCCCTGGAACACGTGAGGACCGTGCTACGCCCGCTCGGCACCTTTCTCGCCATTCCGGAAGCCCAACAGGACACGGCCGCGTCGACTCTCGGCAGCGGAGCGGCGTTCCTCGCCCTGGCGGCCGCCGGCGTCCGCGAGGCAGCGAGCGCTGCCGGTGTCGCACCGGAGCACGCCATGCTCTTCACGGTGGAGGCCCTGGAATGCGCCGCCGCTCTCCTCAGACAGGCTGGCCCCGCGTCCACCGAACCCTGGACGTCCCTGGTCACTCCCGGCGGGATCACGGCGGCGGGCATCAACACGCTGGTGGCGCACGGTGTTTCGGGTCGCATGGCCGACGCGGTACGGGCGGCCGTGGCCCGAGCTCAGGTCGTCACACCCCCACGGTCCGAACCGACTTGACCCTCGCCAACTCCCCCTAGAGGATGATCTCCTCGGGCAAATGATCAAGTTCAATGGGCACCGCCTCGCTGTGACCGAGTCGGGAGCGTCCCTCGTCGGATCCAGCTCAGCCCGTCCTCAGCGAACCATCCCACTCAGATACGAAGGCGGCATGCCGTGTATGACGCGATAGTGGTGGGCGCCCGATGTGCCGGTGCCTCGACGGCCCTCCTACTCGCTAAGGCGGGCCACCGCGTACTGATGGTCGACCGGGCCACGTTCCCGAGGGACACGCTGTCCACCCTCTACATCCATCAGCCCGGTGTCGCCCGGCTCGCCCGGTGGGGTGTGCTGGACGACGTCGTCGCTACGGGGGTCCCGGCGCTGGACCGGGCCACGTACCGGGTCGCCGACGTCGAACTCTCCGGCTGCTCCTGGCCGGTGGACGGGCAGCGCGCCGCCTACGCGCCACGGAGGCACCACCTCGACACGATCCTGGCGCGCGCCGCCGTCGCGGCGGGCGCGGAGTTCCGTGAGGGCTGCACCGTCGAGGGCGTTCTCTTCGAGGGCGACCGCGTGGTGGGGGTGCGCTGCCGCACGTCCGGTGGTGCGGTGGTGGAGGAGCGGGCCGCGCTGGTGGTCGGCGCCGACGGCATGCGCTCCCGGGTGGCGGAGGCGGTGCAGGCGCCCCTCGTCGCGGAGGACCCGCTCATGACGTGCGCGTACTACACCTACTGGGAAGTCGCCTTCGACCGCTTCGAGTTGCACGAGGCACCCGGTCGCTGGATCGGCGTGATCCCGACCAACGACGGGATGACCCTGGTCGCCGCGTACTTCCCGCAGGCCGAGTTCGACCGGGTCCGGGCGGATGTCGAGACGGCCTACCTGGACGCCGTACGGACCACGGCGCCCACGGTGTACGAGCGGATCGAGGACCGGGAGCGGGGCGACAAGTTCTACGGGAGCGGCGACCAGCGCAACTTCTTCCGCCGGGCCGCGGGCCCCGGCTGGGCTCTGGTCGGTGACGCCGCCCACCACAAGGACTCCATCACCGCCAAGGGCATCACCGACGCCTTCCTGCAGGCCGAGGCGCTGGCCGGGGCCATCGGGGAGGATCTGCGGGAACCGGCGCGGCTGGCCGCGGCGCTGCGGACCTACGCGGACGGCCATGAGGACCTGCTCGTCGACGGCTATCAGAGCACGCTGTTCACCGCGGCGCTGAAGGTGCACAAGGACCGGCTGGCCATGCTCCGGGCAGTGGCGAGCAGGCCCGAGTTCACCGAACGGTACTTCGCCGCCGTGGCTGGGGACTGCGCGACGGAGGATCTCTACACGCCCGAGCTGCTGGAACTCCTCTACTGATCACCGGCCCGCTCCCCCTTCCGCATCGAACCCACCGATTCCCGGAGTCCTCCCATGACCGTTCCGACCGGCCTCACGAGCCGCTGGATCCGACGCCACCTGCCGGTCGGCGATCCCCGCATCAGGCTGTTGTGCTTCCCGCACGCCGGCGGCACCGCGAGCTTTTTCCGCTCCTGGCCGAAACACGTCCCTGCCGACGTGGAGGTGCTGTCCCTCCGCTACCCGGGCCGTGAGGACCGCCTCAACGAGCCGTTCATCGACACGATGGAACCGCTGGCGGACGCGATCGCCGAGGCCCTGCCCCCGCTGCTGGACCGGCCGCTGGCCTTCTTCGGGCACAGCATGGGTGCCTCGATCGCCCACGAGGTGGCCGTCCGCCTGGAGGCCCGGCACGGATTCACCCTCCACCGGCTCATGGTCTCCGCGCGCCCCGCCCCCCAGCTGCTGCCCGCCTACGACTTCGACCTGGGGAACGACGAGGCGCTGGTCGCCGATGTACGGCGGCTGGACAAGAACAGCGGCGCCATCCTGGACGACCCGGACCTGCGCGAGCTGGTCCTTCCGGCGATCCGCGCGGACTACAGCCTGGTGCGCGGCTACCAGCCGCAGGACGTCCGGACCGTCAAGAGCCCGATCGCCGCCTACGTCGGTGACGCCGACCCCGAGGTCTCCACGGCGGACGTGGAGGGCTGGAACGCCGTGAGCGCCGCCGGCTTCCGCTTCCGGGTCTTCGACGGCGACCACTTCTACCTGGTACCGCACGAGAAGGCCCTCGTCGCCGACGTCGCCGAGCAGCTACGCCAGGACTGAACCCGACTCACCCCCGAGCTCGGCCCACTGCACACCATCAACATCAGCCACCACGGGTGAGGTCATCCATATGCGGAACGAATACATCGAGGCCTCGGGGCGCATCGCGTACCAGCACGCCGAACCGTCCGACCTCCGGCACATCGGGCGGTCCGCGTTCCGGCGCATGCTGTTCGACATGGCCGTGATCCGCGCGTTCGAACAGCGGCTGCTCGACTGCGCGGGCCGCGGAGAGGTCTCCGGTCCCGTGCACACCTCCATCGGTCAGGAGGGGGTGGCCGTGGCGGTCTGCCGCCACCTCCGGGACGGCGACCAGGTGGTCGGGAACCACCGCTCCCACCACCACTTCCTCGCCCAAGGGCTGGCCCGTACGGCAGGGGACGACGCCTGGGACCCCTTGACGGAATCTCCGTCGGCTGCCGCCCACGAACTGCTGACGTCCGCCTTCGCCGAGATCCTGGGCCGTCCGACCGGGGTGAACCACGGAGTCGGCGGCTCCATGCACCTGCGTCACGCAAAGATCGGCTTCATGGGGTCAAGCGCCATCGTCGGCGGCGGGATCCCCATAGCCACCGGTCTGGCGTTCGCGAACCGGCTGCGGGACGACGACGCCTGCGCGGTGTGCTTCATCGGCGACGGCGCGGTCAACCAGGGGACGTTCCACGAGACGGCCAATCTCGCGGGCGTCCTGCACCTGCCTCTCCTCATCGTCGTGGAGAACAACGGCTACGCCGAGGCGACCCGGCCTGAGGAGGCGTCGGCCGTCCTGCCGCTCGCCACGCAGGGGCTCGCCCATGGTCTGCGGGCCGCGGCCGTCAAGGGCGGCGACCACGCCGCGCTCTGCCGCACCGCGGAGGACTTCCTCTCGTCGATGCGGCGAGGTGCGGGGCCCGCGCTGATCGAAGTGGAGACGTACCGGCACCTCGACCACACCGGATCCGAGCGGGGCAGCGCCGTCGGGTACCGCAGCCCGGCCGAGGAGGATGCCTGGCGGGAGCTCGATCCCATGGCATCGCTGCCGAGGACGCTGGCCGCCCAGGGACTGCTGACGGCCGACGAGGACGAGGCGATCCGCGAGGCCGCGGCCGCGTTCGTCGAGCGGGCCTTCGACGGCATGCCGGCGCCGAGCGCGGTCGCGCCGGTGCTGGACACCCGCACGCTGCTCCGCGGCCCCGCGCAGACGGCGCCGGAGGAGGCGCCGGAGGGGCCCGACGAGCAGGCGCCGCGCACCAAGTGGACGTTCCGGAACGCCATCGCCGAGGGCATCGCCCGCGCCCTGCGCGAGTCGTCCGACGTGGTCTTCCTCGGGGAGGAGGTGGCCAACCCCGGCGGTTTGCTGTGGCAGGCGGGCCGTCTCGACCGGAGCCTGGTCGGCTCACGCATCGTCAACATGCCCATCTCCGAGGCCGGTTTCGTGGGGATGTCGGGCGGGGCGGCCATGGCGGGGGTGCGCCCCATTGTGGAGCTGATGTACGGCAGCTTCGCCCTGATCGCCGCTGACCAGCTGTTCAACCACATCGGCATGATCCGCGCGCTTTACGGCAACACGGCGCAGGCGCCGGTGATCGTACGAGCCAAGGTGCCGATCGGGCGCGGTTACGGCCCGCAGCACGGACTGAATCCGTCCGGCCTGTTCACCTCGTTCCCCGGCTGGCGCGTACACGCCCCGGCCGACCCCCGCGACTATCTGGGCACGCTGAACTCCGCGCTGCGCTGCGACGACCCGGTCCTGCTGATCGAATTCGCGTCCCTCTACGACGAGGTCTTCGAACTGTCGGAGGGCGATTTCAGGTCCCGCCAGCCCCTGGAGGGCGCGCGGGTCGTCCGCGAGGGCGACGACGTCAGCGTCTTCTCCTACGGGATCGGGGTCAGCTGGGCGCGGGCGGCCGCCGACGAGCTGGCGGCGGCCGGCTGCTCGGCCGAGGTCGTGGACCTGCGCGCGCTCGACACCCTCTCGACGGACTGGGCCACCCTCGAGTCGTCCCTGGCCCGCACCGGACACGGTCTCTTCGTCGACCCGGCAGCGCGTGGCCAGTCGATCGCGCCGCGGCTGATCGCCGACCTCGTCGGCCGCCAGGGCCGCCGGCCCCACCTGTCGTACATCGCCTGCGCGGACGTGCAGCCGGTGACACCCGTTCTGGAGCGGCAGGCGGTCATCGGCACCGCCGACATCGTCACCGCCGTCCACGAGCTGATCAAGGCCCACTGACCCGGGAGGTCGCTATGCGCTGGCAGCATCTCTATCTGGCGGGCTCCGGGACCTACTTCCCGGAGCGCGTGGAAACCGCCGAGGACGCGGTGGCGGCAGGACGCTACTCGCCGGACGAGCACGCGGCCAACGGTATTCGGGCGGTGCGGACCGCCGGGGAGGCCGAGGCGCCGGCCGTCATGGCGGCGCGGGCGGGACAGCGGGCCGTGGAGCGCTCGGGGCACGCCGCCGAGGACTTCTCGCTGGTGCTGCACGCATGCATGGGGTTCCAGGGACAGGACTTCTGGACCCCCGCCCACTACGTGCAGCGCGAGACGGTCGGCGGGCACGGCCCGGCGGTCGAGATCCGCCAGGGTTCCAACGGCGGTCTCGCCGCGCTGGAGCTCGCCGCCGCGCAGCTGACCGCCCGGCCCGGGACCACCGCCGCGCTCATCACCACGGGCGACGCCTTCCGGCTGCCTTACGTGGACCGCTGGCGTACCGAGAACCAGCAGGTGTACGGAGACGCCGGCACCGCCGTCGTGCTGTCCCGCCGGGAGGGCGTGGCACGCCTGCGCTCGACGGCCTCCTGCTCGGTGCCTGCGCTGGAGCCGGTGTACCGGGGCACCGGCGGCTGGGCCGTCGCCCCCGACCCGGCCGAGTGGCCCGTCGACCTGCGCACCCGCACCCGGGACTATCTGTTGGCCGATCCCTTCCGCTACGACGAGGTCATCGCCAGGACGGCCGAGAGCCTGGACCTGGTGGTGCGGGAGGCGCTCGCCGACGCCGACGCCAAGCTGGACGAGATGGCGTTCGTCGTGCACCCGGCCATCGGGCGGACCATCGTGGAGTACTCCTACGTCGGCGGGCTGGGCATCGACCCGGAACGCACCGTCTACGCATGGGCCCAGGACTACGGGCACCTCGGCGCGGGTGACCAGTCCGCGGGCGTCGACCACCTGCTCACCAGCGGCCGTGCCGGCCGCGGCGACCTGATCCTCACCATCGGGGTGGGCATCGGCTACCTGTGGACGGCGGCGGTCTTCGAGGTGCTGGACCCGCCCGGCTGGTAGACCGGCCGTGACGCACCGACGCCTCGGGCCCCCGCGCGTGCGCGGGGGCCCGAGGCGTCGGTGCGTGCGGGTGTCAGCGAGCGTGGCGGACCAGGGTGATGCCGTCCTTGACCGTCAGCATCACGGCCTGGACCCGCGGGTCCTTCGCCACCTTGTCGTTGAAGGCGACCACGTGGGCGCCCCATTCGGTGAGCATGGTGGAAAGCCACTCGTCGCCGCTGACCTTCTGCTCCTCGCGCTCGGCCGCGAGGATCTGCTCCGCCTCATCGGAGTTCTGGGTCATCGAATCCACCACGATACCACCCCACAGGGTGTTGTCGATCGCGAGGAGCCCGCTCTTGGCGAGCAGCCCGCGTTCGAGGATCGTGTCGAAGTAGTGGGCGTAATTCGGCTTGTCCGCGTCGACGAATATGAAGTCGAACGAGCCCTCCAGTGTGCGCAGGGTCTCCAGCGCGTTGGCCTCCACAAGCTTGATCTTGTGGCCGTGAGCGCTGCGCGCGAAGGCCTTGAGAGCAAGGTCCCGCGCCCGCTCGTCGGCCACGTAGCTGTCGACGGTGACGAGCTCCCCGTCGTCCGGCAGCGCGGCCGCGAGTCCGATGGTGGCGTGGCCGGTGAACGTGCCGATCTCCAGAACCCGCTTGGCCCCCACCATGTCGACCAGCATCGACAGGAAGGCCACCTGCGCCGACGACGTGGCGATATCGGCCCACTCCGGGCACAGCCGTTCGGTGTCGGCGTGCAGCTCCTTGAGCTCTTCGGACGGCGGGGTCGAATGATTCTCCGCGTACTCCTCGATTCCCGACCGGAAGATCGACGGCTTCTTGAAGACTACATCCTTGCGATGGAACACAGAGTTCCCCCTCATCGTTGCTTGGAACACTTGCGGTACCGCTGGTGGTGAATCCTGCTGCGCCCCGCGGACAGGCGTCAGTTCAGCAGGTCTTCCTCTCGGAACTCTGAATCCTTTCGCTCTCCGGACGACATCTCGAAAGCCTTCAGCAGGGACCGCTCGATCTTCCCCGAGGAATTCTTCGGAAGCTCCGCGAACTCGATTCGCCGGATGCGCTGGTAAGGAGCCAGGCGGGTGGACAGAAAGGTGAACAGCTCCGTGGCCGTGTCGCTCGACGGCACGGCGGTGGCGGCCAGGGTGACATACGCCTTGGGCACGACCAGGCGCTTCTCGTCGGCCGCGGGCACCACCGCCACCTCGGCCACGCTCTCGTGCTGGAGCAGAACGCTCTCCAGTTGGAACGGCGAGATGCGGTAGTCGGAGGACTTGAAGACGTCGTCCTGCCGGCCCACGTAGGTGTAGTAGCCGTCGGCGTCCCGCTGGGCCACGTCCCCGGTGCGGTACCAGGATCCCGTGCAGGGATCGTGCGGGGAGCCCTCCTCGTCGGCGTAACCGGTCGTCAGGCCCATCGGGCGCTCGGTGACGTCGAGGCAGATCTCGCCCTCGTCCGCGGGCAGTCCGTCGGGACCGATCAGCTCGACCCGGTATCCGGGCAGCGGACGGCCCATGGAGCCCGGCCGCACCGGTATGCCCGGCGGGTTGCCCACCAGTCCGGTCGCCTCCGTCTGCCCGTAACCGTCACGGACGGTCACACCCCAGGCGCGTCTGATCCGCTCGATGATCTCCGCGTTGAGCGGTTCGCCGGCGGAGACGGCCTCGCGCAGCGCGACCTTCCACCGGCTCAGCGGCTGCTGCACGATCATGCGCCAGACGGTCGGCGGCGCGCAGAACGTCGTCACCTCGGCCCTGACCAGCGCGTCCAGCGTCGCCTCGACATCGAAGCGAGGCTGCGCCAGGGCGAGGACACCGGCCTCGGCGGACCAGGGCGCGAAAACGTTGCTGCACGCGTGCTTGGCCCAGCCGGGCTGCGCGATCGTCGTGTGAGTGTCGCCGGGCCGCTGGCCGATGAGGTACATGGTCGTCAGCTGGCCCACGGGGTACGAGGCGTGGCTGTGCTCCACGAGCTTCGGCTGGGAGGTGGTGCCGGACGTGAAATAGCGGAACAGCGGATCCGAGGCGAGAGTCGACTCCTCGGGGCGGAAGACGCGGTCGGCCCGCGAGGCCTCGCTCAGGTCGTGCCAGCCCTCCGGGGCCCGGCCGTCGTCGGCCGCGGACAGGCTGACGATCCGGGTTCGGATTCCCGAGATACGGCGGAACTTCGCGGTGTCGGCGGACCGGGCCACGACATGCCGCACACCGGCGCGCCGCACCCGCAGGATCAGGTCCTCCTCGCCGAGCAGGGTGGTGGCGGGGACGACGATCGCGCCGAGCTTGATAGCGGCCAGCAGGGTAACCCACAGGTCGACCCGGTTGTCCAGCATCAGCAGCAGCGGGTCGCCACGGCGTACGCCCAGGTCCGCCAGCCAGTTGGCGACCTGGCCGGAGCGCTCGGACATCTCGGCGTACGTCAGGGACTTGTCGTGACCGGCTCCCGCCCCCAGGTCCATCACGCGCAGCGCGGTCTCGCCGCGGCGCTCGGGTGTGCGCGCCACCGCGTCGAACCAGTCGAGGGCCCAGTTGAAGGTGGTGAGCCGGGGCCAGGAGAACTCCCGGCAGGCGCGCTCGTGGTCGGCGCAGTGCGTCAGCAGGACATCGCGGGCCTGCCGGAACGCGGTGGTCGGACCGCCGGGGATGACTTCCGGGCCGGGTGTGGGCACCTCACACCGCCAACGTCTGGGCTGCGCCCGGGCGCAGCCTGGTGCGCACCGGCATGTGTTTGATTCCGGCCACGAAGTTGGAGCGCAGGTGCTCCACGGGCCCGTCGAGCTCGATCGACTCGAACAGGGCGAACATCTCCTTCACCAGCATGCGCAGCGTGATGCGGGCCAACGAGGCGCCGACGCAGTAGTGGTTGCCGTAGCCGAACGCGAGGTGCCGGTTGCCGCTGCGCGCCACGTCGAAGCGGTACGGGTCCTCGAACACCGACTCGTCGCGGTTGGCGGAGCCCAGCCAGACCGCCATCGCGGAACCCGCGGGGATGTGCTGTCCGGCGAGGGTGACGTCCCGCAGGGTGTACCGCATGAAGTGGTTGGCCGGTGAGGACCAGCGCAGCCCCTCCTCGACTCCACTCGAGACGAGGGAGGGCGTCTCGGCCATGCGGCGGAAGCTGTCCGGGTCCTCGATCAGGGCCAGGAACAGGGCCGTCAGTACGTGCGGGGTGGTCACGTTCGCCCCGAGCAGCAGGCTGTAGCAGTTGTAGACCAGTTCATGCACGTCGAGCGATTCGCCACCGGCGTTCATCGTCATGAGGAAGCCGATGAGGTCGTCCGGTGGATCGCCCGCGCGTTCCCTGATCTCGTCCGCGAAGTACCCGAAGAGCTCGTGGTGGACGCTCATGAGCGTCGTCGCGCTGTCGCCCTCCTGGAACTCGGTGTCGTCCGGGGCGATGGCCATCGTCGTGCACCGGGTGAGCCTCGGCCAGTCCTGCTCCGGGACGCCCATCAGGGCGCCGGTGAAGGCCATCGGGAATGCGGCGGCGGCCGTGGCGAGGTCCCAGTGGTCCTCGGTCAGCGCGGGTACGAGCATGCTGTGGACGGCGGCCAGCAGATGGTGCTGCCGTGACGCCAGCGCCTTGGGAGACAGGGCACGTGCCAGCGGGTCCCGCAGCGCGGAGTGGCGTGGCGGGTCGGTGGCCGCCATCATCTTGCCGCCGGCCGGGTCGCCGACGTCGAGGGCGAGCAGCAGGGTGCCGCGCTCGGAGGTGAAGTACTCATGGTCGTCGAGCACCCGGCAGGCGTCGGCGTAGCGGGTGACCGACCAGAAGGCACGACCGTCCGCGAGGACCTGGTGGTGTACCGGTGCCTGTTCGCGCATCACCTTCCAGATGGGGTGCGGATCGCCGTCGGCGTACAGGCCCGGGTCGAAGAGGTCGATCTTCTTCAGGTCGACGTCCGGCCGCTCTGGCGGAACGGTGATTCTCACGGCTGTTCCTCTCCGCCCTGGTGCTCGGCCAGGAGCTCCTCGACGACCCCGGCCAGACTCGCGACGGTGGCGTTCTCGTAGAAGCGCTGCGGGGTGATGGCGACCCCGTAGGCGGCGGTGACCTCAGCGGTGATCTGCATACCCACCAGCGAGTAGCCGCCGAGCTCGAAGAAGTCGTCGTGCACGCCGACCTCCGTGAGGCCGAGCCGGTCCGCCCAGACGGTGGCGAGCGCCTCCTCCAGTTCGGTGCGGGGCGGCGCGAACTCGGCGCTGGCCTCGGGTCGTTCCTCGCTGACCCGCTCGGCGAGCTCCGCCCGGTCGACCTTGCCGTTGACCGTCAGGGGCAGCACGTCGAGCTGGATGAACGAAGCCGGTACGGCGTAGTCGGGGAGCGTCTCGGCCAGCCGCCGGCGCAGGGCCAGCGTGGAAGGCCGCGCACCGCGTTCAGGCACGTAGAAGGCGACGAGCTTGCGGTCGCCGTCGGGGCCGGGCTGCGGTACGACGACCGCGTCGCGCACCCCGGCCTGCGCGATGAGCACGGCCTCCGTCTCTCCCGGCTCCACACGGTAACCGCGGATCTTGACCTGCTGGTCGATGCGGCCGAGGAACTCCAGCGTTCCGTCCGGAAGGCGGCGCACGAGGTCACCGGTCCGGTACATGCGCGCGCCGGGGCGGTCGGCGAAGAGGTCCGCCACGAAGCGCTCGCCGGTGGCGGCGGGGCGCCGCGCGTAGCCGCGGGCCAGGCCCTCGCCGGTGGCGTAGAGCTCTCCGGGTTCGCCGTCCGGTACCGGGCGCAGTTTGTCGTCCAGGATCCGGATGCCGGTGCCGAGGAGGGGACGTCCGATGGGCACGCCTACGGCGCCGGCCGTCTCGGTGACGAGGTGGCAGGCGGTGAACGTGGTGTTCTCAGTGGGGCCGTACCCGTTGACGACCTGCAGGTCGGGCAGGAGTGCGCGTACCCGGTCGACCTGGGCGGCGGAGAGGACGTCGCCTCCGGCGAGCAGCCGGCGCAGGCCGGACAGTTTCGCGATCTGGCGCTCCGTGAGCCGGTGGAAGAGGCCCGCGGTGAGCCACAGCACGGTGACGCCCTCTCGGGCCACCGTGTCCACCAGGGTGGTGAGGGAGACGCCGGAGTCCGGGTACACGGCGAGGCGCGCCCCGCCCAGCAGCGGCACCCAGATCTCGAAGGTGGACGCGTCGAAGGCGGGCGACGCGAACTGCAGGACAACGTCGTCAGTTGCCATGGACATGTGGTCCGGGTCGAGGGCGAGCCGCAGGACGGCGCGGTGCGGGACGGCGACGCCCTTCGGAGTGCCCGTGGAACCGGAGGTGTACGCGAGGTAGGCGATGTTGTCGCCGTGGACGTCGACGGCCGGGGCGGTGCCGGGCATCCGGTCCACCTCGGAGCGGTCCCGGTCAAGGCAGACGACGTCGAGCCCTTCCGTGGCGACGGGCAGCAGGCTCTCCTGCGTGAGGATCGTCGCCACGCCGGCGTCGGCGAGGACGGCGCGCTGCCGCTCCGGTGGCATGGTGGCGTCCAGGGCCAGGTAGCTGCCGCCCGCCTTCAGGATGCCGAGCAGGCCGACGACGAGGTCGAGGGAGCGCTCGACGTACAGCGCCACGGGCGTTTCGAGCCGCACGCCCCGCGCGCGCAGGTGGTGTGCCAGCCTGTTCGCCTGGGTGTCGAGCTCCTCGTAGGTGAGCGTCAGGTCGCGCCACGTCACCGCCGCGGCCGTGGGGGTGGCCGCGGCCCGGGTGGCCAGGAGCGCGTGTACGGAGGAGGCGTCGGCCCGCGCGGCCGACAGGGGGTCGCCGGTCACTGCCTGCCCTCCAAGGCGGTCTTGAGGTCCAGTTCGAGTTCCGCGCGCAGCGCCGGGGGCGCGGTCAGAAAGCTGTGGTGGGAGCCCTGGAGCGTGGCGAAGCGCACGTCGTCGGCGTACTGGCGCCATCCCGTCATCAGGGCGGGCGCCACCTCGGTGTCGTCCCTCCAGCCGAGCACGGTGATCCCGCTGGGCAGCGGCTCGGGAGCGGGGAGGTGGTACTGCTTGTTCGCCTCCACGTCGGCGCGCATTACGCCGAGGCCGAACCGGATCACCTCGGGGTCGGGTTCGCCGCCCATCGCCCGGGTGAGTTCGGCGAGTTCGGCGGCCAGCTCGTCGTCGGTCATGCCGAGGAAGCGACCGTACGGCCCGTCGTGCGGGGCGACCTGGGAGGAGATGAAGAGCCGGTCGGGCACCGGCATGCCCTTGCGGTGCAGCTGCCGCGCAGTCTCGTAGGCGGCGAGCGCCGAGCTGCAGTGTCCGAAGAATGCGAAGGGCACGTCGAGGTACGGCTCAAGTGCCTCAGTCAGCGAGTCGGCGAGTGCCTCGTACGTACCGTAGTGCGGGTCCTTGGCCCGGTTCTCCCGGCCGGGCAGCTGTATCAGGCAGACCTCGGCCAGGCCGATCCGCCGCGGCCAGCGTGCGTACATGGATGCCCCGACACCGGAGTACGGCAGGCAGAAGAGGCGGGCCGCGGCGCCCTCCTTGGGACGGCGGAGCAGCCACCGTGGTGGTGTGCTGGATGGGCGGGACCTGGTTTCCATTGCTTTACCTCGAAGTAGCGCGTGCCGTTGTCTCCGGTGTGCGGGTCACCACGGCGTCGTCAGGTCGCGGAGCCTTCCATGGCCTCGATCAGGCTCTTGGGTCGCATGTCCGTCCAGTTCGCCTCGATGTGGTCGAGGCAGGCCTGGCGGGTGTCCTGCTCGTGCGCGATGGTCCAGCCCGCCGGGACCTCGGCGAAGGCCGGCCAGAGCGAGTACTGCCCCTCGTCGTTGACGAGCACGAGGTAGGTGGCGTCCGGGTCGTCGAACGGGTTCGTCATGTCATTCCTTCTTCTCGGTACGGGCGGTGGGCGCGGCGCGCGCCCACCGTGGCGGTTCCGGTCGGTCGGCCGGCGTCAGTCCAGGTCGGCCGCGACGATCGGGGCGTAGGCGGCCAGCGCCTCCGTGTCCAGCAGCCGGCCGTGCTCGGTGGCGACGTCGTGGACGCGCAGTTCGCCGTCCACGTACGGCCGCCAGGTGTCCGGACCGGGCCAGTCGGGATGAGCGTTCGCGCTGGTCGTGATCAGACGGACCGGCCCCTGGAACACTTCCGGTTCGTAGGCGCGCTGGAGCAGGATGTTGTTGTAGAAGGTGTCCACGACGCCTTCGATGGCTCGGTCGTCGAGGGCCGCGAGGGCGCTGCCCCGGCCGCGCATGATCTCCACGGCTTCGGCGAAGTCGAGCTCGGCGCCCTCCTCGACCGGGTGTCCGAGGAAGGCCAGCAGACCCGAGACGATCTCCTGCTTGTCGGGGACCTGCACCTCCCGGGCCAGCGCGCTCAGCGGGTAGGCGTCGAGGATGGTCAGCGTCGCGACCTTCTCGCCCTCCTGCTGGAGCCGTGTGGCGATGGCGTGGGCCACGACGCCGCCGAAGGACCAGCCGAGCAGGTGGTAGGGGCCTTCGGGCTGCACGGACCGGATCTGCCGGAGGTAGTCGGCGGCCATCTCCTCGACGTCGGACGGACGCGGTTCACCGCCGGTCAGGCCACGCGCCTGGAGGGCGTACAGCGGCCGGTCCGCAGGCAGGTACTGGGCGAGCCGCGCGTACGACCAGCTCACCCCGGAGCCAGGGTGCACACAGAAGACCGGCTCCCGGTCGCCGCGGGGGCGCAGGGGCAGGATGACACCGAGGGGATCGGTGTCTGTGCCCTCGTCCAGCTTGTGGGCCAGCTCGGCGACGGTCGGCGCCTCGAACAGGTCGAGCACGCTGATCCGGGCGCCGAGGGTCTCCTGGATGCGCCGCACCAGACGGACCGCGAGCAGGGAGTGCCCGCCGAGCTCGAAGAATCCCGCGTCGACGCTCGGCACGGGCCGTTCGAGGACCTCGGCGAACACGGCGCACAGCAGCTCTTCCCGCGGCGAGCCGGGCGGACGGACCGTGGCGGCGCCGGCCGTGTCCGCCGTGCCGTGCGGCTCGTCGTCCTCGTCGCCGTCGGCCGGCGGCTGCTCCAGCAGCACCGCCGAGGATGGCAGCAGCGCTTCGGGCAGGCGGTCGCGCAGGTGGGACATGAGGGCGGCTTCGTCGAGCCCGTGCCCTTCGACAGCGGACGCGTAGACGATCAGGCGAGGCTCACCGGGCCGGTCCTCGCGCACCACCAACTCGGCCTCGACGACCTCGGGGTGCGAGGTGACCGCCGCCGTGATCTCGGCGAGTTCGATGCGCCCGGCCGGCGGCGTGGTGGCCGGCCGGTCCGCCGCGCCGTCGCGCCGCCAGATCCGGCTGACCAGCTCGTCGGGGGCGGCCACCAGCGCTTCCATGAGGCTCCGCCAGCGCGCCAGGAGGGCGTCGACCGTGGCGCGGTCGAACAGGTCGGTCGAGTACTCCACCGCGCCGTGGATACCGGCGTTCCCGCCGTCCGGGGTCCGGCGCTCGTAGAGCTGGAAGGAGAGGTCGAACTTGGCCGACTTCGGCTCGACGGTCGCCATCTCCGCCTGGAGACCGGGCAGTTCGAAGGCTCCCTGGGGCGTGTTCTGCAGCGCCAGGGACACCTGGAACAGCGGGTGGTGGGACAGCGAGCGCTGCGGGTTGAGCAGCTCCACCAGGTGCTCGAAGGGCAGGTCCTGGTGGGCGTAGGCCGCCAGGTCGGCTTCCCGCACCCGCTCCAGCAGCTCGCGGAAGGTGGGGTCGCCGGAGAGGTCGGTGCGCAGGACGAGCGTGTTGACGAAGAAGCCGACCAGGTCGTCCAGGGCCTCGTCCATGCGGCCCGCGACCGGGGTACCCAGCGGAATGTCGTCACCCGCTCCCAGCCGGGACAGCAGCGTGGCCAGTCCGGCCTGCAGCACCATGAAGAGGCTGGTGCCGCTGGTCCGGGCCAGGTCGGCCAGCCCTCGGTGCAGCGCCGCGTCGAGTTCGAGCGCCGTGACGTCGCCGCGGTAGGAGTTCACGGCCGGGCGTGGCCGGCCGAACGGCAGCTCGATCCGCTCCGGAAGCCCGGCCAGCGCCTCGGACCAGTAGACCACCTGAGTGCTGAGCAGGCTGTTCTCGTCTTCGATGGCGCCCAGGAGCCGCTGTTGCCAGAGCGTGTAGTCGGCGTACTGGACGGGCAGCGGTTCCCAAGCGGGCTCCTGCCCGCGGCAGCGGGCGGCGTAGGCCAGCCCCAGGTCACGGGTGAGCGGGCCCATGGACCAGCCGTCGCCGGCGATGTGATGCAGCACGAGCAGCAGGACGTGCTCGTCGGGACGCAGCCGGAAGACCGTGGCCCGGACCGGGAGATCGCGCTCCAGGTCGAAACCCTGCTCGGCGGCGGCGGACAGCGCCGGGGCGAGTCCTTCCTCGTCCGTGCCGGTCACGGTGTAGTCGATGCGCGCCCGGCCGGCCTCCACCACGAGCTGGTGCGGAGTGTCGTCCCGTTCCGGGAAGACGGTCCGCAGGGACTCGTGCCGGGCCAGTACGTCGTCGAGCGCCCGGCGCAGGGCCTGCGTGTCGAGGCGGCCGGTGAGCCGCAGGACGAGCGGGATGTTGTACGCGGTCAGGCCGGGCTCGATGTGCTGCAGGAACCACAGGCGGCGCTGCGCGAACGACAGCGGCACCGGGTCCTCGCGGTCGGCCGCCAGCAGCGGGGGCCGTACCGTGTCGGCGCGCATCTCGTCCATGAGGGTCGCCAGCTCGCGGGCGGTGGGGGCCTTGAAGAGATGTCCCACACCCAGCTCGACGCCGAGCACCGTCCGGATCCGCGAGGTCAGGCGGGTGGCCAACAGCGAGTGACCGCCCAGGTCGAAGAAGCTGTCGTTCACGGAGACCTCGGGGATGCCGAGGATGTCCGCGAACAGCTCGCAGAGGATCTCCTCCTGCGGTGCCCGGGCCGTGTGCTGCCGGGCGAGGCCGAACCGCGGCGCCGGCAGCGCGGCGCGGTCCAGGGTGCCCCAGGTGGTGATCGGCAGGGTGTCCAGCGTGAGCACCACGTCGGGGACCATCGGGTCCGGCAGCCGCTCGCGCAGTTGGCGGCGCAGGGCTGCCGTGTCGATCACCTCGCCGGGGGCGGGGACGACGTAGCCGACGAGTGTGACGCCCTCCCCCGTCGGCGCGTCGGACGCGTCGGCACGGACGACGAGCGCGGATCGCAGCACCCCGGGACAGCTGTCCATGGCTGCCTCGACGGCCGGTATGTCGACGCGGAGTCCACGTACCTCGACCTGCTCCTCGACGGGCCCGAGAAGGCGCAGCGTTCCGTCGGCGTCCCAGCGCGCGGCCTCGCCGGTGCGGAACATCCGTACTCCGGGTGCCCCATGAGGGTCGGCCACGAAACGGGAGGCGGTGACGGCGGGCAGGCCGGCGTAGCCGCGCGCCAGTCCGGGGCCGACGAGGTACAACTCGCCTGGTACCTGTGGCGGCACGGGCCTGAGCCGGTCGTCCAGCACATAGGCGCGGGTTCCGCCCTCGGGCCGGGGGGTGTGCTTCCGCGCCGCGAGCGCCGCCGGATCGTGCTCCTGGGCCGCGGAGAGGTCGAGCGTCGCTCCGGAGGCGAGCGCGGCGAGCAAGTCCCGTACGCCCGGCTCGGTGGCGGGCGCGGCCGGGTGCGGCCGTACGCCGGGGGCGGTCGGGTGCGTGAGGCGGGTGCCCGGGACGACGACGGGCAGCGGATCACCCTCCGGGCCCGGTGCGTGGACGACGTACCCGGCGTGGGCGGCCGTGTTCGGGGCGGGGCGCTTGGCGTCCGTGATGTCGTGGGCGGGCCGCTCGCGCAGGTCGGCGAGCAGGTCCGGGTCGTCCAGGACCAGTGCGGTGGCCGCCTGCGGCAGGGCCGCCGCCGCACCGGACACGGTCACGGCGACGACGGGTGACGTGGCGGCGAGGGCGGACGCGGTCCATTCCTGCGGCCAGTCCGGGCCCACGGGCTGGAACGCGGCACCGGTCTTGGCGGTGGCCAGCAGGGCGACGGCCAGGTCGAGGGAGCGGGGCAGGGCAAGCGCCACCACCGTCTCGGGGCCCGCGCCCCGCTCCAGCAGCACACGGGCGAGCCGGTTCGCCCGCGCGTTCAACTCCTCGTAGGTCAGCCGCTCGTCCCCGCTCACCACCGCGATGGCACCGGGATCCCGCGCGACCTGCCGCTCCACGGAGACCGCGAGCGGCACCCACGGAGCCGGAGCACCACCGTCGTTGACACGACTCAGCAGAGACCGCCGCTCATCCGAAGACAGCACGTCGACCGACCCGATCCGGCCGTCCGGAGCACCGATCAACGCCTCCAGGACACGTTCCCAGCGGACGACAAGAGTCTCGACGGTGCCGCGGTCGAACAGGTCGGTGCTGAACTCGGCCACGACGTCGAGGCCGCTGACCTCGCCCTGGGAGCCGTACGTCTCGGTCACGTTGAAGAACAGGTCGAAGCGGGAGGTTCCGACGCGCTCGCCCTGCTCGTCGGGACGCTCCGGCCGCTCGTCGGCTCCGGGGAGCTCCATCTGTCCGCCGGGGGCGTTCTGCAGGGCGAGCATGACCTGGAAGAGCGGGTGGTGGGACAGGGACCGCTGGGGATTGAGAACTTCCACCAGGTGCTCGAAGGGCAGGTCCTGGTTCGCGTACGCGGCCAGGTCCGCCTCCCGCACCCGCGCCAGCAGCTCACGGAACGTCGGATCGCCCGAGGTGTCCGTCCGGAGCACCAGCGTGTTCACGAAGAACCCGACCAGCTCGTCCAACGCCTGATCCGTACGCCCCGCGATCGGCGTACCCAGCGCGATGTCCGTCCCCGCGCCCAGACGCGTGAACAACGCCGCGAGCGACGCCTGCAGAACCATGAACACACTGACACCGCACTCGCGCGCCAGCGCCACCACGCCCTCGTGCACGGCGGGGTCGAAGCGCAGGCCGAGGGCGTCGCCGCGGTAGGAGTTCACCGCGGGGCGCGGCCGGTCGGCGGGCAGGTTCAGCTGCTGGGGCAGCCCGGCCAGCGCGTCCTTCCAGAAGGCGAGCTGCGCGCTGAGGAGGCTGTCGGGGTCGTCCGGCGAGCCCAGCAGCTCACGCTGCCACAGGGTGTAGTCCGCGTACTGCACCGGCAACGGCTCCCACACCGGGGCCTCACCCCGGCGCCGCGCCGCGTACGCCTGCTCCAGGTCCCGGGTGAGCGGGCCCATCGACCAGCCGTCGCCGGCGATGTGGTGCAGCACGACGAGGACCAGGTAGTCCTCAGGGCCGCGCACGAACACCGCGAAGCGCAGCGGCAGTTCACGTTCCAGCTGGAAGCCGCGCCCGGCCGACCGTGCCAGGGCGGCTCCGAGGCCACCGGTGGAGACGTCGGTGACCGTGACGTCGACCTCGGCTTCGGCGGGGTCGAGGATCAGCTGGCGGGGTACGCCGTCGATCTCGGGGAAGACGGTGCGCAGGCTCTCGTGCCGGGCGACCACGTCACCCAGCGCCGCACGCAGCGCCTGCTCGTCCAGCGTGCCGGAGAGCCGCAGCTGGGCGGGCATGTTGTAGGTGGGGGTGACGCCTTCCAGGCGGTGCAGGAACCACAGCCGGCGTTGCGCGTACGACAGCGGCACCGCCTCGGGACGCCGCCCCGCCCGCAATGGCGGGCGCACCTCGCCCGAGTCGTCCAGCGCCCCCGCCAGCCCCCCCACCGTCGGCCGCTCGAAGAGCGTACGAATCGGAAGTTCGGCACCGAGCACCGTACGCACGCGGCTGATCAGCCGCGTTGCCAGCAGCGAATGCCCGCCCAGGTCGAAGAAGTTGTCCTCCACACCGACCGACGGCACCCCGAGCACCTCGGCGAACAGCTCGCACAGGATCTCCTCGCGCGGGCTGCGCGCCCGGCGGCGGTCGACCGTGTCGAACCGCGGCTTGGGCAGTGCCCGCCGGTCCACCTTCCTGTTCGTCGTCATCGGCAGCGCGTCCAGGACCATGATCACCGACGGCACCATGTAGTCCGGCAGGCGGGCGGCCACATAGTCGCGCAGAGATCCGGAGGACACATCGGCACCGTCCGCCACGGTCACATAGGCGAGCAGCCGTGCGGGGCCGTTGTCGGTGTCGGTCAGCACGACCGCCTGGTCGACTCCGGGACAGGCGGTGAGGGTGGCCTCGATCTCGCTCGGCTCGATCCGGTAGCCACGGACCTTGACCTGGTGGTCGGTACGGCCGAGGTAGTCGAGCTTGCCGTCGGCGCGCCAGCGCACCAGGTCACCGGTGCGGTACATGCGCGAGCCCGCCGGACCGTACGGATCGGCCACGAACCGCTCCGCCGTCAGACCGGGCCGGTTCACATAGCCGCGGGCCGCGCCCCGGTCGGCGACGTACAGCTCGCCGGGAACGCCCGGCGGCACGGTCCGCAGCCCCTCGTCCAGCACGTACACCCGCTGACCGGGGATGGGCAGGCCGATCGGCGCCGCGGCGGGCCACTCCTCCACCTCGCGCGTCAGCACCTCCGCGGTGATGGCGTACGTCTCGGTGGGGCCGTAGACGTTGTGCAGCTCCGCCCGCGGGTGAGCGGCGAAGAACCGCCGGATGTTCCTGCTGAGCTTGAGCGCCTCACCGGCCTGGGACATCAGCCGGAGCTCGGGCATCTGCAGGCCGTGCTCATTGGCCGCCTCGCAGACCGCCTCGATGACGAGGGTGGGGGCGTGCAGCTCCGCGATGCCGTTCTCGTCCAGCCAGCGGGCCAGCAGCTCACCGCTGCGGCGCACCTCCTCGGACGGCAGCCACAGTTCCTTGCCCGCGGTGAGGGTGGACAGCATCTCCTGGACCGACACATCGAAGGTGAGCGCGGTGAACTGGGCCACGCGCCGGCCCACGCCGCCGCCGACGATGCCCTCGTGCCAGACCAGCATGCTCGCGTAGACACCGGCGCGCATGACCACGCCCTTGGGGGTGCCGGTGGTGCCCGAGGTGTACAGGATGAACAGGCCGTGGTCGGGTGTCAGGGCCGCGCCGCGCTCGGCGTCGGTGACGTCCGCGGCGGACCGCTGGGCCAGTTCCTTGGCCAGCGCCGGGTCGTCCAGGAGCAGGGGCTCGCTGCCGTCGGGAAGGACGTGCGCCCACGTCTGCGCCGTCACCACGGCGGCGGGGGCGGCGTCGGCCAGCATGAAGGCGATGCGCTCGGCGGGCAGTTCGACGTCGATCGGCAGGTAGGTGGCGCCCGCCTTCAGGGTGGCCAGGAATCCCACGACGAGGTCGAGGGAGCGGGGCAGGGCAAGCGCCACCACCGTCTCGGGGCCCGCGCCCCGCTCCAGCAGCACACGGGCGAGCCGGTTCGCCCGCGCGTTCAACTCCTCGTAGGTCAGCCGCTCGTCCCCGCTCACCACCGCGATGGCACCGGGATCCCGCGCGACCTGCCGCTCCACGGAGACCGCGAGCGGCACCCACGGAGCCGGAGCACCACCGTCGTTGACACGACTCAGCAGAGACCGCCGCTCATCCGAAGACAGCACGTCGACCGACCCGATCCGGCCGTCCGGAGCACCGATCAACGCCTCCAGGACACGTTCCCAGCGGACGACAAGAGTCTCGACGGTGCCGCGGTCGAACAGGTCGGTGGCGAACTCCACGACGCCGTCGATGCCGTCGGGAGACCCGTCGGGGGTCCGTCGCTCCCACAGGCTCACGAAGAGGTCGAAGCGCGAGGTGCCCGTCGAGCTCGGTTCGGCGCTGAGTTCGAGGCCCGGCAGTTCGAACGTGCCTTGCGGGGTGTTCTGGAGGGCCAGGGACACCTGGAAGAGCGGGTGATGCGACAAGGACCGCTGCGGATTGAGAACTTCCACCAGATGCTCGAACGG
>NZ_JBIUBW010000036.1:0-31768 GCF_044548465.1 Streptomyces sp. NPDC052023 | reverse complement strand
GAGGTGCTGGACCGGCATCTGCACCAGCTGCCAGCAACCCCTCCCCACCAGAGCCCGTACGACAACAAGATCGAGACAGACCTAACGGAGTCCTAGTAGTGGAGGGCGGCCATTCCTGCCTGTCGGGCGGCTGTGACATTGGCGGCGGTGTCGTCGATGAACAGGCAGCGGTCAGCGGGGGCCCCGACGCGTTCGGCGGCAATGCGGTAGACGCGTGGGTCGGGTTTCGCAACGCCGATGCGGGCGGTGTTCACCACCGCGTGAGCCAGGGTGTCCAGGCCTTGGCGGGCGAGGTCCTGTTCCAGCCGGGTGGTTCCATTGGAGACCAGGGCCACGGACGCGACGGTGCGGACTTGGGTGAGCAGGGCCACCAGTTCCCCGTCCACCAACGGCGGCGCGGGCACGTTCCTGCGATCCGCAGGTCGTGGCGAGGTCGGCGGCCACGGCGGCCCGCCATTGCTCGTCAGTGATCTCCCCGGTGATGGCCGGGTGGACGCGGGCGGGTGCGAAGGCCGCGGCGGCGAGGGCGCCGACGGGCAATCCGTGGGCGTGCTCGATGTCGTCGTCAGCGGGCCAGTGCCGTAGTACGCCGTCGATGTCGCAGAGCACGGCGGCGTACGGCTCGGGAGAGCCGGCCGGGCAGTTCTCAGTCATGCCCGCAGTCTGCTCTGCCCCGCCAGCGGGGAACGCTCATCCGGACAGTTCGACGGGGCGCACGGGTGCACCGTGTTCGAGGACGCCGGCGACCAGGTCGGCGAGCCCGATCGGGTAGACGGTCTCAGCCGTGCCGCGCAGCTCGGCAACGGGCCACCAGCGGTATTCACGGATGTTGTCCGGCTGCGATGCCCGGGCCGGGTCGACGTCGGACGCGGAGACGCGGGTGAGGAAGTACTTCTCCACCTGGCGGACCTCACGGCCGCCGACCATGTGGTCCTTGCTGCGCTCCGCAAGCTGCGCCCCGAGTTCGACCGCGTGCTCGTCGATCCCGAGTTCTTCGCGCAGCTCGCGGAGCGTCGCCGTGGCGTGGTCCTCCCCGTGCTCCAGGGAGCCGCCGGGCGTCGCCCAGAAGCCGCCGTTCTCGTCGTAGCGCAGCAGCAGGACGCGGTCCAGGGCGTCGAGGACGATGGCGCGGGCAGCTTCCCTCAGCGGCGGGGTGGCGGTCGTCATGTCCTTAGTGTGGCAGCCCCCGGAGGGGGGTCAGGACCGCTCGACCACGTATTCGCCAATGCAGGCCGCGTCCAGGTCGCAGGCCTGGAACGTGGCGAGTGCGTGGGCGGGTGTCTCGACGATGGGTTCGCGGTCGTTGTAGCTGGTGTTCAGGACGACGGGCACGCCGGTGAGCTGGTAGAAGTGCTCGATCAGTGCCCCGTAGGTGGGTGCGACGGTGGGGTCGACGGTCTGGACGCGGGCGGTGCCGTCGACGTGTACGACTCCGGCGATCTTGTCGGCGTGGTCGGGGCGGACGGGCGGGGCGAGCAGCATGAACGGGCTGGGCAGGTCCAGATCGAACCAGGTGCCCGCATGGTCGGCGAGGACGGCCGGTGCGAATGGCCTGAACGGTTCCCGGTGCTTGATCCTCTGGTTGAGGGCGTCGGCGCTGTCGCGGGTGCGGGGATCGGCGAGGATGCTGCGGGCCCCCAGCGCGCGGGGCCCGAGCTCGCTGCCGCCCTGGAACCATCCGATGATCTTCCCGTCGGCGATCATCTGGGCGGCCGTGCGGGCGATGTCGCTCTCGCGCCGCCATGTGAATGGCGTGCGGTGGCGTTCGAACAGGCCGGAGCGGGGGTCGCGGCGCAGGGCCTGTTCGATCTCCTCGGCCGTGTAGTCGCGGCCGAAGTAGTCACTGTTCAGGGGGCGCTTGGGGAGATCGCCGGTGAGGCGGTGCCAGGCATAGAGCGCGCAGCCGAGAGCTTGGCCGCGGTCGGATGAGGCGGGCGGGGCGAAGTAGCCGGTGACCTCGGGCAGGCGGCGGAGCTTGTCGGCGGCGACGCAGTTGAGGGCGACGCCGCCGGCGAAGCACAGGTCGGGCAGGCCGGTCGCGGCGATCGTCTGGGTGGCGAGCGCGCACAGGGCGCGCTCGGTCTGGTCCTGGACGTAGGCGGCCGCGTTGGCGGCCAGGTCGTGCGTACCGAGGCTGCCGTACGGGCCGAAGTCGAAACCGGTCCGCCTCGCCAGGTCGGCGACGCCAGGGGCGTGGGTGTGGGTGAGTCGTCCGTGGACCTGGGTGTCGACGACGTCGAACAGCGGGGCGAGGTAGAGGCCCGGGTCGCCGTACGCCGCGAGGGCCATGGTCTTGCCGGCCTCCTGCTCGTGCCAGCCGAAGTGGTTGGTGAAGGCCTCGTATGTTGCGCCGATCCCGCCCGCCCTGGGCCTGGTGGGCGGGTTGCCGCCTTGGCGCTCGATCCCGTCGGGGGTGGCGGCGTAGTAGGTCTCGGTGTCGTTGTTGTTGCCGGCGCCGTCGACGACCAGCACGGTCGCTTCCTCGTACGGGCTGAGGCAGTAGGCGGTGTAGGCGTGGCTGAGGTGGTGGTCGACCGGGAGGATCCGCTCGCGGTCGATGCCGAGGTGCGCGAGGCCGGTCTCGGTCCGGGTGGGCGGGGTGCGGCCGATGCCGCTGACGGCGACCAGGTCGACGTCGGCGAGGGTGAGGCCGGCCGCGCGCAGGCAGTACAGGAGCGAAGCCTCGAAGCCGGGGCTGTAGCGGGTGCGGTTGAGGCGTTCCTCGCCGATCGCCACCATCACGTTTTCGGTGATCAGGGCGGCGCCGCCGTCGTGGCCGAGGTTGATGCCGACGACGCAGGGGGTGGTGCGGCTCATCAGGCGGCCCTCCGGTCGGGGTCGGCGAGCGGGTTCCACAGCCGGGTGCGTCCGGCCGGGTCGCGGTGCAGGGCGCCGAGCTGGCAGAGCTGGACGGTGCCGCCGCGGTGGTCGATCGCCGGGGTGAAGGGGTGGCCGAGGGCTTCGAGCCCGCCGAGCTGGGTGTAGGCCTCGGTGAACTGCTCGTCCATTGGCGGTCGCGGGTTGGGGGCGGCCGCAGAGGTGAGGCGCCGCGCGGTCTGGTCGAGTCCTGCGTCCGCGAGTACGCCGGCGACTTGGGCGAGGACTGCTTCCGGGGTTGCCCCGTCGGTGTTGATGATCGTCGGTGGGGTCGGGCACAGCGTGGGCGCGATGTCGGTGTAGAAGGTGTGCAGCCGCTCCAGTAGGCCTTCGTCGAACCACTGCTTCCAGCGCGGAAGTTCGGCCACCTTCCCGCGGCGCGTCAGGCTCTGGTCGGGGCTGACCAGGAGGATCGCGGTGAGGACTGTTTCCGGGAGTTCGGGAGCGATGCGGCGGGCGTAGAACTCACGCGCGACCGTGTAGGGCAGGGAGTCCTCGGCGTGGGTGGCGTAGCAGTAGGCCAGCGCCCCGAGGTGGTTGCGGTCGGCGATGAGCAGACGGGTTGCCTCGTCGGTAACCAGGCGGCGCATGGCCCGGGCCTTGTCGAGTTCGTGCCGCAGGAACCACAGGGTGTGTCCGGCCGGACTGGGGTGGATGGGCGCGGAAAGGCCGGTGGCGAGGCGGGCGTTGGGCTCGGTGATCCACATCGTGTCGTCGCCGAGGGCGCACACCATGCGGGCGAGGAGGGAGGTTTTGCCCGCTCCGGGCGGGCCGTCCAGGACCAGTACGGGGGCGTCGTGGGCCACGATCAGGTGTCCTTCCGTGTGCGGGTGAGGCCGGCGAGGGCGAGGGCGAGGTCCTCGACGCGCAGCGCGAGGTCGGCGCTGGTCGGCAGGTCGGCGGGGTGCTGCCCGGACAGGCGGGCGTCGACGGACGCCCACATTTCGGCGAACGGGTCGGCGAAGCCGCTCTGGACGCCGCCTGCGGTGGTGAGTTGGGTGGTGGCGGCCGGCTCGTAGGGGCGGGCGAAGTCGATGGTGGCGGCCGCCGCTTGGTCGGCGAAGTGGATCTGCTCGTGGAAGGTCCCGGCCGGGGTGGCGCTGATGACCAGGGTGAACGGCTCCCCCGCGGGCCCGTGCAGGTGCGCATGGACGGATTGCCTGGCGGGATCGAGGCTGCATTCGGTGGCGGTGGTGCCGGGGACGGCCAGCACGAGTGCGGTCAGCAGGTGGTAGCCCTGCCACAGCAGGATCTGCAGCGCGGTCACCTGGTGCGGGTCGAGGTGGTCGGGGACGGGCTGGGGAGGGTCGTCGGCGAACGTGTACGGCTTGAACCCGGGCGGGAGCAGGCGGCGGCGCGCGGCTTCGTCGACGCCGTCGGCCTTCACCAGCCAGCCTCCGGCGGGTTCGGGCACGTGGGCGAGGGCCGCGTGCAGCGCCGGGTCGTGGGCGCGCATCGCGCCGACCTCCAGCAGCAGCCCGGCATCGCGGGCGCGCTCGGCGAGCTTGCGGGTGCGGATGACGTCCAGGCAGACGGGTTTCTCGGTGACGACGTGGACGCCGGAATCGAGGGCCTCCTCGATGAGGTCCTCGTGCACGCCGGTCAGCACGACCAGCACGTCGGCGTCGGCCAGGAGGTCGCCGACCCGGGTTGCGGTACGGGGCACGGCGAACCGCTGCTGCGCGGTGAGGGCCCGTGCGGGGTCGCGGTCAGCGACCGCGATCACGTCGAACGTGTCGGAGGCCGCGAGCAGCGGGAGGTGCAGGCCGAAGGCGGCGGCGCCGCATCCGGCGACCGCGAGCCGCCACGGACGGGCGGGCGCGTTGAGGGTGGGGGTCATCGGGGTGCCTCCGCGAGGGTCCAGCAGCGGGTGGCCGCGTGGTGGGACAGGCGGGCGATCTCGCCTGCGGGCAGCGCCCGCAGGCTGGGGTTGAACAGCTCCACGCTCACCGGCCCGTCGTACCCGGCCCGGGCCAGGGCGTCGGCGAAGGCCGGCCAGTCCAGCGCCCCGTCGCCCGGGAGCAGGCGCTGCGCATCGGTGAGCTCGCCGACGGTGCGGTGGGCGGGGGTGTCGGCGATCTGTACGTGCGTGATGCGGTCGGGGCCGAGAGCGGTGATGTGGCCGGGGTCGGCTCCGGCGGCCTTCCAGTGGAAGGAGTCCACCAGGACACCTGTGTTCTCTGCGCCGGTGTCGTCCAGCAGTTCGGCGAGTTGGGGCAGGCTGTCGACGACCGGGTGCGGGCCGTCCAGCTCGGGCGGCAGCCCGGTGCGGATGCTGACGGCCTCGACGGCGAGCCGCCCGCCGTAGGAGGCGGCCGCGGTGGCGAGCTCGGTGATCCGCTCCCGCGCGACGGTCCGCGCCGTGGTGGTGTCGAGCGGGGAGCGGGGGTTGAGGACGGTCGTGGCGACGGTGCAGCCCAGTTCGGCCATGGCCTCCAGCCGACTGTCCAGACCGTGCAGGCAGGCGCGGTAGGTGTCCGGGTCGACCAGCAGCGGGGCGGGCAGGACGGGCCCGGCGGGCAGGATGCCGCTCGCGGCCGCCACGCTCACGCCCATCTCCTGCAGCAGGTCGCGTAAGGGTCCGGTGCCGTGGGATTGGGCCTGCTGGATGGAGACTTCGACCGTGGGGAATCCGGCGCCCGCGGCCAGGGCCAGGAACTGCTCCAGCGGGATACCGGAGAGGGTGGCCGGGTTGAGGCAGGGCACGAATCGGCCGGCAGTGTCGGTGTGGGGCGTGGTCATGCCGTGGCCAGCTTCCCGTCCAGCAGTTGCTCGCGCAGCGTGCCCAGGTCCGCCATCACCGCGTCGATTACCTTGCGCACTCCCGCTTTGCCGAGCGGGTGGGGGCCGGGGGTCTGCACGATCGCCTGCCAGGGGTCGGTCAGGTCCCGGCCGGACTGGGAGACGAGCACGACCGCGCAGTCCAGGCCGGTCTCCTCGTGCAGGCGGCGGGCGGCCTCGGCGGCGGCCAGGTTGTACAGCTTGCCGACGTGGTAGACGGGGTTCTTCCCGGAGACGCCTTCCGCGGACCAGGGCCTGAGCATGCTGATCAGCCCGTTGGCGCGGTTGCCGCGGCCGACGACGCCTTCGTCGCCGGACTCGATCGACGAGCCGGTCGCGGTCAGGTACAGCTCGGGACGGCTGTCGTCGTCCCGGGTGTTGACGGCCACGGTCACCTGGTGCTCGGGCGCGATCGTGGACGCAAGGTCGGTGATCAGGTCGCGGGCCTGGGTCCGGCGGGCGATGTAGGTGTCCAGATCCGCCGTCTCGCGGGCGATCTGCGGCACGCACGCGGTCAGCTGCACGCTCGCACCGTGCCGGACGACCATGAGCTTGATGTCGGTGCCGTAGTAGGGGTGTTCGGCGCGGAACGCCTCGCTCGTCAGCTGCTCCTCGATGCCGAGGGCGAGCTGCTCGGCGATGCCCAGCGGCCAGTAGGCGACGCCGGCCGAGGTGTCGTTGGAGAACATGCGGTGGCGTTCGGCGAGGTCGTCCAGGGTGCGCGGGGCGAACCACCGCTGCCGGGAGGCCTCGCGCTGGGCGGCGTCCGCAGCATGGACGGCGCCAGGGCTGGAGGCCTGCGTCAGCCGCGGCCGTACATCGACCCACCGGTCGACCTCGAGCAGCGGCAGAGCGCTCGCGAGGTAGTCGCGCGCGGCGGTGGTGACGATGTCGGCGACCGGGATGGTGTGGTCGCCGAGGGCGGCGGTGATGCGTCCGTTGACCAGGACCTGGACGGGTGCGGTGAGCTCGCCGTGACCGAAGCGGACGTCGGCGGCTCCGCCGAGCAGGGACGTCTTGTCGGTGTTGTGGTGCAGGATCGCGCCGAACTCCTCGAGGCAGTAGCGGCTGTAGGCGCGAGAGATCGCCTCGGCCACGCCGTCAGCGAGGGTGTCGGGGTGACCGGCGCCCTTGCGCTCGACGACCTCGGCGCCCAACGGGGTGGAGGCGGCGGGCAGGCCAGTGGTGGTGATCACGTCCATGCGGGGGACTCCTTCGTCGGGGCGTGCTGGGCGAGGGCGATGGGGCGGCGGCCGAGCAGGCGCAGCCGTCCGCGTTCGAGGTGGTAGGCGCCGATCCGGGCGAGGTCGCGGGCACCTTCGACGGCGCGGGCGCGGTCCAGGAAGGTCCACCCGGCGGCCAGGTTGATGACGGCGGCGTGTACCGCTTCGCGGCCAGCCTGGATCGCGGCGGGCTCCACGATCACGCTCAGGTGCATCCGGGCGACACACACGCCGTGCCCGGCGCCCTGGCAAAGGAAGTACTTGAGGGTCGTCTCCGGGCGGTACACCGGATGGGAGGCAACGGCGGACGGCTCGATGAGGGTCTGGTGGCCGGCCTGGCGGGCCCGGTCGATGAACTCCAGGTCCTCGCAGTCGCCCATCCACCGGCCCCGGCGCCCGAGATCGGTGCGGAACAGACCGAGGTCGAGTGCGGTTTGCCGGTGGAAGAGGAGGTTGCAGCCGGTGACCCAGTACGGCCACACGGCCAGCTCCCGGCCCTCGGGCCAGTCCACCGCGCCGTGGCACTCGCGCAGCGCCTTCGTCAACGCCGTGACTTGTCCGCCCGGGTAGGTGACGTGGGTGCGGCCGCCGACGGCGAACACATCTTCTTCCTCGATCGCGGTGACGAGGGCCTGCAGCCAGCCGGGTTCGGGGGTGATGTCGGGGTCGGTGACGGCGACGTACCGGCCGCGGGCCGCGCAGATCCCGCGGTTGCGGCCGGCGCTCAGGCCCGGGGTCGGTTCGTACAGCACGCGCACGGTGAAGGGCCAGTCGCTGTCGCGGACCGCGTCGGCGATCGGCCGGACGGGCCCGGGCAGGTCGTTGTCCACGATGACCGCCTCCAACTGTGCAGTCGGCAGCGTCTGCTGGGCCAGGGCGTCCAAGAGATTCCGTACGCTCTGGGTGTTGCCGCGGGCGCTGACGACCACGGACACCAGCGGCGTAGTCGGGTCGGGCATGGCACTCCCTCCTCGCTCGGGGATCGGGATGCCGTTCATGTCACCGCCCGCACCCCAGCGCCGGGAAGGCAAAGGCTGTTGCGGAGGTGTTGCGGACCGCGCGCCGAAAATCTGCACAGCGCGTGTTCGGATGGCTACTGTGACGATCCATCAGGGAGAGCGCGTGCCGAGGGGGCCCCACGATGTCCGACCAGCTGGTACTGCACCCATTAGCCGCTCTGCGTGGGGACCTCGGGCTGACCGGCGAGCAGTACCTGGATCGCCTCGACGACGTGCACTTCGCCCTCGGCTACGGCCGGATGGCCAAGAGCCGGCAGAAGGTCTCCCGCTGGGAGAACGGCGTCAACTCGCCTGAGATGCCCGCCCGCTACGCCATGGCCCGTCTCCATGGCATCCCGCGCGAGGCTGTCGTCGAACTCGGTTGGCCGGATTTCCTCCTGCTTGCCTTCCCGGATGACCGTCCCGTTCTCGACAGTCCCTGGACCCTGGCGGGTACCGTGGCAGCAGTAGCCGCTGCCGCTCGGGGAGGCTCCATGCAGGATCGACGGGGATTTCTCATCGCCAGTGGAGCAACACTGAGCGGCTTAGCGACGAGCTGGAGCCTCGCTCTCACCGAACCAGCCGCCGCCTCGCCCGAGGTCCCCGACGACGCCGCTGGCGCGAATACCCTCCTCACTCCGGAGCTGTTGGACACGCTGGAGCAGCGCCTGGACGACCTGCGCCGCCTCGACGACGTTCTCGGGGGAACCCGGCTTCGCAAGACCGCTGTCGCCGAGTACGACCTCCTTGAAGGCCTTGCCAAGCAGACCGGACAGCACGGTCCGCTCGAACACCGGCTGCTGTCCCTGCTCGCCGAGTCCGCCCGCATGTGCGGCTGGCTCCAGTTCGACTCCGGGCGCCACGCACTCGCACAGCGGTACTACATCACCGCGCTGCGCGCCTCCGCGAGTGCCGGCGACCCCCAGGTCGGCGCCAACACCCTCGCGTTCATGGCGATCCAGGTCTACTCCGAAGGCAACCCTCAAGACGCCGTCGAACTGGTCCGCACCGCGCAGGACGCCGTGATGCGCCGGTCCACCCCGCGCGTGAAGTCGATGCTCCACGCCCGTGCCGCCCGTGCTCTGTCCAAGACCGGTGACCGCACCGCCTGCTGGCGGGAGCTGGACGCCGCGCGGGCCCAGTACGCCCGTGGCCCCCATGACGACGACCCGCCCTGGTCGTACTGGCTCACCCCGGGCGAGATCGAGATGCTCGCCGGCTCCTCCGCGCTCGACCTCGACGACCCACGCCGCGCCCTGACCCACTTCGAGCAGGCGCGCCATGTCCAGTACGCGGCCGACGGCTACGCACGCGACCACGTCCTCTACCTCACCCGCACCGCACGCGCCCACCTCAAGCTGGGTGACCTGGACGCCGCCTGCGCCGCCGCCACGGACGCCTTCACCCAGAACGCCACCCTCAACTCCTCGCGGCCCTCCGACGCGCTCGATGACCTCCGAGACGAGCTGGCCCCCCACCAGGACGTCCGGGCGGTCAAAGACTTCCTGCTGCTCAGCGCTTAGGAAGTGGGCGAGCACCGCCCGTCGACCACACGGCTCAGCGACGCGACGTACGGCCTGAGCCCTCCCAGCGGGACCGCTGGATCGAGATCCGCGACAACCTGATCGACAGGGTCTCCGAAGCACAGGGCGAGGGTTGGCTCGGCGAGGTCGAAGGCCTCGAAATCAGCCTCGCTGGCGCCGAGGGCAAGCTGGCTCAGCTCGATGCCGCTCTCAAGCCGACAGTCATCCATCTGGGCCTGCCCACCTTCGGCCAGATCGGTGGACGCTCAAACGCCCCTGATCTTCCTTAAGGCAGCAATCGCCCGCCGTTCCCCGTCCTCTGGCCGGAGTGAGGGAACGGCGGGCCCACCGAGGCAAGACGGACAAATCCACCCATCGGGTGCTGTCGATCCTCGACACTCCGAGCATAGGACGGAATGCTCGATAAGTACCCCATTTGGGACCCCTGAATGTGATGCACCCCACACCCAAATGGTGCACCACATCATCCTCTTCCCATATCGGCACCCTCCGGGGTCTACTTGTGTTACCGGATCTGTCCTGCGTCCTTGGCCGGAGTGGCGGGCCAGATCTCCACCGAGGCAAGGAGCCGCCCATGGTCCCAGCTGTCTTGATCTACCTTGCTTGCGTTGGCGGAGGCATCACGCACGTCGCCTACGGCTTCTTCTGCGCGACGCTCAGGGGTGCGACCGGATGCTCCTCCGCGTTTGCACCCTTCTCGTCTCTACAGGAAACGGGAATCCTCCTGGGCTTCTTGCTGATCTTCAGCCTGGCCACCTTCTCGATGGTGAACGCCTACGTCAGTGCGGCACCGAAGGCGCAGATGTTGGTCTCCTTCGGCATCGGCTGGGGCTTCTGGGGTCTGGTTTCACCCTTTATGTCCTAGTTGACGTCAAACGAAAGCTAAGTCAGCCGCAGAGTTCAACCTCCGCGGCTGACTTAGTTCGGAGAAGAACCCTCGCACCAGGCCACCCTCGTGGTCGTGATCCAGTTGCCCGCCCCGCCGTCCCTCCCGCCCGCAGATCGCGCACCGGGCCTGCACCACGCGACCATGAACCCCACCGCATCTGTCAAACGTGGTTCTTGAAGATCTCGGAGAGGCCAGAACCAGCACGCTGGCGGGAGCTGCTCCAACCACCAGTCGACCACACGCTGCGCCCCCTGACGCAATAGCACGACGGCTTCCCGCTCCTCCGGCGTCAGGTGGACGTAGCACGCCAGCACCCCTACCGGAAGAACCGCGGACATCGACGGCCGCGACGGCGCACACCGCGCCGAACCCGGTCCACGAGGTCCTTGGCGAGCAGCACCCGCTGCACGAACTCTGGACTCATCACCTTCGCTGCGTGGGCCACCTCAGCTGCCGCGTACATGAGTTGCACGGTAAGGCTGAGCACTGACACCTCTCCCCCGCGTCACATGCCGGGGCCACACCCCCGTCACGCGGCCGCCGCAGCCAGGGCCCTATTCATTGGGCCCAAGAACCCAGCAGCACACCGACGAACGCACCTGTCAGTAGGAACGGGCCGAACGGGATCCTGGACGCCCGGCCGGCCCGCGACCATGAGCCCGATGCCGTACAACGCGCCGAGCAGGTAGCCCGCGACGGTTCCGATGAGGACGATGGCCCAGCCGTACCAGCCCAGGACGGCGCCCAGGGTGAGTGCGAGCTTCACATCGCCGAACCCGAAGCCGTGGCTGATAAGGAAGAGCACGAAGTAGCAGGCGCCCAGAAGGAGGGAGCCGAGCACCGCGGATGTCCAGCTGCCGTCCGCGCCGGGCACCACCGCGGCACCGCCGAGCAGCACGAGCGCGGCCGCGGCGAGCGGCAGGGTGAGCGCGTCGGGCAGCCGGTGCGCCGCGAAGTCGACGACAGCCAGCAGCACGCCGACCGGAGAGAGCACCAGCCAGACCACCAGCTCGGGGCGCGCTCCCGTCGCGGCCGCCAGCACAGCACAGACCACGGCCACGACGACGGCGATGGCAGGCGTGCTCGGGCCGAACGCGTCCCCGTCGGCGCAGCGGGCCCGCCCAAGCCATCCGCCCCGGGCACCGGCGAGGGGGTGCCCGGTAGGACACGCGGCTCGCCACGGCTCATCGGGCGGTACGGAAAACCGGTACGCGGCGCGCGGTATGAGCAGACCTGTGCCGGCACCCCACAGGACCGCCGCCGCGGTGATCCAGAACGTCTCCACCGAACGGAGCCTATGCTCAGCCCGTCCGGTGTTGCGGACAGCCCGTACCGTGAGGAGCACGTGCATGCTGTTGAAGCCCGGAACGACCTGCGCTGAGGCGATCGCGCTCGTGGATCGCCTGACCGCCCAAGGGCTCAACGACGTCCAGAACTCCGTGCCGCATGTGGTCGGCAACGCGGTGCCGGGCATGTCCCAGGAACACTGGGATGCCGTCGCGCGGGTGCGGCGCATGTACGACGAGTGGACGCTGCAGGCCGGGAACGAACTGCTGGAGGCGTTCGCCGACCGATCGGTGGCGGCGCGGCTGCGGGGCGA
The DNA here is from genome assembly GCF_044548465.1 of Streptomyces sp. NPDC052023. Lineage (NCBI taxonomy): Bacteria > Bacillati > Actinomycetota > Actinomycetes > Kitasatosporales > Streptomycetaceae > Streptomyces > Streptomyces sp. NPDC052023. Next base: position 19,856 of record NZ_JBIUBW010000036.1, on the reverse strand, counting down.
GCGGTACAACGCGATCATGCACGGTCAGTTCACCGCCGACCGCTTCACGGTTCTGATGAACACCGAGCTGCAGGAACTGCGCAGCTATTTCATGGAGTTGGCAAACGAACTGCGCCGGGCACAGGAGCGCTTCACCCGCCACCGGGTGGGGACGGTGGTACTTGATACCAACGATCTGTTGCATTACATGCGCTTCGACAAGATCCCGTGGCAGCGGCTCTTCGGCCGCGGCACGTCCGTGACGATCCCGCACGTCGTGATCGACGAGATCGACAAGAAGTCGTACGACACCCACGACACCGGCGTCCGGAAGCGGGCGCGCGCCGTCTTCGCGCTCTTGGAGCAGACCCTCGCCGAGATCGAGGCCAACGGCCACGCGGTGGTGAATGGGGACACCGCCGTCGATGTCCTGCTGGACGAGCCCGGCCACGTGCGGCTGCCGAACAACGACGATGAGATCGTCGCGCGCGCCTGCTATCTCCAGCAGGCCATAGCCCCGGCACAGGTCACGGTGGTCACCGGGGACAACGGGATGCGGGCTCGTGCTCTGTCCTGGGGGCTGAAGGCCCGCGTCTTGGACGAGAAGTACAAGATCGAGCGGCTGAGTGCGGCAGAGAAGGCGGCCAACGAGCAGACCATCACGTTCGACGTGCCCGACGACGAGAACGGGTAGCCCCGGGCTCGGGCGGCCTCAGCCGGTGGACCAGGCGCGCAGCTGCGCGGCGACCTCCTGCACGCGGGCGCCCTTGTGCTTGGCGCGCATGACGAGCGCGAGGGCTTCCTCCGGCTCGTAGTCCAGCGTGATGCCGTTGGTGTTGAGGTACGTCTCGGCGACCAGCCAGGCGAAGAACTCGTTCTTCGCCTCCAGCGGTTCGTGCAGCGCGATGGTCTCCAGCATGGCCGCGGCCTTGAGCCAGTCGCTGGCGTACACGTCGCGGCCCATGTAGTGGGCCTGGACCCGGGCGCAGACGGCGTCCAGCACACCCAGGTCGAGACAGGCCGGATCGCCCGGGAGGGTCTGCGCGATCTGCAGAAGCTCTTGTGGCGTGAGGAACCGCGTCACGCGGCGTGACCGTGCTGCTGGATCTCGCGCAGGTCGCGGCTGCCCATGGGAGCGGGGTCGGGCCAGGCGGCGCTGGTGTCGGTGGCGCGGGTGTCCTGCGCGGCGAAGACCTCGGCGAGCTGCGGTACGCGGTCGCGGGTCTTGCCGAGGGCCTTGAGGAACGGGTCGTCGGCGGCCTTGAGCGCCGCGTCGCGGACGAAGTCCTCGGGGGACTTGCCGGCGAGGTGGGCGGCCGCCTCGACGCGCGCGTACTCCTCCGGCGCGAAGGGCGGAACCTGGGGTCCGTTCTGGTCCATACGAGCGACGGTACCAGCGGGCCCAGGCCTCACCGAAGGTGTTCAGGCAAGAAGAAAGGGGCAGCGGCCGTTGGACGGCGGGTGCCCCTTTAAGTCTGCAAGGAGCGTACCACGTGATCACCGGCTCACGCGGGGTGCGCGATCCGCTCGGCTAGGGTTCTGCGGTGGCCACACCTCCTTCATCCGATCCGTACGCCCGGCATGTGCTGGCCCGGATGTCCGACCTCTTCACCGACGAGGGCACACCGTGGGCGCGCCGCCTGTGGGACATAGGTTCGGTGCTGGCCCTCGAGGAACTGTGGGAGGTCGGCTACTGGCAGGCCCACGGGGTGCTGACCCCGGCCGCGTGCGACTGGCAGCGCAACGAGCTGAACGCGCTGATCGGCCCCGACCGGGGTCTCGGCGACCGGGACCTGCGCCGGGAACTCACCGGCCTGCTGAAGAACTCGCTGCCGGATCCCAGCCCTGAGCGCCGCCGCCTCAAGGAGATCATCGGACACGTCCGGGTCGGCTATCTGGAGCGGTGGGCGGCCGCGGTCAACGTTCCCGTCGACGAGCGGGTCAAGCCGGAGCGGTTCTCCCGCACAGTGGCCTCCCACCTCCTTGACCTGGGCTACAGCGCCAGCCACCTCAAGGTCTGGGCGAAGGGCCTCTACGACGCGCGCGCCACCACGGCGGATATAGCGGACAATGCCGCCGAGCTCGCGCGGACCCCGGCCCAGCCGTACGACGTGCTGGTGGCGCTGGAGAGGGTTCCGCGGCGGGAGCTCGCCGAGCCGCTGGAGCACTGGTACGACAAGGGCAAGGTCATCGCCTGGCTGCGCGAACACGGCCACGCCACCTCCGGTATCCGGCCCGGCGGCGGGTTCGTCTACCGGTTCACGGCGCTGGACCCGTACAGCGCCGCCGAGCAGGCGCGGCAGATGGTGGAGCGGATGACCGCCCGCTCCCAGTTCCTGCGCCGGGACCGCGGAGGCGTGGAGCCCCTCCCCCACATCTGGGTCGCCGGACACCCGCGGCCCATCCCGCTCGATCCCCCCGCGCGGGGCGCCGACGTCCTGACTCTGGTCAACGAGGGACACCTCTACCAGGTCGCCGGAACCCGCAGCCGGATCGACGACGCACTGGAGCTCGCGGCCGCAGTCAACCGCGGCCCCATGGCGCCGGCCGTCGCCGGCGCCTGGGCCGCCGTCGAGTCGCTGCTGACGCATCCGGACGACCCTAAGGGGGAGAACGAACGGTCAGGCAAAGCCGTGGCGGCCGACCGGATGGCCGCCATCATCGCCTGCTCGTGGCCCCGCGCCGAGCTCACCGCCCTCGCGCACCACCACAAGCCCCGTACCAAGGACGATCTCGCCCGGAACATCGCGGCCTGCACCACGAACCAAGAGCGCGCCCGCCTGGCAGCCGATGCCCTGTACTCGGGCGGTGCCTCTGCTCTGGACTTCACCGGGGCCTCCACCAAGACAGTGACCGGCCCGCCGCCCAGCGCATGGCCGACCTGGTGAAGAACCCCCGCCCGGTGCTGTGCGACGTCGCCGGCGCCTTCCGGATCGCGCTGCGTCGGCTGTACCGCACGCGGAACATCGTCCTGCACGGCGGTGCCACCCAGGGCGTGGCGCTGGAGGCCTCGCTGCGCACCGCCGCCCCGCTGGTCGGCGCGGGCCTGGACCGCATCGTGCACGCCGCGTACGCCGAGGGCCTCGACCCGCTCGATCTTGCGGCGCGTGCCGAAGTCGCGCTCAAGCTCGTCAACGGAGAGACCGGGCTTTCTGTGGTCGACCTCCTGGAGCCCGTCTGACCGTCGTGCCCGCGGGGTGCGACGCCGTTCGCCGCGGCCCTCTTCGAGTGAGCGCCCCCCGGAACGGCGGCCCGTGCTGCCCGCGCGGCTCTACGATGCGCGGATGGCCTCCTATGCGAAGGACCCGCGCTGCATCGCCATGGCTGAGGCATTGGTCCCGCTGCTGCGCCGAGCCTGTCCCGAGGGCGCCAGCGGCTACGGCGGCTCCTACCAGGTGAACCTGGACGACGAGGAGGCCGTCGGTCTCGGCGGAGTCGAACTGATCAGGGCCGCGATGCGCAAGGCAGCCCGTCACCTCGACTGGAAGGTCACCACCATCGGGTGGATCGGCACCCGCTTCGGCACCATGGTCGCCATTCAGGACACCCGGGACATCCCCGAGGAATACCGGAAGGTGGTCGACGCGGCGATGAACGAGCGCATGAGCGCCGCCGTGGCCAAGATGTGGAGCGAGCCGGGCGAGGCGCCTGTCGAGCGAGGGTCAGTCGCCCTGATGACGCAGGAGTTCCGCGCGGCTGTCGCCGCAGCGACCCCCTGATCCGACACGGCCCGCAGAGCCTGCCCGCCGCTGCCAGGCCCGGGCGACCTCCCGCACGGCCAGGCGGTCACACCAGGGCAGGATCCGGCGCACTGCGCGCGCCGACACCCAGTTCCCCATCCCGGTGTTGACCCGGGCGCCCCACGTCGTGACGTCGACCGCGTTCCGGTCCCTGTTCTCGTCGACACGGCGCCGGTACGCCCGTACGACGAGCCCGGCCTCGGCGGCCCGCGCGCACAGGGCTCGGGCGAGCGCCGGGTCCGCGACGAACCCGGAGACGAACGCGCGCTGCCGCCATGGGAGTTCATGGAGCGTGGCAAGTTCGCCGGGCTGAGAGCCTTCAGTGAGGAACCCCGCATCGTTGGCGGCCGCGAGGGCCTCCGCCAAGGGCACGGTCGCCGGATCCGGGCCGCCACGATAACCGTTGGGATGCCAGGAGAGGTGTCCGCGCAGCCAGCGGGCCGTCAGGACCGCGAGCTCCTCGAACGCGCGCGCCTCCCGCCACGTCCGGATCTCGGCACGGCGCCTGCGGTCGGCATCTCGCCACCGGGCCAGCAGCGTCTTGCCCTCCCCCCACCATCCTGAGGGCGCGGGGCCCTCTTGTCCTCCGCTGTCCGCGTGGGGCACGCGGTGGCGGAGGACAGCAGGGAGACGGCCCGGTTCACGCCTCGGCCCGGATCGAGCCGACGTCGACGCTCTTGATACCGGCACGCAGGGAGGGCTCCTGCTCGACGTAGCCGCGCACCAGGACCTGGTCGCCGACCTTGAGCGAGCGTCCGAGTGCCTCCTCGGCCGCGGCGAGGCGGCTGGCGGACACCCGGGCGTGTGCCGTCTCGCCGTCGTGGCTCTCCAGCAGCAGACGTACGTGTCCGCCGAACCGACGCAGTGCCGCGATCGTCACCGTGGCCTCGACGCGCTCGCCTTCCCGGATCCGCTTCAGCGGCTTGAAGGAGGCGCCCAGGCTGTTGTGGTGCTCGACGAGCAGCTCGCCCGGCATCGGCACGGGCTGGCGCGGACCGGGAAGGATCTTGCCCGCGCGGTAGGCCTCGGCCAGGTGGTTCAGGTGCTCGGGACGGTAGCCGTCCGGGAGGTAGAGGAGAGCGCAGGCACGGTCGAGCCGCCGGCGGAGGATGTTCAGTTCGTCGTCCGCGTCCCACATGGACTGCCACTGCTCGCGGGTCAGCTCGTTGCCCGGGATGTGCCGCAAGGGCTCACTGTCCCGCTTGACCTCCAGGTAGCGGCGGATCGTCGTCTCGATCTCGGAGCGGCTCAGGAACTCGGTCGCGAACTGGCGGGCGTGGTGCTCGTCGTACCAGGCCGGCAGGCAGTACTCCGAGCTGCCGGGGCGCCGCATCCGCCCGAGGATCAGTGGCGTGGGACGGTTCGTACGGCTGGACCGAACGGGCGTGGTCGAAGGGGTGGTCTGGGTGGTCATCGCAATCGCCTCGCAGAAGCGTGGGGGCCGCCCCGGCCGGACGGCCGGGGCGTTTGGTCTCGTGCCTGGAAGTGCGCTGCTGAGCTGGGCTTCGCCCGTGGTGACCTGACGGCCGCGCGAGACGTCAGCCGGTCGTCCACTGAAGGTCGGAGACCGCCAGGGCGTCCGTGTTGCACAGGCTCACGAGGTCGGCGGTGGACAGGCCGCTGCGCTGCGCGCCCTCCCAGACCAGCTGAGGCGAGACGGCACCGGCGACGTACTGCAGGGTGTCCGCGCAGAAGAGCGCCATCAGCTGCGGGTCGTCGGCGTGCCGGGCGCCGGCCTTCCTGGCGGCCGCGAGGGTCTGCTCGTACACGCTGTCGCCCGCGGCGCGGGCGGACTTGGACTTCTTGGCGGCGCCCTTGCTGGTGGCGGGCTGGTCGGCGGGGGCCGCGTCCGGTTCGTACCAGCGGTACATTCCGCCGCGTGCCGCGCGGAATGCGGCCTCCGTGGGGACCTCGTGCACCAAGTCGGCATCGGCGGACGGCGAGCGTCGCGCGGTGCTGGGGACGCCGTAGACGGCGACCGAGCCGACATGCGACGTGTACTTGCCGGAGTCGCGGTCCGCTTCCAGTTCCTCGCGGCTCTGGGACGGCAGCAGCTCGCCGTTCGGGCTGCGGCGGGGGCCTCCGTTGACGATGTCGTCGGCAGGGTTGACGAGATGCCATGCCTGCTCGGAGGCCAGCCGGAGTACGGCAGAAACAGGCAACAGGCGTGACGGCGGTCAGTTCTCTTCTTGATCCGCCTTGGCGCCTGCGCTGAGCAAGTCGGCCAGGCCCTGGAGATGGGTGGCCGGGCCGAGGTCGGTGAATGTGGAGTCGTCGGGCAGCGGCGGCAGCTGTGCGGGGGTCGGGGCCTGTTCGGTCCTTTCCAGGGCGCGGTAGATGGTGCCGCGGGTGACGTTGAAGGCGGAGGCGATCTCGGCGACGGTGTGCAGCCGCTTGCCCTTGGCGTCTTTCGCTTCGTACATCAGCCGTGCTTGCCCGATAGCGGCCGGGGTGAGCTTGGACTTGCGCCCGCCGGTGCGGCCACGGGCGCGGGCGGCGGCCAGGCCCTCGTTGGTGCGCATAGCGATCAGGTCTCGCTCGAACTCGGCGAACAGGGCCAGCTGCCCGAAGAACATCTTCCCGAAGGGGTCGTTGAAGTTCACCGTCATCCCGGTGTCGATGATCGTGAAGCGCACCTCGCGCTCGGCGAGCGAGTCGGCGATCTCGTACAGGTCGCGGATGGAGCGGCCGAGCCGGTCGAGTTTGGTGATGGTGAACTCGTCGCCCTTGCGGGGCACCTTGAGCGCGGTGCGGAGCTCGGGCCGGTTGGCGTGCTTGCCGGTGGCCTTGTCGACGTAGATGTGTCCGTCGGTGCAGCCGGCCGCGATCAGCTTGTCGGCTTGCGAGTCGGGGTTCTGGTCGAGCATGGACACCCGTCCGTATCCGATCTTGTATGCGTCACTCATGGGCAAGAAGTGTGCCGCAAACCCTCGTTGGCGGTACGTAGTTTCCGGACACGAGTTTTGGAACATGATACCGGCGGCGCGTCGCCCGTTAACGATCATGTTCCGCAGACGACCGTTTCCGAACAGAGCGCCGAGCCGAGGTGTCACCTCATGTGACACCAAAATGCACACTCTGGCTGATTCATGCTTGATCTCCAGATTGCTGGCTATCGGCAGGGGTTGGCGGTGTTAGCGGACTCGCCCGGTGAGACGAGTCCTGTCTCGTAGGCGAGGACGACGGCCTGGGCCCGGTCGCGCAGGGTCAGCTTGGCGAAGATCCGGGCCACGTGGGTTTTCACTGTCGCCTCACTGAGCGTCAGTTCCCGCGCCAGTTCGGAATTGGAAAGACCCCGCCCCATGAGCGTCAGCACCTCGCGCTCGCGCGGTGTCAGCGCGGCAAGGTCTCGGTGGACGGCCGGCGTTGCGAGACCCGAACCGGTTCTGGGGGCGCTGGGGGCGAAGCGCTCCACCAGGCGGCGGGTGATCGAGGGTGCGAGCAGGGCGTCACCGGTGTCGACCAGGCGTACGGCGGCGGCCAGATGCGCGGGGGTGACGTCCTTGAGCAGGAATCCGCTGGCTCCGGCGGCGAGGGCGGCGTAGACGTAGTGGTCGAGGTCGAAGGTGGTCAGCATGATCACCCGGCAGTCCGGGGCCTGCGTGAGTATGCGGCGGGCGGCTTCCAGGCCGTCCATGGTGGGCATGCGGACGTCCATCAGTACGACGTTGGGCCGCAGCCTCCGCACGGCGGCCACGGCCTCGGCTCCGTCGCCGGCTTCGCCCACCACGTCGATGCCGCGGGCGGTCAGGATCAGGCGGAAGCCGGTGCGGACCAGTTCCTGGTCGTCGGCGATCACGACGCGAGGGGCGGATTCGGTGTGCGCCGTCACGGCCGGTCCAGCGGGATCCGGGCGCGGACGCGGTAGCCGCCGCCGAGGCGGCGGCGGGCGTCCAGGTCGCCGCCGTAGACGGCGACCCGCTCCCGCAGGCCGAGCAGCCCGCGTCCCGTTCCGTCCGCCTGGCCCGGGACCGGCTCTCTCCGCGCGGGCCGGCTGCCCGACAGGATGCTCGGTCCGCTGTTCAGCACCTCGACTCGCAGGTAGTGGTCCGCGTATCGCACCGTCACCTCGGCTTTCGCTCCGTCCCCGTGTTTGAGGGCATTGGTCAGGGCCTCCTGGATGATCCGGTAGGCGGTGACATCGATCCCAGTCGGCAGCGGGCGCGGCTCGCCCGAGATCCGCATCTCCACGGGCAGGCCGGCAAAGGCGATCCGGTCGATCAGCGGGCTGAGTCGGCTCAAGCTCGGCTGCGGTGACAGGTCCATACCGTAGGGCTCGTCGTCGCCGTTCTGCGCGGGTGCGAGCAGGCCGAGCAGGTGCCGCAGCTCGGTCATCGTGTTCCGCCCGGCGGTCTCGACGGCGCTCAAGGCCGCCGCGGCCTCGTCCGGCATTGTGGCCAGCACCTCGCGGGCAGCCCCGGCCTGGACCACCATGAGGCTCACGTTGTGGCTGACGATGTCGTGGAGCTCGGTGGCGATCCTGGCCCGCTCGGCGTCGACCGCGATCCGCGTCGCGCTCTCGCGCTCCCGCTCCAGCAGCCAGCCGCGCTCCTCGATGGCCGCCTGGTGCAGCCGCCGCGCCCGGACCACCGCCACGCACAGACACCCGGCGGCGCCAACTGCCGCCGCCAGGGCGATGACCAGCCAGATCGTCCCAGATCCCCACACCGGATCATCTTCGCAGTTGCACGACGCGCCCCACATCAGCCCCCGGATGCAGCTCCGTACATCCCCAGGATGACCTGCCCGGACGGATACATCCGGGAGGTGACGCCCCGTCCGCGGACTCCGTCCTAAGTTCGAGCCATGACAACTGATCACGACAGTGCCCGGCAAGTGGTGGTGCGGCTGGACGGCGTGCACAAGGAGTACGGCGACGCGAAGGCCCTGGACGGCCTGTCGCTGGAGATCCGGGCGGGGGACGCGGTCGCCGTGATGGGCCCCTCCGGCTGCGGCAAGTCCACCTTGCTCAACATGGTGGCCGGCCTGGACCGGCCGACCTCGGGCACAGTCGAGGTGCATGGTCATGACCTCGGGAAACTGAACGAGACAGGCTTGGCGCTGTTCCGGCGGCGGAACGTCGGCATGATCTTCCAGTTCTTCAACCTCATCGACGATCTGCCCGTCCTGGACAATGTGGCACTGGCCGCGCAGCTGACCGGCACGGCGGCCCGGCAGGCGCGCCGCCGTGCCCTGGAGCTCCTGGACGAACTCGGTGTCGCCGAGCGACGGAACAACTATCCGGCGACGCTGAGCGGCGGCGAACGCCAACGCGTCGCCGTTGCACGGGCGTTGATGAACCGCCCGGCTCTGCTGCTTGCCGACGAGCCGACCGGCGCCCTCGACAGCCGGTCGGGCGAGCAGGTGATGGATCTGCTGATCGACCTCAACCAGATCGGTCAGACCCTGTTGATCGTCACCCACGACCCGCAGCTGGCCACTCGCTGCGCCAGCCGGCTGATCGAAGTCGCCGACGGCCGGGTCTCCCGCGAGAGCACGCTGGAGGCGACCGCGTGAGCGCCGTATGGAGAGCCTCGCGCGCGGCCGTGAAGCGCCGTCGGCTGCAGACCGTCGTCATCGGGCTCGTCGTGCTCTGCTCCACCACGACCGTCCTGCTCGCGCTGGCGCTGCTGAGCGCTGCCTCGGGCCCCTTCGACAAGGCCTACGCCGCTCAGCGCGGTGCCCATACGGTGGCGACCTTTGACACCACGAAGGTCTCGCAGGAGCAGTTGGCGCGGACCGCCCGGCAGCCCGGGGTGGAGGCCGCAGCCGGACCGTTCGGGCAAGCCGTCGTCGACATCCCCAAGGACTGGCTCTGGATGGCGGGCGGCACCCTCACCGTGGTGGGCCGGGCCGATCCGGCGGGCCCCGTAGACCGGATCGAACTCCTTGAGGGCCACTGGGCCACCGCACCCGGCGAGATCGTCGTCAACTGGTCCGCCCAAGGCTCCCCCGGCACCGCGCTCGTCGGCACCAAGCTGGAGACCCCCGGCGGAGCGACGCTGACCGTCGTCGGATTCGCCACCAGCATGAGCAAGTCGGCGAGCGCCTGGGTCTCGCCTAAGCAGATGGCCGCACTGCACCCGACCTCCGCCCAAATGCTGTACCGCTTCACGGACTCCTCGACGGAGGCCCAGCTGAGCGCCTCGCTGGCACGGGCCACCACGGGACTGCCCAAGGAGTCGCTGACCGGCGCACAGACCTACCTCACCCTCAAGCAGGCCTTCTCCGCGCTGGCCGACTCCTACCTCCCGTTCATCACGCTCTTCGGCATCCTCGGCCTGCTCGTCTCCACCCTGATCGTCGGCAACGTGGTCAGCGGGGCAGTCGTCTCCGGGTACCGGCACATCGGGGTGCTTAAGGCCCTGGGCTTCACCCCCAACCAGGTCGTCGCCGTCTACCTGACGATGCTTTCCGTACCGGCGGTGGTGGGCTGCGTGCTGGGCACTCTGGCCGGCAACGCGCTGGCCGGGCCGATCCTGAAGGTCGCGTTCACCGGCATCGACGTGGGCCGGGCCTCGGTCGGCAACATCAGCCCGTGGGTGTCCGTGGCCTGCCTCGTGGGCATGCCCGCCCTCGTCCTGCTGGCCGCGCTGGTCCCCGCCCTGCGCGCCCACCGGCTGCCCGCCGCGGAGGCGATCAGCGCGGGCGGCGCGCCGCGGACCGGGCGCGGGCTGCGCGTCCAGCGGCTGCTCGGCGCTACCCGGCTGCCGCGCCCGGTCAGTCTGGGCCTCGGCCAGCCGTTCGCCCGCCCCAGCCGCACCCTGCTGACCATGGCGGCCATCGTCCTCGGGGTCACCACGGTGACCCTGTCGACCGGACTGACCAGCACCATGGTGGCGTACGGCAATGTCGGGCGGGAGGACAGAGGCGCCAGGATCCACGTGACGACCGGGGGGTCGGGCAACGACCGGATCCCGCCCCGGCTCAGTGACCTGCAGATCGAGAAGCGGCTGCGGTCCCTGCCGGGTGCGGAGGGGGTGCGGGCCCGCGCGTTGTCCCAGGTGAACATGACCGGGCAGACCCAGCCCGTCTTCGCCGACTTCTACCGCGGCGACGATTCCTTGTACGAGCACACCATCGTCAAGGGCCGGGGGCCGGCCGCGGCGGGCGAGATCGTGGCGGGGCCGGCGTTCCTGAGCCAGCGCGGGCTGAAGCTCGGTGACCGGGTCACGCTGGAACTGAACGGTAGGAAAATCACCGCGACCGTCGTGGGTCAGCTTATTGAGGGTGACGCCCGTGCCCTGGAGGCCACTTGGGAGAGTTTCGCCCAACTCGCACCGGACGCCCACGCCACCGAGTACACGGTACGGCTCGCCTCCGGCGCCGATGCGCGCGCCTACGCTGAGGCGGTCGCGGCGCTTGACCCGGGCCTGCACGCGTCGGTGCTGGACTCTGGCAACGCCGGCACCGCCACCGTCATCGCCTTCTCGACGGTGTTCACGGTGCTGCTGACGCTCGTCGCGTCACTCGGTGTCTTCAACACCGTTCTCCTGAACACCCGTGAGCGGCGCCGGGACCTGGGCATGCTCAAGTCAATCGGGATGACCCCCCGGCAGGTGGTGGTGATGACGGTGACCTCGGTCGCCGGGCTGGGAGCGGTCGGCGGGCTGCTCGGCATCCCGCTCGGGATCGTGGCGCACCGCCTCGTCGTGGACCATGTCGGGGTGGTCGACTTCCCCGCATATATGAAGGACGTGTGGCACGCGCCGCAGCTGGCCGCGATGCTCCTAGCGGGTGTGGCGATCGCAGTTCTCGGCGCCCTGGTCCCGGCCCGGTCGGCGGCCCGGATGACCATCGCCTCGGTGCTGCACACCGAGTAGATCACCTGTCAGCACCAGCCTCTGGAACCGGCCCAAGGCAGCCGATGGCGTCAGCCGTCGGCTGGCTGGCTCTACGGATACGCCCGTGTGCTACTGACCGTCGCGGGCGACGGCACCGCCGAGAGCCAGCTACTGGGCGGCACGGTCTCCTTCATGTCCGCGCGGAACCACGCCGCCCCCGTCCACTGGGCCGCCAGCCTCCCGGAGAAGGGGCAGGCAGCTCGGCGCAGCCCGGAGCGGATCAGCGCCGCGACCGAGGAGGCATTCCACCTGCAGTTCCTCGCCCAGTCCGCGGTGCCGGACGCACAGATGACAGAAGTCGGGGAGGTGGTGCACCTGGTCGACGTCGTCACCGGCTCCGCCGCCACCTTCACCCCGCACGGAGGCGGATGGCAGGTGCGCCAAGGCGGCCCGATCAAGCTGTGGGACTGCATCGAGACGATCCTGAGCGCCTACGACACCGCCGGCCGGCCGGAGACGTTCTGGCTGCATGCTTACGACGGCGGGCAGCACCTGCGTCACCCGCAGATGCCCGGCGTACCACTGCCCAGACCCTGAAGAGGACCGCAGATCCCAGGCGCCCCGGACGGGGAGAATGACGGCCCCGTCCGGGGCGCCTGGCAACTCGGTGACCTGAGCGGTTTCACCGATCAGCTCGCGCGGGCCCCTGCTCAGGCGGCCATCCTCAGCCGCCCCATGGCCTCCTGCTCGGGCGGCTCCATGTCCAGGTGCCAAGTCCCGAAGCGGCGGCTCTTGCTGGTGATGTACGGCGTGACGGTCGCCAGGTCGACCGGGTCGACCTCCCAGCCCTCGTCGACGAGGTCGTTGACCACCTTCGTGATGTCCTGGGCAGTGTGGAAGATCAGGCAGTTCGCGAGCAGTTCGTTGAACTTGATGATCTTCTCCTGGTGTACGGGGTCGTTGTCCTGGAGGACGTCGGAGGCGAACATCAGCCAGTTGCTGAACTTGTGGAACGCCTCGACCTTGTTCGTCATCGCCTGGATCGACTCCCGCAGCCCCGGCTCCGACAAGAACCGCAGGAGCACGATGGTGCGAATCACGCGGCCGAGTTCTCGGTACGCCTGGTAGATGCGGTTGCGGCGGGACTCGTTGCCCAGGCGTCGCAGCAGCGCGGCCGAGGAGAGCTTCCCCTCCCGGATGGACAGCACCACGCGCATGAGATCTTCGAAATGGTTCTCGATTAGCCGCCAGTTGATGACGTCCTTCTCCGGATCGCCGAACAGCGGGTCGATGTGCTGGTACTTCACCGTGGAGCTGACCCGGTAGAAGGTCAGGTCCTTCCAGTTGCGGATGCGCGGCAGCAGCTGAACACCGAGCATGTGCGCGAGCCCGAAGACGGGCAGCGACTGGCCTTGCGTATCACCGTGCACGATGTCGACGGTCACCTCGGACTCGTTCTTCAGCAGCCCCTCGAACAGATACACCGCCTCCCATACCCCGCACGGGATGAAGTGGCTGAACAGCGCGATGTAGGTGTCGGAGACATGCCGTAGCGAGAGCCCGCCAAATCCCCCGTACCGGATGTGGGACTCGGCGAGGAGGTTGTTCTCCCAGGTGTCGTACTGGGAGCCGTCGATGCCGGCCTTGCCGACGTCGCCCCACACGTGCGCCACGTCCAGCTGGATGAACATGTCGATCACGTCCGCCGACGCCATGTTCAGCTTCTCCGCGGTGATGTGCTGGTTGCCCGCCAGCGACAGCTCGTGCACCGATACCTTCTGCCGCATGTGCCGCGCCACCTGCGCGGGCCCCGCGTTCGTGCCATAGCAGAAGACCGTCAAGACGTAGCGGGCAAGCTTGTCGCGGATCTTCGGATCGGACCCGGAGGCCGGACCGAAGTGCCGCCACCACTGGATCCAGTACGCGGTACGGGCCAGGACATCCAGGAGGCTCCACTCCGGCAGCCTTTTCAGGATCTCCGCCTCCAGGTCCTGCGCGGACTTCCGGCGGTCCTTGCCCTTGCGCGGCGTGAGCACGATCTTCCCCGACGCGGCGTCGATGGTCAGGTCCGCGTTGTCCGGATACCCGGCGTCCACCTTCGCCGCCACTGCAGTCAGCTGCTGCTTCAGCGCCACCGTGAACGCGGCGGCGGTGGCGGGCAGCCCGGCCTGCTCGCAGTACCCGGCGACCAAGGGTCGACACGCCTCCCACGAGAGCAGCTGGTCGTGCAGGTTGGCGTACGACTCCGAGCCGATCACCGCCACGTCGCCGGTCCGCAGCTCCTGGACCAGGTAGGAGAGGGTGCACACCTCAAAGTGCCGCCGGTTGATCAGCTTCGGGCGGCGTTTGTCGAACAGGATGCGCTGCCACATCTGCGAGGCGAACCCGGCCGTGACGGTCCTCGTCTTCTCGACCCCGTCCTCATCGGTCACGGTGTACGTGACGGGTACCCACTCGCTGCCACGGTGGCGCATGGCCTGGCAGAACTCCACCGCCCTGAGCGCTTCGTCGTCGGTGGAGGTGGCGACCATCTCCAAGACCTCGGTCAGATCCAGCAGGACCTTGCGGTGACTGCGGAAGTGGCACCGCATCAGCGGCGCGTAGTTGTCGCCGTGGTGGGCGGAGACCAGCTCATGATCCTCGGACAGCTTGGCCAGACCGCCGGCCTTCTCCAGCCGCCCCAGCACCGCCTCACCGCACTCGGCGTGCACCTGGTTCCGCTTGCGGGCACTGGTGGGCAGGGTGACGGACTCGCCGTCGAAGCCGACCGCGTCCTTGGCCGCCTCCAGCACCTCGCCGAGCACGGCGAGCAGCCGCTCGGACTCCGCCCGGTGCCGCTCACGGATCTTCTCCAAGTCCTCCTTGGCCTTCTTCGTGACCGACCCCATGCGCTTGCACAGCATCGTCACCAGCTCATCGCGGGCCCGCACCTTCGCCATGTGCAGCAGACTCGCCAGCAACGCGAGCCGCTTCACCATCCCGACCTTGGACATCTCGGCTGCGTCCAGCATCTTCGCCTGCCCGGCGAAGTGCTCCACCTTCCCCGGCGGCACCCCATCGAGCCACTTCACGGTCGGGCCCAGCAGCTCCAGGGAGTCCAGATACGTCAGGTGCTCGCGCAAATGGGAGACCGTCGGCGCCTTCGCCGGCCGCTTCAGCTCGTCGAACTTGCTGCGCGAGCCCGCCACCACTCGTAGCAGCGCGAGCAACCGGACCTGCTCCACCTCGTCCATGCGCGATACGACCCGCGCGAAGAAGTCCTCGTTCACCTTGGTTCGGACCGCCGCGGCCATCTCATCCAGCGTGGTGTAGCCGGGCAGCTCCAGCCTGGCCTTGACCAGCTCTTCCAGCGCCACGTTGATCAGGTCCGCCGGGTTGTCCTTGGTCTGCACGGCCTCGTAGATCGCCGCGGCGGCGATCTCGCGGGCCTTCTCCTGGTCGTAGACGACACCGAGCCGCTCACGCACGACCGTACGGTGATGCCGCAGCGTGCGGGCGGAGTCATGCGTGGGCGCCACCTCCTCGCCCAGCCCCAGCAGACCGCGCACATGCCCGACCACCAGCTCCGGCACCTCGGCCAAGTCCGGGAAATAGCCCAGCTTCTGGTAGCTCTTCAGCAACACCACCAGCGCCAGCACATGCTCCGCCGACCGCGCCTTCCCCTGCGCCCACGCCACCTCGGACGGCCCCGGGGTAAACGACTCATGCAGCTCGCGAGAGGAGACCGTGCGCTTGAACCGCGGGTACGCGGTACGTTCCACCGAAGCCATGTGCCGCATGATCCCGACCCGTCACCCAGACGTAGCACACGTCTTCCCTGCCCTACGGCCGGTGAACCCCGTGCCACCTGGGCAGACACCCGATGAACCGCCTCTGCGGCGTTCACCCGGACGGAGCACCCCCACCGGCCTGTTGCCTGTTTCCGGCGTATTCCGGCTGGCCTCCTTCCAGCGGTACACCGGACACCTGCGCGGCGTCATGTACGACTCGCGCCGCATGCGCAGCATCCGTGCCGACGACTACCTGTGCCGGCTGTGCGCCGAACGCCGGGCGGCCGCGTGGGATCACTGCCACGACCACGGCTATCTACGCGGGCCTTTGTGCGGCAGCTGCAACACCTTCGAAGGCAAAAGCACCCCGCGCCACTTCATCGAGGGGAAGGAGGGTGCCGCCCTGCACCTCCTGGAGTGCCAAGGATGCCTGGAAGGGCGGATCCTGCCCGGCCGGTATCACGTCGGCCTCGTCCAGAAGCATCTGGAGGCAACCGAGCGCCACCGGCACCGCAGCCGGCCGTGCCGACGCCAGCCGTGGGCCCGGCACGTGCAACTCGCCCACGGGGCACACCGCTTCGAGCTGGAATGCTGGCAGCACAGCACGACGTGGACGAAGGACGTCACGGTGCCCGACACCCTGGCGCTCGTACGGGACTTCGTCGACCAGGCGCTCGCCGCGCGGCCGGGCACCGTAACCGTGCCCGCGCAAGCGGCGTTGGGCACACAGACGCGAGCATGAACATCCGACCCCCGCGGATACGCGTGTGAGGCCCCAAACCAGCGCAGCAGCGCGGTGCGGGGCCTCACGGGCATCCGGAGGTCAAGACCGAAGTACGGTCAGCGGCGCGTCTCCCACCACAGGATCAGCAGCGTCACAGCGCCGCTGCCCAGCTTGTAGGCGACGCCTTGCAGGAAGTGATGGTGGACACTGAGCCTTTTCCACTCTCAGTCTGAGCTGGCCAGATGCAGGGCGAGGACGGCGCGGACGATGCTGCTGATCCGAGTGGTCGAACAGCGGAGCCTTTGCAGCAGCCGCCAGGTCTTGAGGGTGGCAACGGCCCGCTCGGCGAGGGCGTGGGCCTCTGCGTGGGATCGGTTGACCGGCTGCTGGCTCGCAGCCAGCTGGAGGGGGTGGCTCCCCGCATGCCGAGCGACCTGCGTGACCTGTTCGAGGAGCTGCGTTTCGCAATGCGGGGTGTGACCGTGCGCGGAACGGGACCTGGGCAGGGTGAAGTTCAACCAAGTTGAAAGAAAGGCTCATGGACAGAAATACCCAAACCCCAACGGAGCGCCCACTCGAAGCCTGACCGCAAACCCGCCAGAACTGACGGATCAATCGGTTGCGCCTTGAGTGCTCATCTTCAAACGGGACTCGTGATACTTTGTGGCGCCCACATGATCATTTCCCAACTACTAGCAATGGGAGTAAAGTTGATGCGTTCAGGTATACGAGCAGCCGTCGTCGGTACTGCGGCGGTTGCGGTGCTCGGCCTCAATGCCGTGCCCGCCTCTGCGTCCGGGCCCACCTCCTGCCCCAGCGATGGCACCATCACTCGGTGGGACCGCTGTACAAGCCTCTCCAACGGAGTGCTCAGCGTGAGCACCACCACCAGTGGCAACTGGGCGAGAGTCAACTACTACCGCGAGAGCGGTGGCAGCCTTACCGCCAAGCTCGGCTACGAGCGCTCCGGAACCAACGTCTGGTCCGCTTCCATCAACATGTCCAACACCCCTTTCCACTATGAGCGTTCCTGGAGCCCTAGCGCCAGCTGCGCGGTCATCTACGGCAAGCTCCTGACCAGCGGCGGCACTACCTATGTCACGCCGCCGGCGGATCCCTGCTGACTCACGGCCGCACACACCCAGGGTCCGCTAACCCCTTTTCGCGCCAGGAGCCGTACCTCGTGTAGGCCATGAGAGTGAGGATGGCTGAGGCGCCTGATCCGACGAACTCTTCATCAACGTCGTATGAAGCAGCGCAGAGTGACGGGGGGCACCAATCCTGGGCCACGCGGGCGTTGGCGACCCGTCGGCCGGTTGAGGTGCCCCTTCGTCACGTTAACGGTAATCATGTGCCCGCTCTTCTCTCGAGCACTGCAGTGGATTGCTCCAGGTGGGCGGCCCCGCGAAGTATCAGAATCAGGAACCCCCATTGCTGCAAGCCGTCTTCCAAGGTCACCTGCTATTCCTCACTCTTGCTGTCACGCTTACACTCACAGCGGGTCTAATCGTCTACTTCCTCGCCGTTGCACGCGGAAGCCGCACGAGAGCCGTCTTCTATGGACTATGGGCGTCATCGACGGTCGGTCCAGCAACGCTGACGTCTTGGGCGGGCAGCGGTGTGATGACGTACGAGTGCACGGTCAATCCGGATCCCATCAGCGCATTCGCCGCCACCCAGGGCCAGCTCAACGTACTGTTGTTTGTGCCGTACGGGCTATTCGCCACCCTCGCGACCATGCGGCCTCTCTTCGCTGCCCTCACCGGCCTCCTGTTTACTGCAGCTATAGAGACAGCGCAGGCTACCCTCCCCTTCGTTAGCCGACTGTGTGACAGCGACGACCTCATCACCAATGCCGTTGGTGTCCTCGCCGGAACGACCGCGGGCGCACTGATCTACCGCCGCACCCGCAGTGGTGAGCCTGTCACTAGGAAGGCATCGCGTCGCGTCGTTTTTGCTGGCCTGCCAATTGTCATCCTCATCGGTGTTACGTGGGCAACAGTCATCGAGCCGATACAGGCTGTCCAGCCCACAGAAGTGCCGGCTGCAAGCGCTGCCCAGGCTCGAGCACTCAATGATGCTCTCAAGAAGGCGTTCCCCGCCACACAACAAACCAACAGTGCCCTGTACATAGAAAATGGTGACGGAACCGCGGTTGTCTCTGCGCCACTCACAGGAGGGTTCGCAGAAATCTCATGGCCTGACCGCGAACAGTTCACTGCGCACTTCACTGCAAGCTACTACGGCGAAGGGGTTCACGCCTACAAAATCCCGGGTGTAAGTCGTAGCGTCAGATCTGCGCATGGCGCCAAAGATATCGCCACCAAATTTGCATCCAGCTATGCACCCTGGGCCATTCCCGGATCTAAGGTCAGCGTGCGCCCCATTGACGACAAGGAAGACATCGGCTGGGTGATCGAGTGGCGTCGCTGGCGAGACGACATATTGATGCCGATGCGTCTAGATATCGCAGTCGAACCATCCGGGCGAATAATCGACTTGATCGCACGCCACATTGAGGACCCAAACCTCCCAGAGGCGAAAATAGACAGCAAAAGGGCGTGGGAGATATTTGAGAAGCACTACAAGATCAAGCCTGGGCAAGGTAAGCGCGCAGAGCCCATCTACCTGGCTGAACGCCGTGACGGCCAGTGGCGCATTCACTGGCGCCTCTCGGTCCGAGATGGCAACACCCTACGGTCAGCGACCGTAGACGCCACTGACGGAAGTGTCCACCGCATCTCCACCGAAGTAGTGCCCGAAGAAGAGCTAATGCCGTAACAACGGCTAAGAGGTCCTAACAAAGGCGTTGGACGTGTCGGTGGGTGATGAGGCAGGTGGCGAGTCCGAGGAATGCCTCGTGGATGTCGTCACGTCGTTCCCAGCGGATGCGTAGGCGTCGGAAGCCGTGCAGCCAGGCAATCGTTCTCTCGACGACGTAGCGGTGGATGCCCAGGCCGGAGCCGTGTTCCACGCCTCGTTCGGCGATGACCGGGCGGATGCCGCGCTGCCGCAGCAGGCGTCGGTACTTGTCGTGGTCGTAGCCACGGTCGGCGAGGAGCGCGTCGGGTCGGTGTCTGGGCCGGCCGACGACGCCGGCCACGGCCGGAACCTTGTCCAGCAGGGGCAGCAACTGCGTGACGTCGTTGCGGTTCCCGCCGGTCAGCGACACTGCGAGCGGGATGCCCTGGCCGTCGGTGAGGACGTGGTGCTTGCTGCCCGGCCGGGCACGGTCGACCGGGCTGGGCCCGCTTTTGGGCCCCTTCGAGCGGCCCGGACGTGGGAGGAGTCGATCACCGCCCGCGACCAGTCCAGCTTCTTCGCGGCCCGCAGCTTCCTCAGCAGCACCACGTGCAGCTTCTCCCAGACCCCGGCCTCGTTCCACGCGGCCAGGCGCCGCCAGCACGTCATCCCCGAACCGAAGCCCAGCTCCTGCGGCAGGTACTCCCACTGGATGCCGGTGTGCAGCACGAACAGGATCCCGCAGAGCGCCTGGCGGTCCGGGACCCGTGGTCGCCCTTCGACTAGTTTCGGACCCGGCTCGGGCAGCAAAGGCTCGATGAGCGACCACAGTTCATCCGACACGATCCACGGCCGCGACTGACGTTTCCCCACGAATAGACCAACGACCACCCACGCCGAAAGTCACATGATCAACAACTTCTGTTAGGACCTCTAAGAGGCCGTTCTCTTTCCGAATGCCGTGTGCGGATTCCGCTGGTCAGGCATGAGATTGCGGCTGTGGCGGGAGTCTCGACTCGTTGCTGATCGAGTCGGTGGGGGTGGCGGATGCCGTCGATGCGGGCGGTCCTGGAAACGCGGCGGAAGGCCGCTGCCGTGCGGGTGGATGAGCTTGAAG
>NZ_JBIUBW010000035.1:0-35420 GCF_044548465.1 Streptomyces sp. NPDC052023 | reverse complement strand
AAGGGCGAGGTCATCAAGACCGTTCCCGAGTCCAAGATCGTCGAGACGCTGATCGAAGAGGCCATGAAGCTGGCCGAGCAGATGGAGGCGGACGGCGTCACCTCGGGCGAGCCGTCCGTCTCGGTGGCGGGCTGACGAACGCCGCACAGGGGCGCGGGAACCGGGCGACCCGGCGCACGTGACGCGCGCCCGCCCGGTCACGCGAACCACTCGGCCCGGCGGGCGCGCACCTCGCATCGAGCGGCACCGGACGCGGGGCGGCACGGCTCAGCTTCCGCAGGTACAGTGCGGAGATCAGCAGACCCCACCCCGTGAGGCCCCGCCCGTGTTGACCCAGACCACCTCCCGGGTCCTCGAACCGAGCGACCTGGACGCCGCGCTCTCCGTCCTCGACCGCGAGCCGGTGGCCAACGCCTTCGTGACCTCCCGGGTCCAGGTCGCAGGCCTCGACCCGTGGCGGCTCGGCGGCGAGATGTGGGGCTGGTACGAGGACGGCATGCTCACGTCCCTCTGCTACGCGGGCGCCAACCTCGTTCCCATCTGCGCCACCCCTCGCGCCATCCGCGCCTTCGCCGACCGCGCCCGCCGGGCGGGCCGCCGCTGCTCCTCCGTGGTCGGCCCCGCCGAACCCACGGCCGCGCTCTGGCGCCTCCTGGAACCCCAGTGGGGCCCCGCCCGCGAGGTCCGCGCCCACCAGCCCCTCATGGTCACCGACCGCATGCCCGCCGGCATCGTCCCGGACCCCTCCGTCCGCCGCATCCGCAAGGACGAGATGGAGACGATCATGCCGGCGTGCGTGGCGATGTTCACCGAGGAGGTCGGCGTCTCCCCGCTGGCCGGCGACGGCGGCCTGCTCTACCAGGCCCGCGTCGCCGAACTCGTCGGCTACGGCCGCTCCTTCGCCCGCCTCGACGAGAACGGCAAGGTCGTCTTCAAGGCGGAGATCGGCGCGGCGACCGACCGTGCCTGCCAGATCCAGGGCGTCTGGGTGGCCCCCGAGTACCGGGGCAAGGGCCTGGCGGCACCCGGTATGGCGGCGGTGCTCCGCTACGCCCTCGCGGACGTCGCCCCCGTGGTCAGCCTGTACGTCAACGACTACAACACGGCGGCGAGGCGGACGTACCGCAGGGTCGGCTTCCAGGAGGTCGGCGCCTTCATGAGCGTGCTGTTCTAGCGGTGCGCGCCTGGTGGGCGCCGGCGGCAACGCCGCCCGAGGCGGGGCCTGTCGACGGCCGCCGCGCCGCCTGTGCGGGACCGGCCGACGACGACCCGCACCCCGCGTACCACCGAAACCCCCCTGTAAGCTCCCCGCCATGGACCTCGTCATCGGCCCCCTGGATCTCCCCGCCCACATTGACGAAGCCCTCGCAGTCCAAGCCGCGGCCTTCGGCCTGGGCCCCGACGAAGTCGCCGTCCGCCGCCAGATCGTCCTGCGCCACATGACCTACCCCGGCGCCCGCGCCCTCGGCGCCACCGACGAGGGTCGCCTCGTGGGCTTCGTCTACGGCATGCCGAACGACCGCGGCCACTGGTGGTCCACCGTCGTGGAGCCCTACCTCCGCGCCCAGAGCCACGACGACTGGCTCGACGACTCGTTCGTGATCACCGAGCTGCACGTGCACCCGAGCCACCAGAACCGTGGCATCGGCCGGACGCTCATCACCGAGATCACCGACACGGCGACCGAGCCCCGCTCCATCCTCTCGGCGATCGACACCGACAGCCCCGCCCGCGGCCTCTACCACTCCCTCGGCTACCAGGACCTCGCCCGCCGGGTGCACTTCCCCAGCGCCCCCATGCCCTACGCCGTGATGGGCGCCCCGCTGCCGCTGCGCCGATAACCGATTTCCACCGTCCCGTACCGCCCGGCTAACCTCCTTGGCACCACCCTTACGCAGCAGGAGTACGAGAACCATGGCGAACGCATCGGTCCAGCGCATGTCCCAGTTGATGGCGAAGACTCTGCGCGACGACCCGGCGGACGCCGAGGTCCTCAGCCACAAGCTGCTCGTCCGCGCCGGCTACGTCCGCCGTACCGCCGCCGGCGTGTGGTCCTGGCTGCCGCTGGGCAAGAAGGTCCTCGCCAACGTGGAGCGGATCGTCCGCGAGGAGATGGACGCCATCGGCGCCCAGGAGGTGCTCCTCCCCGCGCTGCTGCCGCGCGAGCCGTACGACGCGACCGGCCGCTGGGACGAGTACGGCCAGGAGCTGTTCCGGCTGAAGGACCGCAAGGGCGGCGACTACCTGCTCGGCCCCACCCACGAGGAGATCTTCACCCTGCTGGTGAAGGACCAGGCGTCCTCCTACAAGGACCTGCCGGTGATCCTCTACCAGATCCAGAGCAAGTTCCGGGACGAGGCCCGTCCGCGCGCGGGCATCCTGCGCGGCCGTGAGTTCCTGATGAAGGACTCCTACTCCTTCGACCTCGCCGACGAGGGCCTCGCCCACTCGTACGCCCTGCACCGCGAGGCCTACCAGAAGATCTTCACGCGGCTCGGCCTCGACTACCGCATCTGTGCCGCGACCGCCGGTGCCATGGGCGGCTCCAAGTCGGAGGAGTTCCTCGCCCCGGCCGACGCCGGCGAGGACACCTTCGCGGACTGCCCCAACTGCGACTTCGCGGCCAACACCGAGGCGATCACCTACGAGCTGAAGCCGGTGGACGCGTCCGGCGTCCCGGCCGCCGAGGAGATCCCCACCCCCGACACCCCGACCATCGAGACCCTCGCGGCCTCGCTCGGCGTCCCGGCCTCCGCCACCCTGAAGAACCTCCTCGTGAAGGTGGCCGGCGAGATCGTCGCCGTCGGCGTGCCCGGTGACCGCGAGGTCGACCTGGACAAGGTCGAGGCGCACTTCGCCCCGGCGGTCGTCGAGATGGTCACCGAGGCGGACTTCGCGCAGCGCCCGGACCTGGTCCGTGGCTACGTCGGCCCGCAGGGCCTGGGCGAGAAGGTGACGTACGTCGCCGACCCGCGCGTGGCCCCCGGCACCTCCTGGATCACGGGTGCCAACAAGGAGGGCATGCACGCGAAGAACGTCGTCGCGGGCCGGGACTTCGAGGTCGACGAGTACGTGGACGTCGTGGTGGTGCAGGAGGGCGACCCCTGCCCGAAGTGCGGCACCGGGCTCAAGCTCGACCGTGCCATCGAGATCGGTCACATCTTCCAGCTGGGCCGCAAGTACGCGGACGCGCTGAAGCTCGACGTCCTCGGCCAGAACGGCAAGCCGGTCCGCGTGACCATGGGCTCCTACGGCGTCGGCGTCTCCCGCGCGGTCGCCGCCCTGGCCGAGCAGACGGCCGACGACAAGGGCCTGTGCTGGCCCAAGGAGGTCGCCCCGGCGGACGTGCACGTCGTCGCCGCGGGCAAGGCCCTGCAGACCGAACTCGCCCTGGACGTCGCCGGGAAGCTGGCGGCGGCAGGCGTCCGCGTCCTGGTGGACGACCGCGCGGGGGTGTCGCCGGGCGTGAAGTTCACCGACGCCGAACTGATCGGCGTACCGCAGATCCTGGTGGCCGGGCGGCGCGCGGGCGAGGGCGTGGTCGAGCTCAAGGACCGCAGGACCGGTGAGCGCGAGGAACTCCCGGTCGACGAGGCGATCGCCCGCCTGACCGCCTGACCCCGCACCCGGGGCGAGCCACGAAGGGCTCGCCCCGCTTCCCGGCGGGCTCGCGTCCTCCACCGGCGGCTGCGAGGCGACGCCGGACTGTCCGTCTGATCCCGTACGGGGGGTGAGCCGCGAGGATCCGCCCGGCTCACGGCGGCGGCTGTGAGGGGATCGTCCGCGTGACCCCGTGTCCGGGGCGAGCCGCGAAGGGCGTGCCCCGTTCCCGGCGGGCCGGTGGCCTCCGGCGGCGGCTGCGAGGCGACGCCGGCCTGTCCGTCTGATCCCGTACGGGGGGTGAGCCGCGAGGATCCGCCCGGCTCACGGCGGCGGCTGTGAGGGGATCGTCCGCCTGACCCCAATGCGACCTGGACGTCGGGAGGGCCCCGCCAGGTCCGGCCTCCCGGGTGGCCGGCACCATCCTGGGCGAGCCGCGAAGGGCTCGCCCCGCTTCCCGGCAGGCTCGCGGCCTCCGCCGGCGGCCATGAGTCGATCGCCCGGCCGGCCCCCTGTCCGGGGCGAGCGGGCTTGCCCAGGTTCAGAGCCAGCCCGCGAACTCCAGGAGCAGCTCCGAGTCCTGAGCCCGGCCCACCCGGCGGGCCCGGACGCCCGATTCCACGGCCCGGAACAGCGTCCAGCCGCGCAGCCGCTCCTGGTCCACGTCGAGGGACTCGGCGAGTCGCTTCACCCGCCGACGGGTCGTCGAGGCGCCCGACGGCGTGGCGATCAGGTCCTCCACCCGGTCCCGGACGAGCCGCGCCAGGTCGAAGGCGCACTCGCCGACCACCGGGTCCGGGCCGACCGCCAGCCAGGGCATCCGGTCCCCGGAAAGCACCTTGCTCTGCCGGAAGGTGCCGTGCAGCAACCGGTGCTCGGGAGGCGCCGCCAGCAGTTCCTCGCGGGCCGCGAGCGCCGCGTCCACCAGCGGAACGAGGTCCGCGTCGGCGCTCGCCCGCATCGCCTCCGCCTGCCGCCCGGTGCGCGCGGCCACGGTCTCGAAGGAATGCCCCTCGGGGGGCGCCACCCACAGCTTCCGCAGTGTCCCCGCCGCCTCCAGCAGGGCCTTCGCCTCGGGCAGCGACCGCACCGACACCTCCGGATGCAGCCGCTCCAGCAGCAGCGCACCCTCCTCACCGGCAGGTTCGAGCAGTTGTACGGCGCCCAGACCGCCCCAGTGCGCCAGCGCGGCACGCTCGCTGCCGGGACGCGCCCGCGGCGGGGCCAGCTTCAGCACCGCGGGGGTGCCGTCCGCCCGCCGCACCAGCAGCACCAGGCTGCTCCTGCCGCCCGGCACCTGCACCCGTTCCACGGTCAACTCGCGTAGAGCAACGGCCTGTTGCACCGTCCCGGCCAGCTTCTCCAGCCAGTCGTCACCGGCCGCCGCCGTCTCACCGAGCGCCCTGACCAGCCGCTGCGGCGGTTCGAAAGCCATACGCGAGATGTCCCCTTCCGGTACGCGTCACGCCGTCGGTGTCGCCGGCGCCGAGGCGGCACCGGCCCGCTCGGCGAGCCCAGGGAAGGCTACGCTCCGGCCGTGCCAGCGCACCGCCCGCACCGCCGCTTCCCGCAACGCGGCCGCGGCCGTGCCCCGCAGCCCGTCGCCGCCCGCCCGCACCAGGTCGGAGTAGACACCGGCCAGGCGCTCCTCCAGTTCGGCGGCGAGCCGTACGGCCGTCTCCCGGTCGGTCACCTCGAACGGCAGCGCGTACCCGGCGGCGGCGGCCACCGGCTCGGCGCCCAGTGCGCGCACCTGGCGTGCCAGGGTGTCCCGCCGGGCGCGATGGGCGTCGTACGCGGCCCGTGCCTCGGTGCGCCGCTCCTTGCCGATCCGCCCGCCGACCACGCCGTATCCGTACACGGCGGCGTGCTCGGCCGCCAGCGCCGCCTGCAGGGCACGCAGCTCCCCGTCCTTCGCCTCGCTCATGCCTTGCCCTCACCCTTCGTGAGCAGATACGCGTGCGCCGCCCCGGCCGCCGCGACCGACGCCAGCAGCCGCGCCAGCTCGCCCGGCACGCCGAGCAGTGCCTCGGCCCGCCGGTCCGCGAGCGCCTGCTCGGTGGCGGCCAGCTCGGCGAGGGCGGCCCGCTCGGTGTCCGGGACGGTCGAGGAGACGTTCCGGGAGCCCGGGCCGGTTGCCGCCGGGGTGGGGGAGGCCGGAGCCGGGGAGGTGGTCACGACGCCCCCGAACGCCTCCGCATGCCGCACCGCCGCGTCCCGCAGCGGCCGCAACCGCTCCGCGAGGCCGGGATGGGCGGCGATCACGGCGTCGTACCGCGCGACCAGCCCGTCGCTGTCCCGGGCCGCACGCGCGCGTGCCCGGGCGGCGGCCGACGGGCTGCCGCCCGTGGTGCCCGGGCCCTCGGTGCCCCCGGAGCAGCCGGTGAGCAGGGCGGTGCCCGCGGCGGAGGCGAGCAGGGTCCTTCTGCGCGGCCCCGAGGGCATGCGCGGCGGCAGGGAATACGGCACGGCTGACGTCCTCGAAGGCTCGTACGAAGGGACCGGGCGGCTCGCCCGTGATCACGGTACCCGCGCACGTGTCCGAGTCCACTCATCGGCACCGCACAGACCCAGGTGGACGGCATCACCGTCCCGGACCGGATACCCTTTCACCAGACACGCGACCTTCCCACAACAGCACACGCGGCCGAGGAGTCACCCGGATGAGCACCACCCAGAGCGAGAGGCTGCGAGAACTGCTCGAACCGCTCGTCACCTCCCAGGGCCTGGATCTCGAAGAGATCGCGGTGGACTCGGTCGGACGCAAAAGAGTGCTGCGCGTCGTCGTCGACTCCGATTCCGGGGCGGATCTCGACCAGATCGCCGATGTGAGCCGTGCGCTCTCGGCGAAGCTCGACGAGACGGACGCGATGGGCGAGGGCGAATACACCCTCGAGGTGGGAACCCCGGGCGCGGAGCGCCTCCTCACACAGCACCGCCACTACGTGCGCGCCACGGGCCGGCTGGTCGGCTTCCAGCTGGCTGAGGGCGGCGAGCTGGTCGCCAGGATCCTCACCGTCGACGACGAGGGCGTCGAGCTGGAGGTGCCCGGGGTCAAGGGGCGCAAGCCCACCGCGCGCAGGCTTGCCTTCGGCGACATCGCCAGGGCGCGCGTCCAGGTCGAGTTCAGCCGCAAGGACAAGAAGGAAGAGGAGGCGTAGCCGTGGACATCGACATGAGCGCCCTGCGGGGCTTGGTCCGGGAGAAGGAGATCTCCTTCGACCTGCTGGTCGAGGCGATCGAGGCGGCCCTCCTCATCGCCTACCACCGCACCGAGGGAAGCCGCCGGCACGCGCGCGTGGAGCTCAACCGGGAGACCGGACACGTGACCGTGTGGGCGAAGGAGGACCCCGAGGACCTCGAAGAGGGCCAGGAGCCCCGCGAGTTCGACGACACCCCGTCCGGTTTCGGCCGGATCGCGGCGACCACCGCCAAGCAGGTCATCCTGCAGCGGCTGCGTGACGCCGAGGACGACGCCACGCTAGGCGAGTACGCCGGCCGCGAGGGCGACATCGTCACCGGCGTGGTGCAGCAGGGCCGCGACCCGAAGAACGTGCTGGTCGACATCGGCAAGCTGGAAGCCATCCTGCCGGTGCAGGAGCAGGTGCCCGGCGAGACCTATCCGCACGGGATGCGGCTGCGGTCGTACGTCGTACGGGTGGCCAAGGGCGTCCGGGGTCCGTCGGTGACCCTGTCCCGTACGCATCCCAATCTGGTGAAGAAGCTGTTCGCACTGGAGGTGCCGGAGATCGCCGACGGATCCGTCGAGATCGCCGCCATCGCACGTGAGGCCGGCCACCGCACCAAGATCGCCGTCCGGTCCACCCGTTCGGGCCTGAACGCCAAGGGCGCCTGCATCGGCCCGATGGGCGGGCGGGTGCGCAACGTGATGGCCGAGCTCAACGGTGAGAAGATCGACATCGTCGACTGGTCGGACGACCCGGCCGAGATGGTGGCGAACGCGTTGTCCCCCGCCCGGGTGTCCAAGGTCGAGGTCGTTGACCTGACGGCGCGCTCCGCGCGCGTGACGGTGCCGGACTACCAGTTGTCCCTGGCGATCGGCAAGGAAGGGCAGAATGCCCGGCTTGCGGCCCGGCTCACCGGCTGGCGGATCGACATCCGTCCGGACACCGAACAGCCGGGGGAATAGATCTCGGCCCCGAGTGGGTTGGATCACGACAGTTATACGCGCTGCAACTGTTCGATCTCTGCCCCAAAGGGGTGAGGTCGCTACGGGGAGGTAGACTTAGCAGTGTCTGGCCGGACGCGTGCCCGCGCATGCCCGGAACGCACCTGTGTCGGGTGCCGGGAGCGAGCGGCCAAGACCGAGCTGCTGCGCACCGTGGTGATCGAGGGTGAATGTGTCCCTGATCCACGCGGTACGCTGCCCGGCCGGGGTGCGTATGTACACCCCGCCTTGGTCTGTCTCGACCAGGCGATACGTCGCCGGGCGTTCACGCGGGCGTTGCGCGCCCCGGGAGCGCCCGACACAAAGGCGTTGCGCCGGTACGTCGAGCGGACGACAGTGGCCGAGCAGGCAACACGGTAGGAAAGCTTGCCGTACGGAACCCCCCGTGCGGCCTGGTACCTCGCGAGTCGAAAGCAGGTCGAGATTGCGATGAGCACTCGATGAGTACGCGATGAGTACGCCCATGAACTAGCGACGGTCCGGCCGCAACCCGGACCTCAAAGGAGCGAAGTGGCTAAGGTCCGGGTCTACGAACTCGCCAAGGAGTTCGGTGTGGAGAGCAAGGTCGTCATGGCCAAGCTCCAGGAACTCGGTGAATTCGTCCGATCGGCGTCTTCGACGATCGAGGCGCCCGTAGTACGCAAACTGACTGACGCCTTCCAGCAGGGCGGCGGCAACGGCAAGTCCGCCGCGAAGCCCGCCCCCAGGAAGGCCACCCCCAAGCCCGGCGCGCCCTCACCGGCGCAGGCGGCGCGTCCGGCTGCACCCAAGCCGGCCGCCCCCAAGCCCGCCGCTGCCCAGCAGCCCGCGGCTCCCGCGGCCCCGGCGGCTCCCGCCACCCCGGCGCCCGCGCCGTCCTCGGGTCCGCGTCCGACGCCGGGCCCCAAGCCCGCGCCGCGCCCGGCCCCGGCCGCGCCGGAGTTCACCGCTCCGCCGGCGGCTCCGACCCCGGCCGCCGCGTCCGGCCCCAAGCCGGCCGGTGCCCGTCCCGGTGCCCCCAAGCCCGGCGGCGCCCGTCCCGGTGGCCAGGACCGTCCGGACCGTCCGGACCGCCAGGGCCAGCGCCCCGGTGGCCAGGGCTCTCGTCCCGGCGCTCCCGCGCCGCGTCCCGGTGCCCGTCCGGCCGGCCCGCGTCCGGGTAACAACCCCTTCACCTCCGGTGGCTCCACCGGCATGGCGCGCCCGCAGGCGCCCCGTCCGCAGGGTCAGCGTCCCGGTGGTGGCCCCGGTGCCCCCGGTGCCGGTCCCCGTCCGCAGGGTCCTGGTGGCCAGGGCGGCGGTCCGCGTCCGCAGGCTCCGGGCTCCCGTCCGAGCCCCGGCTCGATGCCGCGTCCGCAGGGCGGTGCCCCGCGTCCCGGCGGCGGCCCCGCGGGTCCCCGTCCGAACCCCGGCATGATGCCGCAGCGTCCCGCTGCCGGCCCGCGCCCGGGTCCCGGCGGCGGTCGCGGTCCGGCCGGTGCCGGTCGTCCCGGTGGCGGCGGCGGTGGCGGTCGCCCGGGTGGCGGCGGCGGTTTCGCCGGTCGTCCCGGTGGCGGCGGCGGTGGCGGCCGTCCGGGTGGCGGCGGCGGTTTCGCCGGTCGTCCCGGTGGCGGCGGTCCCGGTGGTGGCGGCGGTGGCTTCGGTGGCGGCGGTGGCCGTCCCGGCTTCGGCGGTCGTCCCGGTGGTCCCGGTGGCCGTGGTGGCACGCAGGGCGCCTTCGGCCGTCCCGGCGGTCCCGCGCGCCGTGGCCGCAAGTCGAAGCGGCAGCGGCGCCAGGAGTACGAGGCCATGCAGGCCCCGTCGGTCGGCGGTGTGATGCTGCCTCGCGGCAACGGCGAGAGCATTCGCCTGTCGCGCGGTGCGTCGCTCACCGACTTCGCGGAGAAGATCAACGCCAACCCGGCGTCGCTCGTCGCGGTCATGATGAACCTCGGCGAGATGGTCACCGCGACCCAGTCCGTCTCCGACGAGACGCTGGAGCTCCTGGCCAGCGAGATGAACTACACGGTTCAGATCGTCAGCCCCGAGGAGGAGGACCGCGAGCTGCTCGAGTCCTTCGACATCGAGTTCGGCGAGGACGAGGGCTCCGAGGAGGACCTGGTCGTCCGTCCGCCGGTCGTGACCGTCATGGGTCACGTCGACCACGGTAAGACCCGCCTGCTCGACGCCATCCGCAAGACGAACGTCATCGCGGGCGAGGCCGGTGGCATCACCCAGCACATCGGTGCCTACCAGGTCGCGACCGAGGTCAACGACGAAGAGCGCAAGATCACCTTCATCGACACCCCGGGTCACGAGGCGTTCACCGCCATGCGTGCCCGCGGTGCGAAGTCGACCGACATCGCGATCCTGGTCGTCGCGGCCAACGACGGCGTCATGCCGCAGACGGTCGAGGCGCTCAACCACGCCAAGGCGGCCGACGTGCCGATCGTGGTCGCGGTGAACAAGATCGACGTCGAGGGTGCCGACCCGACCAAGGTGCGCGGTCAGCTGACCGAGTACGGCCTGGTGGCCGAGGAGTACGGCGGCGACACCATGTTCGTCGACATCTCCGCCAAGCAGGGTCTGCACATCGACTCGCTGCTGGAGGCCGTGATCCTCACGGCCGACGCCTCGCTCGACCTGCGGGCCAACCCGGCCCAGGACGCGCAGGGCATCTCGATCGAGTCCCGCCTCGACCGCGGCCGCGGTGCCGTGTCGACGGTCCTCGTCCAGCGAGGCACGCTGCGCGTCGGCGACACGATGGTCGTGGGCGACGCCTACGGCCGGGTGCGCGCCATGCTCGACGACAACGGCAACAACGTCGCCGAGGCGGGTCCGTCGACGCCGGTCCAGGTCCTGGGCCTGACCAACGTCCCGGGCGCGGGCGACAACTTCCTGGTGGTCGACGAGGACCGTACGGCCCGTCAGATCGCCGAGAAGCGCGCGGCGCGCGAGCGCAACGCGGCCTTCGCCAAGCGCACCCGCAGGGTCTCCCTCGAGGACCTGGACAAGGTGCTCAAGGCCGGCGAGGTCCAGCAGCTCAACCTCATCATCAAGGGTGACGCTTCTGGTTCCGTCGAGGCCCTGGAGTCCTCGCTGCTCCAGCTCGACGTCGGCGAAGAGGTCGACATCCGGGTCCTGCACCGCGGCGTCGGTGCGGTCACGGAGTCCGACATCGACCTGGCGATGGGCTCGGACGCCATTGTGATCGGCTTCAACGTCCGTGCGGCGGGCCGCGCGGCGCAGATGGCCGAGCGCGAGGGTGTGGACGTCCGCTACTACTCGGTCATCTACCAGGCGATCGAGGAGATCGAGGCGGCCCTGAAGGGCATGCTGAAGCCGGAGTTCGAGGAGGTCGAGCTCGGTACGGCGGAGATCCGCGAGGTCTTCAAGTCGTCCAAGCTGGGCAACATCGCGGGTGTGCTCATCCGCTCCGGCGAGGTGCGCCGCAACACCAAGGCACGCCTCATCCGCGACGGCAAGGTCGTCGCGGAGAACCTCAACATCGAGGGACTGCGTCGCTTCAAGGACGACGTCACCGAGATCCGCGAAGGGTTCGAGGGCGGTATCAACCTCGGCAACTTCAACGACATCAAGGTCGACGACGTCATCGCGACGTACGAGATGCGGGAGAAGCCGCGGGTGTAACGGCCGGTGGCTGACGGTGGCCGACGGGTCTTGCGCCCGTCGGCCACCGTGTTTGCCACGGGGTTGCCGCTGTCCGGCAACCCCGGGCAAAACCCGGTCGAGCCCTCGGCGAGGGCGCGGTACCGTTCTTGATGTCCCCGCCCGTTCCAGCCGGCGGGGCCGTCGATCCCGGACCGGCGGGTGAACCGGTTGCATACATGTTTGTGGGGACGCTGTCCTTCGACCTCCTCCTCGGCGACGTACGGTCGCTGAAGGAGAAGCGCTCCGTCGTCCGCCCGATCGTCGCGGAACTCCAGCGGAAGTACGCGGTGAGCGCGGCCGAGGTGGACCACATGGACCTCCATCGCAGGGCCCAGATCGGCCTGGCGATGGTGTCCGGCGACGCCGGGCACATCAGCGACGTGCTCGACCGGTGCGAGCGCCTGGTCGCCGGACGCCCCGAGGTGGAACTGCTGTCGGTGAGACGCCGTTTCCACGGCGACGACGACTGACCAGAGAACGTAGATCAGGAAAGAACGGGAGACGGACCAGTGGCCGACAACGCGCGGGCTAAGAGGCTGGCGGACCTCATCCGAGAGGTGGTGGCCCAGAAGCTGCAGCGTGGGATCAAGGACCCGCGGCTCGGCTCGCACGTCACCATCACGGACACCCGGGTGACGGGCGATCTGCGGGAGGCGACCGTCTTCTACACCGTGTACGGGGACGAGGAGGAGCGGACGGCCGCGGCCGCCGGCCTGGAGAGCGCCAAGGGCGTCCTGCGCTCCGAGGTCGGCAAGGCGGCCGGCGTGAAGTTCACGCCGACGCTGACCTTCGTGGCCGACGCGCTCCCGGACACCGCCCGGACCATCGAGGACCTCCTCGACAAGGCCCGCGAGTCCGACGAGAAGGTGCGCGAGGCCTCGGCGGGCGCCGCCTACGCCGGTGACGCCGACCCGTACAAGAAGCCGGGTGACGACGAGGACGACACCAGCGCATGACCCAGAAGCACACCACGCCCGACGGCCTTGTCATCGTCGACAAGCCGTCGGGCTTCACTTCGCACGACGTGGTCGCCAAGATGCGCGGCATCGCCAGGACGCGCCGCGTCGGCCACGCCGGCACCCTCGACCCGATGGCGACGGG
The DNA here is from genome assembly GCF_044548465.1 of Streptomyces sp. NPDC052023. Lineage (NCBI taxonomy): Bacteria > Bacillati > Actinomycetota > Actinomycetes > Kitasatosporales > Streptomycetaceae > Streptomyces > Streptomyces sp. NPDC052023. Next base: position 22,900 of record NZ_JBIUBW010000035.1, on the reverse strand, counting down.
CGTCCTCGTCCTCGGCGTCGAGAAGGCGACCAAGCTCCTCGGGCACCTGGCGCTGACCGAGAAGGAGTACCTGGGCACGATCCGCCTGGGCCAGACGACCGTCACGGACGATGCCGAGGGCGAGATCACGGGGTCGGTGGACGCCTCGAAGGTCACCCGGGACGCCATCGACGCGGGGATCGCCAAGCTGACCGGCGACATCATGCAGGTGCCGTCCAAGGTCAGCGCCATCAAGATCAATGGCGTGCGCTCGTACAAGCGGGCCCGGGACGGCGAGGACTTCGACATCCCGGCCAGACCCGTCACCATCTCGTCGTTCGGCGTGTACGACGTCCGGGACGCCGTCGCCGAGGACGGCACCCCCGTGCTCGACCTGGTCGTGTCGGTGGTCTGCTCCTCCGGCACCTACATCCGCGCCCTCGCCCGTGACCTGGGCGCCGACCTGGGCGTCGGCGGGCACCTCACCGCGTTGCGCCGCACGCGCGTAGGCCCGTACAAGCTCGACTCGGCCCGCACCCTGGACCAGCTCCAGGAGGAGCTGACGGTGATGCCGGTCGCCGAGGCGGCCGCCGCCGCGTTCCGGCGCTGGGACGTGGACGGCAGACGGGGCCGGCTGCTTCTGAACGGCGTACGGCTCGACATGCCCGACGAGTACGCGGGGGCAGGGCCGGTGGCCGTATTCGATCCCGAGGGCCGCTTCCTCGCACTCGTGGAGGCGCAGCGGGGCAAGGCCAAGAGCCTCGCCGTCTTCGGCTGACGGCGCACCTTCGCCTGCCCGTGGAGCGGCGGTCACGGGGTCCTGCACTCCCGCCGCTCCACGGTCCCCCCATCGGTTCCCCCACCCCTAGGGTGTATCCAGCTACCCCGGTCCGTTCACCCGCTCAGGCGGGCGCTCGGAGTGAACCAGGGGTGTGCAGGGGGGCGCGTTCGGCTGGCGTGCTGTTTCCCTGATCATCTCGCCCCTACCGTCGATGCCGGAGCACAGAGGTACGGCGGTACGGCGGGGAGGTTCGACCATGGTGGTACCGGACCGGAGGACCGCACCGCAGGACAGCGCGCCCGGCCCCGCCGACGACGGCCTCGTCCGCATCCACGATCTCGCCGGACGCCCGCGCGGTACCGGCTTCGTCGCCGACCATCACGGCACCGTCCTCACCAGCCACGAGGCTGTCGACGGACTGACCCGTCTGGTCCTGTGCGCGGGGACCCGCAGCTGTGTGGTGCCCGCCGCTGCGGTCACCCCGCTGCCGGAGCGGGACCTGGCCCTCGTGCACGCCGAGGAGCTCGGCGTGCGGCCGCTGCCGATCACCGTGCGGGACCGGGTCGCGGCCGGCACGTATGTGCGGATCGCCGCGGGCGGCTGGCGTGAGGCGCGGGTACTGGGAGCGGTGTCGGGCGTGACGTACACGGCCACGGACCGCTTCCGTCAGCTCGACGACGTGCTGGAACTGGCGATCGGCACGGCCGGGCGGGACGCGCTGCGGCTGGGCGGTGGGGCGGCCGGGGGACCGGTCGTCGACGCCGGCACCGGTGCCGTGGTCGCCCTGCTCGGGACCGCGCTGCACACCGGTCACCGCGACTGCGGCTTCGCCGTGCCGCTGCGGCCGGCCGAGAGCGGTCCACTGGCCGCCGTGCTCGCCCGCAACGCGGCGGCGGTGCCCGCGTACGGAGCCGATCTCAATCTTGGCGGCGTGCTGGAACTGACCGCGGCGACGGCGGAGGCGTCGGCCGGGCAGGAGGGGCTTGTCTCCCTGCGCGGCGAGACCGTCGAACCTGTCGAACGGGTCGCCGTCGTGCGGGAGTTCGCGGCCTTCGCCGAGGGCCCGGCCCTCGTCCTCGGGCTCGTCGGGGCGCCGGGCAGCGGCCGTACGACAGAACTCGCGGCGCTCGCCGCCCGGCGCGGCAGGGGTGCGTGCCCGGCGCCCACGGTGCGGCTGCGGGGCGCCGATCTGCGGGACGGGGACCGGTCGGTGGCGGACGCGGTGCGGCGGGCGCTGAGCCGGGCGGCGCGGGGTGTGGTGGTGGCTGGGGGTGGGGCTGTTCCCGGAGGGGCGGCCGTGACTGGGGGTGGGGCTGTTCCCGGAGGGGTGGTTGTTCCGGGAGAGGTGGAGGCCGAGGACGACGGGGCTGGACCTCCGGTGAGGGTCGCCCAGCATGACGGGGTGGGGGCCGGCGGTAGGTGCCCGGACGGGTTCGACGCGATGGCCCTTCCCGGCGGGAGCGGCGGAGCGCCTCTCGGTGACACCGGCCCGGAACGCCTCGCCGCCCTCGCCCGTGCCGCGGGCCGCCCACTGCTCCTGCTGCTCGACAGTGCGGAGGAGATGCCACCTGAGCTGGCCCGCGCTCTGCCCGCCTGGACGGAGGGGACCGTGCGGTGGCTGCGGGCGGAGGGGGTGCGTCTGGTCGTGGCCTGCCGTGCGGAGTACTGGGAGCGGGCGGGGGCGGAATTCCCCGAGGAATGCCTGCACCATCCCGGCGCCGGCCCCGCAGGTCTGCCGCCCTGTGTCCCCCTGGGCGGCCTCGACGAGGGCGAGGCCCGCCGCGCCCGGATCCGCCACGGCCTCCCCGAAGACGCCCTCGCCGGGCCTGACGCCCGACACCCGCTCACCCTCCGGCTCCTCGCCGAGGTCCTCGGCGCCGTCCCGGACGCCCTGCGGACGGGCCCGCTGGACCGGCACGACGTCCTCGCCGCCCACCTGGACCTGATGTGCCTGCGTACGGCCCGACGGCTCGCCGCCAGGAACGGCCTGCACGGCAGCGCCGTACGGCGGCTGGCGGCCAGGGTGGCCGGACAGGTGCACGAGGCCGCACGGCGCAGCCTGGGGTCCGGGCAGGGGGAGCTGGCCCGCGGCGCGTTCGAGGAGCTCTTTCCGTGGGGCCCGGCCCCGGCCCGGCTCGGCGGCGGCACCGGCTGGGCGTCCGCGGTCCTGGCGGAGGGCCTACTCGTCCCCGCCGGGACCGGGTACCGCTTCGCCCACGAGGAGGTCGCCGACTGGATCCAGGGGACCCACCTCGATCTGGACGAGGCACTGCGTGCGCTGGTGCACCATCCCGCCTCGGACGCCGAGAACCCGGACCCCGTCCCGCACCATCGCATCGGCCCGGTCGTCGAGGCGCTGCTGCTGCTCGCGCGGCAGCACGGCGCACACCGGCTCTCCGTGCGCCTGGAAGAGCTGCTCCACGCCCTGGACGACGACCCGCGCTCCTGGTGGGCGGCCCGGCTGCTCGGCGAGACGCTGCGCCGGGTGCCGGACGCCACGCCGTATCTGCGGGTGCTGCGGCTGCTCGCCGAGACGATCGCCGACTGGCGGCGGCGGGGACGGCCCGTGCCGGCGGAGTTCGGGCCCGCCTTCTGGAGGGAGCCGGCCCTTGCCGGCGCCGAGCGCCTCGACCTGCTGCGCCGTCTGGTCCTCGCCGACACCGGACCGGCCGACGGCGATCGGTACCTCGACGCCGCCGCCCAACTGCTCGCCGCCGACCCGAAGGCCGTGCAACCGCACCTCACCCGCTGGTTCGACGACGAACGGGCGCTCCCGGCGGCCCCGCACGCGACCGTGGCGACGGCCGCGCAGGCGCTGCTGCACACGCACCGGCACCGGGCGCTTGACGACCTCACGGATGCGCTGGCCGGCAGCGCGCACCGGCGGGGCGACGAACTGCTCGGCGTACTCGCGGAGGAGGAGCCCTCCGCCGTGTGCCGGGCCGTGGAACGGTGGGCGCACGACGAGCGGCCGGGGTGGCGGGGCGCGGCCGTGGTGTACGGGCTGCGCGCCGCGCCGCACACACGGGACGAGAGCGATCGCGAGCTGCTGCGGTACGCCGCGCTCACCCTGCTGGCCCGCCCGGCCGACGGCGCGCTGCACGGCGGGGCGCTCGCCCTTCTCGTACGCGATCCGCACACCCGGGCCAGGTATCTGCCCCGGGCCGTCGAGCACTTCGCCGCCGGTGATCCGCAGCTGCCCGCGAGCGCGCTGGTGACCGCCCTGGCGACCCACCCGGAGCCGGTACTCGACGCCTTCCGGACCCGGCTGCGGCAGGGGGACACGGGGGAGGCGCTGTTCACTCTCGCCGATGCGCTGTTCGCGGCCGGCGGTGTGGGGCGCCCTGTGACGGCGCGGAGAGTCGCCGAGGTGGTCCGGGAGGCCGTGGCGCTGCGGGTGGGATGGGCGGCGCCGGTGGCCGCGTACGTCGATGGGCGGCTGGACGCTGGTTGCGGGTGCCCGGAGCGGCGGGGCGTGGTCGGTTCCGGGCGGGACGAGCGGGATGAGTGGGACCACTGGGATGGGCGGGAGGACCGGGGGAGTGGTGGCGGCGGCGGTGGCGGGTGGGGCGGCGGCCACGGGCGTCGCGGTGTCGATGTCGGGGGCGCAGACCGGTGCCGTGGTGTCGATGTCGAGCGCGCGGACCGGTGCCGCGGTGTGGATGCCGGGTGCGCCGACCGGTGCCGTGATGTCAGAGACGTGTTGTTCGCGCTGATCGCCGGCCTGCTGGACGGCGGGCCCGAGGAGCTGAGGGTGGCGCTCGCCGGCGTTCTCGGCGCGCCCGGTGCCACCGTCTCCCGCGCCCTGCGCCGCGAGCTGTGCGACTTCCTCCTCGTCCACGAGGAGGCCCCGCCCGTCCTGGAAGCCCTGCTGCGTGCCGCCGCCCGGCACGGCGGGGACGGACTGCGTGCCCTGGTCCATCGCACGGGCATGCTCCTCGTCCGCACTCCGGCGGGAGCCACCCGCTTCGACCGCGCGCTCCTCGACCTCGGCCGCGAGCTTCCCGGCTTCGCCGCCCGCGTCGCGCACTGGCTGAACGACGCTCCACAGGAGTGGGCCGCGGTGGTCGGCCCCAGTACCCACCGGATGATCGAGAGCCTGGCGGGTGCAAGGCTCCCCGCATGACCTGGGGGAGCACGTGCGTCCGGTCACAGCCCCCATGCCGGTGCGGGCCGGACCCCTTCGGCATGGCACCCTTAGACCTGCGTAAGAGGCATAGACGGACACGGGTTCGAGGAGCGGTCACAGTGCAGCGCTGGCGTGGCTTGGAGGACATCCCCGAGGACTGGGGGCGCAGCGTCGTCACCATCGGCTCCTACGACGGTGTCCACCGCGGGCACCAGCTGATCATCCGGCACGCTGTGGAACGCGCCCGCGAGCTGGGCGTCCCCGCGGTCGTCGTCACCTTCGACCCGCACCCCAGCGAGGTCGTCCGCCCCGGCAGCCACCCGCCGCTGCTCGCCCCGCACCACCGGCGCGCCGACCTGATGGCCGAGCTCGGCGTGGACGCGCTGCTGATCCTCCCCTTCACGGCGGAGTTCTCGAAGCTGTCGCCGGCCGACTTCGTGGTCAAGGTCCTGGTCGACAAGCTGCACGCCAAGGCGGTCGTCGAGGGCCCCAACTTCCGCTTCGGGCACCGGGCCGCCGGAAACGTGGAGTTCCTCGCCGAACAGGGCAAGGTCTACGACTTCGATGTCGAGGTGATCGACCTGTTCGTGTCGGGCGAGGCGGGTGGCGGCGAGCCGTTCTCGTCGACGCTGACGCGCCGGCTGGTCGCCGCAGGGGACGTGGCGGGCGCCGCGGAGATCCTCGGCCGCCCGCACCGCGTCGAGGGCGTCGTCGTACGGGGCGCTCAGCGCGGCCGCGAACTGGGCTTCCCCACGGCCAACGTCGAGACGCTGCCGCACACCGCGATCCCGGCGGACGGGGTCTACGCCGGGTGGCTGGAGGTGGCGGGCGAGGCCATGCCGGCCGCGATCTCCGTGGGCACCAACCCGCAGTTCGACGGAACCGAGCGCACGGTCGAGGCGTACGCCATCGACCGCGTGGGGCTGGATCTGTACGGGCTGCATGTCGCCGTCGACTTCCTGGCGTTCGTGCGCGGGCAGGCGAAGTTCGACACGCTTGAGGCGCTGCTGGAGCGGATGGCGGAGGACGTGAAGCAGTGCCGGGAGCTGATCGCGGCGGCTGACGGTTCGGCGTCGTAGGCGGCGCCTCGTTCTGACGCCACGAAGGGCGGCCGGTGCTTGTGGGCACCGGCCGCCCTTCATCGTCTCTCCGCCTCGTGGCAGCCGTTCGTCACTGCTGGGGCGGCGGCCCCTCGGGCCGGCCGGACTGCGGGTAGCCGTAGCCCGGGTGCTCCGGGTGCTCCGGGTGCTGCGGGTGCTGGGCCTGCTGTGGCGGGGGAGCGGGCTGGCCGGGCTGCGCCGGGTAGCCCGGGTACGCCGGCTGCCCCGGGTGGCCCGGCTGGGGCGGATACGGCTGGCCGGGGGCGGCGTACTGACCGGGCATGGGCTGTCCGGGCATGGGCTGTCCGGGCATGGGCTGTCCGGGCATGGGCTGTCCGGGCATGGGCTGTCCGGGCATGGGCTGTCCGGGCATGGGCTGTTCCGGTGCCGGCTGGCCGGGCATCGGCTGACCGGGGTAGTGCTGGCCGGGCATCGGCGGGGCTGCGACCGGGGGCGGGTTGCCGTCGCTGGTCCACAGGCCGTGCATCTGCTGGTGGCGTACGAAGTCCTCGGCGACCATCGCCGCGAGGTTGAAGTACGCCTCCCGCACCTTGGGCCGCATCATGTCGAGGTCGACCTCGGCGCCGGCGGCGAGATGCTCGTCGAACGGGACGACGATGACGCCCCGGCACCGCGTCTCGAAGTGGGACACGATGTCCTCGACCTTGATCATCTTTCCGGTCTCGCGCACACCCGAGATGACGGTGATCGAGCGGGAGACCAGGTCGGCGTAGCCGTGCGCGGACAGCCAGTCCAGCGTCGTACTGGCGCTGCTCGCACCGTCCACGGACGGCGTCGAGATGATGATGAGCTGGTCGGCGAGGTCGAGCACACCGCGCATGGCGCTGTAGAGCAGGCCGGTTCCCGAGTCGGTGAGGATGACCGGGTACTGCTTGCCGAGCACGTCGATCGCGCGCCGGTAGTCCTCGTCGTTGAAGGTCGTCGAGACGGCCGGGTCGACGTCGTTGGCGATGATCTCCAGTCCGGAGGGGGCCTGCGACGTGAACCGCCGGATGTCCATGTACGAGTTGAGGTACGGGATCGCCTGGACGAGGTCACGGATGGTGGCCCCGGTCTCCCGGCGCACCCGTCGGCCGAGCGTACCGGCGTCCGGGTTGGCGTCGATCGCGAGGATCTTGTCCTGGCGCTCGATGGCGAGGGTCGAGCCGAGGGCGGTGGTGGTCGTGGTCTTGCCGACGCCGCCCTTGAGGCTGATCACGGCGATGCGGTAGCAGGACAGCACCGGCGTCCGGATCAGCTGCAGCTTCTGCTGCCGCTCCGCCTCCTCCTTCTTGGCGCCCAGCTTGAACCGCGACACGGCGGCGGCCGGACGCCCACTCTTCGCCTTCTGCCTCTTGTTGTTGAGCAGTCGGTCGGAGGACAGCTCGACAGCCGCGGTGTAACCGAGCGGCGCCGCACCGGGGTTGGTGGGCTGACGCTGGTCGTGCTGGAGCGGCTGCGGCCAGGCGGTGCCGAGGCGGGGGTCGGTGGGTGGGGCCGGAGGCTGAGGCTGCGGCTGGTGCGGCTGGTGCGGCTGGTGCGGCTGGTGCGGCTGGTGCGGGTGCTGCTGGTGCTGCGGGTGCTGCGGGTGCTGCGGGTGTTGCGGGTGTTGCTGGGGAACGTGAGGCGCTTGTGGGTGCTGCTGCGCCGGGGCCTGGGGCTGGGGCAGGCCGTGGCCTTGGTGCGGGACGTGGGCCTGGCCCTGCGCGGCGTCGGCGGGGGGCTGCTGAGGGTGCGGGGTGTTGGGCTGCGCCGGTTGCGCGGGCACGCCGGGCTGGGCGGGCACACCGGGCTGGGCGGACGCCTGGTGCTGCGCCGGGGGCTGGGGGAAGCCGTAGCCCTGCTGGGCGTTGGGGGCGCCGGGGTGGGGGAAGCCGTAGCCCTGCTGCGGGTTGGGTGCGCTCGGGTTGGGGAAGCCGTAGCCCGGTTCGGCCTGGGACTCGGGTGTGGGCTGCTGTGGGACGGCGGGGCCCTGCGGAGCCGGTGCCTGGGTCGGCGGCCAGGCGGGGTGCTGCTGAGGCGGAACGGGCGGCTGCTGCGGAGGCAGGGGCGGCCGGCCCTGGGCAGCGGTGGGCTGCGGCTCCGACGGCGGCGTGGGCGCGCTGGGGTACGGCTGCTGAGGCTGGGCCTGCGGCTGTGCCGGCCACTGGGCGGCGGGGGCCGGGGCCGCGGGCTGGTACGTGGGCGGCAGCGGTGGCACGCCACTGTCCGGGGCGGGCGGGGGAGTCCAGGCCGAGGGCGCATCGGGTGCCGCCGGCGCGGCTGCGGCGTTGTCCTGGGCGGCGTCGCCCCGCGGGGTCGTCGCGTCGGCGTCGGTGGGCTCGACGGCCTCGCCTGACTCGGGGGTGGCGGGAGCGTCGTCGTCGGTGCCGTCCGCGAGCTTGGGCTCGGCTGCGTCCGTGGACGCGTCGGCGTCGCTGTCGCCGTCCGGCGTGCCACCGCCGGTGTCCTCGACGACACCGGCGTCCTCCGGCGCTCCCGGGGAGCCGCCTTCGGCCGGCTCACGAGACTCGGCATCGGCGTCGGCCCCGGCGTCGGTCCCGGCCTTCGTCTCAGCCTCTGCGGCGGCCGCGCGGTCAGCGATCTCCTGCTTCAGGGAGGCCGCCGAGAAACGCATGGTGGCACCGCTCTCCAGGTCCCCGTTCCCGGCCTCGGCCTCCTCGTGTGCCTGCGGGGCAGGAGCGGGCTCAGGGGCCTGAGGCGCCTGCGGGGGTTGATGGATCTGAGGCACGTGAGGCGCCGGCGCCGCGTCCGGGACGGGGGCGACCGGCGGATGCGGCTCGAACCCACTCCCCTCAGGCAACTTGGGTACCCCACCGTGCTCCCCGGCCGACGGCGCGGCGGGCGGAAACGCGACTCCCGGCGCGGGAGCAGGCGGAGGCGGCGTGAACGGCACGCCGGGCATCGGCACCGGCGGGGGCGGCACAAAGGGCGCCGGCGCAGCGGTGTGCGCGGGCGGAGTCGGCCCGGGCCCGAACTCCGGGGTCGGCGACGACGCAGGGGTGGAGGGTGCGGCGGGCGCGGGGGCCGGAGGGGGCGGGGGGACGGGTGCGGGAGCCGGAGGGGTCGGAGAGGCCGCAGCGCCGGAGTGCCCGGAACCGGAGTCTTGGGACGAATCGGACCCCGATTCACCCGAGTTCCCCGATTCCCCGGACGCGCTCTGCGTGTACCAGGCAGGCGGCGCGTAGTCGATGGTGAACTCGCCCGTCATCTCGACGGCAGCCTCCGCGTCGGGCTGATCATCGCCGGGCGTCGCCCAGCCCCCGCGGATCCCGTCCCGATCGCTGCTCACAATGCCTCCTGGTGTGGTCGAGCACCCTCGTGGCGTGCTGGGGCGACCGTTGCTGTCGTTCTCCTCGCGGGCTGTCCCCCGGGTAACCCCCGGAACGCGCATCCCCCTGTGCCGGGTACTCGCTGGTGCCCCACCCCAGCCTAATCAAGAGAGGGGCGGGCACGGCAGGCGCGTCTGCCCGTGATGCCCGGCACTCGGCAGACTGGTCGCCCTCGGCTCGTCCGGCGACGCCCGCTGCACACCGGCCAATCGCGCCTGACGTCTCGACCGTGTCGCCGTCGGGCTCAGGCAAGCTCAGACAGGCCGGCAGTGTCAGCACCGACTGTCAGGGTGTGGCCACGCGGACGAGTCCGGTCCTTGCCTCCTCCACCATCTCTCCAACTCATAGCAGTCCGCCGCCAGTTCGGAGGCGCTCCGTCCAGTGCTACGAACATGCCCTGCGCGGGCCGCCGGCACGACCCCGTTCATGGGTGCGTGACGATCACGTAGCTGACGTTGCGTCAATTTCCTTGCTGCAGCGACACTTCCGTACCCGCTCAGTTTCCGGCGCACGTGGGTTCACGCAGGGCGATCCCGTGGCAACAGCTGACAACGCTGACGATAGGGTGCCTGTGAGATGCGTGAGCAGTTGCGAATGCGGCCCTCACAACCCGGCCCTGATCCGGCCAACCCGCACTGTTCCACGCGACCGCTCGCGATTGCCTCTCCATGTTCTCAGGCCTCCGGAGCCCCTTCCGGGACGGGCACCCCCGGGTTCTGTCGGGGCACCGTCTTGCGCCGGACAGCCGTATCAACATGCAGGGCAAGCAGCCGACGAGCCATCCACACGGCACTGAAAGGAACCCCGAGCGTTGAGCTTCGGCCCACCCCCCTCCATATACACGCAGTCCGCGACCTCCGCAGAGGCCGCCCGCGTAGGGCGCCGCCGGAAGCTGCTGGTGTGGCCGCCGGCCGTCGTACTCGTCGTGGCCCTCGGCATGGGTGGCTGGCTTCTCTGGGGCGGCGACGGCGGTGGCTCAGGGACGAAGGCGGAGGCTCCCGCGGAACAGAGCCGCCTCGATGTCCGCGAGACCGTCGAGAAGCGGCCCGCGAGCACTGCCGGAAAGATGGCGTTCCGTTTCTCCGTGGACGACATGAGCCCCGGTGAGCAGTACGAGATGCCGGGGATGTGGGCCACCGGCAAGATCCTCGCCAAGGGCATCAACAAGACCCTCGTGGGCCTGGCCATCGGCACCGACGCCGCACCCGGCGACGAGAAGTGGAAGCTCCCCCTCGACGGCCCGATCTGCGGCTACACCCGCCATGTCACAGTCGAGAACCGCACGGCCGTCCTGTACCGGGAGGACGACGACGAGGAAGAGGAGGCCTACTGCAACCAGGTCGCCTTCTTCGACCTCGACGACGGCCGCAAGATCTGGTCCCGCGAGTTCCCGGCCACGCAGAGCAGCAGCCACTCCGGTACCCCGGCGAACAGTGCCCTGCAGGACACCCCCAGCGTGACTCTGACCCGCGACACGGTGGCAGTCAGCTGGGGCGGAGGCACCGCCGCGTACGCCATGGATCGCGGCAAGGTTCGCTGGCGCACGAAGGCCGTCGGCTCCTGCAAGGATCACGGTGTCGCCGGCGGCGGTGCGCTGCTCGTGCGCGAGCAATGCTGGAACGGCGACAAGAGCCTGCCGTTCGACTCCCCTGAACACCTCTCGTACAAGGTGCGCCGGGTCGATCCGGCCACGGGCCGCACGCTGTGGTCGTACTCGGCCGCTAAGGGCATCAGGGACCTCAGCATCCCGTCCGCGGATCCGGCAGTTCTGGCCGTCTCCGCCGGCGACATCGGCATCACCGAACTGCTCTCCCTCGACGACGACGGCAAGAACCGGGCCACCATCCGCCTCCAGAACGGAACGTACGTGGGGGAGTGCTCGTTCGAGGACTACCTGGTCGTCGACTACTGCCCGACCGTCGCCGTCGGCGACGAGCAGGTCTTCCTGCGCAGCAAGGACGACATCGGTGCGCACATCTCGAACTGGGTCATCGGCTTCGACCTGGCGACCGGGAACACCACGAAGAAGTTCGAGTCCGGTCCCGACGCCGTGCTGGTCCCGGTACGCATGAGCGGCGACAAGCTCCTCGCCCTGCGCAAGAGCCAGGACCACATCACGCCCAACGCGCTTCTCAGCCTCGATACGAGGACGGGTGAGGAGGCGCCCTTCTTCTACTTCGACCTGCCGGCCGAGGCCGAGACCTTCACGTCGATCGATTTCACGGACGTCCTGGTCGAGGGAGGCCGCCTCTTCTTCGGCGCCAGGTCGGTCACCGGCCCCGCGGCCGATCAGACGCAGTGGGTCTACCTGGCCCTCGGTATCGAGAGCAACGCGCAGAAGAGCCCGTGATCCAGGCGACGCGGCGGCCGGTGTACGGGCCGCCGCACAGGAACCCGGCTACTGCTCCCCGCCCCCCGGCGCCGCCTCCAGATCGAACTCCCCGTCCCGCGCCCCCAGCACGAACGCCCGCCACTCCGCCTCCGTGTACCGCAGCACGGTCCCGGGGTCGAGCGACGACCGCATGGCCACGGCACCGTCCGGCAGGTAGGCGATCTCGACCCGCTCCTCGTGCTCCTCGGTGCCCGGCGCGCTGTGCCACTCGACGCCCGAGATGTCGAGCGCGTACAACTCGTCCCGCTCCCGCTCCTTGCGCGCCTTGATCTCCGCTTCCGTCTCCGCCATTGAACAGCGACCCCTTCCCGACGTGCACGTACCGATGACGATCCGACCGCTCACCCTAGTGGCCGCCCGGCCGCCGGCGGGGTGCTTCGAAGACCGTGGGCGGAGCGGTCCTCACCTGCTGGTACCCTGGCTGACGGCCGTATGTGTACGCACCCCCGGAGCCCCAGGCCCTGGAGGCCGCGCCCAGCGGATCCCCGCCTTCCGAGTCATGGAAGCTCCCCCGAGATGCAGACCGGGGGCACTCGGTGGCCATCACAGACTATGAGGAGTACGAGTGTCGCTCGACGCCGCAGTGAAGAAGCAGATCATCTCCGAGTTCGGTACCAAGGAGGGTGACACCGGCTCCCCCGAGGTCCAGGTCGCTCTGCTGTCCCGTCGGATCTCCGACCTGACGGAGCACCTCAAGACCCACAAGCACGACCACCACTCCCGCCGTGGTCTGCTGATCCTGGTCGGTCAGCGCCGCCGGCTGCTGCAGTACCTCGCCAAGAAGGACATCCAGCGCTTCCGTGCGCTGGTCGACCGCCTCGGCATCCGCCGCGGTGCGGCGGGCGCCAAGTAAGACGCCGTGAAGGGAGCGGTTCCCACTTCGAGGGGGCCGCTCCCTTTGCCGTACGTGCGGAGTGTCACCGCCCCTTTGTAGTGTGGTAGCACAACGCAGTACGCAAGACGCTGTACGCACGACGTAGCACGCACGACACAGCGTGATCCCGCCCGCCCATCGGGGTAGGCGGGATCACAAGACGAACGAGGAGGAGCGCACCTCGCCGCCGCCGGTCCTCGGTAGTGGCCCCCGGGGGAAGAGACCCGGGTGCTTCGATCGAAGACCGGCCCGCACCAGACGGAGCGCTTCTCCGCCACCGTCCCCCCGCCAACACGGGCGAGAGGGACGAAGACGAGGAGAAAACGCTAGTGGAGAACGAGACCCACTACGCCGAAGCCGTGATCGACAACGGCGCCTTCGGCACCCGCACCATCCGCTTCGAGACGGGCCGCCTGGCCAAGCAGGCCGCCGGCTCCGCCGTGGCGTACCTGGACGACGACACCATGGTGCTGTCGGCCACCACCGCCTCCAAGAACCCCAAGGACCAGCTCGACTTCTTCCCCCTCACGGTGGACGTCGAGGAGCGGATGTACGCCGCCGGCAAGATCCCCGGCAGCTTCTTCCGCCGTGAGGGCCGGCCCAGCGAGGACGCCATCCTCACCTGCCGCCTCATCGACCGCCCGCTGCGCCCGTCCTTCAAGAAGGGCCTGCGCAACGAGATCCAGGTGGTCGCCACGATCATGGCGCTCAACCCCGACCACCTGTACGACGTCGTGGCGATCAACGCCGCCTCCGCGTCCACGCAGCTGGCCGGTCTGCCCTTCTCCGGCCCGATCGGCGGCGTCCGCGTCGCGCTGATCCGCGGCCAGTGGGTGGCCTTCCCGACGCACACCGAGCTCGAGGACGCCGTCTTCGACATGGTCGTCGCGGGCCGCGTCCTGGAGGACGGCGACGTCGCGATCATGATGGTCGAGGCCGAGGCCACCGAGAAGACCATCAAGCTGGTCGAGGGCGGCTCCGAGGCGCCGACCGAGGAGGTCGTCGCCGCCGGTCTGGACGCCGCGAAGCCCTTCATCAAGGTCCTGTGCAAGGCCCAGTCGGACCTCGCCGCCAAGGCCGCCAAGCCGACCGGCGAGTTCCCGATCTTCCTGGACTACCAGGACGACGTCCTCGAGGCGCTCACCGCCGCCGTCAAGCCCGAGCTCGCCCAGGCGCTCACCATCGCCGGCAAGCAGGAGCGCGAGTCCGAGCTGGACCGGGTGAAGACCCTCGCGGCCGAGAAGCTCCTGCCGGAGTTCGAGGGCCGCGAGAAGGAGATCTCCGCCGCGTACCGTTCGCTGACCAAGTCCCTGGTCCGTGAGCGCGTCATCAAGGAGAAGAAGCGCATCGACGGCCGTGGCGTGACGGACATCCGTACGCTCGCCGCCGAGGTCGAGGCCATCCCGCGCGTGCACGGCTCCGCGGTGTTCGAGCGTGGCGAGACCCAGATCCTGGGCGTCACCACCCTCAACATGCTCCGCATGGAGCAGCAGCTGGACACCCTCTCCCCGGTGACCCGCAAGCGGTACATGCACAACTACAACTTCCCGCCGTACTCCACCGGCGAGACCGGCCGCGTCGGCTCCCCGAAGCGCCGCGAGATCGGCCACGGCGCCCTCGCCGAGCGCGCACTCGTCCCGGTCCTGCCGACGCGCGAGGAGTTCCCCTACGCGATCCGCCAGGTCTCCGAGGCGCTCAGCTCCAACGGCTCGACCTCCATGGGCTCGGTCTGCGCCTCCACCATGTCGCTGCTGAACGCCGGTGTGCCGCTGAAGGCCCCGGTCGCCGGTATCGCCATGGGCCTGATCTCCCAGGAGATCGAGGGCGAGACGCACTACGTCACCCTCACCGACATCCTCGGTGCGGAGGACGCCTTCGGCGACATGGACTTCAAGGTCGCCGGCACCAAGGAGTTCGTGACCGCCCTCCAGCTCGACACCAAGCTGGACGGCATCCCGGCCTCCGTGCTCGCCGCCGCCCTGAAGCAGGCCCGGGACGCGCGTCTCCACATCCTCGACGTGATGATGGAGGCCATCGACCGGCCCGACGAGATGTCCCCGAACGCGCCGCGGATCATCACCGTGAAGATCCCGGTCGACAAGATCGGTGAGGTCATCGGCCCCAAGGGCAAGATGATCAACCAGATCCAGGAGGACACGGGCGCCGAGATCACCATCGAGGACGACGGCACGATCTACATCGGTGCCGCCGACGGCCCGTCCGCCGAGGCCGCCCGCGCCACGATCAACGGCATCGCCAACCCGACGATGCCCGAGGTCGGCGAGCGCTACCTGGGCACCGTCGTGAAGACGACCACCTTCGGCGCGTTCGTCTCCCTGCTGCCCGGCAAGGACGGCCTGCTGCACATCTCGCAGATCCGCAAGCTGGCCGGCGGCAAGCGCGTGGAGAACGTCGAGGACGTGCTCGGCGTGGGCCACAAGGTCCAGGTCGAGATCGCCGAGATCGACTCCCGCGGCAAGCTCTCCCTCATCCCGGTCGTCGAGGGCGAGGAAGGCTCCGACGCCGACAAGAAGGACGACGCCGACCAGTGACGTCCCGTGGCTCCA
This sequence comes from Streptomyces sp. NPDC052023, assembly GCF_044548465.1. NCBI lineage: Bacteria > Bacillati > Actinomycetota > Actinomycetes > Kitasatosporales > Streptomycetaceae > Streptomyces > Streptomyces sp. NPDC052023. The sequence continues at coordinate 7,746 of NZ_JBIUBW010000035.1, read as the reverse complement.
AGGTGACGGCCCGCCCCTCCTCGGAGGCGCGGGCCGTCGCCCGTACCCAAACCCTCATCCCGGGCACAGCCGGCACCGGCACCGTCCGCAAGACCACGCTGCCCGGCGGCCTGCGCATCGTCACCGAGACCCTGCCCTCCGTGCGCTCCGCCACCTTCGGCATCTGGGCGCACGTCGGCTCCCGTGACGAGACGCCCTCCCTGAACGGCGCCACGCACTACCTGGAGCATCTGCTCTTCAAGGGCACGCAGCGCAGAAGCGCCCTGGACATCTCCTCCGCCCTCGACGCGGTCGGCGGCGAGATGAACGCGTTCACGGCGAAGGAGTACACCTGCTATTACGCACGGGTGCTCGACGCCGACCTGCCGCTCGCCATCGACGTCGTCTGCGACATGCTGACCGGTTCGCTCATCCTCGAAGAGGACGTCAACGTCGAGCGCGGAGCGATCCTCGAAGAGATCGCGATGACCGAGGACGACCCGAGCGACTGCGTGCACGACCTGTTCGCGCACACGATGTTCGGCGACAACGCGCTCGGCCGCCCGGTCCTCGGCACGGTCGACACGGTCAACGCCCTCACCGCCGACCGCATCCGCCGCTTCTACAAGAAGCACTACGACCCGACCCACCTCGTGGTCGCCTGCGCCGGCAACTTCGACCACAACAAGGTCGTACGACTGGTCCGCGCGGCCTTCGAGAAGGCCGGCGCCCTCAAGGACCCCGCCGCCCGGCCCATCGCCCCGCGCGACGGCCGCCGCGCCATCCGCGCCACCGGCCGCGTGGAGCTGATCGGCCGCAAGACCGAGCAGGCCCACGTGGTGCTGGGCATGCCGGGTCTGGCCCGTACCGACGACCGCCGCTGGGCCCTCGGCGTGCTGAACACCGCCCTCGGCGGCGGCATGTCGTCACGGCTCTTCCAGGAGGTACGGGAGAAGCGCGGCCTCGCCTACAGCGTCTACTCGTACACCTCCGGCTTCGCCGACTGCGGCCTGTTCGGCGTGTACGCCGGCTGCCGGCCGTCACAGGTGCACGACGTGCTGAAGATCTGCCGCGACGAACTCGACCGCGTCGCCGGGCACGGCCTGGCGGACGACGAGATCGAGCGCGCCGTCGGCCAGCTCCGTGGCTCCACGGTGCTCGGCCTGGAGGACACCGGCGCGCTGATGAACCGTATCGGCAAGAGCGAGCTGTGCTGGGGCGAGCAGATGTCCGTCGACGACATGCTGGCGCGGATAGCGGCGGTGACCCCGGACGAGGTCCGCGCGGTCGCGCGCGACATTCTGGGGCAGCGGCCCTCGCTCTCGGTCATCGGCCCCCTGAAGGACAAGCAGGCAGCGCGTCTGCACGATGCCGTCGCCTGACCCCCGTATCCGTCATCGGTAAGCCGGTAAGTCGGTAAGGAAGCATGAACATGAGCAAGCTGCGCGTGGCGGTACTCGGCGCCAAGGGCCGCATCGGTTCCGAGGCGGTACGGGCCATCGAGGCCGCGGAGGACATGGAGCTGGTCGCCGCCCTCTCACGGGGTGACAAGCTGGAGACACTGGCCGAGACCGGCGCCCAGGTCGCCGTCGAACTCACCACCCCCGCCTCGGTGATGGGCAACCTCGACTTCTGCGTCAGGCACGGCATCCACGCCGTCGTCGGCACCACGGGCTGGACCGACGAGCGCCTGACGCAGCTGCGCGGCTGGCTGGACCAGTCCCCGGAGACGGGCGTGCTGATCGCACCCAACTTCTCCATCGGGGCCGTCCTCACCATGAAGTTCGCGCAGATCGCCGCGCCGTACTTCGAGTCCGTCGAGGTCGTCGAGCTGCACCATCCGGGCAAGGTTGACGCTCCCAGCGGCACCGCGACCCGCACCGCCCAGCTCATCGCAGAGGCTCGCGCCAAGGCGGGTTCGGCGCCCGCGCCGGACGCCACGGTCACGGCCCTGGAGGGGGCGCGCGGCGCCGACGTGGACGGCGTGCCCGTGCACGCGGTGCGCCTGCGGGGTCTGCTCGCGCACCAGGAGGTGCTGCTCGGCGGTGAGGGGGAGACCCTCACCGTGCGACACGACTCGCTGCACCACAGCAGCTTCATGCCGGGCATCCTGCTGGGCGCCCGCCGCGTGGTGAGTACCCCTGGGCTCACCTTCGGCCTGGAACACTTCCTGGACCTGGGCTGAACCGGACCCTCATGCGCGCGAAGCTCTCCTACCTCGTCACGGCCGCCGTCCTGGTCTTCTACTTCGTCCTGGTCGGCAGCCGTGGCGTGCTGCTCATCAAGACCGGCACGCTCCTCGCCGTCACCTTCGGTGTGGCGGTGCTGATCCTGCCGCTCATCGGCCTGTGGTTCCTGTGGAAGAACACCCAGTTCGTCCGCAGAGCCAACCGGCTCGCCGCCGAACTCGACGCCGAGGGGGGCCTGCCGGTCGACGAGCTCAAGCGGCTGCCCAGCGGCCGTATCGACCGTGACTCGGCCGACGAGGTCTTCACCCGGCGCAAGGCCGAGACGGAGGCGGCGCCGGACGACTGGCGCACCTGGTTCCGCCTGGCCGTCGCCTATCAGGACGCCCGCGACACCCCACGGGCCCGCAAGGCGATGCAGCGAGCCATCGCCCTCCACGACGGCAGACCCGTCCAGGCCTGACGCCGGGCGCCTCCCGAGGGAGGGCGTTCAGGCCTGCCGGTACTCCGCGGCCCACGCCTCCACTGCGTCCGCCGCCCGGTCGAACGCCCCCGACCGCGCCAGGAAGTCGGCGTTGTGCGTGGTCAGCAGGTACGGCGCGTCGTCCGCCGGGCGGTCCTCGCGTACGAGGATCAGCGCCTGCCCCTGCACCGTGCGCGGCAGCCCCAGCCAGCGCACCGGCTGCTGCACCGTCCGCACCGCGGCGACCCGGTCCCATGACACCGTCCGGGTGTGCAGCAGACGCACCTGCCGCAGCCCGTGCGCGCTCACCCACACGCCCATGCGCAGCAGTCGCAGGGCGATGGCGATGACCACCACGGCGATACCGAAGACCACGGCGGAGGCCGACAGGGAGTCGGTCAGGGCGATGATCACGGCCGCGACCAGCACGTACGAGGCGAGCAGCAGCCAGACCGCGGCCACGCCCACCCGCCAGGGGCCGGGGCGGTAGGGCCGCCGCCAGCGGTCGCGGTCGTCGAACGGCAGCGCGGCATCGTCCGCTGTGTCGAAGTCGCTGTCGGCCGTCAGGAAGGGCAGGGGCACGGCTGGGTCCTCACTCATCCATGCATGGGCTGTGCCCGGTGAGGCTATCGACCCGTGTCCGCGCTCACCACCCTCGGGGGTCCGTCCGAGTCAGGAGCACACTCAGCGGCCGTCGGCCGCCTGGGACTGCTGCGTCGGCGTGGACAAGTGGTCCTGCTCCAGCGCCGGGGTCCCGATGATCAGGGAGCCGGCGAGCCCGGCCACGATGGTGAGCCCCATCAGCCAGCGCCCTGCAATCTCCCCGAGGGAGGCACGCTCGCGGGGCGGGGGAGTGACATTGCTGCGGAACCGCTCCGCTTCGGCGAGGAAGGCAAAGGGTACGGGCTCGCGCCGACGGAACATCGGTGGTCCTGCTCCTCTCTGGACTCGAACGAATCGCTGTCACCAACACAGACGAGCGGGTGCCGCAAAAGGTGCCCGGTTAAGCCGGATTGGCCGAACTTTCGCCGAGGTTCACCGAAGATGTCGCGGCCCGGCACCGAACGCCCCGATGTCGGTGCCGGGCCGTAGAGTGGGCGCCGCCCGAGAGAAGTGATGGAAGGACCCTCCAAGCCGTGACCGACACCCCCGCCGACGCAGCCCAGGACGCTCCGGACGTCAAGCCGAGCTTCCGCAGCGATGTCACCGTCGAGCTGGTGAAGCACACCGCCGCGGACGCCGACGTGCTCTTCGCCGCCCGCGTCTCGACCCGCGGTGAGCAGTCCCTGGACGAACTGGACAAGGACCCCGAGCGCTCCAAAGGCCTCATCAACTACCTGATGCGGGACCGGCACGGCAGCCCCTTCGAGCACAACTCGATGACCTTCCTCATCAGCGCCCCGATCTTCGTCTTCCGCGAGTTCATGCGGCACCGCGTGGGCTGGTCCTACAACGAGGAGTCGGGCCGGTACCGCGAGCTCCAGCCGGTCTTCTACGTCCCCGACGAGTCCCGCAAGCTGGTCCAGGAGGGCCGCCCCGGCAAGTACCGCTTCGTCGAGGGCACCCAGGCCCAGCAGGAGCTGGTCGGCCGCGTCATGGAGGACTCGTACCGCCAGGCCTACGAGGCCTACCAGGAGATGCTCGCCGCAGGCGTCGCCCGTGAGGTCGCCCGCGCGGTGCTCCCGGTCGGCCTGTTCTCCTCGATGTACGCCACATGCAACGCCCGCTCGCTGATGCACTTCCTCGGCCTGCGCACCCAGCACGAACTCGCCCAGGTCCCGTCCTTCCCGCAGCGGGAGATCGAGATGGTCGGCGAGAAGATGGAGGCGGAGTGGGCCAAGCTCATGCCGCTCACCTACGCCGCCTTCAACGCCAACGGCCGGGTGGCGCCGTAACGCACGCCTGTTTACCCGGCAGGCACAGATGTACGGGTCAGTCGGGCGAAGTGTCCGTATTGCGGCATTTAGAGAAGTTCATCTAGCCTGATCAAACGGACCCGGCACTGCTTGAACCCCCGAGCAGGCAGTGCCGGGCTCCATCTTTGTCCGGACTTTTCCCGCCTCCCGAGGGAAGACCGCGCCCTGAGCAACGAGTAGCGTGTAACCCATGGCTCCGACCTCCACTCCGCAGACCCCCTTCGGGCGGGTCCTTACCGCCATGGTCACGCCCTTCACGGCGGACGGCGCACTTGACCTCGACGGCGCGCAGCGGCTCGCCACGCACCTGGTGGACGCAGGCAACGACGGCCTGATCATCAACGGCACCACCGGCGAGTCCCCGACCACCAGCGACGCGGAGAAAGCGGACCTCGTACGAGCCGTACTGGAGGCCGTTGGCGACCGCGCCCACGTCGTCGCCGGCGTCGGCACGAACGACACGCACCACAGCATCGAGCTGGCGCGCGCGGCGGAGCGCACCGGCGCACACGGCCTGCTGGTCGTGACGCCTTACTACAACAAGCCCCCGCAAGAGGGCCTGTACCGGCACTTCGCCGCCGTCGCCGACGCCGCCGAGCTGCCGGTCATGCTGTACGACATCCCCGGCCGCAGCGGCGTCCCGATCAACACGGAGACACTGGTCCGCCTCGCCGAGCACCCACGGATCGTCGCCAACAAGGACGCCAAGGGCGACCTCGGCCGGGCGAGCTGGGCCATCGCACGCTCGGGCCTCGCCTGGTACTCCGGTGACGACATGCTCAACCTGCCGCTGCTCTCCGTGGGCGCCGTCGGCTTCGTCTCCGTCGTCGGGCACGTGGTCACCCCCGAGCTGCGCCAGCTGGTCGAGGCGTACACCAGCGGTGACGTCCAGAAGGCGACCGAGATCCACCAGAAGCTGCTCCCCGTCTACACGGGCATGTTCCGCACGCAGGGCGTCATGACCACCAAGGCCGCGCTGGCCCTCCAGGGACTGCCCGGCGGCCCCCTGCGGCCGCCCATGGTCGAGCTCACGGCTCAGGAGATCGAGCAACTCAAGATCGATCTTGCTGCCGGCGGGGTACAGCTCTGACAACAGACTTCGCCCCGAACGGGCGCGTAGGGACTTCACAACTGAATAGGCGGGCCACCGGTGCCCGCACCCCACAACGACAACTGCTTCTGCACGAACGTCACGCGCGCCACGTGCCCCACCGGTACGTGGCGCGTGTGGTGAGGAGAGTCTTTTGAGTCATCCGCATCCTGAACTCGGCTCGCCCCCGCCGCTCCCCGAAGGCGGCCTGCGGGTCACCCCGCTCGGCGGACTCGGCGAGATCGGCCGCAACATGACGGTCTTCGAATACGGCGGCCGCCTGCTGATCGTCGACTGCGGAGTGCTCTTCCCCGAGGAGGAGCAGCCCGGAATCGACCTGATCCTGCCGGACTTCTCGTCCATCCGGGACCGCCTCGACGACATCGAGGGCATCGTCCTCACACATGGCCACGAGGACCACATCGGCGGTGTCCCCTTCCTGCTCCGCGAGAAGCCCGACATCCCACTGATCGGCTCCAAGCTGACCCTCGCCCTGATCGAGGCCAAGCTCCAGGAACACCGCATCCGCCCCTACACGCTCGAGGTCGCCGAGGGCCATCGCGAGCGCGTCGGCCCCTTCGACTGCGAGTTCGTCGCGGTCAACCACTCCATCCCGGACGCGCTCGCGGTCGCCATCCGCACGCCCGCCGGCATGGTCGTGCACACCGGCGACTTCAAGATGGACCAGCTCCCGCTGGACGGTCGCCTCACGGACCTGCACGCGTTCGCACGCCTGAGCGAGGAAGGCATCGACCTTCTCCTCTCGGACTCGACGAACGCCGAGGTTCCGGGCTTCGTGCCGCCCGAGCGCGACATCTCCAACGTCCTCCGCCAGGTCTTCGGGTCCGCCCGCAAGCGGATCATCGTGGCGAGCTTCGCCAGCCACGTCCACCGCATCCAGCAGATCCTGGACGCCGCCCACGAGTACGGCCGCCGGGTCGCCTTCGTCGGCCGCTCCATGGTCCGCAACATGGGCATCGCCAGGGACCTCGGCTACTTGAGGGTCCCGCCGGGCCTCGTCGTCGACGTCAAGACGCTCGACGACCTCCCGGACAGCGAGGTGGTCCTCGTCTGCACGGGATCGCAGGGCGAACCAATGGCGGCCCTGTCCCGCATGGCCAACCGGGACCACCAGATCCGCATCGTCGACGGCGACACGGTGATCCTGGCGTCGTCCCTGATCCCCGGCAACGAGAACGCGGTTTACCGCGTGATCAACGGCCTCACCCGCTGGGGCGCCAACGTCGTCCACAAGGGCAACGCCAAGGTGCACGTCTCCGGCCACGCGTCGGCGGGCGAGCTCCTGTACTTCTACAACATCTGCAGGCCACGCAACCTGATGCCGGTCCACGGCGAATGGCGCCACCTGCGTGCGAACGCCGAGCTGGGCGCCCTCACCGGCGTCCCGCACGACCGCATCGTGATCGCCGAGGACGGCGTCGCCGTCGACCTCGTCGAGGGCAAGGCGAAGATCTCCGGCAAGGTCCAGGCCGGCTACGTCTACGTCGACGGCCTGTCCGTCGGTGACGTCGGCGAGCCTGCGCTGAAGGACCGCAAGATCCTCGGCGAGGAGGGCATCATCTCGGTCTTCGTCGTCGTGGACTCGTCCACCGGCAAGATCACGGGTGGCCCGCACGTCCAGGCCCGTGGCTCCGGAATCGAGGACTCGGCCTTCGTCGACGTCCTGCCGAAGATCACCGAAGTCCTGGAGCGCTCGGCGCAGGACGGCGTCGTGGAGCCCCACCAGTTGCAGCAACTGATCCGCCGCACGCTGGGCAAGTGGGTCTCCGACACCTACCGCCGCAGGCCGATGATCCTGCCGGTGGTCGTGGAGGTCTGAGGGGCGTACGACCCCTTCGTTGCCCGGACTTGGAGCGGGGCGCCTCGATTTGCATCGGGGCGCCCCGCTCCAGTACGTTTACGGCTCGCTCCCCCGGGAACCCGGCCAGTCCGCGCCGGAGACACTCTCCGGAGCGGGGCGGGAATTCCGACTCAGAATCTCTGATAAAGTCGGAAGCGCCGGAAAGGGAAACGCGGAAGCGAGAACCTGGAAAGCACCGAGGAAATCGGATCGAGAAAAGATCTGATAGAGTCGGAAACGCAAGACCGAAG
>NZ_JBIUBW010000034.1:0-42902 GCF_044548465.1 Streptomyces sp. NPDC052023 | reverse complement strand
CCGCTACGAACGCTCAGCCGACCACTTCCTGGCCTTCACCAGCATTGCCTGCACCCTCATCTGCTACCGCAGACTCACCAAATGAGACGACTTCTTAGTACTGCAACGGTCTTTGCCGTGGCTGCTGGCCCACTCGGTCGTTGGTGTGGTCATGGGTGGGGACCTTGGCGATGTCAGGTTGTGGCCGGGTGAACTGGGTGCTCTGCATGAGCGGTTCGTGCACCGGTTCAACCGGGAGGAGCCGCGTCAGTCGGCGCTGGCCTACATGCGGGGGCTGATCGCTCCGGTGCAGCGGAAGAACGGCTGGACGCTGGCGGAGGAGGCCGGTCATGCGGGTCCCGATCGCATCCACCGGCTGCTGAACCGGATCGAGTGGGACGCCGACGAGGTAATGGATGACATACGAGGCTACGTCGTGGAACACCTCGCAGACCGCGAGGCGGTCCTGGTCGTCGACGACACCGGTTTTCTGAAGAAGGGCATCCGATCGGCCGGCTTCCCCATCTCGATGAGCGGCGCCGTCGGATCTACCTGGCCAGTGAGGCCGCCGCGCTGGGGCATGGCGGGATCGTCTTGCTGGCGGCAGCCTCTGGCGCCAGTGCGAGCACGATCAGACGTGGGATCGCCGAGTTGTCTGGGCGGCCGTTGCCGACCGGGCGGATCAGGGCTCCAGGAGCCGGCCGTAAGCCGGTGACGGTCACCGACCCCGGGCTGCTGCCCGCGCTTGAAATGCTGATCGAGCCGACAACCCGGGGTGATCCGGTCTCGCCATTGCGCTGGACCACGCTCTCGTTGCGGTCCTGGCAGCGGCGCTGACCTCTCAGGGGCACCCCGTCAGCTCGGCGACCGTCGGACGCCTGGTGCACGCTGCGGGATACAGCCTGCAGGGCACCGCCAAACCACGGAAGGCTCCAGCCATCCGGACCGGGATGCCCAGTTCACGCACATCAACGCCACTGCCACCGCATTCCTCGCAGACTGCCAGCCGGTGATCAGCGTCGACACCAAGGCCACGGAGTGGCTGGGCAACCGCGACCGTCCCGGCCGCACGTGGCCTCCGGGCAAGAGCCCCATTCGAGTCGACTGCCACACGTTCATCACCAGCGACCAGCCCGTTGTTATCCCCTACGGGGTCTACGACATCGCCCGCAACACCGGATGGGTCAACGTCGGCACCGACCACGACACGGCTGAGTTCGCCGTGCAGTCCATCCGCCGCTGGTGGCAGCAGCGCGGACGGGATGACCACCCGGACGCCGGGGGCGAACAGGCTGCGCCCTGGAGGCCGTCGACGGCCGAAGTGCCGCTCGGACTCGGCCTCGAGGTACTCCCGGCCCGCCCGGAGGAACTGCGCCGTCAGGCGCTGTGGAACGTCGACAGGGCCGCGCGGGGCGTTCAGGTCCAGGCGGTGGACGAGCCGCGTGCACTCTGCGACGAGCCGGTGCGCTGCGGCCTGAACGTTCGGGCCGCCTTCAGGGATGACCATGTCCTTGCGCTGCTGGAGTGTCTGCAGGTGCTCGTATGCCGCCTTCCGCTGGCGCATCCGGGCCTCCGCCGACAGCACGGGCCACATGTCGAGGACCTGGGCGATTGCGTCGGCGGTTTCGGCGAACTCGGAGTAGATCTCTGCGCGCCGCTGGTGGGTCTGGAGCCAGGCCGTACCGCCGGGGGAGACCGTCCGCGTCTGGGTCGTCGTTCGCGGGCGAATCACGTAGCGGGCCACGACCGCACCCACGGCGGTTGCACCGAAGCCGGCGAGGAGGGCCATGGTGGGGTCCATGCCCAACATCTTGCCGCCCCAGGTGCGGTGACGCGGGCTGGGTTCGGGAACCGGTCACCTCACCCCGCCCGGGTCTGCCCGGCCACGGGGCGCCGGTATGGCGGCCGCGGGGCGCGGCGCGGGCGAGCGGGCACGGTGGCGAGGGCGGTCGGTTTGTGTCCGGTGAAACCGCAGGTCAGAACAGGAGACCTTGATCATTCTGCGGGGTGTCGGCCCTTGGGTGCTCCCGGCGCCCCAGGCTTCGCCAACTCTAGGCCCCGCGGTGCTCGGCCCCGAGGGAGGGCGTCGCGCCCTGATCAACGAGCCGGCGCACGCCGAGGTCACCGCCGCGTGGACGCCCGCCGCGCGCCCGCGCGGGCGCCGGATTGGCATCCCGCCCCACGGGGTAGAACGGACGCCGGACGCCCTCCGATGACGGAGAGCACCACCCCGTAGACAGACCGGGAAGCACCCGGCGATTTCGAAGGACGACGCATGGCCAGCGGCACCGTGAAGTGGTTCAACGCCGAGAAGGGCTTCGGCTTCATCCAGCAGGACGGCGGCGGACCGGACGTCTTCGCGCACTACTCCAACATCGCCGGCAACGGTTTCCGTGAACTCCTCGAAGGCGAGCAGGTCACCTTCGACGTGACCCAGGGCCAGAAGGGCCCCCAGGCCGAGAACATTGTCCGCCGCGGCTGACACCAGAAAATGCGCGCTGCCCCCAGAGAACCACTGTGTAGAGTGGCTTCACCGACGCGGGGTGGAGCAGCTCGGTAGCTCGCTGGGCTCATAACCCAGAGGTCGCAGGTTCAAATCCTGTCCCCGCTACTGACCGAAGGGCCTGGATCCGTCCGGGCCCTTCGTCGTATCCGGACTCCGGATTTCCCGGGGGTCAACATCTCCTCGCGTGCCGGGGCAGCTGACCGGACCCATCCACACCATCGGCGGAGGTCACAGGAGCCCTGGCCATACCGGGCCCGGGCCGCATCTTGGTGCGCGGTGAACTCGTCTCCGGCATCGATCGCGAGCGCGGTGAGGGCGATCACCGCGAGGGCGACGAGCGCCGCGAGTGGCACGAGGTCCTGGGCGGGTCTGACTTGCGTGACTTTCCGGGCCGGACGGTCGCCGACCTCACCCCTTCTTGGCCGATAGCTGCCATCTGCGTGTGAACAAACCCGAAGTGAGATGCACGTCACAGACGCGTCTCTCGGAGCCGCTGCTTCAAGGCTGTCCGGCTGCTTGCGCGCGCCGTGCGGCGTTGTGACTCGCAGCGATAGTTGGCCAGTCGCAGAGCTACTTGGCCACAAAGGCGCCCTGGGTGGCTTGTCACGGGCCTCGAAGCCCGGGGTCCGTCCTGGCAGGCGAGGTCTGGATCGTAGATTGTGCCCATGATCGAGGAGACGTCGCCCGAGCGGTTAGAGGGGCCCATAAGACGGAGGCACGCTGCCCCGAAGAAGGCGAAAGGCGGAGGCCTGCTGCGTTCGTCTGCGCTGATGGCGGCGGGCACCGTGGTCTCTCGTGCCACCGGACTGATACGGCAGGTGCTGCAGGCCGCCGCGCTGGGCACCGGGCTACTGGCCACCACCTACAACCAGGCCAACACGGTGCCGACCAGTTTGTACTTCCTGCTTATCGGCGGTGCCCTGAACTCGGTCCTCGTTCCGCAGTTGGTCCGGGCCCGTGCAGAGGACCCCGACGGCGGCGCCGCCTTTGAACAACGCCTGGTCACCCTGGTGTTGTGCATCCTCGGCGCGGGGACCGCGCTGGCCGTGTGGGCTGCTCCGGAGATCATCAGCATCTACCAGAGCGACACTCCCGCCACGCACGACGCGTTCGAGCTGACCGTGGTCTTCGCCCGGTTCTTGCTCCCGCAGATCTTCTTCTATGGCGTGTTCAGCATCTTCGGACAGGTCCTCAATGCTCGGAACCGGTTCGGCGCGATGATGTGGACCCCGGTCCTCAATAATCTCGTCCTGATCGCCATGTTCGGCATCTACCTCGGCCTGATGACGGCCCCCGAACGGGTCTCGGACATCACTGATGCCCAGGTCAGGCTTCTCGGGATCGGGACCACACTCGCTCTGGCCCTCCAGGCACTCGCCTTGATTCCTTACGCACACGCGGCCGGTTTCCGGTTCCGACCGCGCTTCGACTGGCGAGGAACCGGCCTGCGCAAGAGCGTGAATGCAGCCCGTTGGACCCTGCTGTTCGTGCTGGCCAACCTCGTGGCGAGCACGGTCGTCACCCGCCTGGCCTCCGCCGCCGACGCGGCTCTGCCCCATGACGGTGTCGGCTACACCGCCTACAGCTACGCTCAGCAGATCTGGATGCTGCCCCAGTCGATCGTCACCGTCTCCCTCGTGACGGCCCTGCTCCCGCGCATGAGCCGGGCAGTGGCCGAGCACCGTCTCGACGACCTGCGCGCCGACCTGTCACGCGGGCTGCGGGTCAGTGGCGTTATCATCGTCCCGGCCGCGTTCTTCTTCGTCGCCTTCGGTCCGCAGATCGCGCAGCTGCTGTTCGCCCACGGAGCCGCCGACGAGGCCGCCACTGTCCCTCTGGGCCACATGCTGCAAGCCTTCGGCCTGGGACTGATCCCCTTCTCCGCCCAGTACCTCCTGCTGCGCGGCTTCTATGCCTTCGAGGACACCCGCACGCCGTTCCGGATGGCGCTGTGGATCAGCAGCATCAACATCGCTCTGGCCACGGCCTGCCACCTGCTGTTGTCCCCGCGCTGGGCGGTCACGGGGATGGCCGCCGCCTACGCTCTGTCCTACGCGATCGGCCTGCTGCTGACTGCCTTGCGCCTGCGGCGACGCACGGAGGGACTGCTCGACGGCCGGCGGATCTGTCGCACCTACGCAAAGCTGACCGCAGCCGCCGCCGCTGCCGGGGGCGCCGGGTGGTTCATCGCCCGCTCCTGCAGCCAGAGCCTGGCATCGGCCTCTTGGACGCCGGCGCTTTCGCTGACTGCGGGCGGTATGGCGATGGTCCTCATGTTCCTGCTCTTTGCGCGGGTCTTGCGGATCGGGGAGCTGCGCAGCCTGCCAGGACTGGGGTGAACCTGGCACGGACAGACGTGGGAATGAGTCGATAACGGTCGTATTCGGTCGCACCTGGACGTCTAAACCGCATGAGGTTGATCGGCTAGTTGCGGGTTGTGAGCATGTCGTCCAAGTGCCCGCTGGGCTTCTTCTCATGATGCTGTGCTGGTGGGGTGGCTACGCGGGCCGTGGTGCAGTCGGACAGGTGCGGGCTGGATCAGCTGATTGCCCCGTACTCCATCGCTGACGTGGTACGCGAGCGGCTGGTGATGGGCGAGGGCTGGCCACGCCGGTGGTCGTCGACATGGCGGTTCGCCGGCGGCGACGTGGTCTGGCCGGTGCGTGAGCTGGCGTCGGTTCCGGTGCTGGGATCCGAGCCGGTTCGGCGCTTCACCTGGCGGGCTCGCCAGCGTCACCGTCCGGGGCTGCAGTTCATGGTCTCCACGGGACGTCTTCACGGATTCGAGTCGCTGGAGGAACAGCGGCTGCTGCTCGTGCTGGACTTTCTGCAGGTGGCGCAGGTTCTGTCGCAGCCGTTCCGGCTGGATTTCGAGCACACCGGGGGACGTGCTGCGCATACGCCTGACTTCCTGGCGATCTGGCCGGACGGCGGCCGGCGACTGTTCGACGTCCGTCCGCGTCGCCTGGTCAGGGAGGACGACGCGGTGAAGTTCGCGGCTGCCCAAGAGGCGGCTGCCGTCTGCGGCTGGCGCTACACGGTGGTGACCGGGTGGCGGCCCCATGCGGTCGAGGTGCTGGACGCCCTGTCGGCACAGCGCAGACCGCTGGAGGACCAGCTGGCAGTGCAGGACCAGTTGCTCCAGACCGTCGAGAACAAGCCCTTGCCGTTTGGCGAGTTGGCCGCGGCTACCTCATGGCCGGTGGTGGCCCGCGCCCACGCCCTGCACCTGCTCTGGCATCGGCGCCTCGCCGTCGATCTTGGTGAGCCGTTGAGCGACACATCGCTGGTCTGGCCTGGCAGCGAGGGCCGGAAGCGATGACTATGCGGGCCCGGCTGCTGGACCTGGCACCGGGGATGGAAGTACGGCTCAACGGCGTTGACTGGATGATCGAAGCTGTTCAGCCGCACCTCGGACGGATCGCGCTGCGTGACGCCGAGGGCGCACTCGAACACCGGCCCATCCGGTGGCTCATGCACCACCCGGACTGCCGGCCGGTGCAGTCGAATCCTGCCTCGCGAAGCCAACTGCAGCAGCCGGTGACGAAGCCGGACCTGACCGAGGCCCAGTTGCAGCAGGCCCGGCTGCGGGCCGCGCACCTGCTGGAGGCGGAGACCGGCTACCGAAACGGCTCGCCCTCCCGGGCCCTGCCCGGTGAACCGCGGTCGGCCTACGACCCCGAACGGACCACGCTGACCCAGCGGCGCCGGGCGAAGGCAGCGGAGCTGAAGGCTCTCCGCCCAGACGAGGCCGCCACGCTAGGACTGGACCGCATGAGCGAGCGCACCCTGCGCCGGATGGCCGCCGGCAGCGTCGAGGACATCGTGGCGGGCTGCGCGGACGGCCGCTGGACCAGGAAGGGCGGCGGACACCCGAGCATCACCGAGGAGATCCGGGAAGCGATCTTCGCGGTGAGAAGGGAGTGCCTGCAGCGTTCCCGGGTCAGCATGCAGACCAGGCATCGCCTGCTCCATCAGTACGTCCGCGAGACCTTCCCCAACTTCCCACCCGAGAAGGTGCCCTGCTACAACACGCTGCGGACGGTCTGGAAGGAGTGGTTCGGACCGGGCGGGAGCCGGCAGCGGTATGCCCGCTCCGCGGACGCCGCCCAGGACGTTTCCCAGCGGTTGGTGGTGCACCGCCCGGGCCAGGTGGTCGCCCTGGACACCACACCGCTGCCGGTGAAGGTGCGCGAATCCGTCTTCGGCGATCCGGTGTCCGTGATGCTCACGCTGGCCCTGGACCTGTTCACGCACTCCATCGTGGCCTTCCGGCTGACGCTGGTGTCGGATACGTCGGTGGACATCGCGATGCTGCTGCGGGACGTGATGCTGCCGCTGCCGATGCGCGAGGGCTGGGACGAGGACATGGAATGGCCCTACCCCGGCGTCCCGGCCGCGCTGGTCGCCCGGTTCGCCGGTCACCGGGTTGCGGCCCTGCCATTCTTCGCCCCGGAGACGGTGACCACCGATCACGGCAGCCCCTACAAAAACCACCACGTTGTGGAAGCGGAACGGACGCTGGGCTGCAACATCCTTCCCGCCCGCACCCTGCGGCCCACGGACAAGTTCGCCGTTGAGCGGGCCTTCTCCGCGATCAACAGTCTTCTGCTGGAGCACCTGCTGGGCTTCACCGGTGCCGATGTCGCCGACCGCGGTGCCGACCCGGAAGCCGACGCGGTGTTGTCGATGTCCCGGATGGAGCACCTGATCGCGACCTGGGCGGTGAAGATCTGGCAGAACCGGATCCTGGGCGAGTACGCCCCGGCCTGGGGCCCGGGCGAGGACCACAGTCCCAACTCGTTGTTCGCCGCGGCGATGCAGCAGGGCGGATTCGCCCTGCAGATCCCCAGGCCGGAGCTCTACTACCGCCTCCTGAAAGCCCACTACGTCAAGATCCACGCCCGGCGCGGGGTGAAGATCGGCGGACTTTGGTATCACGCCGCCGTCCTGGACGAACCGCGTTTCCACCTGCCCTCCGCCCGGGGCGGCCGGCACAAGGGCAAGTGGCTCATCCGCTCCGATCGCCGTGACCGCCGCACCGTGTTCTTCCAGGACGACATCGACCCCGACCGCTGGCACGTTCTGCGATGGACCGGACTGCCTCCCGAAGGGGAGATCCCGGCGTTCTCCGACCAGGCCGCCGAAACCCTCCTCGCCGAAGCACGCAGACGGGGCCTTGCCCCATGCTCCGATGCCGAACTCCTCCCAGTTCTGCTGGAGTTGCTCGGCTCCGCCATCCCCGTCGAACAGTGGCCGACCCAGATGACCAAGCGTGAACGCAGCAGACGGTCCAGGCAGCACGCGCAGACGGAGGCGGCCGCAGCCGACCGGGCGCCGGCCACGGCCTCCGACCGGGGCGGCGACGCGGAGGTGCTGGCCTGGCCCGAACAGGCTCGCACCATCCAGGACAGCGTCGATACAGACAGGCGCCGCAGACGCGAAGCGGCCACCGCAGGCCGGCGGCCCACTCCTCCGCCGCGACTCGGCGAGATGCTGCGGCGCCGGACACTGTTCCTACTGCCACCGGACGAGGACGAAACCGAAGCCGTTGCCCGATCCGAGGAGTGCAGGTGAGCCACGCCATCCCGGAAAGTGATCTTGCCGAGGCGCTGCTGCGGCAGGCCCCGCGTCGTGACACCTACACGGGCTGGCAGAAGTGGCGCACCTCCCGCCGCTCGTTTCTTCCCGCGCCGAAGCTGTCCCTCGCCGAGTGGAGGGCGCTCAGCCCGCACGAACGGTCGCTTTATGATCTGCACCGCACCGCGACCCACGTCCACCTGCCGCTGCAGGAGACGCCCATGTCGTTGAAGGTGTCGCGCCTGGTCAACCGTCGCCTGCGCAACAACGCGCTCAAGACGCGGCCGTCCACGCGGGCGGGGGTGATGGTGACGGGCTGGGGTTACCAGGGCAAGACGGAGACGGTCTGCGAGGTCGCCGCCGCCTTCGAGGACGCCTGGCTGGCCCTGCATGATCACCTCAATCCGAACACCGTGGACGGCGTCCGGGACCTGCACGCTCCCGTCGCCTATGTCCAAACGCCCGTCACCGCGAAGCCGAAGGGCGCCTGCCAGGCGATCCTCAACTTCTTCGGCGCCGAGAACCGGCGGCTGACCCTGCCGCAGCTGATCCGGCAGGTCGCCGACTCGCTGGACGACCACGGCACCCAGGCGCTGATCCTGGACGACATCACCCGCCTGCGCATGCACCGGGCCGACGACCAGGACACCCTGGACCTGATCCGCGCCTTGATGAGCATGAACGTCACGCTGGTCCTGGTCGGCGTCGACATCCTCGGCTCGGGACTCCTGCGGCAGGGACACTGGGACGCCAGCACCCGTCAGTGGGTGATGCCGCCCTCCTCGCACACGCGCGTCAATGGCCTGGAGGCCACACAGACCGAGCGCCGCTTCGACCTGGTCGAACTCGACCGGTTCCGCTACACCACCCCCGGCCAGATCACCGCCTTCCACGACCACCTGGCCGGTCTGGAGGACAGCCTGCGGCTGCTGAAGGCCGAGCCAGGCATGCTCACCTCCGGGACGATGCCCGAGTACCTCATGCGCCGCACGGACGGCGTCGTGGGCCTCCTGGAACGGCTCGTCGAGGACGGCTGCCAAGAGGCGATGGACAGCGGCAAGGAGACCCTCGACGAGGATCTGCTCGACGAGATCATCCTCAGCCTCGACGACCCCGACCGCGACGCGCAGGCTGGAGAGATTCCCTCCATCCCCGGCTCCTCACCCCCGCCTCGGCAGCACAAGGCCACCCGGAACACCGTCCTGGACGACCGCGGCCCCGCAGCGGGGTGATCACGGATGGCACGGCTGCCCGAACCATTGCCCCGGACCCTGGCGCCGCTGCCCGGCGAAGGGCTACCAGGGCTCCTCCTGAGACTGGCCCACCGCTTGGACCTGTCGCCGAACATGGTGCTTGCACGGGGCGGCATCCTGACCACCAGACGGCCCTACACCTCGGGCCAGTACCTTCTCGACCTCGGCGAACACCGCACCACGTTTGCCCACGCCATGCGCCTCACCCCTGTCGAAGCCAGCCGTCTCACCTTCGCGCCGGACGCCGACCTATACCCGCCGATCACCGCATCCGTCCACGCGCGCACGAGACGCAACTACCTTTACGACGCCTGGGTGTTCACCAGGTTCACGCGCTACTGCCCGCACTGCCTCGCCGGAGACGGCTCAGTGATCCAGCAGCGACACGGCGGCCCCTGGAAGATCCGATGGCGCCTCCCAGTTAGCTTCCTCTGTCTGGAGCACGAGAGGTTCCTGCAGGACACCTGTCCGGGCTGCGAACGACCAGCCCACTCTTCCGACCACGCCGGCAGCAGATTCCTGCCCATGCCCGCTCACAGCGGCCTGCACCCAGCTCAATGCCGCAACCCAACGACAGGGCTCACTTCGGATCGACTGCTCTGCGGCACCCGCCTCGACGACATATCCGCGCACACTCCCCAACCCGCGGTCACACCCCCGTTCACCCGTCTGCAGAATCGGTTCGACGACCTGCTCTCCCCTCGCGCTGATCCCACCCAGGCCAGCCGCTACTTCACAGATCTGCGCGTCATGGCCGCCGTCCTCCAGGCCACCTGGCCCCTCGGCAAGGACTTCGCCCCCGCCGAACTGTCGGACGCACTCGACCTGCATGTCGATCAACTAAGGCGGCGGCAAGGAGCGAGAGGGGACCACGTCGGACGGGTCAGATGGGATGCACCACCCTGCTCGGCCACCGCCAGCGCCACCCTGCTGGCGGGAGCCGACACCCTCCTCACCATGAACACAACCGCACGTCAGAACGCCCTCCGCACCATGCTGCCCTCGGCTCCGGCAAAAGGATCAAAGCAATGGGGACGGACCTGGACGCACCTCAGGCAGCACGCCTCACCCCACCTCCGCGACGAAGTCGAGACCGCAGTGGCCAACTATCTCTGAGAAAAATGGCCAACCACCGTTGAGCACCCGCCGCTCACCAGCGGGCTTCCCGACGCCTCTGGCCACCTATCGCTGAAGGTCACAGGCGTCGGACAGCACCGGATCACTCTTTCGCACACTTGTGCGATTTGGAGTTATGGTGGATACCTGGAGAGGACGCAGGTCAGGGAGGGCAGCGAACGACAGGAGGTGCAAGCCGTGGATTTACTCATCTGCGCGTCGCCTCCGGCTACAGCGCTCGCTACGGCGCCTCACTCCCCGGTGATCTCGTGCAGCGCGCTGCCGAGCGCGGGATGACGACGCTCGCGTTGACCGACCGGGACACCGTCGCGGGCACGGTCCGCTTCGCCACCGCAGCCCAGGCCGCCGGTATCCGCCCCGTCTTCGGTGTCGACGTCGCCGTCGCCCCCCTCGCCCCACCGGGCCCGGCCTCCGCCCGGTCGCGTACGCCCGTGCGTGGCGGCGCGCACGTCATCGAGGCGCCGCTGCGCATCACCCTGCTCGCGCAGAACGCGGCCGGGTGGGCGCGGCTGTGCCGCCTGGTGTCCGCCGCGCACGCCGAAGCCGACGGCGCGGCGCCGGTCGTGTCCTGGCCCACCCTGCGCGCGTACGCCGACCAGGACCTGGTGGTGCTGCTCGGCCCCGCCTCCGAACCGGTGCGGGCCCTGTCCGCCGGCCGCCCCGACGTCGCCGGGCAGCTGCTCGCGCCGTGGCGGGAGCTGGCTGGAGAGCGGCTGCGGATGGAAGCCGTGTACCTGGGACGGCAGGGTACTGGCGCGGGCTCGCTGCGGTTGGCCGCGCGCACCGTGGGCCTGGCCGACCAGTTCGGCGCCCGAACGGTGCTGGCGAACGCAGTGCGCTACGCCGACCCCGACCAGCACCGGCTGGCCGACGTTCTCGACGCGGCACGGCTGCTTCGGCCCGTCGACCGTCGGCACCTGGACGGCGGTGAACGCTGGCTGAAGGACCCGCGCGCCATGGCGGCGGCCGCCGACCGCATCGCCCAGGCCGTCGGCGACGACCCCGCCCGGGCAGTCCGCCTGCTGGCCGAGACCGAGGCCACCGGCCAGTCCTGCACCCTCACGCCGGCCGATCTCGGTCTCGGGCGGCCCCACTTCCCTGAACCTGCCGTCGTCGGCGCCGACCCCGAGCGCGGTTCGGCCATGCGGCTGCTGCGGCAGCGGTGTGAGACCGGGATGGTCGCCCGTGGCCTGGACACGGACGAGAGTGCCGTACGACAGCTCCTCTACGAGCTGGAGGTCATCGGCCGGCTGGGTTTCGAGGGCTACTTCCTGGCCGTGGCCCAGGTGGTCGCGGACACTCGGGCGCTTGGGATCCGGGTCGCCGCTCGCGGCTCCGGCGCCGGCTCCATGGTCAACCACGCGCTGTTCGTCGCGACGGCCAACCCTCTCGAGCATCGGCTGCTGTTCGAGCGGTTCCTCAGCGAGCGGCGTACGTCACTGCCGGACATCGACCTCGATGTGGAGTCCGAGCGGCGCCTGGAGGTGTACGACGCAATCATCGAGCGATTCGGTCGGGAGCGGACCGCGGTCACCGGCATGCCCGAGACCTACCGGGCCCGGCACGCCCTGAGGGACACCGGCCTCGCCCTCGGGATTCCGCCGCAGGTCATCGGCGAGATCGCCAAGAGCTTTCCGCACGTCCGGGCCCGGGACATCCGCGGCGCCCTGGCCGAACTGCCGGAGCTGCGGCAACTCGCCTCCCAGGCCGAAAAGTTCGGGCCACTGTGGGAGCTCGCCGAAGGCCTGGACGCGCTGCCCCGCGGCTACGCCATGCACCCGTGCGGGGTGATCCTTTCGAACGCGGCGCTGCTGGACCGGCTTCCGGTGCAGCCGACCCCGGCCGGATACCCGATGGTGCAGGCTGACAAGGAGGACGTCGAAGATCTTGGTCTCCTGAAGCTCGACGTCCTGGGCGTGCGCATGCAGTCCGCGATGGCGTACGCGGTCGCCGAGATCCACCGCACGACCGGACGCGCGCTCGATCTCGACAACCCCGACCACGTCAGCCTGAATGACCAGCAGGCCTTCGACATGATCAGGGCCTCGGACACCGTCGGCCTCTTCCAGCTCGAAAGCCCTGGCCAGCAGGATCTAGTGGGCCGCCTGCAACCGAGGCACATGCAGGACGTCGTTGCCGACATCAGCCTCTTCCGCCCCGGACCTGTGTCTGGGGGCATGCCCGCCTTGTTCATCGCCGCCCGGCACGGCGCCGCCCCCACGTACCCGCACCCCGACCTGGAGCCGGTGCTCAACGACACCTACGGCGTGGTCATCTGGCACGAGCAGATCATCGCGATCCTGGCGACGATGACCGGCTGCGATCGTGCCGCCGGCGACGTCGCCCGCCGCGCCCTGGCCGACTCCGACCGGCTGCCGAAGGTCGAGCAGTGGTTCCGTCGCACGGCCGGCCAGCGCGGCTACGCCAAGGACGTGTTGGACGAGGTGTGGGAGACCGTCTCTTCCTTCGGCGCGTACGGCTTCTGCCGCGCCCACGCGGTGGCCTTCGCCGTCCCCGCTCTGCAGTCCGCGTACCTGAAAGCGCACTTCCCGGCCTATCTGTATGCGGGGCTGCTGGAGCACGATCCGGGCATGTGGCCGCGCAGGGTCATCGTCGCCGACGCCCGCCGCCACGGCGTTGCTGTGCTGCCCGTCGACGTCGACCACTCCCGCGGTCAGCACAGCGTGGAGACGACCGGGCAGGGCTGGGGGGTACGCCTGGCGTTCTCCATGGTCAAGGGCATCACCGAGGCGGAGACCGCCCGCCTTGTGGCCGGACAGCCCTACACCGGCCTGCAGGATCTGTGGCTACGCGCCCGACCGTCCCTGCCGCTCGCTCAGCGCCTCATCCGCATCGGCGCCCTCGACGCCCTCTCCCCCGGCCTGACCCGGCGAGACCTGCTGCTGCAGGCCACCGAACTGCACCGGCAGTCCCGCAACCGCACCACCACAGACGGGCAACTGCCGCTGGGCGGCGAACTGGCCACCGCGCACCCGAGCGGGCTGCCGGAAATGACCAGCCGCGACAAGCTCGGCGCCGAACTCGACACCCTCTCCATCGATGTGAGCCAGCATCTGATGGAGCACCACCACCGGCTACTGCGCGAGCTCGGCGCGACCGACGCCGCCCACCTGCGCGGCATGCTGCCCGGGCAGAAAGTCCTCGTCGCCGGGGTGCGCGCATCCACGCAGACGCCGCCCCTCCCGTCCGGCAAGCGGATCATCTTCTGCACACTGGAGGACGGCTCCGGCCTGGTCGACATCGCCTTCTTCGAGGACTCCCACGACCACGTCGCGCACACCGTGTTCCACTCCGGGCTACTGCTCGTACGCGGCACCGTCGAGGCGCGCGGCCCCCGCCGCACCGTCGTCGGCGGAATGGCCTGGGACCTGGACGAAGTGGCCGCCACCCGCCGCGACCACGGCCCCCAGGCCGCCCTCGACCTCCTCGGCCGCACCAGCCCGGCCCCCACACCGGCCCTGCCGGCCACCCCGCAGCGCACCCTCGCCGACGGCACCGCCGGAGCCCGTTTGCACCCGTATGCAGACTTGATGCCTGCCGGTACCCGCTCGGCGGACCTACGCCGGCTCGGCCACCGCAGCCAGGGAAGCGCCGGGTGATCACCGTGAGCCGTCACATCCTCCACGTCCGTTTCGTCCTCCCGGCTGAAGCGGATGCCGAACTCCCCCAGCGGCTGCGCCGCCTACTCGAAGACATCACGCCACGTGTGCAGATGATCGAGCTGGACGCGGCCCTCCTCGACCTCACGGGTGCACTCCGTTACTGAAAGCGCGACCTCCGGGCCTCGAGCCGTCCCGCCCACCGGCGGTTCCCTCTCGCTCGGTCCGCAGCATCGCGCTGCGTTCTTCGCGGCGTGCAGCGAGGGGGAGGCTCCGTCTGACTTCGAGCAGTGGCTCCCGCCGGGCTCACGGCACGTGGTGGCGCGGCGTGGGATCAGGCGGCGCTCTTCTTGCGGCGGCTCCCAGAGCGGGCAAGCGCGTCGAGGAGCTGCTCGCGGCTCATCTTGGAGCGGCCCGCGATGTTGTGCTGGGTGGCCCGCTCATACAGCTCAGCCTTGCTCAGCTGCCGCAGCTCGCTCTTGTCTGTCTTGCGCGGGGATGTGGCCGAGGCGCGTGCCGTCTTCGGCGGCACCTTCTTGGCGGAGGTCTTCTTCGCATCCTTGTCGGCGGGCTTGCGGCCGACTTTGCGTGTCGAGGGTCCAGTCTGCATCTGCCGCCCGGACTTCGTCTCGCGCCTGCTGCGGGCCTGGTCGAGGCTGCCCTGCAGTACCTCCATCAGGTCCACGACGTGGGTGGCCGTGGGCGGCTCGGCCGCCGCCGCGATCTCCTGCCCCTCGGCTTTGGCCCGCACCAGCTCCCGCACCTTCTCCTGGAAGGTGTCGTGATACTGACGCGGGTCCCACGGGGCGCTGAGGGAGTCGACCAGTTGGCGCGCCATGTCCAGCTCCTTACCCCTTCCGGCCTTGCCAGAGGGCAGGTCCGGCAGCTCCGTGGCCGGGTCGCGGACCTCGTCAGCCCAGTGAAGCGTCTGCAGCACAAGCACCTTGTCCTCCGCGCGCAGCGCAGTCAGGTACTGCTTGCCACGCATGACGAAGGTGGCGACGCCGATCTTGTTCGTCTGCGCGAGTGCCGCCCGCAGCAGCTCGTACACCTTGATGTATTCCTCGCCGCGGGGGGCGATGTAATAGGTGCGGTCGAAGTAGACAGGCTCGATCTCGTTCAGATCGACGAAGTCGGAGATCTCGATGGTCTGGGAACGGCCCGGGGCGATCTGGTCGAGCTCGTCGGGCTCCACGAGGATGTACTCGCCCTCGTCCACTTCGTAGACCTTGACGATGTCCTCGCCGCCGACTTCCTTGCCTGTGCGTTCGTTGACCCGCCGGTTGCGGATCCGGTCGGCGGTGCCGCGCTGCAGCTGGTGGAAGTGGATGGTGTGGTCCTGGGTCGCGGAATACAGGCCGACGGGCACGCTGACGAGCCCGAATGTGATCACGCCGGTCCAGATTGCGCGTGCCATGACCAGTACCCCTGTCGTTGAGCGGATCTCGGCAGCCGATGCCCCACGGGTGACTGCTGCTGCACTTTCATGAAACACCGCAGGTCAGTGCGCCGCACTTCGCCAGTCCCACACTCCGAGCGAGGGAGGGGCGACTGCGCCACGCGGGGCGCTGGGGTGAGGGCGGGCGGTGGCGGCACAGGGCCCCGTCGCCGCCCGATCCACACCGTCCTTGAACTCCACAACAGCCACTGTCACGACGACGCCTTCCTGCCCTGCCAGTGGCACGGCAGCACGTCGCTCAGTAGCAGACTGAGCGGAGCGGGGGCGGAGCGTCTGGCGCCGCCCGGTTCTGCCCGGTGACTTTCCCACCGCGCGCGAAGTCGCTGTGGTAGGGCCAGGCGGGGCAAGTGCAGGTGCGGTGAAGCGTGCGGCCGTGCGCGAAGTCATGTCCAGTGGCAAAACCGTTTCATCCTGAGCCTGGGAGCGGAGCGCGCCCCGGCGGACGCTTACCGTCGGCCCGGGAATCTTGGCGGTGCGCCTTGTGCCAACGGCTGAGGACCTACGCGAAGTCAGGCATGGGAAGAGCAGGACGGGCTACTGAGTGATGCGACACGACGGATCCGGGACCGGATGAGCGTGCCGCAGCTTTGCCGCTGCGGGATGTTGGTGTCTTACAGGCAAATTGAGTCCTTTGTTCAGAATGGGATCCCGCATGGCCGTAGAGACAGAACCGTCCACGCTCGTGCCAGTCGAGGGGCCCCGGCCGAAAGGCCGGGTGATCGTGGACTGGCTGACGACTACGGATCATAAGAAGATTGGGCACCTGTACCTGATCACGTCGTTCGTCTTCTTCCTCATCGCCGGCGCGATGGCACTGATGCTCAGGGCGGAGCTTGCCCGTCCGGGTATTCAGATCCTGTCGAACGAGCAGTACAACCAGACGTTCACGATGCACGGCACGATCATGCTGTTGCTGTTCGCGACGCCTACGTTTGCCGGGTTCGCGAACGCGGTCATGCCGCTGCAGATCGGCTCCCCAGACGTCGCCTTTCCGCGGCTGAACATGTTTTCGTACTGGCTGTTCTTGTTCGGCGGCCTGATCGTGCTCAGCAGCCTCCTCACGCCAGAGGGCGCCGCCGACTTCGGCTGGACCGCCTACACCCCGCTCAGCGGCGGCGAGCGCACCGCACAACTCGGCGGCGATTTGTGGATCATGGGGCTGGCGCTGTCCGGGTTCGGCACGATCCTCGGAGCGGTCAACTTCATGGCAACGATCATCTGCATGCGGGCACCCGGCATGACCATGTTCCGTATGCCGATCTTCACGTGGAACGTGCTGCTGACATCGGTGCTGGTCCTGCTCGCGTTCCCGGTCCTTGCCGCGGCGTTGCTCGTGCTGGAAGCGGACCGGAAATTCGGCGCACAGGTCTTCGACCCGGAAAACGGCGGAGCGATCCTGTGGCAGCACCTGTTCTGGTTCTTCGGCCACCCCGAGGTGTACATCATCGCGCTGCCGTTCTTCGGCATCGTCACGGAGATCCTCCCGGTGTTCAGCCGGAAGCCGGTTTTCGGCTACACCGGTCTGATCGCCGCCACCATCTCGATCACCGGGCTGTCCTTGACCGTGTGGGCCCACCACATGTTCGCCACCGGGGCGGTGCTGCTGCCGTTCTTCTCCTTCATGAGCTTTCTGATCGCGGTGCCGACGGGCGTCAAGTTCTTCAACTGGATCGGCACCATGTGGAAGGGCTCGCTCTCTTTCGAGACGCCGATGCTGTGGTCACTGGGCTTCCTCGTCACCTTCTTGTTCGGGGGCCTGTCCGGGGTGATTCTGGCCTCGCCGCCCATGGACTTCCACGTCACGGACACGTACTTCGTCGTGGCGCACTTCCACTACGTCGTGTTCGGCACCGTCGTCTTCGCGACCTTCGCCGGTTTCTACTTCTGGTGGCCGAAGATGACCGGCACGATGCTCGACGAACGTCTGGGGAAGATCCATTTCTGGACGCTGTTCGTCGGCTTCCACACGACGTTCCTGGTGCAGCACTGGCTGGGCGCCGAGGGCATGCCCCGCCGCTACGCCGACTACCTCGCCGCCGACGGGTTCACCGCGCTCAACATGGTCTCCTCGATCGGCGCGTTCCTGCTGGGCCTGTCGACGCTGCCGTTCCTCTACAACATCTGGAAGACAGCCAAGTACGGCACGAAAGTCGAGGTCGACGATCCGTGGGGCTACGGCCGCTCCCTGGAGTGGGCGACCTCCTGCCCGCCCCCGCGCCACAACTTCGACGCTCTGCCCCGCATCCGCTCCGAGTCTCCCGCCTTCGACCTGCACCATCCCGACATCGCCCAATTGGAGCAGCAGAGCTATACCGGCAAGCGCGACGTCGTCGAGCCCGGTCCCGGGCAGGGCTGATAGCAGTGAAACGAACCTCGGACGATCCCCTTCACCCCGAGACCGCGGCAGCACTTGTCGACCAAGTCGAGGGTTACTTGCAGGCCCGCTCGGAGGTGGAAGACGCCCACCGCGAGGCCGGGGAACTCTGCGCCCGTCTGCCCCGGCTGACCGCAACTCAGGCGAGGGACCTTACCCGCCATTACGTCGACCAGCGCCTGGGCGTCACTCGCATCATGCTCCGACGCTCGGCACACCGGGCCGAGCAGTTGCAACAGACGTACAAGGTGCGGTACGCCCAGCTGCGGCTGGCTCTGCTGAAGGGCCACGTCGCGGCGGCATACGCCGTGCTGGCAGGCACCAGCTGTCTCGTGCTCTTCCCCTTTTGTAGGTGAGACGTCACCAGCGCCGGGCGTACTGGTCTGGCGGACTCACGGGGAGGCGCTGAGAGCCCGCGGCGTACACGGAGCGGGTAGTGACCATGACGCCGGCTGCGGGCCAGGTACGAGCGTGCGACCCGAACCGCGTCCAGGCTTGTCAGAGGCCGAGGGCGTTGTCACTTCGGCTGGGCCAGCAGGGGGAAACGTGATCCCGATGGGCGGGAGCGGTAGTCGAAAATCGCCCATACCAGACAGACTGCGAGGAGCTGGGCGTGGCGACCCTCCGTTGCTCGGGAACTCGCGCCGGCGCCATTTTTATCTCTCCGAGAGGCCTCCCATGACGTTCAATCCGCTCGAGCAGCGGGGCATCCCGCTGGACCGCCAGCTGCGCAGCTGGCGGGAGCTGAACGTGCAGCCGATTGACCCCGATCGCTGCGACCCCTACACCCGGTGCCGGATCATCACGATGAACGGCATCGAGGTGGAGGCGATCCTCTTCAGCCACCAGCTCGCCCGCAACACGATTGATCCTGAGGTCAAGGCGCAGCTCGCGCGGACGCGTTACATCGAGGCCCAGCAACAGAAGGCCGTCAACTGGCTGCTGCCGGGTGTGTCGTCCGTCCTGGAGACGACGATCGCCTACGAGCAGGTCGCCGTCGACCTGACCGCATGGGTCGCGCGGATGGAGCCGGACCCGTACCTGAAGCAGGCCTACCAGTTCGGCGTGCTGGAGGACTTCGACCACCTGTACCGGTACGCGAACCTGTACGAGATGATCGAGCACCGCAAAGCAGAGTCGATCGTCGACAACCTCACCGAGGTCATCCCTGGCCGGCCCACGAAGTACCACCACCGCGACCCGGTGGACAACGTACGCGACCCTTACGACAAGAACACCGTCGACCCGCTGTCCCGACTGCACGCACTGACGATCATGTCGGCGGAACAGCAGACGATGAACTTCTACATGAACACCGGCCCCACCTACATGGAGCCCATCGCCCGTCAGCTCTACCAGGAGATCGGACTGATCGAGGAGGAGCACGTCACGCACTACGAGTCGCTCGTCGACCCGGGCGAGACGTGGTGGGAGCAACTGGTCAACCACGAGTACAACGAGTGCTACCTGTACTACTCCTTCATGGAGCAGGAGAGCGACCCGAAGGTCAAGGCGATCTGGGAGCTCCATCTGAACATGGAGCTCGAGCACCTGCACCGTGCTTGCGATCTGATGCGCCGCATCGACGGCCGCGACCCGCAGGAGATTTTGGCGCCGGAACTGCCCAACGTGCTCACTTTCGAGCCGAACAAGCAGTACGTACGCGAACTGCTCGACACCCAGATGGACCTCACCACGCTGGGGGCCGGCTACGTACGTGAGGCACACGAGCGATTCGAGCAGATGCAGGAGCAGATCCATGGCGGCGAAGAGCCGCCCAGTGAGCGGGTCATGGCCCAACACGACGACATGTTCGGCCGGGAGTACCGCGTGCAGACCGAGGGCGAGCACCCCGACCCCGCGATGCGCGAGAAGTGAGGCGACCGCACATGTCCGAGCTGCACACCCCCCAGGCCGGCGACGACCAGGCCCAGGACGACGACGTCGTCTCGCTGCTGATCCGCCAGCACGGCGACATCCGCAACCTCTTCGACGAAGTCGAATCCACCACCGGCGAGAACCGCCGCGACGCCTTCTACCGCCTGGTGAGATTGCTGGCCGTCCACGAGACCGCCGAAGAAGAGATCGTCCACCCCTTCGCTCGCCGCTCTGTCTCCGGAGGCGAGCAGGTCGTCGAAGACCGTCTCGCCGAGGAACGCACGGCCAAGGAGCTCCTGGCCAAGCTCGACGACATGGACACCAACGACCCCAAGTTCATGCCGCAGCTGATGAAGCTCCGCAAGGAAGTCCAAGAGCACGCACGGGCCGAGGAGCGCTACGAGTTCACTCACATCCGCCGCAGCACTGACCTCTCCGGCCTCGCCGCGATGGCAAAGGCGGTCAAGGCTGCGGAAGCGATGGCCCCCACCCGGCCCCATCCCGGAGTCGAGTCAGCGACCGCGAACATCGCCCTCGGCCCGGTCGCCGCCGTGATGGACCGCGCCAGAGACGCGATCCGCAAAGCCATGGACAAAAACAGCTGACATGGTGGCGTGATCCGGCGCTCCCTCAGAGGGTGTTTTCGCCCTAATGGCGATGTTCTAGATGGAAATAAGTGTCAGGCTGAGTGAGGCAAGTGAGTTTGCTGTGGCCTGAGTTGCAGGAGAGTTGACCGAGCGGGCGTCTTGGCCTGGCTGCTCCTGTCCCGAGGCGCCGGATTACGCGCCGTGTGCTTCGAGCGCTGGCGCGAGCGGACGGTCCCACGGCGCGTTATCCGCGAACCCGGGGCACGCTGAACTCCATGACGACCGGGGGCAAGACGTACTACTACCTCACGGACGCCATCGGCAGCGTGGTCGCTCTGGCGGACGCGGACGGCAACAAGGTGAACAGCTACGCGTACAGCCCGCGCGGCGTGCGCCTGCTGGCCCCGTCGTCCGAGCCGGTCGCCCAGCCCTACCGCTTCGCCGGCGGCTACCAGGACCCCACAGGCGTCTACCACCTCCAGCACCGCTACTACGACGCCAACATCGGCCGCTTCACCCAGCCCGACCTCTCCGGCCAGGAAAAGAACCCCTACCTCTACGCCGAAGGCGACCCCGTCAACCGCATCGACCCCGACGGCACACTCAGTTTTGGCGGAGTGGCCGACGCCCTGGGCCCGATCGGAGATGCCGCCACAGACGTAATACACCTTTCAGAAGGGGACACCAGGGCGCTCTGGGGCGATGTAGCGGGCGTAGTAGCAGGCGGATTGACTGCCGCAGCATGCGGTGCGGCAGTCGCCGCTTCGACGCCTGCAACGCTGGGAGGTTCGCTGGGAGCAACTGCAGGCTGCTATGCGATTTCGTGGAGCGTTGGCCAGATCGCTTCCCTGCTGTTAGCGGTGGCTGACACATGAAAGCAGGGCCGGACATCACATCGTCCGGCCCTGCACGATCCGAAGGGACAGGAATGCCGAACGTCGGATGGTCTCTCGAGCAGCGCGCAGCCGTGAAGAGGTGGATGCTTTTCGCAACTCTTTTCGCGGTAGCGGGTGTAATCCTGTCGCTATTCTTGATCGCGACAGGGAACAATGGGGGCTTGGTACTGCTGGCGATAACGGTTGGAATATACGGGTCCTGCTATCTATTCGTCGGGAACATGAAGAAGCAGCAACCGCGTTAACGGCACCGGCCATCCGCCTCGCGTCGTATGCCTGGCGCAATTGGTGATCGAACCATCCCCGCGGGTGCGGGGAGCAGACAGCCGTGTTCGTCGCGCTGAGACCATCCCCCACCACGGCGGCCCCGGGCATCGCCCGCAGCATCATCCGCTTCACGGTGAGCGTCGTCCCGGACCCCGACCACGCGGAACCCACCCGCACGTTGGGGGCAATGCGCTTTGAGCACCTGGTCTGTGCACTCCGCACCCGGCGCGCACGGCTGACCGCACCACCGCTCCGCCGCACCGGGTGGGAGCGCACCGGTGCGGTGGGGCGCACCCACCCGGTGCGCACTGGCAGTGGTGCGCTCATCCAATGCATCTCCACTCGGTGGGCGGTGCGCGCACCGGTGCGGCCGGCGCGCGGGAGTGGTGCGCACCGGGTGGGCGCGGTGCGGTGGAGTGGGCCCGGGTGAGCCTCTGCCAACTTGAAGTCGCAGGTCAAAGGGATGGTGTGACCGGTCCCCCGGGTACTCGTGCTGGTCGTGGGCGGGTGCCCACGGCGAAGATCATCCGTCAGCGGTTGACTTCGATGTTCGTCAGGACGAGCAGGGCTCGCAAGAGGCGGGTGGCGCGGACGGGGTCGGTGCGGAGCTTGGTGAGGATCCGCCAGTTCTTCAGGTGGGCGAAGCCGTGCTCGACCGGCGCGCGTCCCACGGCGAGGACGCGGTTGGCTTCTTTCTCGCCCGGGGTGAGCTTGTGGGTGCGGCTGGCGGTATAGCCGGTGACGATCACGGGGTCGAGGATGTCGTTGTCCAGGCCGCGGAAGCCGAGGTCCGCCAACGCTCCGAGGCCGGCAGCGCGCAGGTGGGCCAGGACGTGGTCCTGGCGGGCGGCGGTGTTGTCGTGGGTGCGGCCAGGTCGGGCGGCGGATATCCAGATCAGGCGACCGTTCTCGTCGGTCAGGGCGAGGAAGTGCAGGCCGTGATGGTGGTGCTTGCCGGAGTAGTTCCGCCGGTAGGCCTTCCCGGTGCGGCGCTGGGTGCGGATGAGGGTGCCGTCGATCAGGACCACCTCCCGCCCTGCCTGGCGATCTTCTTCAGGGCGCGGTCCAGGCGCGGCGCCTGGGCGGCGAGCAGTCCGATCAGTTCGTCGCGCCAGCGGCGGACGGTGGACTCGGACACGTTGTTGCCGCCGGCCATGTCGGCCAGGCGCTGGTCGTGACGCAGTACGGCCAGGACGATCACCGCGATCTTCCCGGGCGGCAGGATGCGCCACCTGGAGCGAATCGCCTTCAGGTGGCGCCGTAGCAGGTCGGCGAGGTGGTTGATGGTGCGCGTGGACAGCGATAAACGGCACTGGTAAGTAGGTGCGCAGGAATTCTGGGCAGGCTCTTCAGTTTTCGTCATACAGCCTCAACGGCGCCTGGAACACCTGCAGTTACGACACATCTCACCGGCTCCAGCGTGGGAGGGTGGTCTTTGGCCCCCGTCCCGGTGTCTGTTGGAGCCGTTGCACAAGAGGCGGGGCACGGTTGGAGGCGTGAGTGAAGGGCCCTGATATGTCCCGCGGTACTCGTCTGACGGCCCACGGCGCCGTTTCCACATCGCTGGCGCTGCGCAGTGACCGCAGTTTGCGCGAGTTCGTGGACGCCGGCGCGCCGCTGGGGTCGGGCATCGGCGGGAGAACGGTCCTGCTGGAGGTGGAGGGAACCCGGGTCTTCGTCAAGCAGGTACGGCTGACCGATCTGGAGCGACGGCCTGAGCATGTTCACTCCACCGCGAATCTGTTCGGACTGCCGGCCTTCTGTCACTACGGCATCGGTACCATCGGCGGCCCGGGGTTCGGGGCCTGGCGGGAGTTGGCCGCGCACACCATGACGACGAATTGGGTGGTCGCGGGAGACTACGAGGGCTTTCCCCTGATGTACCACTGGCGGGTGATCCCAGACTCTGGCCAGCCGCTGCCCGAGGAACTGGCCGATGTGGATCGAGCTGTCGCCTACTGGGGAGGCGGATCAGCGGTACGCCGGCGGATCGAAGCTCTCCAGCTTTCCACGGCGAGCCTTGTGCTGTTCCTGGAGTACATTCCGCAGAACCTGCACGACTGGCTGGGCGTCCAGGTCGGGTCCGGCGACGCTGTGGCCGAGCGGGCCTGCGCCATGGTCGATGACGAGCTGAAAGCCGGCATCTCGTTTATGAACGCGCGCGGGCTTCTGCACTTCGACGCCCACTTCGAGAACATCCTCACCGACGGCCGGCGGCTCTTCTTCACCGACTACGGCCTCGCGATCTCCTCACGCTTCGATCTCACACGGGACGAGGCCGACTTCTTCGACCAGCACCGCACCTACGACCAGTGCTACGCCGTCACCCACCTGGTGAACTGGCTGGCCGTCGCTCTCTACGGATACACACCGGAAGAACGCAAAACGTTTGTGAATGCGTGCGCCCAAGGGGCGCCCCCGGAGGGGGTTCCCGCGTCGGTCGCGGCGCTCCTTGTCCGTTACGCACCGGTCGCCGCGGTGATGGGCGACTTCTATCGCGAGTTTCAGCAGGTGAGCCGAGCGGCTCCCCATCCGCTGGCAACGATCTGTCGGATGGGGCGAAGTGCGTGATCAGCGGCAGCCAGTCACAGGCGGGTGGTGAACCGGCCGTCGGGTAGCTTCCGCAGCCAGCCGCGGTCGGCGAGCCTGACCAGCTTTCCGCGCAGCGGTTCCAGCTTGGATCGGATGTTGACGTCCACTCCCAGCATCTCGCCGACCTGCCGAGCCATGACCGGTCCAGCGGCCTGTCGCACGGCGGCGAGAATGCGCTGGTAGTCCGGCGGAAGCACGTTCTCCTCCACATCGGAGGTACGGTGTGGGATCAGCATGACCGCCCGCCCACCCACCTGCGCGGGCACCGACGAGGCCGAGACGCGCTCATCAGCGATCTGTTCGCTCACCCGCTCAAAAACCCGTTCGGCAGCAGCAAGTTCGTCTCGCTCGGCCCGCACCTCCGCCAGCTGCTTGGCCAGCTTCTCTTCGAGTTCATCCAGTTCCGCACGCCGCGCGGTGATCCGTTCCAGCAGCTCGGGATCCATGCACCGGATCGTAAATGGCCGCCTGACCCCAGCGAGTAGAAACCAGCGAACCGTCCGGCTCTGTTAGACGATCTACTCCGCAGACAGCCACCCACGACCAGCGCGAGTACTTCGAGAGCCGGTCACACCAGACCGCTGACCTGCTTCTTTAGGTTGGCGGAGGCTCGGTGGAGACGGTGGAGGCGGTGCGTTTCTCCTTGACCTGAGCTGCTGAGCTTCGGGACGGCAGGCCCGATGACGGTGCGTCACCGTGGTGTTCACCCCTGGGCGTGGAAAGTCGCACTGGACCGGACGGCACGCGCAGTCTTCCGCGCTCCTCACCAGCCATACTGCAACGGCGTGTTGCACCGCCCGTCAGCCGTCAGCCGAGGACAGCAGACCTACGTGGTACTGCTCTGAGGTGGAGAGGGGGCCGCCGCAGGTCGTCGACGAGAACGAGCTGGCCAGCAGAGGCGTCCGCTACTCGAGTCCTCCGAGACGGCGGGCATCTTTGATCTCGTGGAGCCTGGCAGCCGTCATCGGGGTCCACTCCCTCCTCTGTCCAGCGGCACGAAGGGCTTTCCCGACCTCGCTGAGCTTCGCGGAGGACAACACGCCCGCCCGCTCGATCAGGTCGTCCCGGGCCACGGGGGTCAGCCAGGTGCAAGGAGTAAAGCCTGGCCGCGGGACCGCGAACCGCAGCACGCCTTCAAAGGGCAGTCCTTCCAGGGCGCCTATCGCCACTTCAACGCCCAGGCCGCTGATGTCGACGCCCGCTGGAGCAACGACCTGCATCGCCTGGAAACCGGATGACTCGTCATCCGACAGCAGCACGACCGGGCGCCGCTCGTCGACGTCGACCCACCAGACTTCGCCGCGTTGCATGTGGTCCTCCTGGCACGAAACGGCGGGCGAACGCTGCCTGTCCCGAGCGGGACACGCAAGGGATACGGCCCCGTCTTCGCACGTCGTGACCGACGGGTGGTGAAGACGGGTGCGGCCACCGTCGATCATCGGTGTGTGAAGACTGAAGATCATGCGGTGGCCGCGGATCACAGCGTAGACCCTGCCCGCTGGCAGGAGGCGTTCGAGGTCCTAATGTCCCGGATAGCAGGCCGGTGGCACGGGTTGAACCCCGGCGCCGGGTGAGGGACTTGGTGCTGGGGCTGCTGTCGGACCTGCCGCGCAAGAACTGCTGGTCGATCGCCGAGTGGGCCGGGGAGGCCACCCCGGACGGCATGCAGCACCTGCTCGGCCGGGCCAAGTGGGATGCCGACACCGTGCGCGACGATGAGCGCGAATACGTCGTCGAGCACCTCCACGACGAGGACGCGGTGCTGGTGGTCGACGAGACGGGGGACGTGAAGAAGGGCACGCACACCGTCGGTGTCCAGCGCCAGTACACCGGCACCGCCGGAAGGATCGAAAACGCCCAGGTCGCCGTCTACCTCGTCTACGCAGACCGCCGCGGACATGCGGCGGTGGACCGTGAGCTGTACATCCCGCTCTCGTGGACGTGCGACCCGGACCGCTGCCGGGCAGCGGGACTGGGCGAGGACACCGTCTTCGTGACCAAGCCAGAGCTGGCCGCCCGCATGATCGGCCGGTCCCTTGACGCTGGGCACCGCGTGGGCTGGGTCGCGGGTGACGAGGTCTACGGCGGCAATCCGAAGCTGCGGGCGGCGCTGGAATAGCGCCATATCGGCTACGTGCTCGCCGTCACCTGCTCCCATGAAGTGACCACCGATGCCGGGAAGTTCCACGCAGATGCCCTGGCTGCGAAAGTTCCGAAGCGGGCCTGGCAAGCTGTCGGCCGGGGCCGGCGCCAAGGGGTACCGCTACTACGACTGGGCCGTCATCGACCTGGCCGAACCCCGCCCCGGCAGCCATCAGCTGCTGATCCGCCGCAACCGCACCACCGGTGAACTGGCTTACTACCGCTGCTGGTCGCCATCTCCGGTGCCTTTGGCCACGCTGGTGCAGGTCGCCGGGTCGAGATGGCGGGTGGAGGAGACTTTCCAGGCCGGAAAGGGCCTGGCCGGACTGGACGAGCACCAACTCCGCCGCTTCACCTCGTGGTATCGCTGGGACACCCTCGCCGCCCTCGCCCACGCCTTCCTCGCCCGTCGTCCGTGCCCACGTACACGCCCGCGACCCCGCCCCCAACGGGCTGATCCCGCTGACCTGCAACGAGATCCAGAAACTATTCACGCCTCTCGTCGTCCGGCCCGTGCACGATGTGGCCCACCTACTCGGCTGGTCCGACTGGCGACGCCGCCATCAGGCCCGAGCCCAGGGCAGCCATTACCTCCGACAAGCCGCGAACCAGACATGAAGATCACGATCTACAGCTGGAGTACATGCTTGACTCTGTCGGGGATCTTGGAGTTTCGCGGTGCGGGTGCATGATCAACGGGCATGCTCGGGTGGTTCCGCCGACCGATGCAGTTGTCGAGGTGCCCGTTGTCCCTTCGCCCCCGTTCCGGTGAGCAAGTCCCTTCTCTGACCGCGCAGATCGCGCGGGCGAGCAACCCGGGCGGTACGACGGCGATATGGGTGCGGGACCGGCTCGATGGGCTGTGGTGCGACGAGGACTTCGCCGACTGGTACCCGGGGAACGGGCGGCCGGGGCTCTCGCCTGCGCAACTGGCCACCGTCTGTGTGCTGCAGTTCCTGCTCGGCCTGTCGGACCGGCAGGCCGCCGAGGCGGTCCGCTGTCGCATCGACTTCAAGTACGCCATTGGCGATGGAATTGGACGATCCCGGCTTCCACCACAGCGTACTGGCCGACTTCCGCGACCTTCTCGCCGAAGGCGACCGCGCTGACCGCCTCCTCGACCTCGCGCTGGCCCGCCTCACGGAGGCCGGACTGGTGCGCCAGCGCACCACGCAGCGCACCGACTCCACCCACGTCCTGGCCGCGGTGCGCGACCTGACCCGCCTGGAGCTGGTCACCGAGGCGGTCCGCGCCGCACTCGAAGAAGTCGCCGGTACGTCCCCTCATCTGCTGGACGAGCTGGTCGATGAGGAGTGGGGCCGCCGCTACGGCCGGCCGGTCCGCCTGGGCAAGAACCCCACCAAGCCCACGACCAGGATCCTGGCCACCGGGAACGATGCCGTCCGGCTCCTGGAACACGTCTACCGGCACGGAGCGGGCCGCACGTCCGGCCCTCGCGTCCAGGCCCTGCGCCAGATCATGGTGCAGAACTACCACCGTGACCAGGCAGGCCGGCTGCGCTGGCGCACCGCCGAGAAGGAAGGCGGACCCGGGCTGCCGCCCTCGTCCCGGGCAGTCGTCTCGCCCTACGACACCTCGGCCCGCTATGCAAGGCACGGGCACATCATCAGCTGGAAGGGGTTCGCCGCTCATCTGACGGAGACCTGTGCTCCCGACGGCCCCAACGTGATCACGGACGTGGCCACCACCGCGGCCACCACCCACGACAGTCAGGTCCTGCCCGGCATCCACACCCGTCTGGCGCGACGCGGGCTGCTGCCCGCCGAGCACCTGGTCGACGCCGGCTACACGTCCCTGCCCCACCTGGAACAAGCCGCCCGTGAACACCAGGTCACCGTCTCCGGGCCGCTGAAAAGCAACCCCACCCGCCAACACCGGCAGAACGAGGGCTTCGCCCGGGACGACTTCCACATCGACTACGACCGTCAGCAGGTCACGTGCCCCCAGGGGCAGGTCAGTGCGGGCTGGCACGGCCCTTACCCGACCTCGTCACCCACCGCGGCCCCGCTGATCGTGGCCAGGTTCACCAAGAGTCAGTGCCGTCCCTGCCCGGCCCGCACCCAGTGCACCTCCACCGCCGACAGTGCCCGAACCGTGGGCTTTCCCCCGCGAGAACTCCGTGACCTGCAACTTCGCGTCCGCGCGGAGCAACAGACGCCCGAGTGGAAGACCCGCTATGCGGTCCGCTCGGGAGTGGAGGGCACGGTCAACGAGTTCGCCCACGGACACGGCATGCGGCGCTGCCGCTACCGAGGACAGGGAAAGGCCCACATCCAGCACGTTCTGACGGCCATTGCCGTCAACATCGAGCGCCTCAGCGGACTGCCACCGGCCGAAGACACACCCACGTCCCGCCGACCGACTGCCTTCCAGCACTACCTCGACCAGCGCGAGATACCCCGGCTGAAGTCCTGGCGAACCCTGGGAACCTGACCGGCTTCTCCAAGATCCCCGACAGAATCAAGCTAGTCGCGCTTGGGCCAGATGAGGCCCTGATCGGTCCAGATAACACCCTTGTTGCGGCAGAGGCAGAAGGGGTGGCCAATGGGGTCGGCGTAGACGCGGAAGCCGTAGCCATCGGGGCCCATGCAGTCCCGCTGCAGGGTCGCGCCGAGGGCCAGGACGCGGCGCTGTTCGGCCTCGATGTCGTCGACTTCGAAGTCGAGGTGGAACTGCTTGGGGTGCTCGCTGTCGGGCCACTGCGGGGCGCGGTAGTCCTCCACCTGGATGAAGGCCAGTTCGATCTCGCCGAACTGGATACCGGCCCAGTTCTCGTTACTGCCCTCCTTGACGGGGAGCCTCATCACCTCAGAGTAGAAGGCTGCCAGCTTCATCGTGTCCGGGCAATCGATGATGAAGTCGGTTAGTCGTAGCATCCCGCGATCTTGCCACAAGATCAAATGAGTCGACCTTCAGACAGGCCCTAGCCAAGAGGGCGGCGGTAGCGCAATTTGTTGAGAGAGGCGCCGCCGGTGGAGTCCTCCACGGCCGCGCCGTCTGCGCCCCAGCCGGCGGCTTCGTAGAAGCGCCGGGCGCGTTCGTTGTCTTCCAGGACCCACAAGGTGGCTTGTGTGTAGTCGGCCTGTCCGAGAGCCGCCAACGTGGCCGCCATCAACTGCTTTCCGATCCCAGTACCCCAGGCCTCGGGCATCGCGTAGAGCGTGCCGATTTCCGCGATGACAGGGATGTCCTGAGACGGGCCGAAACTTGCGAATCCGACAACTCCGGCCTCGGTTTCGGCTACCAGTACCCCCGACGACGGCCACCGTGTCTCCGCGATCCGTATCTTCCACTCGGACTCTTCACGGCTTGGGTCCATGGCGTCGAGGTAGTGCTGCGGAACAAGACCGGCAAAGGCCGCCTGCCAGGAGCGCACGTAGACACCGGCGACCGCTGACGCGTCATCAGGCCATGCCTGTCGAATCTGCATGGCCGTCATTCTTCAAGTCCCGTCAGTCCGGGCCAAGTTCTTTTCCCGAGGGCGATGCTGAGTGCTCGGCTGCCTGTTCCAGCAGTGCCCGTGCGAAGTCCGCGTAGCGGATGGCCGTCTTCTCGTCGATGCCGAAGGCCGGTGGGAGGTGGAGCGAGTCGGCGCCCTGGGTGAGGGCTTCTTCGAGCTGGCGGTCGACGCGGAGCCGTTCGAGGGTGGCGCTGAGCTTGCGGGTGGCCTGGGTGGTCCAGAGCTTGCCGGCAGAGCCGAGTTCAACGGCGGTGTTCTGGGTGATCAGCAAGTGGGGGGTTGGCCGTGTTCGGCCAGCGGCTGCGGCGGCCATCGAGCCAGTCCAGGACAGCACGGCGGGTGAGGTCGTCGAGTGGGCGGACAGGGTCACCGACGGTGATGCGCCGATTGCCCAGGTCGACGTCGTCCAGTTGCATGGTGCGGATCATGTTCGGCCGTGCCGCGTGGACGGCAACCAGGGCGACCGATGAGCCGGATGTCTGGAGTGGTGGCCGTGGCGATGGCCTCGTCGATGTCCGCCTGGACGAGGGCCTGGAGGCGGAAGAACGCGTAGACGCGGTCCCAGGCGGGGAAGTCCGCAGGCATCGCCCGCCAGGCGATCCCGCCCGCGACGAGGTAGCGCACCGCGTCGAGCATCTCCCGGTGGCAGAACCCCTCCGGCCGCCCGCCGCGGCCCTCCAGCCAGGGCGGGACCGGCATCGCATCCCAGACCACACCCCACTCGGCGTCCGACATGTCCGAGGGGTAACCCGGGCGTCTGTACGGACGGTCCGCGGCGTTCCCGAACCGGTGAGCGAGACAGTCACACTCCAGAGGCGCCGAGTCGGACTCCCTCGGCACCGGCACGGAAACCTGCAGCATCAGGGGCCTCCTGTTGCTCTCTATGGATTCAACACCCACGAGTTGTGCAGGAGGCCCCCTCCCATTGCGGGGCCGACCCGAAGATCACCCGACCGAGCCGACACCCTCGAACTCACGCCCACCACGGGCGATACAGCAGCGGCTACTCTGATGATCGGGCTACCGGCAAGGGCTCAGCAGACGTCGACTATGTCGATCATGTTGTCCCAGGGGGTGTTCGCGAGGCTGTCCTCCGTGTGGTACGCCGTGCTGCCGAACTTGTAAACCTTACGGCCCTCCCAGTTGTAGAACCGAGCCACCGTGCCGGTGGTCTGAGCGTTCTTGTACGAGGTGAGGGTGTCGTTGTTGAAGCTGTAGTTGTTCAGGTCGTAGTCCCGACACTCGGTAAACGACACCTTGCTGTCGGTCCAGTTGGGACCGGTCCACAGGCACAGCCACTTGTAGGAACAGCTGGTGTTGGCCACGCCGGGCACGGACAACGTGATGATCGCGCTGCCGTCCATCGCCCGGATCTCGTTGTACCCCACCTGTTCCGCCGGAACCTTGATGTCCGCCAGCTGGGCGTCCACCCGGTCCTGCAGCTGGGCTGCCTGCCGGCTCGAAAGGCCCACCGCTTTCGCCTGCGCCGCGTACTTCGACTCGGCCGACTGCGTGGTCCGGTCCGTGGCGGCCGCGGCCGTGCTGCCGGCTCCGACTGCCAGTGCCATGACACACAGCACGGCTGAGACGGGCTTCGTGATCCGGGATCGGAACTTCATGGGGTTTCCTCCGTCGGTTGGTTTCGCTTCATGAGCAGCTCTGGGCGCCGGCAGACAGCCTCCGGCGACTGATGCGGCCGGGCCCTGACTCCCCTGGGCTGTCCGGCGAGACAGCAGGGTTCGCAAGGCCGCGTGGGGCGCGGCCAGGTGCATGCAGTCAGGGTCGGATCTGTTGTTCCGCTGGGGAGCCGTAGGCATGACCGCCTCCCCAGCAGCAGCCCCATCCCTCGGTACCGCTCACCAACCGATCTCAGCGGCTGGCCTATTGGTTGGCAGGGCTGTTCCGGCGGCCAATCAATGGCCGGGTGTGACGTTTCGGGCCGGGTTGGGGGGTGCAGAGCTGAGGTGTCTGGTGTGGATGGGTGGCGAGGGGACGGGTATGGCGGGGCGTCGTGAGGTGCCGGTGGATCCGGGGGCGGGTCCGGTGCAGCGGTTCGCGTTCGAGTTGCGCAAGCTGCGGACGGAGGGGGGCGGGATGACGTATCGGGCGATGGCCGAGCGGGCCGGCTACTCGGGCACGACCCTGTCGCAGGCGGCGGCGGGCGGGCAGCTGCCCACGCTGGCGGTGACCTTGGCCTACGTGTCGGCATGCGGGGGCGATGCGGTCGAGTGGGAAGCCCGGTGGAGACAGGCCGTGGACGACGCCGCCGCGGTCGGCGCGGAGGAGGAGGGCGGTGAGGGCGCGGATGCGCCCTATCGGGGGCTGGCCCGGTTCGAGCCGGGCGACAGCGGACTCTTCTTCGGCCGGGACCGCCTCACGGCCGACCTGCTCGATCTGCTGCGGCGCCGACGGTTCGCCGCGGTGTTCGGCCCGTCCGGCAGCGGCAAGTCCTCCCTGCTGCGTGCGGGCCTGATCCCCGCCCTCCAGCACTCCCGGGAGCCCGGCTTGCGGCCGGCCGTGATCCAGATCCTGACGCCCGGCGATCACCCCGCACGCGCCCTCGTCTCGCTCCTCGACGCGAGCAGACCCGGTGACGGCGGCACGGATACGTTGGTGATCGTCGACCAGTTCGAGGAGGTCTACACCCTCTGCCAGGATCCAGCGGAACGTACCCGCTTCATCGACCTCCTGCTCGCCGCCCTCCTACCGGCAAGCCGATTGAAGGTGCTGATCGCGGTCCGCGCCGACTTCTACGGCCGCTGCGCCGAACACCACGCCCTGGCCGGCGCACTGCGCGACGCCAACCTGCTGGTCACTGCGATGAACCGGGACGAACTGCGCGACGCCATCGTCAAACCGGCCGCAGCCATCGGACTGACCCTGGAACGCGCCCTGACCGCCCGCATCATCGGGGACGTCGCCGATGAGTCCGGCGGCCTGCCTCTGATGTCACACGCGCTGCTGGAGACCTGGCGAAGACGCAGGGGCAGAGCACTCACTGAGGCCGCGTACGATGCCGTCGGCGGGGTGAGCGGTGCCATCGCCCGAA
The DNA here is from genome assembly GCF_044548465.1 of Streptomyces sp. NPDC052023. NCBI lineage: Bacteria > Bacillati > Actinomycetota > Actinomycetes > Kitasatosporales > Streptomycetaceae > Streptomyces > Streptomyces sp. NPDC052023. Next base: position 10,102 of record NZ_JBIUBW010000034.1, on the reverse strand, counting down.
CCGCAGAGCGTCTCTACACTCAGCTTTCTCCTGCACAGGCCGCTGTCGCCCGCGATCTGCTGCTGCGGCTCATCACCCCCGGTGAAGGAGCCCAGGACACCCGTCGCCCGGCTCTCCGCACCGAACTGGCCGCAAGTACCCGCGGGGATGCTGCGCTGGTTCTGGAACGACTGGCCCGCGCCCGCCTGGTCACCCTCGATGACGACACCGTTGACCTCGCCCACGAAGCCCTGATCACTGCATGGCCGCGACTGCGTATGTGGATCGAGACCGGCCGCGAACAAGTGCGCGCACACCGGCGTCTGACCCATACGGCCGGGGAGTGGGCGGAGCACGGCAGGGACGACGGGGTGCTCTACCGCGGAGTACGGCTGGCCGAGTGGGACGACCGGGACACCGGCCGGCTCAATGATCTCGAACGCGAGTTCCTGGCGGCGAGCCGCGACCGCGCACAGGCCGAGCGGGCGGCGGTGAGGCGCCGTGTGCGGCTGACCGTGAGTGGGCTCATGGCGGCGGTGGTCGCACTGGCCGTCCTCGCGGGCGTCGCGTTTGTACAGGCCCGGCGGGCGGAGGCCGAGCAGGCGCTCGCGTTCTCGCGGCAACTCGTGGCGAGCGCGCGTGGCCAGGCCGAGCTCGACCCTGAGCTGGGCCTGTTGCTGGCGACCAGTGCCTACCGGACCAGTGCGACCGACGAGACCGAGGCGGCACTGCGCCAAGCCGTGTTCGAGTCACGGATGAGGGCTGTGCTCGCCAGCCACGACGGACAGGTTCTCGGGGTCTCGTTCAGTCCGGACGGCCGGTACCTCGCCACCAGCGGCGGCGACGGCGCGATACGGGTGTGGCGGTACGGCACGACGCTGCGAGACCCAGTGGTGCTGCGCGGCCGCGACGGCGAGGTGTGGACGCCGGTGTTCAGCCCGGACGGCACCCGGATCACGGCAGCCGGCGAGGACGGCACAGTCTCGGTATGGAAGTGGGCAAGCGGCGCCGAGCCGGTGATCCTGCGAGGGCACACGGCACAGGTGTGGAGCGCCACGTTCAGCCCGGACGGCCGCAGCGTCGCCAGCGCCGGTGACGATGGCACCGTACGGATCTGGAACGCCACAGGGAGAGGCGAACCGGTCGTGCTGCGCGGCCACGAGGGGCGGGCGCTCGGCGTCTCGTTCAGCCCCGACGGACGCCGCCTCGCCAGCAGCGGCGGAGACGGAACGGTACGCGTCTGGGACGTCAGGAGTCGGCGGACGACCGTGGTGCTGCGCGGGCACAGCAATTCCGTGGAGGCGATCGCCTTCAGCCCCGACGGGCAGCGCATAGCCACCGCGAGCACCGACGGGACCGCGCGCCTGTGGGACCCCAACGCCCCCGCCGAGTCGGTCGTGCTCGGCAGCCACGACGGCACGGCAGAGGGCATCGGCTTCAGCCGGGACGGCGCCCGGGTCGCCAGCACGGGCAACGACGGCACCGTACGGATCTGGAACGTGCATCACCGCGCCGCACCGCTGATCCTGCGCGGGCATCGCGGCACCGTGACCGCGGCCGCGTTCGCCGCCGACGGACGGCGCCTGGTGAGCGCCAGCGAGGACGGCACCGTACGGATCTGGGAGGCGGCCCCGACGGGCAGCGACAGCGTCCTGACCGGTCACGACGGGCCGGTGTGGGCGACGGTGCCCAGCCGGGACGGCCGTTGGCTCGCCAGCGCCAGCGCCGACCGGACCGTGCGCGTCTGGCGGACCGGGAGCACCGCCCCGCCGACCGTGCTGCGCGGGCACGACGGCGAGGTCCTCGGGGTGGCATTCAGCCCGGACGGCCGCCGGGTGGCCGGAACCGGCGACGACGGGACCACACGGGTCTGGCCGGTGGACAACGCGACGAAACCCGTCGTACTGCGCGGCCACGACGGGCCGGTGTGGACCGCGGAGTTCAGCCCCGACGGACGCCGGCTGGTCACCGGCGGCAGCGACGGCACCGTACGGATCTGGCACACCGCTCCGGGCGCGGAACCCTTGGTGGTCGACACCGGCCAGGACAAAGTGCGGTACGTCGCCTACAGCCCCGACGGGCGACGCGTGGCCGCGGCCGGCCTGGACGGCACCATCCACGTCCTGGACCCCGCCACCGGCAAGGATCTGAAGGTCCTTCGTGGTCACAAAGGCCTGGTATGGACGGTGGCGTTCAGCCCCGACGGACGGCACCTCGTCAGCGGCGGCAACGACGGATCGGCCAGGCTGTGGGATCTCACCAAGCCCGGCCGACCGCGGGTACTGAACGGACATCAGGGAGTTGTGTGGAGTGTGTCGTTCGGTTCCGACGGCCGTCGGGTGGTGACCAGCGGCAACGACGCGACCACCCGGATCTGGAGCACCACTGACAACAGCCCGCCCGTTGTCCTGCACGGATTCGGTGCCTCCGTAGAGAACACGAACGCCCTGCCCGGCAATCGGTTCGTCAGCTCGCACGACGACGGCACCGTACGCGTCTGGACATGCCTGCCCTGCGAACCGATTGACGAGGTCCTGCGGCGTTCCCGGGACGGCATCACCCGTGAACTGACCCAGGAGGAACGGGCCAGTTACCTCAACGAGTCAGCCGGATGAGTCGGCTCTGGCGGGCTGTGGCCGACGGCGAGTGAGCCGTGCACCTCGGGACTCCTCGCCCGCTGCCACCCCTCGACGGGCTGGTCCGAGGGAGCGCGGGCGTACAGCAAAGAGGCCGGCTTCCCGCTGTGCGGGTACCGGCCCTTGCTGTGGGTCTTACGCGACAACGTGGACACACGATCGCCCTGGTGCTGGGTGGAGCCCGTAGCTGTCTGGGGACGTACCTGCACTGTAGGGATGCCCTCGGCGCACAATCGATACTCGCAGGATAGACGGGGAAGTCGGCCGGCATCGGCCGCCACTTGATCCCGCGACAGAGAAACCGAGTTGGACCCCACGGGCTCCGGCACGCAAGACTACTGATCTTTTCGTAAGTTCGGTGGGTGTGGTGGCCGTGAGGGTGGGAGGCTGTCGGGGCGGCACGACTGCGCCGTGGAAGGCTCGCACATCCGAGCTCTCAAAGGGGGGCCATGTCGGCCCCTCGCCCGTCGACCGTGCCCGTCCCGGCTCCAAGCATCACCTGATCGTGGACCGTAATGGAATACCCCTCGCGGTGACACTCACCGGCGGTAACCGGCACGACGTCACCCAACTCCTGCCATTGTCGGACGCGATCCCGCCGATGGGGGCGTGCGAGGACGTCCCCGCCGCAGGCCCCGGCGGCTGTCTGCCGACCGCGGTTACGACTTCGACAAGTACCGTCGTGCGCTGTGGAAGCGAGGCATCAAGCCCATGATTGCTCGTCGCGGCACTACACAGGGCTCCGGACTGGGCAAGGTGCGCTGGGTGGTCGAGCGGGCCTTCGCCTGGCTCCACCAGTTCCAACGACTCCGCACCCGCTACGAACGACGCGCCGATCTGCACCAGGGCCTGCTCGAACTGGCCTGCAGCGTCATCTGTCTGCGGCAACTTCGACGAACTCAATCAGCGGCGGATCAGTAGCGGAGGCGGGCCTCCAGCCCGTCGATGAGCAGCGAGCAGTTCTTGAAGACCTCCAGCAGAACCTGCTCGTCATCCGACACCAAGGTCAAGTCCAGATCCCGCAACGGGCTCACGACTGCGGAAGTTCGAGTTCCGTCTGGGTCAGGGCCGTTGAGAGATGCCCAAGCCTCAAAGTAGCCTCTGACACTCTCCCATCCTGGTGCCGGTCTGAAGTGCGCCAGGAAGGACGGCTGGTCGATGTCGTACTCATGGAGTTCACCGACCAGGACCTCGCCCCGCAAGAGTCGCCACTGCCTCACTGGAGGTTGCCCCCGGTTCCGATGGACGCCATTGCGATCGAATCCTCGCAAGGTTCATCTGGCTAGCCAAGCGCTTCATTCTGAAACGATCAGTTACAGCAGAAGACCGCCTCCACGTCTGCGCAGGCGCCGCCTACGGGGGCGGCACGGCAAGCGAACCGTCGTGCAGGATCCCCCCAGCACCGCGTCGTCGCGGCCGCAGACGAACCCGGCACACCGCGTCCAACACGCTACGCAGCAGGGCCCCGCATCGAGCAGAAACCAGCGACCGGCCCACCGGCGCCACGACAGCGCCAACGGCAACCGCAGCCACGCGATGGCCTCCGGCTGCCCCGCAGGAAAGCTCACTGCACGTGCCGGGGAAAACCTCCCAACGTCGCGCGGCCTGTCCAGGCCATGTCCCGGCCCCGGACGGGCTCCCGAGCAGCCGGACACCCCTGGCCACCGGTGGGGCATGTCCTGTGGGCATGTCCCACCGGGGAGTTGGGCTACCGGGCGGCGGGGGGCGAGGCGAGGAGCAGCCGGGTGAGCAGGCCGCTGCCCACTCCGGCAGCGATCGCTGCCGCCGCCCACCAGGGGTGCCAGGGCGTCAGTCCCAGGGCCTGGTCGACCGACCACCGGCCGGGTCCGGTCAGGGCGAGTACGGCGCCGATGAGTACCAGGACGAGGGGGAATTCGTAGCCCTCGTTCTGTACCCACAGGCCGTTGTGCCATTTGACGGTGATGGCGACGGTCATCACGCCCATGGCGGTGGTGGCTGCCAGAGGGGTGAGGGCTCCGGCGGCCAGGAGGAGACCGCCGCCGATCTGTGAGCCGCCGGCGGCGAGGGCGGTGAGTTTGCCGCCGCGGAAGCCGTCGTTGCGGAATTCCTCGACGCCGCCTGCCAGTCCGTGGCCGCCGAGTCGGAAGGTCACCTTCTGTATGCCGTGGCCCGCGATGAGCAGGCCGATGACCACGCGCAGGAGGAGCAGTCCTGTGTCCATCACGGGTTCCTGACTGTCGGTTGATGGGTGGGGGGTGGGGTGGCTAGAGGACGAAGCAGGTGTCGAAGATTTCGGTGGGTGCTTCGGGGGTGTATCCGCGTGCGGCGCGCCACTGGCGGTGCTGTTCGGATTCGGCGACGGCCTGGCCGAGGAGTTCGGCCTGGCGGGCGCCGGAGATGCTGGGCTTGACGGTGGCCTGGTAGCCGCCGAAATGGGCGACGGGGCTCCACAGCGGGCTGACGGCCGGGATGGGCTCGTCCAGGCCCTCGTAGGCACCGGTGGCGTAGACGATGCGGCCGCCGACGACGGTCAGCAGGGATTCGATGTGGGGGATGTCCTGCTCGGGGACGGTGAAGAAGTCGTCGGAGAGGATGGCCAGGTCGCCGTAGTAGCCGGGGGCGAGGATGCCCTTGATGTCCTCTTCGCCGGTCAGGCGGGCACCGGCCTGGGTGTACATGGCCAGGGCCCGCTCGCGGCTGACGCGGTTCTCGGGCGGGTAGAGGGTCAGGTCGCCGACGGTGCGGCCGGTGACCAGCCAGTGCAGGGCCACCCAGGGGTTGTAGGAGGAGACGCGGGTGGCATCGGTGCCGGCGCCGACAGTCAGGCCACGCTCCAGCATGGCGCGCACCGGTGGGGCCTGGGCGGCTGCGGCGGCGCCGTAACGGCGGAGGAACGCCTCGCCCTGGAAGGACATCCGGTTCTGCACGGACACCGCTCCACCGAGGGCGGCGATGCGGTCCAGGCTCTGCTCGGAGACGGTCTCGGCGTGGTCGAACAGCCACCGGTTACCGGCCGGGAACAGGCCGTCGGCGGCGAGTCTGTCGAAGACGGCCAGGTCACGGCGGATGGTCTCGTCGTAGGTGGCGTGCAGGCGAAAGCCCCAGCCGTTCTCCATCAGCAGACGCACCGCCTGCTCGAACTCGCCCTCGTAGTCGCCCAGGTGCGGGCGCGGCTCGGAGAAGTTCTCGAAGTCGGCGGCCGACCAGGTGAGGTTCTCGCCCGCGCCGTTCAGGCGCAGCCACTCGTCGCCGTCGCCGGGCTTGACCGTCTCGATCCAGCGTTTGAGGTCGGCGATCTCCTGACCCCCGGTCTGGGGGAAGAGGTGGTAGGCGATGCGCAACGACAGCCGGCCCTCGCGGGCCAGGTCGATGACGGTGCCGTAGTTGTCGGGGAAGTTCTGGAATCCGCCGGCGGCATCGATGGCGGAGGTCAGACCGAAGCGGTTCAGCTCGCGCAGGTAGTGGCGGGTGGATGTCTTCTGGTCCTCGCCGCTGAGGGTAGGGGCCTTGGCCAGCGTCGAGTACAGGATCATCGCGTTGGGCGCGGCCAGAAGCATGCCGGTCGGCTCGCCGTCGTGGCCCCGGACGATCTGCCCGCCCTTGGGGTCGGGTGTGTCCCTGGTGAACCCGGCCGCCTTCAGCGCGGCCCGGTTCAGCAGGGCCGACTGGTACAGGTGCATCACCATGACCGGGGTGTCCGGGGCGGCGGCGTTGAGCTCGGAGACGGTCGGCAGGCGCTTCTCGGCGAACTGGTCGGCGGAGAAGCCGCCGACCACACGGACCCACTGGCCCCTGGGGGTGCGGGCGGCCTGCTCGCGCAGCATGGCCAGGCCCTGGCGCAGCGTGGGAACACCGTCCCAGCGCAGCTCCATGACGTAGTTCAGGCCGCCACGGATCACGTGCAGGTGGGAGTCGTTCAAGCCCGGGATTACCCGGCGGCCCAGCGCGTCCACCACACGGGTATGCGCACCGAGCGTGGGCTGGATGTCGGCGTCGTCGCCGACCACGATGATCCGGCCGTCCTTGATGGCCACCGCGCTCGCCTGCGGGCGGCGCGGATCACCGGTGTACAGCGCGGCGTTGCGTACCACCACGTCCGCGAAGACGGCCGGGGGACGTTCCGCGCCGAGGCGGGCATTGCGGGCCACCGAATCCTCGGTGACGACGGGAGCCACCCCGCCGACGGGCATCGTAGCCATGAGTCACACTCCAGAGAATCAGGGGGAAAGGTGCTGCGTACCTGCGCGCGCTTCGGCCGCAGGCCGGCGGAGGTACTGCGGTTCTATGGGCGGGCTTCGGCCCCGAGCCGCCGAAGGTGCTGCGTTCTATGCGCGGGCTTCGGCCGCGGGCCGCCCGAGGGCCGTGGCCGCTGTGGCACCGGCGGTGGCGGCCAGCAGCGGCCAGCCCAGTCCGTGGTGCAAAACCAGCCACGCTCCCAGGAGGGCGCCCGCCAGCATCGTGACGACCGACAGAAGGCGGCGTCCTAGGCCGGGGTTGCTGCCGCCGGCGAGGGAGGAATCGGCGGCCAGACCCGTCAGCGTCAGGGTCAAGACCGTCGTCGTCATGTCCCGGACCGCGAGCTTGCGCACCGTGCCGTTACGCAGGCCCATCGCCAGCCCCGTCAGCGTGATCAGTACGTACAGGGCGCCGCCGCCGGGGACGGCGAAAGCGACCGCGGTGGCCGCGGCGAGCAGCACCGCCTCGGTGGCGAAAGCGGTACGCACCCACCGCTCGCGCCGCCGGTTGCGGAAGAAGCCCGCGAGGCGTCCCGCGCCGACGGCTCCGGCCAGGAACGCGGCCAGCGCCACCAGGGAGGCGAGCACGGAGAACCCGGGCGTGCCGGCTGCGGCGAAGCCGAGGATGGCCACGTTGCCGGTCATGTTCGCAGTGAAGACATGTCCCATGCCCAGGTAACTGATCGCGTCCATGAGCCCGGTGACGAAGGTCAGTATCGTCAGCGCGGCCGGGAGCAGATCCCTGCGAGCCGGCGGGACGGCCGCGCTGCGGCCGAGGTCGCTGGCGGTCACTGCGGCCTCCTTACAGTAAATGCCTGAACAATTCGGGCGAGTTGATGCCCGGGGCAGATGCCGGCCGTGCTAGGTGCCCGGGCCGGGGGCGGCGGCTGCGGATCGGCAGCCGCCGGTTTCCCTGCCGGCCCGGGCAGCGTGGGGCGGCTGGATCCCGGCTGGGGTCGGTTGTGACAGGGGGGCCGGCCCGGCGAAAGCGAAGCTGCCGGCGGTCGGCCAAATCCGTTGCCGCTGCGGTCCCGTGGCCGCCGGGCCTGCCCCCCACGTCGTGACCTGCGGCACCCCTGGATGGGCGGGCTTGGTGACGCCATCGGCTGATGCAGAGGCCCGGCGGACACTGACACGGAGGCCCGGCGGACACTGATGTCAGAGACCCGGCGGACAGGGCGGCGGGTCAGCCGGCCGCGTGGGCGCCCATGATGGTCTGGGCGTAGGTGAGTCCCAGCCCGTAGGCGCCGTCGTGGGCCTTGACGATGTCGCCGACCGCCTCGTAGGTCTCGGTGCGGGCCCAGTCACGCTGCAGCTCCAGCAGGACCTGCAGCCAGGTGACCGGGACCACGCCCGCCTGGATCATCCGCTGGATGGCGTGCTCGTGGGACTGCGGGGTCACACCGCCCGAGGCGTCGGCGACCACATACACCTCATAGCCCTGGCCGAGCGCGGACAGCGCCGGAAGCACCACGCACACCTCGGTCCACAACCCCGCAAGAACAATCTTCTTCCGGCCGGTGGCCTTGACCGCGTCCACGACCGCCTGGTCCTCCCACGCGTTCATCGTGGTCCGGTCGATGACGGGCTCGCCGGGGAAGACCTCCGCAAGCTGCGGCAGGAGCGGCCCGGAGAAGGTCTCCGCCGCCACCGTGGTCAGCACCACCGGCACGTTGAACGCCTTCGCCGCCTTAGCCAGACCCACCGTGGCATTGACGACCGCCGTACGGTCACCACTGCCGGTGCCGAAGAACATCTGCGGCTGGTGATCCACAAACAGCATCACCGCATTCTCAGGCGTCAGCAGATCCGGACTCGGAGCGGCCTGGACGTTATCCCGGTTGAACATGACGAAGCCTTTCTGTCACTTCCTGAGCCGTCATCGAAAGGGTGACGGCACGAGAGGGAGCAGCATCCGGAGCCTGAAGCCGGCCCGGGTGTCCTCTGCCTCGCCGCTATCTTGCTCCTAAGTAGTTGAAGAAACAACTACACGCCTTGTGGCCCCCATCACCCCTACACAACAGCCCAGAAGGCACTGTTCTGCCCCGTATGCGAAGAATCATGGTGCTGCTCCCCGGAGGGGCATGCGCAGTCGGTCAGGGCTTCGTCCCTTCAGCCCACCGAGGTGTACGGACTGCCCACCTACCAGCACCTTCCTCCATACGAGGCTCACTCTCGCGCGAGAATGATCGTCCCGCCGCAGCGCCGGACGGGCGCACGGACGAGGCCGCCCCCCCGCAGAACGGCAGCAGGCGTCCCAGAAAGGCGACACCGCGCCCAGCCTCGGCACAGGGAATGCCACGCCCCCTCCGCGGCACAGGAGCGTCAGTGCCGGACACGGCTGCCACCGACGGTGCGCACCACAGACAGCGGCACGCCCCCCACGCGGCGGCACACAACTCGACGCGAATCACCCCCACTCCGAAGACGACCGCGCCAACGGCACAGTGAGAAGCGGCCGTTCTGCGGGGTACGGGGCCCGGCCGCCCGCGCGAGCGCGATACGGACCGCAGTGCAACCACCCGACCCACTGCGCGACAGCTACGAACCCACAGCACCCCGACCCGAACCCACACCATCACCGAGCAACCGCCATCACCAGGCCACACCGGCCCACCCGGCCCGCACCGGCGCCCCGCACCCCGGGCACCACCCCGACCGGAACCCACACCCACACCCCGACCCACACCGCCAACAAAGCACGAACGCACTCACACAGCCCCGACCCAGAGACACCATCGACCGCTGTCCCCCCTTATGTTCTTCGCGGTCCTGCAAGAGGGCCGCTGGCCTCCGGGGCCGGCATGACGCGCTCCGGGCAGCCACCCGGGTCCGCAGCGGCCTCGACGGGCGATCTTCCACAGCGATCACGGAGCGCGGTATGCGCCCCGCGAACTCGTCGCCGATTGCATCAAGTTGGGCATTGGACAGGCCATGGGAGCGGTCGGCACGAGCGCGGGCAACACACTCGCCGAATCGTTCAACGCCGCCCTCAAGCGCGAGACGCTCCGTGGCGCCCGCCGCTTCGGGCCCCACATCGGCCGCTTGGCGGTCTTCCGCAGGACCACCCTCAACCACACCCGCCGCAGGCACTCACGCCGCGGACAGCAGGCACCGATCGCCGAACAACAGTCAGCTACCCTCATACTCGCCGCATAACAACACAAACAGGTGTCCTGAGGGGCCCCGAAGATCCCGGACAGGGACCCAATAGGGTTGTCCTGTAAGGAATCGAGGGAAGCAGCAAGTGGCACGTCCAAGTCCGTACTC
>NZ_JBIUBW010000033.1:0-49168 GCF_044548465.1 Streptomyces sp. NPDC052023 | reverse complement strand
TCCCCGAGAAGTCCACGCCGAACATGTGAAGTTGCGAGCCGTCGCGTGAAATAGACAGTCAGATCCCTGTCCGAAGAACACGAGGCCCCTCAGTCCACACTTCGGGGACAAGCCCGCTGTTCCTCGCCATTGCTTGAGGCGGTTGATGAACCGCTCAACCGTGCTGCGCTGCCAAGCCTTGTACGCCAGAACCACATCCCGTCGGGTTCGGGCCTTTCCCCTGGGCGGGGCATGCGCAGACGAGCTGTCACCCCATGAAGGTGGGCGCGTCGTTGGCATGCCCGCCGGTCTGGGCGAAAGCCGGCGGGCGGCAGCGGCCGCCGGCCGCGAGTGGATCCCCGTGGTCGGCCCTCCGCGAAACCCACCGATGCCATTGCTGCGAGGGCCCGCTCACCCCCACAGCCGGCGTTCCCGTTCCCGTGGTGCTCGCACGACTTCGGAACCGTTCACGCCGAAGGTCATCACCGGTCGCTCCTCGCTCCATTCGGCCCATCCGGGGTCGCCGTCGGTGGCGAAGGAGGTCCACGCGGTGTGCATGGCGGTCGCCAGCGCGCGTGGTGCCGTGTCGCCCGCGAGGGCGCGGCTGTCGGGTGAGTCAAGGGTGTCGAAGACGAACCCGATCTCCAGGGCGTGGCAGGCGCCGAGTTCACGTACGGGCGACGGCCAGGCGAACTCGTAGAAGAAGGTCCGCCCCCGACCCCCACCTTGACCGGGACGGCCGGTGCGCGCGTCCGCGAGGCGGTTGAGTGGGATGCGCAGCAGCTTGTCGGTGGCGATGGCGCCCAGGATCTCGCCCGGTGAGGCGCCCCGGCGCGCGGTGCGGTAGACCCGGGGTGAGCGCCACGGGGCTCGATGCTTGAGCACGGCTGCTCGCAGCGTCGCCCGGCCGATCCGGTCCACCAGCCCGCCGGGGACGAACCACAGGCGGTATTCGTCGGTGTTCGTGCCGAGCAGCAGGTCGACAGCGTGGCCGGCGCCCTGTGCCGATGCGGTGGCGGGGTCGTCGGGTATGACGTCGCCGTCGATGACGATGTGGAAGCCTGCTCCGCCGGTGAGGGGGTTGCCGCCGCGGGTGACGGCCGCCTGAGCGGCCAGGAGTTCGGTCCGGTCCGCCTGGGAGAAGGCTTTGGCGGTGGCGGCGATGCCGAGGTGGCGCGCCATCGCTTTCGTGGTGGCTCGCGCAGTGGTGGGCGGGACGGCCGCGGGCGCGCCGCTTTGCAGTACGGCTCGGTGGAAGAGGCCCTTGGCGTAGGGGCTCGTCAGCAGCGCGGCGATGCTGATCGCACCGGCGGACTCGCCGAAGCAGGTGACGTTCGCCGGGTCGCCGCCGAAGGCGCCGATGTTCTCCTGCACCCAGCGCAGTGCTGTCAGTTGGTCACGCAGACCGAGGTTGGCCGGGGCGTCGGGGAAGACACCGAATCCTTCGATGCCGAGGCGGTAGTTGAGCGAAACGAGTACGACACCGTCACGCGCGAACTGGGTCCCGTCGTACGTGGGTACGGCGGACGAGCCGTTGCGCAGGGATCCGCCGTGGATCCAGACCATGACCGGGAGCCGGGCCTTGCCGGGTGAGGGTGTCCAGACGTTGAGGTTGAGACAGGCATCGCCCGGAATGTCGGGGTCGTGGAGCAGTTCGTCCAAGGGCGCGGGGTAGGGGTTCTTCGGTGCGGTGGGCCCGAAGGCGGTGGCGTCACGGACGCCGTCCCAGGGGGTGACGGCTGCCGGCGAGCGGAAGCGCAACTTACCTGTCGGCGCCGCGGCGTAGGGAATGTTGCGGAAGACGGCGACGCCGTGCTCGGTGGTGCCGCGCAGCGTGCCGTGCGTGGTGGTGATCAGGGTCACGCGCACACCTCTTTGAGTTCGCGCTTGAGGATCTTGCCGCTGGGGCCGAGTGGAAGCGCGCCGAGCAGCCGTACGACGCGAGGGTATTTGTGCTTTCCGAGCCGCTCACGCGACCAGGCGACAATGTCCTCGGGGGTTGCCGAGACGCCCGGGCGCAGGACGACGGCGGCGCAGATTTCCTCTCCCCGTGACTCGTCGGGCAGGCCGATCACGCACACCTGGTCGATCGCGGGGTGACGGGCGAGGGCTTCTTCGACTTCGCGCGGGTAGACGTTGAATCCGCCGCGGATGATGAGGTCCTTCTTGCGGTCGACGATGGTGAGAAAACCGTCCGCATCGCGCTTCCCCAGGTCCCCGGTGCGGAACCAGCCATCGACCAGCGCCGCCGAGGTGGCCTGCGCGTCTTCGAGGTAACCGGCGAAGACGTTGTGGCCGCGCAGCACCACTTCCCCGACCTCGCCGTCCTGGAGCAGCTCGACGCGGCGTTCCGTACCGGCATCGGCGATACCGGCTTCCACGCCCCAGACGGGCTGACCGACCGTGCCCGGGCGGCGGTGTTCGCGGCGGTTGAAGGTGGCCACCGGGGAGGTCTCGGTGAGGCCGTAGCCCTCCAGTACCTCCATGTCGAACATGGCCTCGAAGCGCTCCAGGAGCGCCCCGGGCAGCGCGGCGCCACCGGAGATCCCCATCCGCAGCGCCGCCGGGCGACGAGGGTCATCGGCCGCCGCCTCGGCGAGCGCGTGATACATGGTCGGTACGCCCATGAAGACGGTCACGCCCTCGGTGACGAGCAGGTCAAGGGCGTCGGGTCCGCGGAAGCGCGGGGCCAGCACGAGAGTGGCGCCGGCGCGCAGGGCGGCGTTCATCGCGCAGGTCTGACCGAAGCTGTGGAAGAGGGGCAGGCATCCCAGTACGACGTCGTCGGCGGTGAGCCCCATCAGGTCCTGGGCGCAGATGCCGGCGTTCATGACCAGGTTGAGGTGGGTGAGCAGGGCGCCTTTGGGCCGGCCGGTGGTGCCGCTGGTGTAGAGGATCACGGCGGTGTCGTCCGGTCGGCGCGGTACGGCACGTTCGAGTGGCTGGTGCGCGGTGCTCACGCCGATCACCTCGATGCCGACGGCCGCCGCCGCGGCTTCGGCAGCCGGACGCAGTGACTCGCCGCTCACGACGGCGCGGCAGTCGCTGTGCCGCAGCACGAAGCCGATCTCGTCTGCGACCAGTAGTGCATGCACCGGAACGACAGTGGCTCCGACTGCCAGCACGGCGTAGTACGCCCGTGGGAAGTCGGCGGAGTTGGGCAGCAGCACCGCGACCCGGTCCCCCGGCCCGATCCCCCGGGCACGCAACGCGGCAGCGAAGCGGAGCGCTTCCTGCCACAGCTCGTGATAGGTGATCCGGTTGCCGTTCTCGACGACCGCGGTCCGGTCGGGATGGCGGGTGGCTGACTCCCGCAAGATGGTGGCGACACTCAGCTGCATGCGGCTCTCCTGCACAACGAGCGGTGTGGGCAGATCCCGGCCTGGCAGGACCCGTGGGAAGCGAGGGTGCGGCAGGCACCCGTACGGCGGGGCCGCCTCAGCATCCAGCATCCGACCGCTCCGGGCCATGTGCAGCTGCCCAGCGTCGGCTGCCGCGACCTGGGCAATGGCATCCCGGAGTCTGGCCGGGTCCAGGGCAACCGCCTAGTCTGCGCAGCATGAACGATGGCCAAGAAGAGCTGCACCGCCATCTGGCGCATACCCTGCTGAACGACGTCGACGCGATCACGGGACGCGTCGTCGCGGATATCTGCGCGCACAGCCCGGCCTACGCCTCCGGGCGTCCGGTGGCACTTTCCGATCTTCGCGCGATCTGCCACAACAACTTGGTCCTCGCTCTGGAAGACTTCGGCGGACTGCCCGCGAGCTCCGGGGACTTCGCCGCCGCGGCCACCGAGACCGGTCAGCGGCGGGCCCGGCAGGGGATGCCCCTGGACACCGTACTGATGGCCTACCGCCGTGGAGGCCGAGTGCTGTGGCAGGCGATGACGACGCCGCTGCGGGGCCGGGAGGCGGTCGACCAGGACCTGGTGCTCGAGGTCGCGGGTGCGCTGTGGGAGACCATCGACCGCTTCTCGACCCTGATGGCGGATGCCTACCGGCTGACCCAGCTGGAACTGCACCACCGTCAAGGCTCCCGCCGTGGCGCCCTGTTCGAAGCGCTGCTGGACGGCCGCGGCAGCGATCCCACCGTGGCGGCCGCTGCGGCCTCCGCCCTGGGCATTCCCCTGCGGGACCGCTACGCGGTGGTCGCGGTCGACCAGGATCCCCTGGCGCCCACCGACCCCGAGCCCGCCTTGCAGGCGGCGGGCATGTGGTCCTTCTGGCGTCCCCGAGGCGAGCGCAACACCGGAATCGTGCGCCTTGGGACGGCCGAACCGGCAGAGCTGGCGGAGACCCTGCGCAGCGGACGGGTCGGAACGGCTGGTATCTCGCCACCCTTTGAAGAACTGGCCGACGCGGACACCGCGTTGCGCCTGGCCGAGCGCTCATTGCGCACACTGCCGCCCGGCAGCAAGGAGGTGGCGGAAGTGGACGACCGGCTGGTCGAGGCGGTCCTCACCAACGACCCGGAGATCGCCGGCCGCCTGGTCGCCCGCTACCTGAACGGCATGGCGGACAGCGGATCCGACGGCCCCGTCCTCCTGCAGACCCTGCGCGTCTGGCTGGACAACGGCTGCTCGGCAGCACACACGGCGAAGCAGATGTACTGCCATCGCAACACGATCCTGAACCGCATGGCCCGGATCACCCAACTCACCGGCTGGCCCGTGGAATCGGGCGAGGCCCGCCTCGGCTGGGCACTGGCTCTGCGTGCGGCGCAGGTGCCTCGCTAGGCGGCCGGTGAGCCCGTCCCTCCCAGGCACGGGCGTTCCGACCTGGTGCGGTGTGCGAACTCCCAAGCGGGCGCCCTCAAGCCTGGGCACCTGCCAGCAGACAGTGCGAGCGCGGAACTACACCATGGGCGCTCAGCCACGTTCAGGACGAGCCGCAACGTGTCTGGGACACAAGGAGATTCGATGCCCGGCAGAACTCACCGCACACTCCGGGGCCTCATGGTCACCGGACTTCTCACCGGCCTGACGGCCGTCGCCGCCCCCGCCTTGCCCGCGGCCGCCCAAGTGCCGAGCGCCACCGCGCAGTCGCCCGGTTCCCTTCCTTTCGCCGGTGCGGACTTCGGGAAGGCCGGTCCGTACGAGGTGAGCGTCGGCATAGAAGTCGTGCACACCTTCTACTACCCCAAGAACATGGGCCAGTCGGGCGAACGGCACCCAGTCGTGATCTGGGGGAACGGAACCGGCGCCGTGCCCGGCGTCTACAGCGGCCTGCTGCGCCACCTGGCCAGCCACGGATTCATCGTGGCCGCGGCCAACACCGTGACGTCCAACTTCGCGATCAGCATGCGTGCCGGAATCGACGTACTGGAACGGCGAAACGCCGACAGCCACAGCGTCTTCCACCAGAAGGTCGACCTCGAGCACATCGGATCCGCCGGGCACTCCCAGGGCGGCGCAGCTGCACTCAACGCCGCCATCGATCCGCGGGTGGACACAGCCGTCCCCATTCAGCCCGGACCGATCGCCGACGCCGACAACATGGACGAGCCCGTCTTCTACCTCGCGGGGGAGGACGACCTGATCGTCTGGCCGATCCTGGTCAAGGCGTTCTACAACGACTCAGACCACGTCCCGGCCGTCTACGGCGAGGTCCGCGGCGCCGGGCACCTCAGCTCCATCGCCGACGGGGGTGCGTTCCGCGCCCCTGTCACCGCTTGGCTCCGCTACTGGCTGATGGGCGACGAGGACGCCCGCGGGCTGTTCTTCGGACCGGGGTGTGGCTACTGCCTCGAATCGGCGCTGTGGTCGGACTGGAAGGCCAATGCCAGAGCGCAGCAGATTCCGGGTGCCTGATCTGACCTGCGGCTCGGACCTGCCGGGCCACGTCGGCCCGTGTCAGCCCCCGGCTCGCCTCCCCCAGTGTCCGGTAGCGGGATTCGGGGAGCATCCGGGGCGCCGTCTACTCGCCGGAGCTGCCCCTCGGTCGAGGGCATGGCCTACGTGTGCATCACCAGGGCCCGGCGTGTGCACGCGGTGACCGGCGAGAAAGTCACGCACGAGGAGCCCGGCGACGCGTACACCCAGGGCACCCGCACCGGCGTAGCGAGCTTCGCGGCTCCGGACGGGGAGTTCTGCGTCGAGGGCGTACGGGAACTGCTGTCCTGCCCGCCGTCGAACAACGCCGAGACGGCGCCGTACACCAGGACCCTGGACGACCCGGACCGGCGTGGCGAGGGACTGCTGCGGCTGGTGCCGGTCGACAACCGCACGCCGTACGACATCAGGACGGTCATCGGCCACATCGTCGACGACGGCGACTACCTGGAGATCCAGGAGAGCTGGGCGCCGAACCTCGCGTGCGCCCCGGCCCACCTGTACGGCCACACGGTCGGGATCGCGGGCAACCAGCCCGCCGCCATGGCCGGGGGTGCTGGGCATCGACTCCTCGGAGAAGGCCGCCCGGTTCGTGCGCACCTGCGACGAGTTCAACACCCGGCTCGTGACGCTGGCCGACGTGCCCCGGCTTCATGCCCGGCACCGACCAAGAGCACAACGCGATCGTCACGCGCGGTGTGGCTACCGATCTGAAGCTCCAGAAGCAGATCACGGCCAGACGCACGGGCGTCCCGCTACTCCGCCACCGCATCATCCTCATGACCCTGCTCCGACGCCGCTACCCGTGACGGAGCGTCACCGGCGCACAGTGGCACACCCCAGCTTCACGGAAGTCTTGCCAGGGCCACTCAGAGTGGTACTGAACTTGATTGAGTGATGTCGGTGCCGTTCGCATGACAACTGGCCGTGGGCACCGATAGCCGTTGGGTGTGAGGTATGCGCGGGGCAGCGGGCTGACCGACGCCGAGAGGACCACGCGGGAGCGGTTACGGCTCCAGGCCGTGGAGCGTTTCGAGGGCGGGCAGAAGAACGCGGAGATTGCCGCTGCCCTGCGGATCAGCGTGCGGTCGGTCGAGCGGTGGCGCCGGGCCTGGCGCTAGGGCGGCGATGCGGGAGTCCTGTCGAAGGGGGCACCGGGAAGACCTCGACTCAGTGACGCCCAGATCGCTGGGCTGGAGCGGAAGTTGGAGCGTGGTTCACTGGCTCACGGCTGGGCGGACAAGCGGTGGACCCTGGCGCGGATCAAGGCGCTGATCGGCCGGCTCTTCCACGTCCCCTACACGGTCGGGGGCACCTGGCGGCTGCTGAAGCGCCACGGCTGGAGCTGGCAGCAGCCCACCAGGCGCGCGATCGAGCGCAATAACGACGCGGTCGAGGTGTGCTTGAAGGAGACCTGGCCGCGGGTATGAGCACCGCGGCGGAGCGCGGGGCCTGGATCGTCTTCGAGGACGAGGCCGGGCAGTCGATGACTCCGCCGTCCGCCAGGACCTGGGGCCGGATAGGCGAGACCCCGGTCGTGAGGGTGAGGGGTCGGGGCTCGGGGCGCGTGTCGACGGCGGGTATGGCCTGCTACAAGCCGGGCCAGCGCTCCCGGCTGATCTACGATATCCGCGAGTACCGGGGCCGCAAGGGCGAGCCGGAGGGCTTCGGCTGGCGCGACTTCCGCGACCTCATAGTCCGCGCTCCACCTCCGACAGCGCCCTTTTGGCGCACATGCGGGCTGCGGCTGACGAACCAGCCACCGGCGGCGCGCATCGCGTCGTGGTCGACCGGGCGACCTTCGACGCCCCGTCGCCGCTCAGCGCAGAATGCGAAAAAATGGAGTTTCTTCTCCCAACAGAGAAAAAGGGAGCATCGTGTCCAAGATCGCCCTTTTCGGAGCCACAGGAACCATCGGCTCCCGCATCGTGGATGAGGCACTCAGGCGCGGCCATCACGTCACCGCAGTGGTACGTGACCCGTCGAAATACACTAAAACGGACGCCCGCCTGGCCGTGACCGCAGGCGACGTCCTGGACCCCGAATCCGTCGCTTCCGTCGCCGAGGGACAGGACGTGCTGGTCAGCGCAGTCGGCGGCGGCGACGGGCCGGGCCACACAGCCACCATCAAACCCAGCGCAGAATCACTCGTCACCGGACTCCGCGAAGCCGTTGACCACGCTCCGCGACTCATCGCGGTCGGGGGCGCGGGCTCGCTACGCACCCCGGCCGGCAGCCTCGTCTGGGACGCGGAGGGACTGTCGGAAGACATTCTCCAGGTCATGCATGCCCACGGGGACGCACTGGACGTATACCGCCGCGTGCAAGACCTGGAGTGGACGAACTGCAGCCCCCCGGCGTCGATCCAGCCGGGCGAACGCACCGGCACCTACCGCACCGACCTGGACGACCTGGTGGTCGACGACGAAGGCAACAGTCACATCACCACCGAGGACTACGCTGTCGCCATTGTGGACGAGATCGAAAGGCCTCAACACATCGGCGAGCGCTTCACCGTCGGCTATTGACTCGCCGCCTGCCGTCGCTGCCACGAGGGACTCGTCCACTCCATACCCGCCCCCTCGACGAGCAGTGAGGCGGCGACTTGCTGACACCGACAGCCAACTACACTCCCCAAGCCGTCTCTGACCAGGCCAGACAGCGAACCGCTGCTGGAGTACTAGGGTGCAGGTTCCGTGCCGCTGATCGTCTGTGTCTTCAGCGCCAATGACTTGTCCTGGGCGCTCCCCCAGGCGTAGACGACGTTGTTGGTTCCTTCTTGCAGCTTGAGGTCGGCCGGGCCGATAGCCACGGTGTCCGTTCCTGCGAGGACGACATCAGCGTCGACGGATCCGGCGTCGACCGTGGCGGACTTCTGGTCGGGATTCTCCAGTCCCTCGAAGATCGGTTGCCCGCCCGCTCGGACGTCCACGGCGGGGGCCGCGGCGACGTGGCGCACGGTTAGCCGCGCCTTGCCATCCTCGACTTTGGCGACGTCGTTGACAAAGGTTGTGAGTTGAGGCGTGCCCTCGGCCGAGAGGTGGGCGGCGACCGTAGCGTTCGCTCCCGCCGGTACCTTGATGTCCTTCTCGATGGCCGGCGTGCCGTCAGGCCCTGCGCCCGCCTTGAAGATCTGGACATTGTAGGTCCCTGCGTCCAGGGCCTGCGGATCCGTGACGGTCCCGGGCTTGAAGTTCCCGAGCAATTCCTTGCCGTCGGCATACACATCGACGGTCATTCCGGGCACGCCGTGGAAGACGGACACCATGGCTTGGTCGTCGGTCTCGGCCGCTGGGACTGCCATGGTGGGCGTGGTGACAGCCAGGGCTATGCCGAAGGAGCTCATCGTGGCAGCCGCTACGCGGAAGCTCTGAAAGATCATGATGGTCACCTGTTTCAAGAGGTATGCCCCTCTTGGGGGCTTTGGTACTACTTCGTGAGCAGGGCCGGTTCTGGATGCGGTAGAGACCGTGATCAGGTCGCTTTTGCAGGCCAGGCGGAGACGACATGCACACGGAGTTGCTCGCTTGCTCCGCTGATACGCCGGGCCGCCGCGACGGGGCGGCCTCCGCGTGGACAACCGGCAGGTAATCAATCGTGGCGCGACCCGGAACGCTCGGGCCGCCGAAGACCGGGAACACCGGCTTCCGCCACTACGCCCTGGACGGCGACCCCCGACCGCCGAGGTGCGACCGGCGGAAGACCTACTGGCGGCGCAATATGAGCGAGCGCGGCTTCAACCGGATCAAGGACCTCCGCCGGGATCGCCCCCAGGTACGAGGAGACCGCCTCCTCCTACGAAGCGGCAGACAACCTTGCATCGTGCCTGCTCTGGGCAAGATCCGTTTGAAGACGGACCCCAGTTTGGAGGAGTCTGTGGCCTCCGGCCGGCCCGGCAAAGCTCCAGCCTGGCAGGGGAGCGGCGCCGCGTCCGCCGTTCCCCGCTGCGTCCCCCTCGGAACGGGCACGCACCGGGCACGATGAACCTCTCGATGCCGTCGTCCTCGGGCTGGTCGATCCCCTCGACCTCGATCTGGAGGCATCCCGGGCGGCGTCGACGTGCCTGCGGCACCGGGCCCGCCCCCGTGCTGTCGCAAGATCCGCGCAAAGTCGTCCGCGACGGATGGGCATGCGCGCACTCGGGGTGCAGAGCAGCAGCGGCCAGCTCGTTGGCGGGACCTCCTCGCCTTGAGCAAAGCATGACAGACAAATGATCCATGACCGTTCCGCGCCCGTCACCGGCCGGGGCGCCGGTTCCAGCGCAAGCAACGGTGGCAGACGCGCAATGACCAGGCAGACGGTGGCCGACGAGCACCCGAAGAGTGCTGCGAGCCACGCCGAGGCGCGCCGTGCGTCGCTCCGGGCCGATTCGGCGAGGGTGGCGGTGGATATCACCCGGGGGAAGAGAGATCCCGCCGTCTCGTGCCGATGGGGCGAGGAGGGGGGCGATGAAGGGGAGAGTGCCTTGACCGATCCGCTCGCAGTCGGTGACCACGACTCGCTGCCCGGTCTGTTGGAGGACTTCCTGCGGCGTGCCGTCGTGACGCTGCGCGGGATGGCGGACCGGCCGGTGATTGCCTCCCGCTGCGTACCGGAGGCCGTCCCGCTGCCGGAGCGGGGCGCGGGGCCGGTGGGGGCACTGGACGCGTTCGAGACCCGGTGGGAGCCCGTGCTGTCGGCCAGCGCCGGGCCCCGTTACCTGGGCTTCGTCACCGGCGGTACCACACCCGCCGCGATGATCGGCGACTGGACGACGGCGGTCTGGGACCAGAATCCCATCTCGCGGCTCGACGGGGCCGGGCAGGCTCTGGAGCGCGAGACGGTCGGCTGGGTCCGTGAACTGCTCGGACTGCCCGAAGAGCACCACGGCACCTTCGTCAGCGGTGCCACCATGTCCAACCTCGTCGGCCTGGCCATCGCCCGCGAGTGGCTGGGCGAGCGCTCGGGCGTATCGCCGGCCGAGTCCGGGGCGGCGGCGCTCGGTCCCGTCCGTGTCCTGTCCGCGTCGGCGCATTCCAGCGTGCCGAAGGCGCTCGCCCTCCTCGGACTGGGGCGGCGGTCGCTGACCCGGGTGCCGACCCTGCCGGGGCGGGAGGCCGTCGATACGCAAGCGCTCGAGCGGGCGCTGGACGAGGCCGGCGAGCCCTGTGTGGTGGTGGCCAACGCCGGAACCGTGAACACCGGCGACTTCGACGACCTGCGCGCCCTCTCAGCGCTGCGGGAACGGTACGGTTTCTGGCTCCATGTGGACGGCGCCTTCGGCGCGTTCGCGGGCCTCGTTCCCTCCCATGCCTCCCTGGTGGACGGCCTGGAGGCCGCCGACTCCCTCTGTGTCGACCTGCACAAGTGGCTCAACGTTCCGTACGACAGCGCCGTGCAGTTCACCCGGCGCCCCGATCTCCAGGTACGGGTTTTCCAGAACGCGGCGGCGTACCTCGGCCCGCAGAGCGACGTCCCGGATCTCGTGCACCTGACACCGGAGAACTCCCGCCGGCTGCGGGCGATGGCCGCGTGGTTCTCCCTGCGGGCCTACGGCAGGGACGGGCACCGGAGCGTCGTCGAGCGGTGCATGACGTGTGCGACGGCCCTGGGGGACGCCGTGTCCGCCATACCCGAGTTGCGGCTGCTCGCTCCCGTCCGGCTCAACGTGGTCTGCTTCACCCTCGCCGGGCGGCCGACCGCCGAACGGCTCGCGGCGCTCGCCGAGCGCGTCCGTGACGAGGTGTTCCTGTCACCGACGGTCCTGGACGGCGTGCCGGCGCTGCGCGCGGCCTTCAGCAACTGGAGCACCACCGAGGACGACGTCGACAGGGTCGCCGCCGCGCTGACACGCGCCCTGCGCTTCCCATGATCCCGGGCGAGGCGAACCGTGAACGGCGCCGGCCATCACAGATCCAGCAAATCCTCGCGGAAGCCCCCGAACCCGCCATGCCGGTCGATCACATGGAGCTCCAGGATCCAGTGACGACTGCCGGCCAGTCCCCGGACGCGCGCGTACAGTTGCTCGGCCGTCAGGTTCGGATGGCGGTCGAAAAGACGCCTGCCCTCGGCGAACAGAGACGGCAGGGCATCACGCAGCCGCAGCCGGGCCGGGTCGTCGCCCAGCACGCAGGTGCGTCCGAAGTCGGTCTCCCACTTGTCGAACAGCTCCTGTGCGAGGTCGCGGACCTCGTCGCCCGCCGTGCGCTCGCGCTTGCCCGGGACGATGACGTCGCCGGCGCCCACCTCGGTGAACAGGTCGGCGGCCCACTGCCAGCCTGGAGCAGCGGGCGGATTCGTCGAACATGGAGGTCCTCCACGGACGGGGTCAGAACGACGGGGCGGGGAACAGCACGCTCTCCAGATCGGCGGTCGGTCGTTTGCCGACCCACGTGGCGAGATCGCCGCGGGACACTGTCTCACCTGCGAGGATGCCACCGAGCAGGGCTCCTGAGTCGCGGTGCAGGAAGATCTTGGCGTAGCGGGAGACGCCCTCCTGGAAGGTGACCTCGACGGCGGTCGCGGTGTCGCCCTTGGTGTGTCCGAAGGTCGCCACGTGGACTCCGAGCAGTTTCAGCTCGGTGGAGTCGTCCATGTCGTCGAGTGGTTCGCCGGCGTGGCCCGTGAGCTGTCGGGCGACGTTCTCCGCCATCCGGTATCCCGGGGCGACCAGGCCGCGGCTGCGCCCCTGGACCGCCGCGCACTCACCGACAGCCCAGACGCGGTCGTCCCGGGTGCGGCAGAAGGCGTCCGTCAGGTACCCGCCCCGCTCGGCGAGCGGCAGGGCGGGAGTGACGGACAGGTCGTCCCGGGGGCGCACCCCGGCGGCGAAGACCACCAGGTCGGCGTCGATCACGCTGCCGTTGCCGAGGGTGACGGACCGTACGAGGCCGTCGGTGCCGCCGTTCACCGACGCCACCGTCGTGCCGCAGTGCAGGTGCAGGCCGAGGCGCTCGGCCCCGTCCTGAAGTACGTGCGCCGCCACCATGTCGAGCTGCGCCGGCATCAGGTGCGGGGCGCTTTCGACGAGATGGGGCCGCATCCCCAGCAACTGCAGGCCCTGCGCGGCTTCCAGACCCAGCAGTCCGCCGCCGATGACGACGGCCGGCCGTCCGGGCCGTGCCGCCGCACTCAGCGCGTCGATGTCCTCGACCGTGCGCTGGACGAAGCAGTTGCCCAGGTCCCGGCCCTCCACCGGGGGAACGAACGGACGTGATCCGGTGGCCAGGACCAGCGCGTCGTACGTGATCGGCTCCCCGTCGGCCGTGCGCACCGTACGCGCCCGCCGGTCGACGGAGACGACGGGCGCGGCGGAGCGCACGGTGATCCGGGGGTCGGCGAGGAACTCGGGGCGGACCAGGCTCAGCCCCGCCCGGCTGCGGCTCTTGAGGTACGTGGACAGGCGTACGCGGTCGTAGGCGGGCTCGCGTTCCTCGCCCAGGACGCACACGCGCCACCGGTGGCCGGTGTCCAGTTCGCGCAGTCGGTCCGCGAGCCGGTGGCCGACCATTCCGTGCCCGATCACCACCAGGGTGGAGGTCATGGTGCCGGCTCCAGGTCCCGTCGCCCGGCGTCGGCCCAGGCCGTGCGGAGCATCTCGATCTGCGTGGCGCAGCCGCCGCACCCAGTGGTGGCGCGGGTGGCCCGGGCCAGAGCGGGAGTTGTGCGGGCGCCGAGTGCGAAGGCGTCGGCGAGCTGCTGCCGGGAGACGTGGTTGCACAGGCACACCACGGAGTCGTCCGGGCCGGCGTCCGTGGTGGCAGGGGGCGGGGAGGGAATGCCGAGCAGCAGGCCCAGCCGGTCGGAGGGGACGGGAAGGCCGCGCCTGTGCGCGTGGCTCACCGTGGCGACGGCCTCCGGCAGGCCGAGGAGGACGGCGGCAACGATCCGGTCGCCGTCCAGCGCGATCCGTGCGTAGCGCCGGCCTGCCGGGTCGAGCAGACCGACAGTGCGCAGGCCGTGCCGCCGGAACGCGTCGAGTGTCCCGACGCAGGCCACGTCCGCAGCGGGCGTGCGCAGGCGCAGCAGGTCGGGAGTGGGCCGGTGCGCTGCCGCGCCGCCGGTCAGGACCCTGGCGAGGGTGTCGGCCTGGGCGAGCGCGGATTCGTGGCCGGAGACCGTCCGTCCCGCGTGTTCGGCGCAGTCGCCGATGGCGTGGACGCGGCTGTCGCTGGTGCGCAGGGTGTCGTCCACGACGATGCCGTGGTGCACCCTCAGACCCGCCGCGCGGGCGAGCCGGACGTCGGGTTCCACGCCGGTGCACAGGACCAGGCTGTCAGCCGCAGCCTCGGTGCCGTCGTCCAGCAGCAGGCGACCCGGGTCGCGGCGTACGGCCCGGCGACCGCCGAGGACGGTGACTCCGGCCTGTTGCAGCCGTGCGGTCAGCAGGGCCGCGGCGGTGTCGCCGAGCCGGTGTTGCAGCGGGTGGGGGTCGCGGCAGACGAGGGTGGTCGCGGTGCCTCGCCGTGCCAGGGCACCGGCCGTCTCCACGCCCAGGGGCCCGCCGCCCAGTACCGTCACGGCCGCGCCCTGTACGCGGGCGCAGTCGGCGGTGCCGCGCAGTGTGGTGACGTCGGCCGCGAGCCGTCCGTGCCGGTCGGTCGCGCCGGGGAGTTCGGGGGTGACCGGGCGGGCGCCACAGGCCAGGACGAGGACGTCGTAGGGGTGCCGGGTGCGCGTGTTGCCCTGCTCGGCGTGCACTACGCGACGGCGGAGGTCGAGGGTGTCCGCGACTGCGCCGGTCAGCACCCGTACTCCGGGCTCGGGTGCCGCCTCCAGCAGGTCCGGCGCGACCCGGCCGGCGAGGACGTCGGTCAGCGGCGAACGGCTGTGGACGGGGTGGCCTTCCGCGGACAGGACGGTGACTGTCCCGCGATGCCCATGGCGCCGCAGGCCGCGCAGCAGCCGGTGCGCGGCTGGACCGTGGCCGACGACGACGACGTGGTTCACAGTGTCACTCCGGGAGGGGGTCGAGTCGGACGGCGCTGACCTTGAATTCGGGCATGCCGCTGCGGGGGTCGAGCGCGGGATTGGTGAAGAGGTTCGCCCTGCCGTCCCCGGAGAAGTGGAAGGGGACGAACACCGTGTCGGGGCGGAGTGTGGGGTCGAGCCGGACACGGGCGGTCATGCCTCCTCGGGCCGAGGTCACTCGGGCCAGATCCCCGTCGGCCAGGCCGCTGCGAGCCGCCGTGTCCGGGTGGACCTCCACGAAGGCTTCGGGGGCGACCGCGGCGAGTTCCGGTACCCGCCGGGACTGTGTGCCGGACTGGTAGTGAGCGAGGACGCGGCCGGTGGTGGCGTGCACCGGGTACGCGGCGTCGGTGTCCTCGGCTGGTCCGTCGTGCTCCACGTCGGCGAAGCGTGCGCGTCCGTCGGGGTGGGCGAAACGGTCCAGGAACAGCCGTGGGGTGCCTGGGTGGGGTTCGGGGGTGGCCGGGCAGGGCCAGTACAGGCTCTCCCCCGCGTCCAGCCGGTCGTAGGTGATGCCGGAGTAGTCCGCGCGTCCGCCCTCGGATGCGGCAGCCAGCTCCTCGAACACCTTCCGGGGCTCGGTCGGGTAGTGCTCGGCCGGTTCGCCGAGGCGCACCGCGATGTCGTGCAGGACGTGCAGGTCGCTGCGGACAGGTGGTGGCGGATCGAGCAGGGCGCGTCGGCGCAGGACCCTGCCCTCCAGGTTGGTCATGGTGCCCTCCTCCTCCGCCCACTGGGTGACCGGCAGGACCACGTCGGCCATCCGCGCCGTGTCGGACGGCAGGAAGTCGGCCACGACGAGGAAGTCCAGTGCGGCCAGGCGTGTGGTGACGCGTGCCGCGTGCGGGGCGGAGACCACCGGGTTGGAGCCCATGACGAGCAGGGCCCGCGGCCCGTTCTCCCGGCCCAGGGAGTCGAGCAGTTCGTAGGCGCGCGGTCCCGGGCCGGGCAGCCGGCCGGGAGGCACTCCCCACACTCCGGCGACATGGGCCCTGTCCCCGGGGTCGCTCAGCGACCGGTAGCCGGGCAGCTGATCGGACTTCTGTCCGTGTTCGCGGCCTCCTTGGCCGTTGCCCTGGCCCGTCAGGCAGCCGTAGCCGCCTGACGGGGTGCCCGGCAGGCCCAGGGCCAGGGCGAGGTTGATGAAGGCGGCCGCCGTCGCCGTGCCCTGCCGGTGCTGTTCGACGCCTCGGCCGGTGAGGACGTAGCAGTCGCTGCTGTCGGTGAGGAGGTCCACGGCCGTGCGCAGGGCGGCTGCGGGGACGCCGGTGACGGCCTCCGTCCGCTCGGGCCACCACCCGGCGGCGCGGCCCGCGAGAATCTCGAAGCCGGTGGTGCGCCGACCGATGTACGCGGTGTCGAGGCGGCCTTCGGTGATGGCCACGTGCAGCAGCCCCAGTGCGAGGGCCAGGTCGGTGCCGGGTGCGGGCTGGAGGTGCAGCGCGGCGCGGCGGGCGGTGGCGCTGCGGCGCGGGTCCACGACGACGAGCCGGGCGTTGTCGAGGTGCTGCATCAGGGGCGGCATGGTCTCGGCGACGTTGGCACCGGCCAGCAGCACGGTCCGGGCCCGGGACAGGTCGGTGACAGGGAAGGGCAGGCCGCGGTCCAGGCCGAAGGCCTCGTTGCCGGCCGCCGCTGCGGAGGACATGCAGAAGCGGCCGTTGTAGTCGATGTTGCTCGTGCCCAGGGCCAGCCTTGCGAACTTGCCGAGCAGGTAGGCCTTCTCGTTGGTGAGGCCGCCACCGCCGAAGACCGCCAGCGCGTTCGCGCCGTGTGCGCTGCGGACCCGGTCCAGGCCCTCGGCGGCGGCCTGCAGGGCGCTGTCCCAGGAGGCGGTCAGCAGCTTTCCGCTCCTGCCCCGTACGAGGGGCGTGACCAGCCGGTCGGGGGCGGCAAGGAGTTCGGGCGCCGTCCAGCCCTTCTGGCACAGCCGGCCGCGGTTGACCGCGAAGTCGGCGGGCTCGACCGTGACGGCGTCGGCGCGGGTGCCGGAGATCCGCGTGCCGCACTGGAGGGCGCAGTACGGGCAGTGCGTCTGCCGTGCGGCCGCCGTTTGCCGGGTGTCAGGCACGGCTGGCCTCCCGGATGGCCTCCGGCTTCGCTGATGCCCGCGGCGGCTGCCGGCGGAGGTAGACGAACCGGAGGATCAGGACGCATACGGCGTAGTAGGCGAGGAAGGAGAGGAACGCCGGGGTGCCGGAGCCGGAGACGTCGGCGTAGGAGACGGTGAAGGCGACGTTGATGGCCGCGCCGCCGAGTGCGCCGACGGCGCCGGCGACGGCGATGGCCGCGCCGGACAGCCGGCGGGCCCGCGCGAAGGCCCGTGCGGCGTCGCCGCCGCCTGTCACCGCGGCTTCCGCCCGCCGTGCGAAGACCGCGGGGATCATCTTGTACGTGGACCCGTTGCCGAGGCCGCTGAGGACGAAGAGCGCGGTGAACCCGCCGACGAACAGCCCGAAGGAACCGGCGTGGGAGGCGAGGACGAGTATCGCGGTGCCAGCCGCCATGCCGAGGAAGTTCCACAGGGTCACGCGTGCTCCGCCCAGTCGGTCCGCCAGCCATCCGCCGAGCGGCCGGAAGAGGGACCCGAGGAGCGGGCCGAGGAAGGTGTACCCCATCGCCTGCACGGGCGAGGTGCCGAACTCGTACTGGAGCACCAGTCCGAAGGCGAAGCCGAACCCGATGAAGGAACCGAAGGTGCCGATGTAGAGCAGGGAGATCCACCAGGTGTCGGGGCACCGGGCGGCCTCGCGCTGGACCTGGGGGGCGGTACGGACTGCGTCCACGTTGTCCATGAGCCGGGCCGCCAGTACGGCGGTGACTACGACGAGGGGCAGGTAGACGGCCGCCACGTACTCCGGATGTTCGCGCCCGGTCGCGTGGATCACCGCGAGGCCGATCAGCTGGACGGCGGCGACGCCGAGGTTGCCGCCCCCGGCGTTGAGCCCCAGGGCCCATCCCTGGTGCCGCTGCGGGTAGAAGGCGGTGATGTTCGTCATGGACGAGGCGAAGGTGCCTCCGCCCACTCCGCCGAGGCCGGCGATGAGCAGGAACACCCACAGCGGCGTCCCGGGTTGCCGTACGAAGTACAGGGCGAGGGTCACGGGGACGAGCAGGATTGTCGTGGCGAACACGGTCCAGTCGCGGCCGCCGAATCGGGTGACCGCGTAGCTGTAGGGAAGCCTCAACAGGGCTCCTGCGACCGTGGGGGTGGCCACCAGGAGGAACTTCTCCCCCGGCGTGAACGCCAGCCCGTTCTCGGGTGTCATGAAGAGCACGAGGACGGACCACAGGGTCCACACGGAAAAGCCGACGTGCTCGCTGAGGACGGACAGGACAAGGTTGCGGCGGGCCGTGCGACGGCCGCCCCGGTGCCAGGCGTCCTCGTCCTCAGGGTCCCAGCCGGTGATCCACGGGCGTTTCGGTTTCTTCTCAGCCATGGTGTGCGTACTCCCCCCGCGCCGGTCGTCGCGGCGCGGGCTGTGGGCGGCGGAGGCGGGGACGACGGTGTCCGGGCGGGGAAGGGTCGGTCGTGGGGCCGATGCGGTCAGACGCCGACGACCAGGGCCTTGCGGAACTGCTCGATGACGCCGTCCAGCACGCCGGCGCTCTCGGGCCGGATGTGCAGGCTGTCGCCGTACCGGGCCAGGTGCGTGTCGAGCAGGAAGAAGCTCTGGACGACGTGCCGTGCGCCGAGCGCGTGCGCCACGGGGCGCAGTGCGTAGTCAAGTACCAGGACGTGGGCGGTGCTGCCGCCGGTGGCCAGCGGGAGCACCGCCTTGTGCGTGAAGCCGTGCTGCGGGAGCAGGTCGAGAAAGGTCTTGAGCAGTCCGGAGAAGCTCGCCTTGTACGTCGGGGTGGCCAGCACGATGCCGTCGGCCCGGGCGACCCGGTCCACGGCATCGGCGATGCGGGGTTCGGTGGTGTCCGCCGTGAGCAGCGGCCGCGCGGGAAGGTCGCGCACCTTCAGGTGCCCGGCCTGCCATTCGTCTTCGGCCAGCCGCTGTGCCACGTAGTCGCCGACGAGTTCGGTCCGGGAGGTGGGGGACGGGCTCCCCGAGATCACCAGCACGTTGGACATGGTCGCTCCCAGGAAGGAATGGGGTTGACGTCGGGGTGCGGCGGGAGGGGGCCGGGCAAGGGCCCCCTCCCGCCGCCCGGTTCAGGACGGCCAGCCGAAGGCGCTGACCGTGTCGCGGGCGCGCTGCGGCTCGGGGTCGTTGAAGACGAAGCAGCGCGTATTGGAGACGCTGCCGCCGGCCGCCTGCGCGGTGGAGAAGATCAGCACCGGCTTGGGTGCGCCCTCCCGGGTGACGAAGTTCGCCCGGAAGTTGATGATCGGTGAGTCCTCGTCCCAGCGGGACAGGAAGTCGTCCAGCAGTCCCTGGTCCTCGTAGATCCTGCGGATGTGCTGGCCGACGTACTCCGTGGGCCGGGCGCTGTACTCCACCAGGGCGACGTCGGCCGGGTTGGCGTGCATGACCTGGCCGTTGACGCCGATCAGGTGGATGGCCACCGGTGCGACCTCGTAGAACTCCCGCAGCACCGACTCCTGTTCCTTGGTCGGGGACAGGACGGGTTCGCTGCGCTGGTCGACCGCGCGGATCCAGGCGGTGGCGTCGGAGGTGGGGTCCTCGTCGCTGGTGCTGGGCACCGGCAGCCGTTCGCCGAGCTCCGGCCGGCTCACCCAGTGGATCCTGGTCTCGTCGCCCGCCCCGGCGACCACCGCGTTCACCGCGGACACGCGCTCCTGCGTACCGTCGGCGCTGAGGTAGGTGACGGGAACGTTCTCGATCCGGCCGTTGCGTTCCAGGTCCGCGAGCAGCTGCGGCAGCGCGTCCTTGCCGCCGGCCTGGATCCGGCCGCCGAGGTGGTCGGCCTCGCCGTGCATGAGCACGGACTGGGCCTTGTTGTGCAGCAGGACTGCTCCGGCGCGGTCGGTGACCGCGATGCCGACGGAACTGTTCCCGACCACGTCTATCAGCTGCTCGACGGTGGGCGCGTTGTGGTGTTCAACCGTCATGTCCGACTCCTTTGACGACGGGATGGGTGGGCAGGGGGCCGCCACTGCGGTTCACCACATCGGTGAGGGCCGCGGCGACGGCGGCTGGTGCGGAGCGGTGGTAGTCGTGTCCGCCGGGGAAGGTGAACGTCCCCAGGGGCGGGGCGGTGCTGAAGGCGGCCCACGGCGCCATGTCGGCGGGCCGCGCGAAGGGGTCGTCCTTTCCGCAGAACAGGGCGATCGGGGCAGGTACCGGCCGCCGGGTGGCGCGGTGCGCCCGGCGCATCCCCAGGTCGTGCGTCAGCCAGGTGCCGTCCGGGTCGGCCTTGTCGCCGCCGGTGCGCTGCAGCGCCGCGAAGGCGGCGGCCACGGCGGTGCGCGGCGTGTGGCCGGGCTCGCGGGCGGCGGAGACGCTGAGGCTGCGGACCGCAAGCGCGGGCAGTGCCTGGAGCCGGGTAGCGATCTCGTAGGCGAACAGCGCCCCGAGACTGTGTCCGAACAGGTGCAGCCGCAACCCGTGCGGCAGCAGTGCGGTGAGATCTTCGGTCCAGCGGTCCGCGGCCTCCGACACGGACGCGGGCCACTCCTGACCGGCGAGCCGGCCGCGGCCGGGCACTTCGCAGTGGAGGGCGGGCAGGGTGTCCGGCAGATGGTCTCCCAGGGGGCGTAGCGGCGAGCCGACGCTGCCGGCGGGCGGCAGGAAGACCACCGCGTCGGTCCTGCCGTGGAGTGATCCCTGAAGGACGACGGTCTGTTCGTTCACGATGTCACCTCCCCGTGCTCTGTGGTGGTTTCTCCTGCTAGACGGAAAGGAAGTTCTTCTCGATGTCGTTGAGCGTGCGGAAGGAGTCGAGGTCGACCTCGGTGAACTCCATCATTTCGCCGCGCAATTCCTCGATGTGGAGGACAAGTTCGACGAATTGCAGGGAATCGACGATCCGTGACTCGATGATGTCGGTCTCCGGGCGCACGTCGTCCTCGGAGAGTCCGGGATTGCGCTGGAGGATCCAGGAGCGGACGTCCTGCCAGGTGGCGGCCATCACGCGCCGTCCACGCCGGACCGCTGCGTGACAAAGGCGTTGAACGCGGCGACCCGGTCGGCCACCTCCGAGATGAGCGCGATGTCCGCGGCGCTGATCGGACCACGCCGGTGTTCCGGACCGCGCAGCGCGATCAGGTGGCCCCCGTGCAGACCACGGTAGGTCATGGGGAGGGCGACCGCGGAGTCCGCCTGCCACTGGCGCAGCCGCGCCAGGTGGTCGGAGTCGGTCTGCTGCGCCAGGCTCTCGTGGGTGCTGATCACGAGCTTCCCGGTGCCGTTGCCGGAAAGGAGGCCGCGCACTCCCTCCAGGGCGGTGGAGTACCCGGTCGGCGACTGGACGACGA
Source organism: Streptomyces sp. NPDC052023 (assembly GCF_044548465.1). Taxonomy (NCBI): domain Bacteria; kingdom Bacillati; phylum Actinomycetota; class Actinomycetes; order Kitasatosporales; family Streptomycetaceae; genus Streptomyces; species Streptomyces sp. NPDC052023. The sequence goes on along the minus strand of NZ_JBIUBW010000033.1, from coordinate 28,019 downwards.
GCTGGGAGTGGGTAGCGAGGGCGCCGAGTGAGACGGCGGAGGCGAGGAACGGGACGCAGGCCTTGGCCACCGCCGGTACGACTTCCTTCAGTTGCGGAGTCTGCTGCACGGTGGCGCTGATGTGGGCGAGGAATCCGAGGGATTCCTCGGCGGCTTTCCGGCCGGCGATGTAGCGCAGCGCGGTGTTCCAGTTCTCGTGGGAGGTTTTCTGCTCGCTTTCAGGCATGAAGAGTCCTCGGGTGTGAGTACAGGATGCGGAGGCGTAAGGCGAATTCCGGGGGGCGGTGCCGGAGGTGGGCGCGGGATGCGGGGGGAGCCGTGAACGGGGGTGGCGGCCGGGGCTGTTACGCCCAGCGGTGGGCCGGTGCGGTCAGGCGAAGCGGACGTCCGGGTCGAGCAAGCACAGCTGCCCGTCGGCGAGGTGCAGTCGGTCGTTGCTGTAGTTGAGCGCGGCCGACCGCAGGTCGCGCAGGCTCTTCTCCAGTCGGGTCGGCGAGTCGCGCAGGTAGCCGTGGCGCAGTCCGACCGCGTCCACCAGTTCGTCGACGGCCCGGTAGCACTCCTCGGCCGCGGTGATCTTCAGACTGTTCAGCAGCAGCTGGCTGCTTGTGCCGGACACGTCGGTGTCGCCGGCCATCAGGGACTCGGTGCGCCGGAGCAGGGCATGCACGGTGTCGAGCCGCTGCCTGGCCCGGGACAGCCGGGTCATCAGAAGTTCGGAGCCCAGGTCGAAGCGTTTGCGGCCGGCCGGGTCGCGCAGCAGCCGCAGCACGCGGGACAGGGCCCCTGCCGCTGTGCCGAGCCAGACCGCGGACCAGCCGATGTGGGCCAAAGGACCGAACACGGACTGGGCGATCCGGTGGAAGGCCCCGTGCTCACCGATCACCTGGTGCGGGGGAATCGACCCGGTGAGCGTCAGGGGCAGGCTGTGGCTGGCACGCATGCCCATCGGGTTCCACACTCCGCTGCCCTCCACGGTCAGCTGGTGCCGGTGGGCGTACACGAGGGAGACGTGGTGGTCGGCGGTCGCATGCGGGCTGCGCATGGTGATGAGGAACCCGTCCGCCTCGGCGCCACCCGTCACGATCGGTGCGACCCGGTCGATCCGCAGGGCGTCTCCGGACTCGTGCAGAGGCGCGTACGAGCGGAACAGGTGGCCGCCCTTGCCCGGTTCGGTGGTCACCGAGGCCAGGTAGAGGTCGCCGGCCGCGAGCCGGTGGAGCAGGTCCTCCCGCAGGGGCGATGCGGCGTACCGGACGATCGCCTCGGACTGCTGGCAGTGCATGGCGAAGATCATCCCGACGGACATGTCGACACGGCCCAGGGCCATGCTTGCGTCGATCAGGTCCCCGACGGTGCCCGCCAGGCCGCCGTACTCTGCGGGCACGAGGAGCCCGAGCAGACCGGTGGAGCGCATCTGCCGGAGCGCGTGCCGGGGGAAGGAGGCGTCGCGGTCGGTGGCCTCCAGGTGCTCCTGTGCGACGTGAGCCACGGAGGCGACACGCTCGGCGACGGATGCCGACGCCTGGCGGCCTTTGGGTGCGGGCGGCTGCGATGACGTGAAGTTGAGCGGCGTGGTCGTCACGATGCCTGCTTTCCGGGGCCGGTGGCCGCGTGCAGCGACCTGTGGTCGATCTTTCCGTTATGGGTCAGGGGCAGTGCCTCCCACTCCCGCCAGCGGCGGGGCACCATCGCGGCCGGCAGTTGTGTGCTCAGCGCCTCCTGCAGCACCGTGGTGCCGACGGGGGTGCGGGTGCTGTAGTGGGCGACCAGTTCAGCGCGCTCGCCCTCGCCGGCGACGACGACCGCGCACTGGTCCACGGCCGGGTGCCTGCTCAGGACGACCTCGATCTCGCCGAGTTCCATCCGGACACCGGCCACCTTCACCTGGCGGTCACCGCGGCCGAGGTAGTACACGACGCCGCCGTCGGCGCGGGCCAGATCTCCCGTCCGGTACAGGCGTCCGGTGGGCGATCCGGCATCGAAGGGGTCGCGGAAGAAGACCCGGTCCGTGGTGTCGGGGTCGTTGAGATACCCCAGGCCCACGCCCGTACCGCCGACGAACAGCTCCCCGCTCTCACCGGGTTCTGCCGCCCGCCACCGGCCGCCTTCCCCCTCCTCGACCAGCACGTAGAGCGCGGTGTTGACGATGGGGGCGCCCACGGGCAACCGGGCATCGGTGAGATCGGCGTCCGTCACCACGTGGTGGGTCACGTCGTCGGAGCACTCCGTCGGACCGTAGGCGTTGACCACGGACACATGAGGCAGGGTCCTCAGGGCGCGTTCCGCGAGCGCTGGATACAGCTCCTCGCCGGTGGACAGCAGCCAGCGCAGCTCGGGCAGCCCCTTGTCGCCACCGGCCCGGTCCAGGTGGTCCACGAGCCAGCCGATGACGGTGGGGACGAGTTCCACCACCGTGACGGCCGCCGTGTCCAGGGCACCGATGAGCCAGCGGGGCAGCCGCATGGCGTCGTCGCCCACGACGACCAGCCGTCCGCCGACGAGTAACGGGCACAGCATCTGCCAGATGGAGATGTCGAAGACCAGCGGCGCGGTGAACGCGACCGCGTCGTCCGGGCCCAGTGCCAGGTCGGTTGCCTTGGCCCACAGATGGTTGATCATGCCTTGGTGCTCAACCGTCGCGCCCTTGGGGCGGCCGGTGGTACCGGAGGTGAAGATGGTGTACCGGACTTCATGGGAGCGGTCGCCGGCCCGGGTCGGCGGCATGGCACCGGCGCCTCCTTGCGGCAGCGGCAGGATCGTGGTCTTCTCGGCGACGGCGGCCGCCCGCGCTGCGTGCGCGGTGCCGTCGCTGTAGTCGACCAGTAGCCTGGCCCTGCTGCGGGCGAGTACGTCCCGGACCCGAACCTCCGGCCAGTTCTGGTCCAGGGGCAGATACGAGGCGCCCAGGGCCTCCAGGGCGAGGAAGACGACCGGGGTGTGGACGCTGCGGCCCCCCAGGGCGGCCACGGTGTCGCCGGCCCTCACTCCGGCCGCGTTCAGCGCGTCCCGTGTCACCGCGACCAGACCCAGCAGCTCCCTGTAGCTCACCGTCCGCTCACCGTCGACGACGGCCGGCCGGTCCGGGCCGCGTTCGCCGTGACCGATGACGTGGTCCAGCAGGGCGGTCCCCGTGTCGAGGGCGCGGGTGTGGCGCAGGGCGAGCTTCCGGGCCCGCTCGACGGCGCCAGGCACCAGGGGAAGTTCAGCCCTGACCGGCGCCGTTGCGGTGCGTGGGGGAAGGGATGTCATCGCCGGATCCCTTCCGGGAGCGGGGCGCTGTGCCTGTCGAGGTCGTGGAAGAACCCTTCGACCGGCCTCAGCAGGCCGCTCTCCTCGGCACGGAGGCGCACATGCTCCCCGACCGTCAGGTCCAGGACACCGAGCCCGAACGGGGAGAAGACCACCGTGCGGTCGGCCGGTGTCTTCAGCGCCCCGGTCAGCACGTCGTACAGGGTGCCGTCCAGGAAGTCCCTCCCGCCGGTGCGCTGTTCGGCCAGGTGGACCGAGGTGTCGGCCTTGAGGACGTGCTCGACGTCGTCCACCACGTTGCAGCTGTCCAGGACGACATCAGTGCCCAGGTCGCGCAGGGACAGGTGCAGCACCAGCGGGTGGTGGGCGAACCAGGCAGGTTCGAGCAGATGCGGCGTGGCCGCGGTGGTCGCGCAGACGACGACGTCGCTGGAGCGGACCAGTTCCTCGGCGGAGTCCAGCACATGGACCGGCGTGCCGGCCGTTGTCCTCAGGTACTCGGCGAACTGGCCCGCGTACACGGCGGACAGGTCGTGGACGGCGTACTCGGCCGGGGCCCGGCCCAGCGCGGTCAGGTATGCGTGCACGTAGCGGGCGATGAGGCCGGTCCCGAGGTAGCCGACGCGCCGGGGTGCGGGCCGGTTCTCGCCGAGGGCGCGGGCCGCGACGGCAGCGGAAGCGGCCGTCCGCACGGCGCTGATGATCGAGCTCTCCAGGCAGGCGTACGGATATCCGGTCTCGGGGTCGTTCAGGATCAGGACCGCGGAGGCGCGGGGTAAGCCACGGTCGAGGTTGGAGGGGAAGCTGGAGATCCACTTGATGCCGTCGACCGGCCGGCTACCGCCGACCGAGGCGGGCAGGGCGATGATGCGGGCCGTGGATCGGCCGGGGAACCTCAGGAAGTACGACGGCGGGTTCACCGTACGGCCCTCTCCGTGCAGGCGGTAGGCGCTCTCCACGAGGTCGATGACCTCCGTCTGCCGTCCGTCGAGCACCTCGTGCACGATGTTCCCCGGGACCACGCAGAACTGGGGGGCTGTGGTCTGCTCGATCACGATGTCTCCAGAATCTTGTGCAGGTCGTCCTGGCCGTAGTGACGGCCGACCCAGGTGTCGTTGTAGATCGTGCTGATGTAGCGCTCTCCCAGGTCCGGTGCGATGGCCACGGCCGTGCGCGTGGCACCGCCGTGGTGGGCGAACCACTGGGCGGCGGCAGTGATCACCGTGCCGGAGGAGCCTCCGAGGAGGAGTCCGCGGGCGGCGAGCCTGCGGCAGGTGTGGATGGTGTCGACCTCATGGATGCGGATGACCTCGTCGACGAGGACCGGGTCGATCAGCGGCATCGGCGCGCTGGCACCGAGTCCGGGGATGTGCCTCGGGCCGGGGACGCCGGCGAAGCTCACCGAGCCCACGCTGTCGACGGCGATGATGCGGGTTTCCGGCCGGTGCTCACGGAAGTACCGGGCGCAGCCCATCAGGGTCCCCCCGGTTCCCGTGCCGATGAACAGGGTGTCGAGGTCGGGGAAGTCCTTCGCCAGCAGGGCGGCGGTGTTCTCGTAGTGCGCGATCCAGTTCGCCGGGTTCTCGTACTGGTTGAGCCAGATGTGCCGCGGATCACGCGCGCAGGTCTCGCGGACGTAGGCCTTGCGGGCGCCGAGGTAGCTGCCGGAGGCGTCGGGCTGGTCCACGGTGACGACCTCCGCGCCGAGGGTCCGGATCAGCGCCACCGTGGCCGGGTTGCAGTGCGGGTCGGTGACGCAGACGAACTTCAGGCCCTTGGAGGCCGCGATGACGGCGAGGGCCACACCGAGATTGCCCGAGGAGGACTCGATCAGGATTGAGTCCGTCCCCATCAGCCCGTCGCGCTGGGCCTCCTCGACCATCCGGACGGCAGGCTGGATCTTGATGGAGCCAGCGAAGTTGAACCCTTCGCACTTGAGGTGAAGGGGAAGCCCCAGGCTGGCTCGCAGATCGATGTACACGTCGCCGTCGAGGAGTTCGTGCGCCGCGGAGATGACGGTCATGACGTCCCTTCGAACGGACGGGGCTCGGTCGGCAAGGACCGGGCACGGGCTGATGCCTCGCTTCTGCACTTCAACCGTCGCACCGGCCTGTCGAGATCTATGACGAGAAACGCTCAAGAGCCAGGTGGGGCCGGAGGCGGGCACGCGTATACGAAGGGGCCTGCCCTTATGAGGGCAGGCCCCAGCGTGCGAGGGGGGAGGATTTCCTACTTCGCCGCGACCGGTTCTCCCATCGCGGCGAAAGTGAGTGACGTGTGCGCGGCTTTATGCGAGTCGAGTATCGTGCGCTGCAGTTGCTGCAGTGGATAACCCGGTTCGATTCCGATCTCGTCTATCAGCCGGGTACGCAGGCGCACGAATATCTCGAGAGCCGCCGCACGGCGCCCGTTGAGTGCCAGAGCGCGCATGTACTGGGCGTGCAGACCCTCGTGATAGGGGTGCTCGCTGGTGAGAGCGGCGAGCTCGGCGATCACCTCGTGATGAAGGCCGGCCTCGATGCGGGCGTCGATCAGCGTCTCGATCGTGTCGAGCCGTGACTCTTCCAGCATCAGCCTGCGCGACTCAAGCAAAGCTCCGTTGGGAACGTCCGTGAGGACGCTGCCGCGCCATGTGCCCAGCGCCTGTTCCAGTTCCCGGATACCGGTGTGGCTGTCACCGGTCCGCAGGCTCCGGCGGCCCTGGTCGGCCAGTCGCATGAACTCCAGCCAGTCCAGCCGCAGATCGGAACTGTGCAGGCAGTAGCCGTTGTCCCGGGTGGACAGCAGCTGGTCCGCGACGTCCACGGGCTTGAGCCCCGTGAGCCTGGAGAGCTCCTTACGGATGCTGAGGACGTACGTCTGCAGGGTGCGCAGTGCGGTGACGGGCGGCTGTTCGGACCATAATTCGCGGATCAGCACGGCGGCCGACACGAACTGGTCAGGGTGAATGGCCAGCACGGCCAGTACCGTCCGTATTTTGGGCGCGATGCTTATTGGTTCCTTCGCATCATCGGCGTGAAGGCGCAAAGGACCCAGCACTCCGAGCCGCACGCGGGCCGGCCCTCGAGTGTCCACTGGCTTGGCGGCACCGTACATCTGTCCTGCCGCACACATGCTGACGCGCATACTGTTCCTCCAGGTCGTGGAGTGCTCCTCGGTTGCCGCGCATATGCATGGCAACCATGCGTCAACATACGTACCGAAAGTTCGGCGTAGCCAGATGTAGATCAAGTCATCTGGCCGTTTCTCACTCTCCGCCCGAATGGCTGGAAAATCATGTGCAGTACCTTTATGAGGACATGAAAGGGCGATGACTCCGCACTGCCCGAAGCTTCCCGGAGTCATCAGCGCTTGTTTTTCGTCAACTCACCCTGCGATCAGCTGCCTTCTCTCTCGAATGGTGAGACTTCAACAGAGGAGAATTTCAGGTTTCTTTACTTGTGCAGCCGAATGGACGTCGTGCCGAAACAGGGGGTTGTCGTGCCGTTCATGGCCTTCGCTCGCCGCGGTCCTGCGCGCCGGGCCCGTCACCGTCCGGAAGGTCAGCGAGCGCGGCCACCTCGCCGCGGCAGAGCACCACGATGGCGTCGCAGCTGCACTTGCAGTACTCGACCTCGCCACTTGACGTCGAATGGGCGGACAACAGCTTCCAGGTCGGTGTGTTCGCGGTGGCCGTACAGCCCCAGGCGACCAGCGGACATCCCTCCGTGGCTGACCGGAGCACAGGATCATCTGTCTCCGTAACCGGCCTCAGTGGATGTGCCAGCTCCTCAGCGGAGATCGGGCTGGACGGAAGAGGGTTCGGCATGGGCGTCTGCTCCCTTCGGTGCCGTGTCCTCGGACACCGGCACGGCAGGTTCGGGCAGGGTCTTGAACAGCAGCCAGGCGAGGACAGGCATCAGGATCAGGGGGGCCAGGGCGGTCTGCAGCGAAGTCCTGTCGGCGATGGTGCCGATGACCGGGCTGATCAGGCCGCCGATACTCACGGTCAGACCGAGCGTGATTCCACTGGCGGTGCCCATCCGCGAGGGCAGGTAGTCCTGGCCCAGGGTGACCTGGAGCGAGAACGGGATGTACAGACCTGCCGAGGTGAGGATGACGAACAGGTAGAAGGCCGGGCCGGCGACGAAGACCAGGCCGGCGATCGACCCGGCGGTCAGCAGGTACGACCAGCGCGAGACCCGGACCCGGTCCCAGCGGCCTGCCAGCGCACCGCCGAGGACGCTGCCCACCGCCCCTCCCAGGTACAGCAGGAACAGCGCGGCCGTGCCGGCGGCCCTGCTGCCGTCCATACGCTCGGTGGCGTACAGCGAGATGAACGTGCCCAGGCCGATGAACGCGATGGAGCGGCACACCACGGCCAGGGAGAGCCGGACGAACGACGCGGTGTCGTCCCGGCCGGTCGCAGGGGCCTTGGCGGTGTCGGACAGCCGGGTCTCCAGGGCGCGCAGCACGGGCAGGCACAGCGCGGCACCGACAACGGCCGGCAGCAGGAGCAACGGTGTCAGCCGCAGTCCGCCGGCGGCGACCACGACTGCGACCGTGAGCGGGGCCAGCGCGAAGCCGAGGTTGCCGCCGAGCGAGAACCACCCCATGGCGCTGTGGCTGCCGCCGCCGGCGACCCTGGCCACCCGCGCGGACTCCGGGTGATAGGCCGCCACTCCGATCCCGGAGACCGCGACGACCGCGAGTGTGACGGCGTAGGAGTCGCTCACCCCGCTCAGGGCGATGCCCAGGCCCGCGAGCAGGGTGCTGACCGGGAGCAGCCAGCGTATGGCCCGGCGGTCGGTGAGCACGCCGAAGAGCGGTTGGGCCACCGAGGACAGGAGCGAGGCCGCGAGCACGATGCCCGAGGCGGCCGCGTAGCTGTAGGCGCGCTCGGCGACGAAATAGGGCACGAGGGCGGCGACGGCCCCCTGATAGACGTCGACACAGCCGTGCCCGACGGACAGCAGGGTGATCGAGAGGTTTCTTCTCACCTCGTCATCCTGCGCGGCACTTTGCGCGTCGCGCTTCCGATAAGCTGCCAGATAATGACGGAAGTCCGCCACACGCCCGTGGCCCCCACCCGCACCCAGCGACTGGCCTCCGGTGGGGAGATCGACGCGCACCGGCACGACGACCATCAGATCGTCTACGCGGGCCGGGGCGTGCTGACCGTCACCACCAGCGCGGGTTCCTGGGTCGCCCCGGCGACTCGCGCCATCTGGGTCCCGGCCGGCACCGTCCACGCCCATCAGGCGCACGGTGATCTCGAACTGCATCTGGTGGGACTACCCCCGCGAGAGGACCCGCTGCGTCTGGACGGCCCCACCGTGCTGGCGGTGAGCCCGCTGTTGCGCGAGCTGATCATCACCTATACGCGCACTGAGGACGGCGACAGCCCGGAGCGGACGAGACTGCGCGGGGTACTTCTCGACCAGCTACGCATCTCGGTGCAGCAGCCCCTGCACCTGCCGACCCCGAGCAGCCCACTGCTGCGAACGGTCTGTGACCTCCTGCGCACCGACCCGTCGGACAACCGCACACTCGCCGAACTGGGCCGAGAGGCTGGAGCGAGCGACCGGACACTCTCACGCCTGTTCAGCAAGGAGCTGGGGATGACCTTCCCCCAGTGGCGCACCCAGCTGCGCCTCCACCGCGCCTTGGTCCTGCTGGCCGAGCAGACACCGGTGACCAAGGTGGCGAACCAGTGCGGCTGGTCGTCCACCAGCGCCTTCATCGACGTGTTCCGGCGCGCATTCGGTCATACGCCGGGTACGCATTCGCGGTAACCATGTGCCTGGCCTCGCTTGTACGTCGGGGCGTCGACCAAGCGGGCCGCTCCCGTAGCGCGCCGCGAGGTGACCTCCTGCCGCGAGCAGGCCTTCCGGGTGGAGTCCGCGCTCGCCGGCGGCGTCGCGTTGCGTCCGGCCCGCCCGGCGAACATCGTGTGGATGATTCAGCACGCCCTCCACCGAGGCCTTGCCGAGCCGCTGCTGACCGAGGCGGAGACCAGCGATATGCACGGCGGGCGCTCAGGGCACAGATCCTGCACTCCCCCAGCTACGCCGGCCTCGGGCAAGGCCGTCTGCAGGTGGGCGGCGTCGATCCCGCGCTCGGCAACGCGTACGACCTGGCCGGCACAGACCGGCTCGCGCGCTCGGGCCGCAACGCCTGGTGGCGGTGCAGGCATCGCCGCCGCTGCGTCGGCGGTGTCTGCAGGTGGAGTGCGACGCCGATGTCGGCTATCAGGCGCAGTTGGCGCTGGCGGAACGCCCACTCGCGGTCAGCCCAGGACGCCGCGGATCTCTTCGCCCAGCTGGATACCTTGGACTTCCCGTCGACTACACCGTCGACCTCACCCTTGTGCCCGCGGTAAGGCCCGCGACCAGGTGCGGCGCAAGAAGAACGAACTGGTCAGCCAGGCCGACCAGTACGACGCCCGGCGGGCCGGCTGCGGCACGCGCTGCCGCCGGTGTCGTACGAGGCAGGGCCGGTGAACTGGGCACGCCCGGCGGGCCTGTGGGGCACGGACGCCCCGGTCTGGGTCGCCTGACGAGAACTGGCCGAGCGATGCTCCCGTCAGACCGATGCGGCCCACGGCTGTCTGGCTCTGGATGAAGGGGGCCGCTCGATGCCCATGCCGGCCACGCGCTCGCGGACGGAGGGAAGGATCGGACGGAGTGCTCGATCTCCGTTGGCGGCACAGGAGGCTTCCGAAACCGCCGCGAGCTCCGCGCCTGGCGGCTCGGAGTGGTGCTCCTGGGGACCGCGTTGCCTCGAGCCCGGTCCTTGCCGCTGGTGCCGGAGGAATGATGTGGTCATGGCCTTGTCGACCGAGCTCACGGAGTTGCTGGGCGTGCGGCACCCGATCGTGCTGGCACCGATGGGCGGATCGGCCGGAGGTGCGCTTGCATCGGCTGTCTCCCGAGCAGGCGGCCTCGGACTGCTGGGCGGTGGGTACGGGGACCGGGCTTGGCTGGAGCGAGAGCTGCCGATCGTCGCAGAGGGAACCGACCAGCCTTGGGGAGTGGGCTTTCTGAGCTGGGCGATCAATGCTGACGCGGTGGAGCAGGCGCTGGAGTTCGGCCCTGCGGCAGTGATGCTGTCCTTCGGCGATCCCAGCCCCTTCGTCGACCGGATCCGCCGGTCGGGCGCGGTGCTGATCGTGCAGGTCACCGATCTTGACGAGGCCAGGCAGGCCGTGGACGTGGGCGCCGATGTCATCGTGGCGCAGGGAACCGAGAGCGGTGGTCACGGTGCCCGCCGCGGGCGCTCCACGCTCCCGTTCGTGCCGCTCGTGGTGGACCTCGCGGCACCCGTACCGGTCCTGGCAGCGGGCGGGATCGCCGACGGCCGCGGCGTCGCCGCAGCCCTGGCCCTGGGTTCCGCCGGAGCTCTCATCGGCACCCGCTTCCAGGCCACGGCCGAGGCCCTGGTCGCCCCCTCCATCAGCCAGGCGCTCCTCGAAGGACGCGGACAGGACACCGAACGCAGCACCGTGCTGGACATCGCCCGGGGCGCGGACTGGCCGACCGGGAAGTACACCGCCCGTACTCTCGCCCACCCCTATCTCGAACGTTGGCGTGGTCGGGAGGCCGAGTTGGCCGGCGATTCCCAGGTACGTCAGGACTACCAGGCCGACGTGGCACAAGGAGCGATTCCGCCTCTGCCGGTCTGGGCGGGCGAGGCAGTCGACCTCATCACCGATCTACCTGGCGCCGCCGACCTCGTCACTGCGCTGGCTGCCCAGGCGGAGGATGCGCTGACCAGGGCCGGAAGGCGTCGGCCGAACAATGGGCCACGAACCCACAGCTAGTGCGCTGAGCTGACCACGGTCGCCTTCAGCCACCGCCGACAGCCGGTGAGGCCCGATGCTCACAGGTCGCCATCGCGACCGCGGGCGCCAGGGGCTGCCCCATCGGTTGTGCGAAGTGGTCAGGAGTGCAGCTGTTTCCAACCTCAGCTTGAGCAGGTCAGATGCAAGGTGAGGACGGCCTGAACCAGGCTGGTGATGCAAGTCGTGGAACATCGCAGCTTCGCGCAGGAGCCCGCCAGGTCTTGAGGGTGGCCATGGCCTGCTCGACGAGCGCACGGATCCTCGCATGCGAGCGGTTGACAGCCTGCTGAACCTGCGGAAAGCGTCTCCCAGCGACCGCAGCAACCGCTTCAAGCGCTCAACACTGCGCGAAGAACCCGCTGCAGGCGGTCGCGAGCCGGCAGGTCGGCAACGACAACGAGGAAAGGCGGATCAGCGCGCCGGCTCAGACGTGCCTCGCGCCTGGTCGCGGCTGGCGACCACCAGGTATCCATCGCTCTCGGGGTCGAAGGTGGTGGACTGCACCGTGAGCCCAACGCTCCGCAATTGCGCCACGAGGTCCTCGTACCGGTAGGGCCAGATGGACAACCGCTCCGAGCAGGCTCGCACTACCCCATCCGGCTCGATCTGGGCGACCACGATCTCAAGGAAGTGTTCCTGCTCCCATCGCTGTTCGATCTGCCAGTAGTAGCTGACGACCGCATCGCGGTCGTTGCGGCGGATGAGTCGATCGCGGACGTCTACCCGTGAGCCGGCGGAACGCACCAGCTCCCAGTTGCGTGACGTGAGCACGAGGCGTCCGCCCGGACTCAGCAGCCGCGACATCGCTTCCAGTGCGGTCAGGCACCCGGCTGCGCCCTCAGCGTGCCCGAGCGAGTTGCCGACGCAGAACACCAGATCGAACGTGGAGTCCTCCAGGTGGTCGGGCAGCTCGTCCCAGCTCGCGCGGAGGGCTCGAAGCGAGACACCCTGCTCGTCGGCGGCCTTCTCGGTCCGGCGAACCATCCCATTGCTGGCGTCTGCCGCGACCACGTCAAGGCCAAGACTCGCAAGACCGACGGCGAGCTGGCCGGTTCCACACGCGCAGTCAAGGGCGCGCGCGTTGGGCGGCAGAGAGCCCACGACATCGCTGTAGTAGACCGCGGCTGCCTTGGCGGGGGTCAACCTGTCGTCCCCGATCAGCCACTCGTATACGTCGGAAAGCGCCCCATAACCAGCCACCGCGATAACCTCCATCACTCGACGGCACGCGGGCTAGACCGCGCCTGCGATGCGGACCTTGCGCCTCGCACTGTGCCCGTCAGCGAAGCATTGAGCAGGACCCAACCACTTCCGGCCGCTGAGACTCCACCGGATTTCGTGGGAAACCGACGCAGGTCCCCACTCCACCGGCGCCCCATCGGCCACGATGGGGACCGCAGCCGGCAAGCGCGCGTTCACTGCGGAACGCTTTAGGACAGCCATCCAAACTGATTGCCGAAACGCCGCGTCCGGATGAAGGACCGCCAGCGACCGCCTCTACTGCCAAGTATCCCGACGACGTCCACCGGTTTTTCCTATTTGGTCTTGTCGGTGGGCTTCGACAATAGGGTCTGTCCAGCCGACGGTGTAACTCGGGTGGTGTGAGTTAGCGGCGGCCGACGGAGAGTCGGCCGTCGAAGGCGATGTCGAAAGCCTGCAGGGCCAGCTTCCAGCGCATGGTCCAGCGTTTGCGTCTCTGGCCGGTGGGGTCGAGGCTCATGACGCCCATGTAGACACATTTGAGGGCTGCAGCCTCGTTCGGGAAGTGCGCGCGGGCCCGGACGGCTTTCCGTATGCGAGCGTTTACCGACTTGATCGCGTTGGTGGTGCAGACGACGCGGCGGATCTCAGTGTCGAACTGGAGGAAGGGCACGAACTCGGCCCAGGCGTTCTCCCGAAGCCGCACGATCGCGGGATACTTGGCGCCCCATTCCTCCTGGAACTCCAGGAACCGGTCTTCCGCCGCGCTCGCGGTCGGAGCCGTGCAGACGGGCTTGAGCGCGCGGGAGATCTTGTCCCAGTCCTGGCGGCCCTGCGTAGCGGAACGAGGCCCGGATCAGGTGGACCACACAGGTCTGGGTGACCGCCTGGGGCCAGACGGCCGAGATGGAGTCGGGCAGGCCCTTGAGCCCGTCGCAGACGACCATGCACACGTCCTCGACGCCGCGGTTCTTGATCTCGGTCAGGACCTGGAGCCAGTACTTGGCGCCCTCGCCGCCGTCGCCGGCCCACAGGCCGAGGATGTCGCGGGTGCCGTCCACTGTGACCGCCAGGGCGACGTAGATCGGCCGGTTCGCCACCTGCCCGTCGCGTACCTTCACGTGCACACAGTCGATGAAGATCACCGGGGAGACCGGGTCCAGCGGCCGGTTCTGCCACTCGGCCATCCCGTCCATGACCTTGTCGATGATGGTCGAGATGGTCTGCTTGGACACGCTCGCACCGTAGACCTCGGCCAGGTGGGCGGAGATGTCACCGTGCGTCAGGCCACGTGCGGACAGCGACAGGACCATCTCGTCGACGCCGGTCAGGCGCCTCTGCCGTTTCTTGACGATCTGCGGCTCGAAGCTGCCGTCGCGGTCACGTGGCACCTTGATCTGAACCGGGCCGATGTCGGTCAGCACGGTCTTGGACCGGGTGCCGTTGCGGCTGTTGCCGCTGCCGGCACCGGCCGGGTCGTGCTTCTCGTAGCCGAGGTGGTCGGTGATCTCGCCTTCGAGCGCGGACTCCAGCACGCGTTTGGTCAGTTGCTGCAGCAGGCCGCCCTCACCGGTCAGCTGCAGGCCGCTCGCGCAGGCCCGGTCGACCAACTGCCCGATCAATTGCTCGTCCAGCACGTCCGCCGCCAACTCGGCCGGCCGGACCTCTTCAACCGCCTCGGCAGAGACAAGTCACGTCGCTCATCAGGTGCTACTTCCATGATCGGAAGTTACACCGAAGACCGTACAGACCCGCCCATGGCCGACTCGGTCAGCGCCTACCAGCCGACATAGCCGAAGCAGTGCAGCATCGTTCCAGGACGAGGTTCGCAAGCGGCGGAAGCATATGAGGCTGCAGGTCAGAGCGAGCAGAGTCTTGTGGAGATCGGCGCGGCGCTCATAGCGGGTGCGGAGCTGTTTGCCCGCCGTGGCGGTTCAGGCCCGTCAAAGGCCGCCGAGCCACGGCCGCAGCGTGGAACCGGCCGCGGCCGTGGTCGACTCGCAGAGCGGGTGACTCAGGCGGTGAGCTGCTGGCTGATCTTCTCGGCCTGCAGGCGCGCCTGCTCGTGGGCGTTGGCGAGGGAGGCCTCGTGAGCGGGGATGAGGTGGGCGAGTGCCGGGACGACAGGGGCCTTGGTCAGCTCGGCGGTAAGGGTGGTGACGTCGAGGCTGAGGTAGGCCGGGTCACCCAGGATGGACTCCAGGGTCGGGACGAGGAAGTCCTTGCCCTCGTTGGGGGTGCCGGGGCCGTAGCCGCCGCCCCGGGCGGAGATCAGCACGGCCGGGCGGTCGGCGGCGGGGGCGGCGCCGGTGCGGCTGATGGTCCGGCCGACGACGATGACCTGGTCGAGCCAGGCCTTGAACACCGAGGGCATGGTGCGGTTGTACATCGGCACGGTGAACAGGTAGGCACTCGCCCCGAGGAACTCCGCGATGAGTTCATCCTGAACGCCGGCAGCTGCGGCCTGCTCCGCGGTGCGCTCGGCGGGGTCCGTCAACTGGGCGGATATGGCCGCAGCGCTCAGGTGCGGTACGGGGGAGGCGGCGAGGTCCCGATGGACGACCTCGCCCGTCCAGGCGTCCCGGAAGGAGTCGGCGACCTGACGGGAGACCGAAGCGGTACCAAGGGAGGAGGAGTCGACGTGCAGCAGGTAGGACATGACAAACGCTTCCTGTCGTATGGGGTGAGGGAAAGAGGGGCCGCGCTTCGATGCGAACCCCCGGACTTCGAGGGCAGTGGAGCAGCGAAGAACGCTCAGCCACCTGCGACGTGATCGGCAGGCAGTGCGCATCCCTCCGGACCGCAGATCCCGTCCGTGTCCTCGACCGGGGTCTGGATGAGCGGCGAGTGGGTGGCGTCCCATACCTGCTGAAAAACGCCGAGGAGTGTGTCGGCGTCCCGCGCGCCGGAGATCGCGTACCGGCCGTCGATGACCAGGAAGGGTGCCCCCCGGGCGCCGAGCTCCTTGGCGCGGCGGGTCTCGTCCTGGACCTGCTGCCGAAAACGGCGGTCGGCGAGGGCCTGGCGGGTCTCATTCCGATCCAGTCCGAGTTCGTCGCTCAGTTCGAGCAGGGCGTCCACGTCGAACAGGGAGCGGACCTCGCCGAAGTAGGCGCGAAAGCCCAGGTGCCACGCCTCCGCGTGCTTGCCCTGGGCGGAGGCATGGGCAAGGAACTCATGGGCCAGTTGAGTGTTGGCCTTCTTGTTCTCCAGGACGACGTACGGCCTCAGCCCTTCCCGCTCGGCCAAGTCCTCGACCCGGCGGGCGGCCGCCTCCGCCTGGGCGTCGTCCATCCCGTACTTCTGCTTCAGCAGCTGCCGGGTGGGCACCGCGGGGCTGCTCGGCAGATCGGGGTCCAGCGGGAACGAGCGGTGGACGACTTCGATGTCGCCGCCATGGGCGAACCGCTCCACAGCCTTGTCGAGACGATGGCTGCCCAGACCACACCACGGACACGTGAGGTCGGACCAGATTTCCACCTTCAACGCCGGCACCTCCACTTCTTACGTCTTGGGCGCAGCGCCATGATGGGCCAGTATGGGAGGCCGTACATAAGGCACATGGGTGTGTGCAACCGGAAGGGAATGTGCGCCATGGACGCCACCTCAGAGGACCTCACGGACGAGAGGGACACCGTCGTGACCTCAGGGCCCTGCGCCCGGTGGCCACCGGAGAACCGCGCGATCATCCGGCAGATCATGGACCGGGCCGGCGACAAGTGGAGCGCGCTCGTGATCGCCGCCCTGAACGACGGACCGCTCCGCTACACCGACCTGCTGCGCCGCATCCCCGGCATCTCCCAGCGCATGCTGACGCTCACCCTGCGGCAGTTGCATCGCGACGGACTCATCACCCGTACCGCGTACGCCGAGGTGCCGCCGCGCGTGGAGTACGACCTCACCCCGCTGGGGGCGACTCTGCACGACATCGTGGTGTCTTTGATCGACTGGGCGGGCCTCCACCACGACGAGATCAGCCAGAATCGGGCCCGCTTCGACTCAAGCACCAAGTGAAGCCCTTTTCCGCGCTGAAGGGCAGCGGGAGCTGACGCAGGCCGGCGATCTCCGGTGCCGGCACGCTCCGGGACGGGCTCGCGCATGTGCGTGTGCATGTGCCCGCCCCGGAGCGGATTCGGTTCCGATTCCGGTTCCCGGTGGTGTGTCAGAGCTCCCGGTAGTAGTAGGTCACCGGAAACGGGGTGCAGCCGAGACTCTCGTACAGGGCTCTGGCGGGTGCGTGGAAGGAATCCCCTCCGGTGCCGATCTCGACGGAGCGCGCTCCGAGCGTCCGCATCTGGGCGAAGGCGTGCTCGCACAGTGTCGTGCCCACGCGGTGGTGGCGGTGTCGGGCGGCGACAGCGAGGTGCGTGACGCTGCCGGTTCTGCGGCTCGGGTCGACGCTCCACGCCACATACCCGGCGATGCCGTCTTCGGCGTCGGCGACCGCGACGTAAGCGTGCCGCTCGGGTGCGTGGAGTTCGGCGATCTGCTTGCGGTAATCGCCGCGCCAGTCGTCGTGCAGGCCCGCGAAGACGACCTCCCCCACCAGAGGCCGGAAGGAATCCTCGTAGAAGGGTCGGAACGTTTCGATGGTCAGTTCGGTGAGGGGCGCGAGGTCGTCCGGGACGAATGCGCGAATGGGCATGGGAGTGCGCCTTTCAGGCTGAGGGGGAAAAGGGCGTCGGTCAGCCCGCTCAGTCCCTTGAGTCGGCAGTGAGCGGGACCCTCAGAGGCGGGTACGCTCGGCGGCAAAGCACTCCATGACCGGCATCGTAGCGTTCGGCAAGCATGGCCCGCGACTGACTTTCGAGCAGCTGCTGGAACGCGTGCGGCACAAGGCACCTACGCCACCCGTGACACCACCTTCGAGAGCGCCTCCCCGTGGCTGCCCTGGTCTCCACGTGAGTCCTGAGTGAGGAGCCGCCTTCAGGCGCAGTCGATTGAGGTAGCGCGACGTAGACGCGGATATGACACGGGCGCGCACCGACGGTGTCGGCGCGCGCCCGTACTGGTGACTCAACTCAGGGAGTTACGGCTCAGGACATTACCGGCGTCAAGTACCGTAGCTCTGTGGCTATCTGATGATTCCTCAGCGCATTACAGGCAGTCGATGAAGGTGACCGTCTCCGCCAGAGGCGCACGGCCCGTACGTGGGTCGCATGTCGTTGGCTCTTCGAATCCGATCGACATGCCGCAGAAGAGCATCAGGTCGTCGGGTGGGGACACGATCTCTGCGACGGTCCTGTGAAACTTTGCCCACGCCATCTGCGCGCAGCTGTGCAGCCCTTCGGTGCGCAGCAACAGCATCACGCTTTGCAGGAACATGCCAACGTCAGACCACTGCGGCTGCCCCAGGGTGCGGTCGATGTAGCAGAACAGTGCGGCGGGGGCACCGAAGCAGTCCCAGTTCGCCGATGCGGCTCTCTGGCGCGCTTCCAGGTCCTCGCGCGGGACACCGAGCGCCCCGTAGCGCTGTTCGCCGAAGGCCGACCGGCGCTCGGCGTAGGGCGACTTCAGCACGGACGGGTACTGCTCGTACTCCGGCTCGTCCCAATCGTCGCCGGAAGCCAAGCGTTCGCCCGCGCGCCGCTTGAGTTCCTTCAGCGGGCTGCCGGTGAGCACGTAGGCCTTCCACGGCTGGAGGTTCGATCCGGAGGGCGCCCAGGCCGCGGTCGACATCACGCGTTCCAGCACCTGTCTGGAGACGGGACGATCGGTGAAGCTGCGTACCGCCCGTCGGCTTGCGACCGCCTCATAGACATCCACGAACAACATTCTCCTGCTCGAGTTGCACGATCACTATTGTTACGACTGCAACCGTATCACTCGTAACGATCTTAAGTGCAACTTTGCCGGCTGAGCCGCTCCAGCGCTCGGCCCCAGAAGCCCAGGGCGCCGCACCCGAAGGGCTCAAGGCCGTCCATCTGCCCATCGACTCAACCCCGTTCTCCGGCGAGCTGTCCTCGTCGCGTTCGGTCGCGGCCGCGTTCCGCGAGGCGCGGAAGCGGAGCCCATCGAGGAGTTGGAGCTGGTGGACGCCGTCCC
Source organism: Streptomyces sp. NPDC052023 (assembly GCF_044548465.1). Lineage (NCBI taxonomy): Bacteria > Bacillati > Actinomycetota > Actinomycetes > Kitasatosporales > Streptomycetaceae > Streptomyces > Streptomyces sp. NPDC052023. The sequence continues at coordinate 9,700 of NZ_JBIUBW010000033.1, read as the reverse complement.
GATCGGCGCCCCGATGGTCGTCGCCGCCCAGCGCGGCGACACCTGGGCACCCAACTCCTGCGCTCTCAACGCGCCGTGCGGCGGGTTCGAGTTCGTCCACAACCCCCTGGAGGCTGTCGCCAAGGACGTCACGCTGATCGAGAACTGACCCTGGCACCCCGGAACCCGCCCATGTCCGGACGGGTGCTGATCTACGAGGCTTCCTGGCGACATACCTTCGCAGACGCGACCGCCAGGGCCGAAGAATGTGCTGGTTGCGCGACGGCGACAGCGAGGGACGCGCACCTGCGGACCGCTCTACTACGTTGTCCGCACCTGCTTGGAAAATAGTTGACCGTCGAGGACGCAAATCGCGGCCGAGGTGTGCGCTGCTGGCGGCTTCGGTGATGGCCCGGCGGCTGGCCTGGTAAAGCACCAACAGCGCAAAGAGCTCCTGCTCGACGCCGTCCACGGTGCGCGAGCAGGACCCGGTCGGCTCCGCGCAGGGGTGACCTTCAGCCCGTGGAAGGCGGTCTCGATCTCCCAGCGCTGGTGGTAGAGGGCAGCCAGTTCCGCACCCGGAGGGCGACAGCTGGGCCGCTCGACGCCACGGGGATCAGGCGTGGTCGAGCCCGTACCGGGGGCCGAGAACGGCGATTGCCTTCTTGAGCTCCTCGCCGACGTCGTCGAGACGATCCGCTTCCGCGGGGTCGACGGCTGCGCTGATCGCCGCTATCGGACTGCCGTCGGATGCCAGCAGGGGCGTGGCCACGGCGAAGGCGTCCTTGAACGTGACTCCACGATTGAAGGCGAGTCGGCGGGAGCGGATCTCAGGGAGCTCGGCGAGGAACTGCCGGACCTCTCCCGCCTGTTCCGGGCCGGCCAGCTCCAGGAGCCGGTACATCTCCTGGTCGGGAACGCTGGCGAGCAGAGTCTTGCCGGCAGCGGTCGTGAAGAGGGGGCGACGGGCGTGAGTGCGCGCGACGAACGTCAGGTTGGGCGACTCCTGACCGGCATGGTCGGCGTAGACGAGGGCGTCGCCGACGCGCACCCCGACGAGGACGACGCAGCGGAGGACCTTGCTGAGCTCGGCCAGGAACTGGTGATCGAGCGACAGCGCGGCCAGCTTGTTCGCGCGAGCGGCGAGGATGAAGGGCCCTGGTCCGAGGTGGAACCGGCGGTCGTCCTCGATGAGGTAGCCGCGGGCGAGAAGTCCGTTGGTCAGCTCCTGAACGGAGCTCTTCGCCGCGTCCAGCGCGGCTGCCAGCTCAGCCAGTGTCACTCCCCGCGGGCTCAGGGCCACGGCTTCGAGGATCCCGATCACTCGATCGACCGTGCGATGCGGGCGGACAGGCATGCGGCTGATGCTAGCACCGCCCTCTCCATCAAAAGTCTGTGCACGCGTCTTGTCAGGGAGACGTGGGCCGCCGTAGCGTCCCAGCCATCCGGAAATCCGGTTAGCCATACGTAAATACGTACGCTCTGGATGTACCCCTACGCACCGCCCGTAGGTCGCATGTCCCGGAAGGTCAGCACTCGCACCGAAAGGTCCCAACACATGACCGCACCTGTCTCTCCCGGCGTGGCCACCACCCGCAGCGGCGCCCCGCTGCCGCTCGTCGCTCTGCCGCAGGGTGAGCTTCTGACCGTCAACATCGACCAGATCCCGCTGTTCAAGAATCTTGTCGCCCCCGGCATTCACATCCAGACGCTGCGCCTGGACCCCGAGCGCGGTGAGTGGGTTTTCCTGTCCACCCTGGCACCCGGGGTCAAGCTGCCGGTCCACTACCACACCGGTTCCGCTCAGGTATGGACGATCCAGGGCCGCTGGCTGTACCACGAGTACCCCGACCAGCCGCAGACGGCGGGCTCCTACCTGTACGAGCCCGGCGGCTCGGTGCACACCTTCTACACCCCCGAGGACAACACCGAGGACACCGTTGCCCTGGCCTGGATCGAGGGTGCGCAGGTCAGCTTCAACGAGGACGGCACCTTCCACTCGGTCATGGATGCGGTGACCCTCCAGCACCTGACCGAGGCCGCCGCGGCGGCGCAGGGCACCGGACCGGTCGGCTACCTCCACGGCGGCGCCGCCGGCGTGATCAAGTCCTGACCGGCAGGGGAGCAGCCATGCGACCGGCGTTCGACGGTATCCGGGTCCTCGGACTGGGCCAGATCTCCAACGGCTCCTCCGGCGGGCTCCCGCTCGAGTGACCCAACCGTCCCGCCAGGACCGCACCACCCGAGTTGGCCCATCCCGATAGGAGCCACGCATGGCGTCACTCGTGTTCACCCTCCTTCTGCCGCTCACTCTCGGGCTGGTGATGTTCGGCCTGGGGCTGACGTTGACCGTCGCCGACTTCACCCGGGTACTGAAGTACCCGAAGGCCGCAGCCGTGGCCTTGACCTGCCAGATCTTGCTGCTCCCCGTGGTCTGTTTCGCTCTGGTACTCGCGTTTCAGCTGCAGGGCGCGCTGGCGGTGGGCGTGATGGTCCTGGTGGCCGCCCCGGGGGGCATCACCGCAAACCTCTTCAGCCATCTCGCCGGTGGCGATGTCGCGCTGAACATCACGCTGACCGCGATCAACTCCCTGCTGGCCGCGTTCACCCTGCCGGTCGTCGTCGCGCTGGCGACGTTGAGATTCCAGGGAGACGAGGCCTCGATCGGTCTGCAGTTCGGGAAGTTCGTCCAGGTGCTTGCCATCGTGCTGATCCCGGTCGCCGTCGGGGTCTGGACACGCCATCGGTTCAGCGCCTGGGCAGACCGGATGCGTCAACCCGTCAAGATCGCCTCGGTGTCGGTGCTTGTGCTGGTGACCCTGGGTGCCCTCGCACAATCCTTCGACGTCCTCACGACGAACATCGGCAGGCTCGGCGGAATCGCCCTGTTGCTCTGCACGCTGAGCTTGACGATCGGCTACGCCGTGGCCCGTCTCTTCCGGGTCAGCCGCCGCCAGTCGATCGCCTCGGCGATGGAGATCGGCCTCCACAACTCCACGCTGGCCATCATCGTCAGCGTCTCGGTGATCGGCGACGAGGTGATGGCCGTCCCCGCTGCTCTCTACGGAATCTTGATGTTCGTGCCGGCGGGCCTCGCCGCCTACCTGTTCTCCCGGCGCGCCGAGCCGCTCGTCGCGCCGGCTCCGGTGCAGGGGTAGTCCGGCTCTCGCCGACACCTGTCAGCGCTGCCCATGCCCGATGCCCTCACATCGACAACGCCCTCACATGGAAAGGACCGATCCCATGACCGCTCCCGTTTCTCCCGGCGTGGCCACCACTCGCAGCGGCGCCCCGCTGCCGCTGGTCGCTCTGCCGCAGGGTGAGCTTCTGACCGTCAACATCGACCAGATCCCGCTGCTCAAGGACGCTATCGGCCCTGGTATCCACCTCCAGCCGCTGCGCCTGGACCCCGAGCGCGGCGAGTGGGTCGTCCTGGGCACCCTGGCGCCCGGTGCCGAGCTGCCCATGCACTACCACACCGGCCCGGTGCAGGTGTGGACGATCCAGGGTCGCTGGACGTACCGCGAGTACCCCGACCAGGTGCAGACGGCGGGCTCCTACCTGTACGAGCCCGGCGGCTCGGTGCACACCTTCTACTGCCCCGAGGACAACACCGAGGACACCATCGCCCTGGCCTGGATCGAGGGCGCGGCAGTCAACTTCAACGAGGACGGCACCTTCCACTCGGCCCTGGACGCGGTTTCCGCTCAGCACGTGACCGAGACCGTGTCGGCGGCGCAGGGCACCGGACCGATCCCGTACATCCACGGCGGCGCCGCCGGCGTGATCAAGTCCTGATCGGAGGGAAACAGCCATGCGACCGGCGTTCGACGGCATCCGGGTCCTGGAACTGGGCCAGATCTACAACGGCCCCTACTGCGGGCTCCTGCTCGCGCAACTGGGCGCCGACGTCATCAAGGTCGAGCCACCGGGCGGTGAGCCGCTGCGCTTCCGCTCGCACGAGCCGATCGAGTCCCACGAGTTCGTGATGCTCAACTCCCACAAGCGGAGTGTGGTGCTCGACCTGAAGACCGACGCCGGTCGCCAGGCGCTGCTCAACCTGGTCGAGACCGCCGACGTACTCATCGAGAACTACGCGCCGGGCACGATGGAGCGCCTCCGGCTCGGCCCGGCGCGGCTCCTCCAACACAACCCGCGTCTGGTCGTGGCCTCCGGCAAGGGCTACGGGTCCACCGGCCCCTACGCCCACATGTCGGCCATGGACATCACCGTGCAGGCCATGTCCGGCAGCGCCTCGGCCACCGGGGATCCCGACGGGCCGCCCACCAAGGCCGGCGCCGCGTTCGTGGACTTCTCCGGCGGCATCCACCTGTTCGGGGCGATCAGCACGGCCCTGTTCCAGCGCGAGCGCACGGGACGGGGGCAGATCGTCGAGGTCTCGATGCACGACACCGTCTACCCGATGCTGGCGTCCAGCCTGGGCGGCCTGCACAACAACCCCGGCCGAGAGCTCCCCGAGCGCACCGGGAACCGGCATACGGGCATGGCGGTCGCGCCGTACAACATCTACGAGGCGAGCGACGGATGGCTGGCCATCATCTGCATCGCCGAGCGGCACTGGCGCGGTGTGGCCACCGCACTGGGCCGGCCCGAGCTGATCGACGACCCCAGGTTCCGCACGCCGAAGGACCGGGTCGCCCACATCGACGCGGTCGACGAGGAGGTCTCTGCCCTCACCAGGACCCGGACGCGTGCCGAGCTGGTGCGGGACCTGCAGGCCGCCGGTGTGCCCTGCGCGCCGGTCAAGTCGATCCGCGAGGTCGACTCCGACGAGCACCTGATCCAGCGCGGCATGATCCAGTACGTCGAGCACCCGGCCAGGGGCCGGGTGCCGGTTGCGGGATGCCCTCTGAGGCTGAGCGACTCGCCGGTGGGCCCGCTGCGGGCCGCCCCGCCGCTCGGCGAGTCGACGCGTGAGGTTCTCGCGGAGCTCGCCGGCCACGCGGATGCCGCCGGCGAAGCCGGCAGCCAGATCAATGATGAGGATCCCAGGCATGTTCACACCTGAACCCGGTACTCCGTTGGCGGAGTACTACGACCAGACCCAGCCGCGGACCGGAGCCGTCCTCTCGCGCCGGAGCCTCGGCACGCTGGACGCGGTGACCATCGGCCGCTACGCACTGACCATCGGCGCCGCGGACCCGGTCCACTACGACGCCGCGGCCGCACGTTCGGCCGGGTACGCGGACGTCGTGGCGCCACCGAACATGCTCGCCGCGATCGTGGAGTGGGGCATCGGCACCCCCGAGGCCCAGCTCCAGCCCGACGGGACACCCCTCGGCGGTGACACACCCCTCGGTGACGGCCTGCGCGTGATGGGCGCCGGCGAGGAGATGGAGCTGGTCACTCCCGTAACCGCGGGGACGGAGGTGGTGCTCGAAACCACCCTCGAGGCGGTCACTCCCAAGCAGACGCGCGCCGGCACCTGTGTGTTCGTCACCACCCTCAACACGTTCACGTCCGCCCAGGGTGCCGTCCTCAACCGCAACCGGCGCACCGTCGTACTGCGCAACCCTTTGCAGGAGTCGTAGTGTCCATCAACTACCAGGTCGGGGACACGCTCCCACGGCTCAAGCACACGGCCACGGCCTTTCAGCTGTTCCGCTACAGCGCGGTCACCTGGAACCCCCACCGCATCCACTTCGACGAGTCCCACGCGCGCGAGGAGGGCCACGGCGGTCTCGTGGTGCACTCCCACCTGCGAGCCGCGCTCGCCCTGCGCTGTGTCACCGAGGCTCTCGGCCCCGACTGGCGCGTGACGAAGGTCGCCTACCGCCTGCGCAAGCCCGTCTGTGTTCCCGCCAACCTGGCCTACACCGCGCGGGTGACCCACATCGAGGGCGACAGCATGACCCTTGAGCTCGCAGAGGAACACCCCTCCGGCGAGGTGGGGTTCGAAGGGACGATACGGGTCAGCAGGGCCGAGGGAGAGAACGCCGGCGGTCTTCGCTCCTCTACACCGGAAGAGTCGGCATGACGTCAGCATCTGAACGGGGCCGGCGCCCCCTCCGCGTCGGGAACTGCTCCGGCTTCTACGGCGACCGCGCCTCGGCCATGGCCGACATGGCCCGGGCGGGCGGCATCGATGTCCTCACCGGTGACTACCTCGCCGAGGTCACGATGCTGATCCTCGGCAAGGCGCGCGCCAAGGACAGCACGAAGGGTTTCGCGACCACCTTCCTGCAGCACCTCGACGCGGCGCTCGAGCACCTCGTCGCCAACCGGATCAGGCTCGTCGTCAACGCAGGAGGACTCAACCCCGCCGGGCTGGCCGCCGCGACGCGCGAACTGATCGCACGCCACGGTCACGACCTGAGGGTCGCCCACATCGAAGGCGACGACGTCTTCGGCAGCCTCGACAGTCTGCGGCAAGAGGGCTATTGCCTGCCGCACCTGACGAGTGGTCAGCCGCTGTCCGACTGGCCGCACCAGCCGCTGACGGCCAACGCCTACCTCGGCGGCTTCGGCATCGCGCGCGCCCTCCAGGGCGGCGCCGACATCGTCGTCACCGGCCGCGTCACCGACGCCTCCCTGGTCGTCGGTCCCGCCGCCTGGTGGTGGGGTTGGACGCCTGACGACCACGACGCCCTCGCCGGCGCGGTCGCCGCCGGACACGTCATCGAGTGCGGGCCTCAGGCGACCGGCGGCAACTTCTCCGGGTTCCGTTCCGTCCCCGACCTCGTGGAGCCGGGGTTCCCGATCGCCGAGATCGCCGCCGACGGCGCCTCGGTGATCACCAAGAACCAGGGCACCGGCGGCATGGTCACCCAGGACACCGTGACCGCCCAACTGCTCTATGAGATCGGTGAACCCGCGTATCTCAACCCCGACGTGACCGCCCACCTGGACACCGCGACGCTGACAGACCTCGGCGAGGACCGCGTCGGGATCCGCGGCGTGCGAGGCACGGCGCCGTCCAGGACGACCAAGGTCGCGATCACAGGGGTGGGCGGCTGGACGAACAGCGCGATCCTCGCGCTCACCGGAACGGACCTCGACGCGAAGGCCGCCCTCGTGGAGCGGTTCGTCCACCGCTACGCCGAAACCGTCGACGGGCTCGACGCGGTCGCCGTCGAGCGCATCGGGGGGGCCCAGCCCGATCCCGACACCCAGAACGCGGGAACCGAGCTGCTCAGGATCATCGTGCAAGGGACGCAGCAGGCCGCCGGGCGCGCCTTCTCGTCGCGCGTGGTCGAGCTGGCCCTGGCCGGCTACCCCGGGCTGTACTCCCTCGGCCCTCCGCAACCGGGGTCCGCGTTCGGTGTCTACTGGCCCGCGCTGCTCGACCAGCGGATGATCCGACACACGGTCCACCACTACGACGGCACGACCGAGATCATCGCCCCCGGCAACCCGGACGGAGCCGATGGCGAGGTAGTGCCGCTGGCCGAGCCGGCGCTCGCACCATCGGCGCCTGCGCCGCGGGCAGACGAACTCGTCGTCGCCCCACTCGGTGAGATCGTGCACGCCCGCTCCGGCGACAAGGGCGGCGATGCGAATCTCGGCGTCTGGGTACGCGACCGTGCGGCATCGGACTGGCTCATGTCCACCCTCACCGTCGACGAACTGCGACGCCTTCTTCCCGAAACCCTCGCACTGGAGATCTCGCGCCACGAATTCCCCAACCTGGGCGCGGTCAACTTCCTCATTCGAGGACTGCTCGGGACCGGCGCCACCTCGACACTGCGGCTGGACTCGCAGGCCAAGGCACTCGGCGAATGGCTGCGCTCACGGAGCATCAAGGTGCCGCGATCTCTGATGCGATCCTGACGACGCCATGACCCACGACGGGCCTCACATCCGGATGGTCACGGCACGCCTGGTCCTCGACCAGGCGTGCCGTGCCGAGGTGGTTCGAGGGACGCCGTCAGCCGGTCGGCTGTCAGCTCGGGCGCGGTCGAGGTTGAAGGCGGCGCTGATGAGGGCGAGGTGGGGCGACCGTGGCGGTGAACGCTTGCTCGGCCTCGGCGTGCGGGCACCCGCGCGGCGGGGCCTCGCCGCTGACCGGTCGAGGGCGAAGACCGTCGTCTCCCCCTGGGAGAGTTCGAGTGGCGATCGGTGTGGGCTCGGCGTCCGGCTGTTCACCACCAGGCGAGATCACCCGACGTAACGACGCACTACCAGGGCGATCAGGCGAAATCAGTGGATCCCTTTCCTCATCACGAAAATGGCACCATCAAGTCGACGCACATGAAGCCGCGCGCTCACGCATGTCGTATCCATGCTGCATGAGACAGCGCCCCACCAGCTGTACGAGGCAGTGAGCCTTTCCCCTAACGGATCACGACGGTGTGTGATCGTTCAGATGGTGCGGTCGTACTCGAGTTGGAGCAGGACGAGGGCTGCGGCGGCGATCTTCGTGATGCGACTGGGGTCGAGGCTGACTCTGCGCAGGGCCTGGAAGGTGGTCTTGAGTAGGGAGTTGGCGCGCTCGCAGACTCCGTGGATGCCGCGGATGACCTTGTTGCAGGTCTGCTGGGCCTCGGTCAGCTCGCCTCCGGCGGGCTTCTTGTGCGGGTGGCGGAAGCCGTCGCCAACGTTCTCGTAGCCGAGGTCGACGAGGGTCGGCATGTCCAGCTCGGCGGCGATCCGGTTGAGGGCGTCGATCAGTCCGTGGTGGCGGGCGCAGGTGGTGTCGTGTTCCCGGCCCGGGCGGACCGGTGAGACCCAGATCGGCCAGCCGTCCGGAGTGGCGATGACCTGCACGTTGCCGCCGTGGTGCCGGTGTTTTCCGGACCACTACAGGTCTGCGCCGTTGGGGCCGGGGGCGGCCACGGGGTCGGTGCGGACGACCGTGCCGCCGAGGTTCAGATGTGTCAGCCCGGCTGCCTTCGCACGCTCCAGCGCGGTGGACAGGTCCGGTGCGCCGGCGGCCAGGACGGCTCCTTCGTGGAGGTATCGGTAGGCGGTGGAGGCCGACAGGCCGTTGTCACGGGCGAGTTGGGCCAGTCGGGTGCCATCAAGGAACCAGGTTCCTACCAGGGGCCTTACGCCTGCCCGGACTTGGCGTCCACACCGACCGCAGCGCCAGCATCGTGGTCACAGTCAGCGACGACCCGTTACTGGGAAAGACTCACTGGCCGACTACGACGTGGCCGTGGCGATGCGGGAGCGCACGCCGTTTCCTTCATCGACGCTGGGCCAATTGCCCCGGCTGAGGTTGCTCGTCACCACCGCCAGCCAACGCGGCGATCGATCTCGACGCCGCCGGAGAGCTGGACATCACCGTCTGCGGCACAGGGCACGAGTCTGAACGGCGCCACCCTGGGCATCCTGGGGCTGGGACGACTGGGCACCCGGGTAGCAGAAATCGCTTCGGCCTTCGGCATGGACACAATCGCCTGGAGCCAGCATCTCAAACCGGATGACGCCCAGGCGAAAGGCGTCACCTGCGTCGCGCGCGACGCACTGTTCTCGCGTTCGGACATACTGAGCATCCACGTCGTGCTCAGCGAGCGGACACGCGGCCTGGTCGGCGAGCGTGAACTGCGCCTGATGAAGCCGACAGCGATCCTGGTCAACACGTCACGAGGGCCCGTGGTGGACGAGGCCGCCCTCTTGCGGGCTCTCGACGAGAAGTCGATCGCAGCGGCGGCACTGGACGTCTGAGGGGCCCCGAAGATCCCGGACAGGGACCCAATAGGGTTGTCCTGTAAGGAATCGAGGGAAGCAGCAAGTGGCACGTCCAAGTCCGTACTCG
>NZ_JBIUBW010000032.1:0-57410 GCF_044548465.1 Streptomyces sp. NPDC052023 | reverse complement strand
GCGCCGTCCCGATCGGTCACGGACGCCGGTGTGACCAGCACGGCCAGGAGAAGTCCGAGCGTGTCGGTGAGCAGGTGCCGCTTGCGACCGTTGATTTTCTTGCCCGCGTCGAAGCCCCGTGAGTCGAAGGTGACGGTGGCGTCTGCCTTCACCGACTGCGAGTCCACGACCCCCGCGCTCGGCTCGGCGCTGCGGCCTTCGCCGGCGCGGACGGCTTCCCGAAGCCGGTCGTGCAGCTCGGTGACCAGTCCCGTGTCCCGCCAGCGGGCGAAGAAGGCGTAGACGCGCGGCCAGGGCGGGAAGTCCGCGGGCATTGCCCGCCACTTGATGCCGTTGTCGACGAGGTAGCGCACTGCGTCGATCATCTGCCGGTGGCAGTAGCCCTCCGGACGCCCGCCGCGGCCCGAAAGCCAGCCCGGCACCGGCAGAAGGTCCCTCACCACGGCCCACTCGGCATCGCTCATGTCCGAGCCGTATCGGGGCCGGCGCTGCGGCCGGTCGACCGCGTTCCCGAACCTGTGGGCGAGGCAGTCACACCCACGAGTGGACGAACTGGACTCGGCGACCACGACCACGCGACACTTCGACAACAGGGCCTCTTGCTTCTCGCTGGACTCGACATCCGCGAGCTACCAAGAGGCCCTTCCTTCATGCACCCGACCCGGACAACTCACCCGAACCAGGACCCCGTTCGAACCTGCCCGACCGCGCGAGCGGATAGAGAACAGGCAGTCAGACGGTGTGTCCCCGTCGTACCGGTGCAATTGATGTGTCCGGACATTGGTGAAGCCCGTCGGCAGCTACCAGGAAAGAGGCACAGGGTGTTCCGCTCACAGACCGGCCATGTCACAAAGCACGAGTTCGCAGACGAGCGCGTCCATCTTCCGACGCGGAGGAACCCCTGTTCTCACTCGCGAGCAGGCGCGCGATGCCCTGGAGAGACGCGCCCTCGGATCACGCGCGGACGACACGGCGATCGTCGCCATCGAGCTGGTCAGCAATGCGCTACGGCATACGAGATGCGGGCCGGTGTGAACGACTGCGTGCAGATCGCGGAACCGGGGAAACACGTCGCGGTGCGACAATTCCAAAGGTGTGGAACTTCAGCCGCTGGGCTTTTCGCGGGGCTCTCGACTCGATGCGATGCTCAGCCAGCCCCCTCCTGGGGTGCACCACGATCACAGGTACGCGCCTACTGATCACGTGCTGTACCCGGCACTACCGATCAAACCCGCAGGAAATCTCCTGGCTGGTTGCCCTCCCTTGACGGAACCCTCGCTGGTGTCACCCAAATCCCGCCGATAGCGTTAGCACACTCGTGAGAACCCTCGCCCCACCGGGAGCCATCCGTGAACCGCCGCCCCATACTGCTCGCAGCCGCCGCGCTGACCGCTGTCGCGGCCATCTCGCTGTCCGCCTGCGGGAGTGGCGATGACAGCTCCAGGAGCAACGACAAGATCGCTGGAGCGAAGACGGAGGACGGCTCATCGACCTCGGTTTCGCCGAGTGCCGGCGCATCGAACACCGCCGCCCGACCGGCCATCACGTTGCCCGAGGACATGAAGAGCGTCTTCGAAGGTTGGGAGACGGGGGATGTCGACAAGGATGCCGCTCTGGCCGACGCGGAGCGAGCACTCGGCTCTGTTGACGACGCGATCGCCCGAGGCGACACGAGGTCGAAGGCGCTCGCCTTCTACTACCAGGACGATGCGCTCATCAGTGAAGTCAAGTGGGTTCAGGCATGGCTGGATGCCAACATCTCCTGGACGGGAACCATCCGCTACTTCGATCCGCAGGTGACGCTTCGCGACAAGAAGACGGCTGTCGTTGTCTACTGCGCGGACGACAGCAAGGCGTACAACAAGGACCGAAAGAGCGGCAAGGTGAACAAGACGCCAGCCAGCGACAGTCCCTACGTCCTTTACAACACTCGCTTGGAGAAGAACGACGACGGCGTGTGGGTGACCACTGGTCTGTACACCAAGAGGGGGCATGAGCAGTGCGGAGGCTGATCACACCAACCCGGATCGGCCCCATTGTCCTTCTGGCTCTGGTTCCGGCAGCAATTCCGAATTCCGCATGGGCAACACCAGGGCCCGGTCCTTCCGTAACTGAAGTCGACCCCGGTACATCGGCCAAGGCCGACGGCGACACCCTCTCGGCGTCTGCTGCAGGTGTGGTCGTCTTCGACCATTCGAAGAACGGCAGCGGTGAATCTGCCGGCGCCGTCGTGTCGACCACTTCCTGGACGCCTCCCGCCTGCTATTACGCGCCGAAACACACGCCCAAGGAACTTGAGGCGCAGATGAAACAGGTATGGGCGAGTAGCGCGCCAAGTCACGAGTGGGCCCTGAAGACCCAGAGCTACTTCCTCAACGGCAAGCCCCACAAGGACTTCAACAAGGACAAGGAGGGCAAGGGCTACTGGTGGGACGCGTACGTCACCGAGGGGCGTGAGGCGGACCCGGGCGCCCAGGACTGCGACGAGATGCCCTTCTGGGTCGATGAAGGTGACGCGCCACCGGCTGACGCACCTCAGGCCATCTCCCCCGAGATGCTCGCCCAGCTCGCCTACGCCGAGATCCGCGTCCCCCCGACGAAGGTCGACCTCGCCCCGGAGGGCACCACGAAGGTGAATCTGCCGACATGGGCGTGGCTGGACACCGCGGAGTTCAAACCGGTCTCCGTCACCGCGTCTGTGCCGGTACTCGGCCTCAGCGCGACGACCACCGCCGAGCCGGTCTCGCTGATGATCGAGCCGGGCACGGACGACGCGGTCACGTACCCCGCCTCCGGCGAGTGCGAGATCAGCGACGGGCAGATCGGCGAGCCCTATGCCCTGGGCAAGGCCGACGAGACCCCGCCGTGCGGGGTGAAGTATCTGCGCTCCTCGGGCGACGGCTCGTACAAGTTGCAGGCAACCATCACCTGGAAGATCAGCTGGACGAGCACGACTGGGCAGGGCGGCGACCTCCCGAACGGCACGTTCGGCACTGATCAGGACGTCGTGGTCCAGGAGATCCAAGCGGTCAACCGCTGACGGGGAAGCGTAGGTAGCGAGAGTGTCGAAGGGATCGGATCTCCAGGTCGACCACGACATGCTGTCCTGGAGTGCCAAGCAACTCGCACAACTCCGCCGCGAGTTCCAGGGGCTGGAGGAGTGGAAGCAGGACATCAAGGCGCTGCTCGGCGACAGTCGCGTCCAACACGCCATGGGTGACTTCGTGGACAACTGGGACAAGAACCGCAAGCGACTGGTCGAGGAAATCGAGGCGGTCGGGAAGATGGTCAAGACGACCAGCGACGCCTTCAAGGGACTCGACGAGAAACTGGCGACGGCCAACAAAGGGAAGAAATAGCGCCTTGGGTGCAGACCGCCCGGTGGCTCCCCACAGGAGGAACTTCCATGGCTCGACCGGCTGACTGGGCGCCGCTCGCGGAGGGCGATCCCGTTCCGGGTGACCCGGAAGGAATTCGGCGCGAGGCCGAGCATATGAGAAAGGTCGCCGAGAAGCTGCGCACGCAGGCCAAGGCCATGCGGGCGATCGCCGGGTGCGACGGCCTGAAGGGTAAGTACAAAGAAAAATTGGGCGATAAAGCGCGTGGCCTCGGTCGCAGACTGGACCTCGCTGAGGACCGTTACCGCAAGGTGAAGGGCCACCTGAATGGCTGGGCGGACGACATGGAGGACGCCCAGAAAAGAGCGGACCGAGCCCTCGCCGATGCGAAGGATGCTCAGCGCATCATTGACAACCCCACGCCCGCCCCAGCAGGCAAGGGCTCGAAGAACAACTCCGGCAAGGACGATCAGCCAGCCGACGATCCCGCCGTCAAGCGTGCCCATGAAGACCTTGAGGCTGCCCGCCGCAAGCTGAACTCCGCTGTCACCTTCTACGGTGAGCGCGCGGACCACTACGCCGGCAAGATCCGGTCGTCGATCGACGACGACATGGAGGACAGCTGGTGGAATGATGTGAAGGCCTGGGTGGGCGACGCCGACTGGTTGGACACAGCGGCTAAGTGGTTGAGTAATGCCACCACGCTGTTGACATTCGCCGCGATCTTCTTCCCCGCCCTTGGAGTGGTGGCCGGAATCCTCACCGGCCTTGTCTTCGGCATCCACCTCCTCATGGCCGCGACGGGCAACGGGTCCTGGTCGTGATTACCGACATCGCGGCGTTCAAGATGGCCAGAAACGGCATCAAGGCCGCCAAGGCGGTCAAGGGGCTCCAAAAGGAAGGGCGCGGTATCGCCAAGGACCTCGCCGAGCAAAAAGCGAAGCGGCTGGCGAGGATGGACCGTGCCGCAAGCGGACGCGGCGGGAGCGGACGGCTTGGCAGGCTGCGCCGGACTGCTGACAACCAGCAGGGGCGAGCGGCGGGTGCAAGAACCCGAGACGAGGCCATGCCGGAGGTGACGCAGGCGGAGAAATACAAGGCCCTCGGAGACAAGCGCATGGCGGAACAGGTGAAGGACATCGGGCGCATGAGCGGCCGGTACCCGGACAGTCAGCGGCTGAGCGACATCGCCGCGGAGGCAGCACGCCAGAAGGGCATCGCGCAGTCCTACTGGGGGACGAGTACGGCACTTGACCTCGGCGGCAGGGCCGGAGAGGCTTGGTCCAGCACTTACACGAATGCAAAGGGAGACATGACGGCGCCGGGAGCAGGGATCGGATCCCAATGGTGACGCCCAAACCGGGGAAGCGGAGAACCGGTCTCACCGCGAGCGCCCGCACCCGGCAAGCACGTCAAGCTCAGGACCGTGTTCATGCTGCTGCAGGTCAGGACTCTCTGAGTCCTGTACTCCCTCCCGTTGAAGGGGGAGGCAATCCGCGTGCCGAGGGCGTCGGCTCCGGAACAGATGCGCTCGACCCGGGAGACGAGAGGCTTCGCAGGCGAGCGACACACGTTCGCTATGTACTGCTCGCCATCGCGCTCGTCATGCTTCTCTGGTTCATGGTCGCGTTGCAGAACAGCAAGCCAGGGGTCCCGGAACTGCCGATGCCGACATGGGCCTTGGATGTCGCTGCGCTCAGTCCCCTGCTGGTGCTGATCCGGTTCTGGAACCCGGAGACCAGGGCGCGCAGCGGCATCCTGGAATTCGACCTCAGGGTCTTCAGCGGTCTCTACTTCCTCATGGCCGTCTTCGGGGTTGCCGGCGGTGGGTACAGGCAACTCTGGCCTGCTGTCGCGATAAGCGTCGCGGTGCATGTAGGTATCTGGTACTCGAACAGGCGGGCCGGGGGGCGTGGTTGATCCCATGACCGGGCCGACATCTCCGCCAACCGGCTATCACCTCCTCCTGCCTGAGGACTGGGTCCAGGTGCCGCTGGGAAAGGGAGACGCAGAGGCCGCCGTACGTTCGCTTGTCACATCCGCCTTTGCACGCGTGCCGGCCGACGTGCCTCGTGACAAGTTGACGCCACTCCGACTGGAGCTGGAGCGCAGGCTGATGGCAGCCGTTGCCGAGGCCCGTCGGGCCGACGCACTGGAGATCTACCTGCCAGTCAAATCGGGGGGCGAGGTGAATCTCGCCGCATCGTTCAGCGTTTCGCAAGCACGCCTTCCAGCGCGCTCCGGGTCCGGCGGCAGCTCCAGCAAGACGTCCGACCCGGCAGAGGTCGCCGTGCAGCTGCTCGCAGGCGACAGCGCTACAAGCAGCTCGGAGGTGGACCTCAGCACTGGTGAGGTCGACGGAGCTATCGCGGTTCGCCGGGAGCGCGTCGCACCGGCGGACTCGAAGCGTGGTGTCGAGCTCGCCAGCCGCAGGGTGGAGTACCTCCTGGCCGTACCCGCTGATCCCAGCCGGTGGCTCGTGGCCGCCTTCTCCACGATCGGCGCTGGATCTCCCCGGGACGAACTGGCTGACGCCATGGTCGAGTGGTTCGACGCGCTGATGACGACCTTCCGATGGAGCTGGGCATGACCGAGCCTCAGATCGAGCTGGAGCACGAGTTCAGCCTCGACATCGATTACAACCCGAGCCGGTGGCTGGAGCTTCCACCGCGCTGGGACACCGAGGAGTGGCAGGACATCGGCGCCTGGGCGCATTCATGTGCCGAGCTGTTCTGGCGGTCGTACGGGCAGGATCCGGGAACGACAGGGATCTCCTTCCTCGCAGGCAGGCTGCGGCAGTTCGCGGAAGCCTTCGCGCCAGAGCCCTTCGACACGCGAGTGCTGCTGCGCATGTGGGAACCGACCAGTATGCCGCTCCAGGTCTGCGCCATGGTCAAGCCCGCAGAAGGAGACCGGGAGGAGACGCTGCGCTTCCTCGTCGGAGCGGACGACTCGGACGCCGTCGAGCCGCCAGTCGTCGAGTCCTTTCAGACGGAACTGCTCGGCGAAGGGTTGCGGGCTTTCCGCTATCTGCGGCAGGACGACACCCCTGAAGTGCTCGCGGCGCTCCGCTATGCCTGGCGCGTTGAGGAGGTCGGAGCTGACGTGGTGCTGTGGACCGCCACCGATGACACCGCGCAGGTCATCCGGGCTGCCCCGGACATCGAAGAGCTGACGGACACGATGAGCGTGGCGGTTTGGGAACTCGCGCCGGAGGATGAGGATGCTCCGCCGAACGTGGGTTCGTAGATCTGAGGCGTGGGCGGCGGCGATGGGATCGGGGTCACCGTGCAGGATCACGTCGGTACCTGCCGGAGCGGCCTGAGGGCCGGTCTCAGATTTCGTTGCCTGCCCAGCAGGCAGCGTGTTGCCCCGCCGCTACCTTGGGCCCCGTCGATTTGCTGATCGCCAACCGGTTTCACACGTCGTCGAGAGACTCATTGGTCACGTCCGGCGAAAGGCTTGGCGTCACCGCGGCCGCGGCGGCCACGGCTCCGGCGGCGCCGATCACGCCGCGGCGGGAAAGGGGGTTCTTCTTGCGGGAGGAGGCTTGAAACATCAACCCTGCGCGGTGAGATGACACTGGGCGGCCATCACAGCAGGACCTCGGTCACCGGAACGGACGTTGACGATCAAGGCGTGCCGCGTGCAGGGGCCGACGATGCAGTCGTCGGCGAGGGAGCGGTCTCGCTCACGACGGTGAGCGAGTTGGGGCGTGCCGTGCAGCGCTGTGTCGCGGCGGGGATACCTGCGGCCAGATCGTCGCCGCGGACGAGCTCTGGGCCGGCGCCGGTGATTTCCGTGGACCACGTGTGCATGGTGACCTGGCCCCGACGGTCACCGACCCGCGAGGCCCAAGCGTTCCGCGCCCCAGGGTGAGAACGTCATGGGGCCCGCCCATCCCTGATGGACCTGCGCTATCTGGGACGGCACCGGGCTCACCGGGTACACGTCTCTGCCTCGGGCCCAGTTCGCGAGCAGCCCCAGCGTCGTATCGACGGACGACACCGTCATCGTCACCCTCGCCCCGCCCTTGCCCCAGGTGTTCCACAGTGCCCAGCCCTCGGCGCGGGGTTCGACTCCGAGGCGGGCGCACGCCTCCTCGTAGGTCTCCTCGAAGCCAGAAGGCACAGAACCCGGCCGGAGCACCACCACGCCCGCCATCCGCACCGCGGGTCGGTCCTCCTCGGGCAGACAGCCGTCGCCGGGAAAGTGGTAGTGCCGGATCTCGCGGGCGAGTGCGTTCACTGCTCGGTGCAACGGCGTGGCATCGTCCGGGTCCGGTGCATAGGACAGGTTGCCCTCGGCGGACGCCGCGGCGGTCACCGCCCTGGCAAGCCGCTCGATCTCCCGCAAGTAGTCCAGCTCAGAGAATCCAGGTCGAGACACGCGACGGAGTGTCGCATCCGTCAAGCGTCGGGTGGAAACGGATATGTGGCAGTCCAGGGCTCAAGCAGTCAGCTGTGAACGGAGGTGAACGCCCCCGGCGTATCAGTCACACAGTCCGTCAGCACGACCGCCCCCGCCCTGCCCGCCCTCCGCGACCTGACGGTCGTATCCGCACGGCAGGGCCGCCGACACCGGCGCGGGTGCGCAGCGCATGGTAGGCGTTCGCGGCGCCGTGTCGGTGCCGAGCGTGCCGACCGTGCCGAAGGCGGGCTTGCGGCGACAACTTCCAGTCACCATCCTCCCTCGCCCCGCCGGTGGCCGCATCCCGCATCCGGCGCCGCGGCCCGGCCTCGAGATGCGGTCACCGCCACCCGCTGGATACGCTCGCTGAGTGGCCGGGTGACGATGCCCCCAGGGCCGTGGCGCAGCTGGCGCCCCATCCCGCCCCGCGGAACCGACGTCTTCCGCGGTCCCCACCTCACCTCTGCGTTGTTCAGCGCCTCCATGGGAGGAAGGTTGCGATGAGGTTCATCCGCACGCGCACAGCAAAGGCCGCCGCGGCCGCTCTGGTCGCCATCCCGCTCGCGGTCGTAGGACCGGCGGCGTCGCAGGGTTACGCAGAAGATGCTTCGCCGAGCCCGACGGGGACGTTCGGACCCGACTGTGCGGCGCTCTCCCAGAAGGCCGACACCGCCAGGGACAAGGTCGTGGAGGCCGCCGCCGCATACCCCGAGCTCAGCCAGCTGGTCTCGGCGACGGTCCGAGCGGGACTGAACGGCACGCTCGACGCGAAGCCCGACATCACGATCTTCGCGCCCAACGACGAGGCCTTCCAGAAGGTGACCGCGTCGCAGCTCGCCTCGCTCCTCGGCAATCCAGGGGAGCTGAAGAAGGTGCTGACGTACCACGTCGTGGACCAGCAGATCACTCCGAACGAACTCTCCGACGGCTCGTTCACGACGGCGGAGGGCGGCAAGCTGACCACGTCGGGCTCGGGCACCGACTTCAAGGTCAACGGCGAGGCGGGCATCGTCTGCGGCAACATCAAGGCCGCGAACGCCACCATCTACGTCATCGACTCGGTTCTCCAGCCGCCGTCCTGAGCCTGCGGCCGTCCCGGTCCGCCCGCTCCCTTCGCATCCCCCACCCCAACCACACCGTGACCGACGCCGACCCTCCCGCCATCACCGACATCCCCACCCCCGGCGACGTCACCTGAGCGACCACCCCCGCCGCCGCCGCGCTCACCCCCTGCATCGTGAGCATTCCGGCGGAGTGCAACCCCAGGGCGTGGCCGCTCAGTTCGGCGGGGGTCAGGGCGATCAGCTGTTCCTGCTGGACCAGGCTCGCGCCGTAGCCCACCGATGCCACCGTCACCAGGACGCCCGACAGGGCGGGTCCCGGGCCGAGGAGGAAGAAGGCGTACGGCGCGGCCAGGAGCAGCAGGAGGGGGATGCCGAGGTGCCGCCTGCGCGCGGGGGCCAGGAGCCGGCCGACCAGGACGTCGCCCGCCAGCATGCCCAGCGCGGCGCACGCGAACAGGAGCCCCGCGGACCGCGGGGTGTACGACACGTACAGGGACTCGCAGCCCACGATGAGGCCGTTGGGGATCCACAGGGCGAGGTAGAGGCGGCGGCGGGGGGCGGAGGACCACAGGAGGGCGTTGGTGCGCCGCGTCGCCGTGATCGAGGGGCGGTTCGCCGTGCGTGGGGGGCGGGGCGTGAGGCCCAGGTGGGTCATGGCCGCCGACGACAGGAACAGCAGCGCCGCCAGGAGCAGCGTCGCGCGGGCCGAGCCGAGGAGTGCCAGGAGGGCGCCGCCGGTCGCGTAGCCGGCGATCTGCGTGACACCGCTCATCATGTTGAACACCGAACGTCCCAGGAGGTAGCCGTCCTTGGTGAGGATCTCGGTCAGCAGGCCCCACCGCACTCCCCCGCCCAGCGACGCGATCAGGCCCTGCGCCAGGACGACGAGGAGGGCCGACCAGATCGGCAGCCCGGGGAGCGCGAGGAGTGCCGTGCCCGTCGCGAAGGCCAGCGGGACAGCCGTGAGGGCCCGCCTCGGGGGCAGGCCGTCCGCCCAGGACAGGAACAGCGTCGCGCCCAGCACCTGCGCCAGTGACGGGCCGAACATGCTCACCGCCGCCAGCAGGGGCGAGCGCGTCGCCTCGTACACCAGCGTGCCGAGGGCGAGGCCGCCGAGGGCCTGGGCGGCGATGTGGGCGGAGGAGGCGAGGAAGAGCGGGGTGAACTCCGGTGTGCGGAAGAGGTGGCGGTAGCTGCGCATGGGCGGAGTCTGCGAGCGTCCGCCGGCCGGTGGTTATTGTTTCGCGCACACGCGAAAGGAAGGGGCGGGGAGGGCATGGGGTGGTGGCAGGTCAGTGCCGACACGCTCGCCCGCAGCCGTTTCGTCCTCTCGCCCTACGCCGAGACCTTCGCGAGCCTGAAGCTGCTGCACGCCGGTGCCGGTGCGCACCCCGGTGAGCAGGCGTGGCTGCGCGCACACCTGCCGGCGTACCGGGCGCGGCTCGCGGCCGACCCCGTCACCGCGCTGCTCGTGCGTGCCGGGCTCGGCCGGGACTGGATCGCCGACTTCCTGACGCCGACGCCGTGGGACGGGGAGAGCTTCGCGGAGGCGGTCGCGCGGGTGCGGTCGGCCCCGCCCGGGGCGGTACGCGCGCATCTGCGGATGTCCCTCGGTGGCCCGCTCCCGGCGGGGCTGGAGCGGGACGATCTCGCCGAGCGGGCCGCGCGGCTTGTCGAGCACGTCTGGGAGGAGGGCGTACGGCCGTACTGGGGGCGCCGCCGGCGGTTGCTGGAGGCCGATGTGGTCGCGCGGACCGCGCAGGTCACCCGGGGTGGGTGGGCCGCGGTCCTCGACGCGCTGCGGCCGGGGCGGACGCGGTGGCTCGGGGAGAGCCGGTTGCAGGTGAACCAGCACGAGTATCCGCCGCGGGAGCTCTCGGGTGCGGAGCTGCTCCTCGTGCCGGTCACGCCGCACACCGGGTGGGTGTCGTGGGAGGAGCCGCGGCGGGAGCGGTACGCCGTCGTCTATCCGTGCGTGGGCGTGCTCGCCGGCGCGCCCGGCCGGCCGTCCGTGCCCGCCGCCCTCGGCGCGCTGCTGGGGCGGGCGCGGGCGGAGGTGCTGGTGCTGCTGGAGACACCGATGAGTACGACCCATGTCGTCGCCGTGACGGGGCAGGCGCTCGGGTCGGCCGGACGGCATCTGCGGGTGCTGCTGGACGCGGGACTGGTGGAGCGGCGCCGGGCGGGGCGCTCGGTGCTGTACTCCAGGACGGCGGCGGGGGAGGTACTCATCAGGTCCGCGGGGCAGCACGTAGCATCCGCACCATGACGACCAATGACGCGCAGGTATCAGTTCTCGACGTCGGCATCGACGCGCTCCAGGGCGGGGCCGCCGACCTCGAGCAGTACGCCGGGCAGGTTGTGCTCATCGTGAACGTGGCCTCCAAGTGCGGGCTGACGCCGCAGTACGCAGGGCTGGAGCGGCTGCACGAGCGGTACGCCGACCGTGGGTTCACCGTGCTCGGCGTGCCGTGCAACCAGTTCATGGGGCAGGAGCCCGGCAGCTCCGCGGAGATCGCCGAGTTCTGCTCGGCGACGTACGGTGTGACCTTCCCGATGACCGAGAAGGTCGAGGTGAACGGGGCGGGCCGGCACCCGCTGTACGAGCGGCTGACCGGCTTCGCGGACGGCGAGGGCCACAGCGGCGACATCCGCTGGAACTTCGAGAAGTTCCTGGTCGGGCGGGACGGCACGGTCGTGGCCCGGTTCTCGCCGCAGACCGAGCCGGAGGCGCCCGAGGTGGTCGCGGCCGTCGAGGCCCAGCTGGCCGGTTGACCCTGACCCTGGGGCAGACAGCAGTCTCCTGTCACCGGGCGGCAGGCGCCCGGTGACGGAGGATGACGTGGTGACCGACTCCCAGGACGAGGAACTGCTCACCATCGGCGCGTTCGCGGCGCGAGCCCGGCTGTCGGCCAAGGCCCTGCGGCTGTACGACCGCCTGGGGCTGCTGGCCCCGGCGTACGTCGACGAGGCCAGCGGCTACCGCCACTACCGCGCGGACCAGGTGGAACGGGCCCGGCTGGTGGCGCTGCTGCGGCAACTGGACATGCCGCTCGCGCGGATCGCCGAGGTGGTCGACGCGGACGGGGCCGAGGCCGCCGACCGGCTCGCCGCGTACTGGGCGGACGTCGAGGCGCGGGTGGCGGGGCAGCGGACGCTCGCCGCGTACCTCCGTGGACGGTTGTCGGGGAGGAGCTCCGAGATGTACGGAAAATTCGTGGTCGAGACGGTCGACGTGCCGCGGCAGGTGGTGATCACCGAGTCCCGGCACACGCTGGCGCATGAGCTGCCGGCCTGGATCGGGGCGTCGCTGGGGCGGTTGGAGGAGGCGGCCGGGGAGTGCGGCGGCGTGGTCGCGGCGCCCTTCGTCGTCTATCACTCCGAGGTGTCGATGGAGAGCGACGGGCCGGTGGAGGCGTGTGTGCCGGTCGCCGACGAGGCAGCGGCGCGGGCGTGGGCCGAGGCGGCCGGACGGGCCGGTCAGGCGCGGGTGCGGGTGGAGCCGGCGCGGCGGCTGGCGTACACCCGGATCACCAAGGCGCAGGTGACGCATCCGCAGATCCTGGCCGCTTTCGAGGCCGTGGAGGAGTGGGTGACGGCACAGGGCCTGTCGTACGACGGGCCCTGCCGGGAGGTGTACTTCGCGGACTGGGCGGCGGCCGGGGCCGAGGACCCGGTGTGTGACGTGGCGTTCCCCGTCGTGGAGGCGTCGGGCGTGCGGTGACGGGGAGCGGCCCGGGGCAGCACCGAGCCCTCTCGGCTAGGACGGCGAACTGGTCGAGAGGGCTCTTGGGGTCCTGCTGTGTAGGTGTCGCGACGTCAGGGAGGTCCTCTCCTTACGCCTTGACCGAGGCCACGAAGACGCTCCACGCGGTCGCGGGGAACGCGAGGACGGGGCCCTCGGTCACCTTGGAGTCCCGGACGGAGATTGCGGACAGGACAGGGGACTTGATCTCGACGCACGCGCCGTTGCCCTGGGAGTAGGAGGACTTGACCCACATGTCCGTCGCACCCTGCTTGATTGCCATTTTCGCTCCGGTAAGCAGTTGCTGAGTTGCTGTGATTGCGCCAACGTTCTTGCTCGATGGCGTGATCGACGCTACTCGCCAACATCGGCGCACGGAGCGACTATTCACTCGACCGGCTGGCATATTCCAGCCGGGTCTTCCGCACAAGCCCAGCGACGGTGTATCTTTCCGCGCCGCGCGGGCCGGGGGCTCAGCGGGCGTAGCTCTTGGCCACGTCCGAGAGGAATTCGCGTGATTGGTCCACATTGAGGGCCTGTGCCCGCAAGTGCTCGTACATCACGCTGTACTTCTGCACGTCCTGCGGCTTCTCCAGGTAGAGGTCGCTCGTGACGCCCTCGATGTAGACCACGCTGGAGTCCGCGGCGTCCGGGAACTCCAGGATCGCGTACTGCCCGCTCACGCCGGGGTGCGCGCCCATCTGGAACGGGATCAACTGCACGGTGACGTGCGGCAGCTGGGACATCTCCAGCAGATGCTCCAGCTGGTCGATCATCACCTGTTTGTTCCCCACCTCGCGGCGTACGGCGGCCTCGTCGAGCACCGCCCACAGCCGCAGCGGGTTCTCCGCGGCGGCAATACGTTCCTGCCGGCGCAGCCGCACCTGCACGCGTTTGTCGATGTCGGTCGGCGTCGCCTCCGGCAGGGCGCCCTGGATCAGCGCCTCGGCGTACTGGCGGGTCTGGAGCAGGCCGGGCACGACCTGGGGGTCGTACACCCGCAGGCTCGCCGCGTCCGTCTCCAGGCCGATGTAGACGCTGTACGGGATGTCGCCGAAGGAGTGCCACCAGCCCTGCTGGCGTGAGTCCTTGGCCATCTGCATCAGCGAGTCGACGATCCGGTGGTCCTCCACCTCGTAGACGCCGCACAGGTCGCGCACGTCGCGCTGGCTGATGCTGCGCCGGCCGTTCTCCAGGCGGCTGATCTTCGACTGGGACACCAGCAGCCGCTCCGCGACCTCCTCCGCCGTCATGCCCTTGAGTTCGCGGAGCCTGCGCAGCTCCTGGCCGAGCCGGCGTCGCCTGACGGTGGGATTGACATTGGACGCCACGGGACGTGCACCTCCGGCTGCGTGCCTCGAAACTTGCAACTATGCGTATCTGCTGCTGAGCAGACTGCCACCAAGGGCCTGCTTACCGCTGGGAAACAGCGGATATGCGGCAGGAACGCGGCAGTGCGCCGGTTCGCACGAGGGGTGGACGAAGTCCGCGGACGCCCGGCCGCGCGGCCTCGCGGACACGCGGGCATGCGGACACCCGGGCACGCGGGCACGCGGGGCGGCCGGGACCGCGCGTCGTCCCTACGACGGCTCCCGTCCACCCCGCGCGTACCGCTGCGGCTCCCGAACCCGGTCCTGGGGACTGGACTGCGGCGCTGACGGTGCGTGGTGATGCTCGGTGGTGCGTGGTGGTGCCTGGTGCGCGCACATGGCGCGTACCGCGTGTGGCGCGTACTGCGCGTGGTGCGTACTGCGCGTGGTGCGTGGTGCCTGGTGGTGCGGCGTGATGGTGCGCTGCCGTGGGACTGCGGCTCAGTGGGCCACGGCGCGTGCCATCGTGCCGCGGTGCGGCTGCGCCGGGACGCCGCCCCGGGCCGGTTCCGCGGGCCTGGCTCCGGGGGCGGCCTGACGGCCTGCCGGGGCCGGGCTGCGGCGGGGCTGTGCCCCCACGCCGTTCTGGACGTCCATCACGGCGTGCGCCACGAGGCCGCCCATCGGGTCGTGCCTGATCAGGTCCCGCAGCCGGGAGCGGGACGAGCGTCCCTCGTTGCCCGGATACAGGTGCTTGCCGAGGCCGACCGCGTGGGCCAGTGCGGCGAGCGCCGCGGTCCGCGGGTCCGGCGGTACGCCGGTGCGGATCGCCGAGTCCAGCCGGGCCCTGATCTCCCGGCTGATGGCGTTGTCCGTCGCCTGGTAGCGAGTCGTCGGCAACACCCCGCACATCTGGCCGGCCACGGCGTGCACCATGCCGCACCGCTCCAGATGCGAAAGGTAGGTCTGGCGGAGCCCCAGTCGCGGCCCGCCGATCCAGTGGACCGCCCGTACGGGGGCGCCGCGTCTGCGCAGCAACTCCAACGCGCAATCCAGTGTCGGATCTCCTGTCGGCCGTGGCACCACCACGGCGATACGATCCCCGTCCGGGGCTATCCGTCCGGCCAGCGCCAGCTCCACTAGCTGTGCTCCGGCCAGACCCAGGTCGAGCGACTGCGGCTGTGCAGTGGTACCCGTGGCCGGGTCCAGTGCCAGCAGCAGAAGCTCCTCCGGAAGTGTTCTGCGGCTCCTGCCCATCCATGCCTCCCCGCGTGGATGAATGACAGGGTGACCCCTCTCACATTGGTCTGTCGAGGGTGCGTGACCTGTTTGTGAGGGAACCAGTAGGTATGTCGTTCTCGTCTTCAGCTTCGGTCAGGTCCGCACACAGGACACTGGTACATGGTTCGGACAGCGCTTCGGGCAGTGCTGTGGGGGCGGTCGTCCGGACAGCGGTTCACGGTTCGGTACGCGCACGGAGGCGTGCGGCGCATGGAGGAGGCATCGGTGGCGGGCGAGTCCCCCGACAGTTCGAAGCAGCGCGAGTCGTCGGCAGAACCGACGTCGGGGAGCGCGAGTCCGGTTCCCGAGGCCCGGAGCGCCGCCTCCGCCCGTGACCCGCGGCTCGCCGTGGCACGGGAGTCCGAGAGCGAGCGCCCGGACACGGCGACGCGGGTGCTTTCGGTCAAGGAGCGGTCCGAGGACGCCGAGGATGCGTCCGGGGAGACGCCGGAGGAGGCTGTCGAGGAGACGGCTTCCGAGGAGCCCGCGCGCCGTGAGGAGCGGGACGGGGCCGAGGACGGCGAAGGGGCCGACGCCACGGGCGACGAGCGGCTGCGGGCTGCCGTCGCGGCCTGGGTGACGTCCGGGCCCGCCCAAGAGGGCTCCCCCGAGGAGGACTCCGCCGAGAAGGGCTCCGCCGAGGAGACCGAGGCCCGGGGCGAGGACGCCGAAGACGCCGACGACGCCGACGCCGACGCGCAGCCGGAGGCATCGCTGGCCGACGCCGACGCGCAGCCGGAGGCATCGCTGGCCGAGGCCGACGCCGAGGACCCGAACGACGGCTCCCAGGACGCCCCGGAGGACGCGGAGCCCGGCGCCCAGGCCGCCCCGGAGGACGCCGAGGACGCCCCCGTCGCCGCCGAGGACACCGCCGCGGAAGACGCCCCCGTCGCCGCCGAGGACACCGCCGAGGACGACTCCCCCGCCGGCACCGAGGCCGAGCCCGAGGCCGCACCCGCGACCGGCGCCGGGCCCGGCACGGAGCCCGGCGCCGAGCAGGAGGACTCGGGCGGCACGCACGACTCCAAGAGCACCTCCGCCGCCCCCGAGGCCGCCGCGCCCCCCGTCGACCAGCCCACGGCCGTCTTCCGGGCCGTGAAGCCCGCGGTCGACCAGCCGACCACGATGCTGAAGCTGGGGGACGCCAGGAAGCCCGCTCCGGCCCCGGAGCCGGATGCCGAGCGCACCAGCAAGTTCGTCGCGCTCAAGCCTCTGGACGACCCGTCGACGCGCAAGCCCCCGCCGGCCGCGGACGCGACGACCGCGCTGCCCAAGGTGCCCTCGGACAAGCCGAAGGCGCCCGCCGACCAGACCGCCGTCGTCCCGCAGGTCGGGCCGGAGCGGACGACGCAGCAGCCGTTGCCGCCGAAGCCGCCGCTGGATCTGCTGGCCGAGCTGACCAACACCCCGCCGCCGCCGGAGACTCCGCTGCGGACGGCGGCGCGGCGGGTGAAGATCTGGACGCCGCTGGTCCTGCTGCTGGTGGTCGTGTTTGCGATCGTGCAGGCGGTACGGCCGCTGCCGACGCCGACGCTGGAGCTCACGGCCAAGGAGTCGTACAGCTTCGAGGGCGACGGCGCCAGCCTGCCGTGGCCCGGTGAGGGCCAGGGCTGGATGGACGTCAACGGCATCGGCACGATGGGGAACTTCGGCGAGCAGAAGCCGGTGGCCATCGGCTCGGTCGCCAAGGCGATGACCGCGTACGTCGTGCTGAAGAAGCACCCGCTGAAGTCCGGCGAGGAGGGCCCGAAGATCCCGGTCGACGCGCTCGCCGAGAAGGAGGGCGGCTACAACCTGGACGGTGAGTCCACGCTCAACACCGTCAAGGAGGGCGACCAGATCACGCTGCGCCAGGCGCTGTCCGCCATCATGATCCCGTCCGCCAACAACATCGCGCGGCTGCTGGCGCGTTGGGACTCCGGCACCGAGGCGGCGTTCATCAAGAAGATGAACGACGCCGCCAAGGAACTCGGGATGAAGAACACCACCTACACCGACGCCTCCGGCCTGAAGGAGAGCACGGTCTCCACCGCCGAGGACCAGGTGAAGCTCGGCAACGAACTGGTGCAGGACCAGGCCCTGATGGAGATCACGGCGATGGGCGAGTGGATCGATCCGTCCGGGCAGAAGTGGTACAACTACAACAAACTGGTCCCGTACGACGGCGGCATCGGCATCAAGACGGGCACCACCAGCGCGGCCGGCGGCAACCTCCTCTTCGCCTCCCGCAAGGAGGCCGGCGGTGAGACGGTGACCGTGGTCGGCGCCATCCTGGGGCAGCACAAGGCGCCCATCATCGAGACCGTCAACGACGTCAGCAAGACCGCGATGCTCGCCGCCCAGGACGCCCTGACCTCGGCGAAGATCCTGAAGAAGGGCGATGTCGTCGGCTACGTCGACGACCGGCTCGGCGGCCGGACGCCGGTCGTCGTCACGCAGGACGTCACGGCGGTCGGCTGGGCCGGTCACGAGGTGGAGCTGTCGTTCACCGCCGGCGAGGTACCGCACACCGCGAAGGCCGGGACCAAGGTCGGCACGCTCACCGTGGGCGACGGCAGCGGCGGCGCCGTCGAGGTGCCGGTGGCGCTCCAGTCGGACCTCACCGAACCGGCCTTCACGGACAAGCTGACCCGCGTCTCCTGACCCGGGCGGCCCTTCACCCTCCCTCGCACCCCGCCGACGGCGCCCTCCCCGGCCCCGTCGGCGGGGTGCGTGCTAGCGTCGCGAAACGGGACAGGTTACCCGCGTGGGGGGACGGGAGCGGGAACGCCTCGTCACGGGGCCGGGAACGGCCGGGAAACGGGGTATGCGGCGGAGAACAGAAGACGGGACACGGGGAGTGCCACGGGTGGCCACTGCGGAGCCGACACGCACCGACGACACCGGTCCGGGGCCGGGGACCGGTCCGCGAATACGCGTGCCCGCCCGGCCGGCGGGTGGATCGCCGCACCAGCCGGGCGGTGTGACCGTACGTGAGCGGCTGAAGCGGTGGGCGCGGCATCCCGCCCTCCTCACCACCGCCGTGGCGGGGGTGCTCCACGTCATCTGGTTCTTCACCTTCGCGAACAGCGGCGGGGACCTCGCGGCGCAGGACGCCTGGGCCGAGTTCGTGGGCCGGCACCCGGACTCGGCGTACAACCTCGCCTGGTACGGCGGGATGCACCCGGTCTCGTACAGCGTGGTGTCGCCGTATCTGATGTCGCTGCTCGGTGTGCGGACGACGATGATGATCGCCGGGACGCTCTCCGCGGGGCTGCTGACGCTGATCCTGATGCGCAGCCGGGTGGTGCGGCAGCCGCTGTGGGCCGGGCTCGCGGGGGTGTTCGGGCTGCTGTGCAACGCGGCGTCGGGGCGGGTGACGTTCGGGCTCGGCACGCTGTTCGCGCTGGGCGCGGTCGCCGTGGTGTTCTGCTGGCCGTACCGCTGGCGTCACAAGCGCTGGGCGAAGGCCCTGTGCGCGGCGCCGCTCGCCGCGCTCGCCACGATGTCCTCGCCGGTCGCCGGGCTGTTCGTGGGTCTGGTCGCGGTCGCGATGTTCCTTCAGAAACGGCGGCCGGGGGCGTGGGCGCTGGGTCTTGCGCCGGCGGCGGTGGTGGCGGTGTCGGCGTGGGCGTTCCCGTTCTCCGGCACCCAGCCGATGTCCTTCGGGTCGGCCCTGCTGCCCGTGGTCTACGCGGTCCTCGTCCTGCTGCTGGTCCCGCGGGACTGGACGACGGTACGCATCACCTCCGCCGTGTACGGCCTGTCGGTGCTGCTGGTGTGGCTGATCAGCTCGCAGATCGGGTCGAACATCACCCGGCTGTCGATGCTGTTCGCGGGCGTGGCACTGCTGGCCGCGCTGCCGTTCGCGGTGCCGCGTTCACGCAAGTGGTACGCGATCGTGGTCGCCTTCGCCGGGTTCGTCGCCTGGATCGGCTACAAGTCGGTGGACGACGTCGTCAACACGACGCCGCGGGCCTCCTGGGCGCGGGAGCTGGCCCCGCTGGTCAACGAGTTGCAGGAGGTGGGCGCCGGGAAGGGCCGCGTCGAGGTGGTCCCGGCCCGCTCCCACCGCGAGGCCTCCGCGCTCGCCCCCTACGTCAACCTCGCCCGGGGCTGGAACCGGCAGGCCGACATGGAGCGCAACCCGCTCTTCTACGACGACACCCTCAACTCGGCCAACTACCACGACTGGCTCAAGCGCTGGGCGGTGCACTACGTCGTGCTGCCCAAGGACGAGCCGGACGGGGACGGCGGAGAGCGGGAGCGGGAACTGGTGCAGCGCGGGCTGCCCTATCTGACGCAGGTGTGGGGGGACGCGAACTGGCAGTTGTTCCAGGTGACCGACCCGGCTCCGCTCGCCGATCCCCCGGCCACCGTCGAGCGCGCCGAGCAGGGGGAGATGACCCTGCGGGTGAAGCAGCCGGGCCGGGTGCTGATCCGGGTGCCGTACTCGCCGTGGCTGAAACTGGTCGACGCCGAGGGGGACGGGGTCGAGGCGCCGCAGGAGACGGAGGCCTCCAAGGACCGGTCCGAGGGCACGCCGAAGACGTACCACAACCTCAACGGCTGCCTGATGGAGACCGAGGAGGACGCCGAGGGCGACAGGTGGACGGTGCTGCTGGCGCCCCGCGCGGGGACGTACCGGCTGGCGTCGCCCTACGAGCTGCCCCGGGGGACGCCGTGTCCGGAGGAGCTCAGGTGATCAGCGGAGCCGGTCGACGTACCGGTCCGTCCCCGGCACGGTGGGGACGAAGGGGGCGACCAGTTCCGTGCGGCCCAGTTCACGGGGTGCTTCGAGGTCCGTGAAGTGCTCCTCCCAGCAGTCCCTCGGGTCCGTCTCCAGGAACCACAGCAGGGTCAGCCGGGTGCCGACGCCCTCGACCTGCTTGACGTACGTCATGCGGTCGCCGGGCAGGGGGACCGGGCGGAAGACGGTGACCAGGGCGGCCGGGGAGCCCTTCAGCCGCTTCGGGAGGTGGCGGGTGCGCAGCCATTCCAGCAGGTCGGCGCGCCGCTGTGGTGACTCGGCGTCGACGACCTGCAGGACGAGGCCCGCATAGGGGTGGTCGAGGGCGTGGAAGTCCCGGGGCCCGGCGGCGCCGTCACGGTAGACGGTCGCCTCGTGGTCCTGGAACGCGGTGAAGACGTGGGTGCGTGCGTGATGGACGCGGGCGTCGCGGTTGAGGCGCTTGTTGATCGCGACGGTCCACTGCATGTGCTCCGCGTGCCGGCCCTCGGTGATCCAGTACGTGGAGAGGTAGCACCCGGCGGTGACCGGCTCGGCGACCGCCGACTTCTGCGGGTAGCGCAGGAGTTGCAGGTCACGGGTGGCGACCCAGCGCCGGCCGGCGTACATCCAGGGCATCGCCATCGCGCCGGCGTAGTAGTGGTCGTCCTCGTACCAGCGGTTGTAGGCGTACTCGTGGCCCGGGTGCGGTTCGACCATGGTGATCAGGGCGTGGCCGGGACGTACGCCGTAGGGGCCGACGGCGGCCAGCCCGGCGTAGAGCTCGCTGTGGGTCTCCTCGGACATGGAACCTTCCCTCCTCTACCGGTCGCCCATACTCTGACGCCTCGTCAGATAATGCGCCAGGCTCAGGGAGGCCGCCATGTCACTGCTCTGCGGGAAGACCGTCGTCGTGTCGGGCGTCGGGGCCGGGCTCGGCCACCAGGTCGCGGCAGCGGTCGTACGGGACGGCGGGAACGCGGTGCTGGGCGCGCGGACGGAGGAGAACCTCGCCAAGAGCGCCGCCGCGATCGATCCGGACGGGGCGCACACGGCGTACCGGGCGACGGACATCACCGACGAGGGGCAGTGCGAGGCGCTGGCCGGGCTGGCGCGGGAGCGGTTCGGGGGCATCGACGCGGTGGTCCATGTCGCCGCGTGGGACAGCCACTTCGGCGGCCTTCAGGACGCCGACTTCGGCACGTGGATGTCGGTGATCGACGTGAACCTGCTGGGCTCGCTGCGGATGACACGGGCGTGCCTGCCGGGCCTCAGGGAGCGCGGCGGCGGGTCGGTGGTGTTCATCGGGACGCAGTCGGCGGTGGCGGCTCCGTCGCAGGTGCGGCAGGCGGCGTACGCGGCGTCCAAGGGGGCGCTGACGAGTGCGATGTACTCGCTGGCCCGGGAGTTGGGCGAGTACCGGATCCGGGTCAACACCGTGCTGCCGGGCTGGATGTGGGGGCCGCCGGTCCAGGCGTACGTGCGGTTCACGGCACACACCGAGGGGGTGCCCGAGGGGGAGGTGCTGGATCGTCTGACCGCCCGGATGGCGCTCCCGGAGCTGGCCACGGACGCGGACGTGGCGGACGCGACGGTGTTTCTGGCCTCGGACCGGGCGCGGGCCATCACGGGGCAGTCGTTGCTGGTCAACGCGGGGGAGTTGATGCGTTGAGCACTTCACGGCTGTTCATGTAGATGAACTCAGGTCATCGTGCAGAACTTTTTTGCCTGCTCTTGACCTTCCACTTGCTTGTCGTGCTCGCGTCGGCGCACCCACGATGAGCGGGCCGTTCACCAGGCGGACCCCGGAAGGTTGACACATGAACAGTCTCGACTGGGCCGTGCTCATCGGCTACTTCGGTGTGATGGTCGCGATCGGCGTGTGGTCGCACAAGCGCGTCGACAACGTCAGCGACTTCTTCACCGCCGGCGGCAAGATGCCGTGGTGGCTGTCCGGCATCTCGCACCACATGTCGGGATACAGCGCGGTGATGTTCACCGGGTACGCGGGGATCGCCTACACCTACGGGGTCACGTCGTTCGTGACCTGGTCCTTCCCCATCGCGCTGGGCATCGCCATCGGCTCGAAGCTGTTCGCCCCCCGGATCAACCGGCTGCGCTCCCGGCTCCATGTGGCCTCCCCCCTGGAGTACCTGAAGAACCGCTACGACCTGAAGACCCAGCAGGCGCTCGCCTGGTCCGGGATGCTGCTGAAGATCGTGGACGTGGGCGCCAAGTGGGCCGCGATCGCGACCCTGTTGTCGGTCTTCACCGGCGTCTCCCTGAACCAGGGCATCCTCATCACCGGTGTCGTCACCGGCATCTACTGCACGATCGGCGGTCTGTGGGCGGACGCGCTGACCGAGCTGGGGCAGTTCGTGATCCAGCTCCTCGCCGGCATCGCGATGTTCGTCGCGGTCGTGGTCGAACTCGGCGACCACGGCGGGTTCTTCGGCGTCTGGGACCGCCCCGAACTGGCCGGTCACGAGAAGCCGCTGGTCGGTCCGTACGGCACGGTGTTCCTGCTGGCGTTCCTGTTCATCAAGCTGTTCGAGTACAACGGCGGCATGCTCAACCAGGCCCAGCGCTACATGGCGACCCCCAACGCCAAGGAGGCCGAGCGGTCGGCGCGGCTGTCGGCGGTCCTGTGGCTGGTCTGGCCGCTGGTGCTGTTCTTCCCCATGTGGATGTCGCCGCTGCTGGTCGACGCGCAGAAGCCGGACGGATCCGACTCGTACGCCCTGATGACCGAACAGCTGCTGCCGCACGGCCTGCTGGGACTGGTGATCGTCGGGTTCTTCTCGCACACCATGGCCATGTGCTCCTCGGACGCGAACGCGATCGCCGCCGTGTTCACCCGGGACGTGGCGCCGGTGCTGTCGGCGAAGGCGCGGTCCTGGTCGGAGCGGTCCGGGCTGATCAGCGCGCGGCTGACGACCGTCGTCTTCCTCGCCCTGTCCATGGCGGTGGCGACGCAGGTGCACTCGCCGACGTTCAAGGACATCATCACCGTGGTCATCAAGTGGGTGGCCGGACTGATGGGGCCGATCGCGATCCCGATGATGCTGGGCCTGCTGCGCCCGTTCCGCCGGTCCGGGCCGACGGCGGCGCTCACCAGCTGGGCGGCGGGACTGCTGGCGTTCTGGCTGGTCAACTACCCGATCAACTGGAACGTCGAGGGCGGTGTGCCGCTCCAGTACCAGGTGTCGATCCCGCTGGCGGTGTCGCTGGTCCTGTACGTCCTCATCGGCTACGTGAAGCCGGAGGACACACCGGAGCGGCTGGCGGTCATCGAGCGGATCAACACCGACGACGACGGGGCGGCGGCGGCCGTACCCGCGCAGGCCGGGGCGGCGGACGGCGTGGTGGGGGCGGCGCCGGGCAAGGAGTAGCGGTCCCGGAACCGATGGGCGGCCGACCACGGGGGGCGGCCGCCCATCGGCCTGAACGAGGCTCGGTGGTCGGGCATGCGACGCGCGCCACCGTCACTCCCACCGTTTACGTGGCCCTGGGTGGGGCTCAGACGCGGGGATAGCGCGCCAGCCATGCCGGGGACGCGGCGGCCGGGGTGTGCAGGGCCGGGCCCTGGGTCATCTCCATGGCGAAGTCGTCGGCCAGTTCGAGGATCGTCGGCCGGCCCTCCAGCTCGGCCAGCCACGCCGGGGGCAGGGCGGTCTCGCCGTGCAGGGCCCCGAGGAGGCCGCCGGTGAGGGCGGCGGTCGCGGCGGAGGGTCCGTCGTGGTTGACGGCGAGACGCAGACCGTGCCGTACGTCCTCGCCGACCAGGGCGCAGTAGACGGCGGCGGCGACGACCCGGTCGGCGGTGCCGTCGCAGGCCAGGTCGGCGACCCGGTCCGGCGTGGGGATGCCCTGCCGTACCGCGCCGAGTGCCTGCTGCAGGGCGTCGGACACCGGCTGGTGGCCGGGCCGGGCGGCCACCAGCGCCAGCGCCCGCTGCACGGCCCCGTCGAGGCTCTCGCCGCGCGCCAGCGTCTGCACGATCACGGCGTACGCTCCCGCCGCGAGGTAGCCGATGGGGTGGCCGTGGGTATGGGCGGCACACTCCACAGCGAGCTGGACGACGAGTTGCGGCTCCCAGCCGACGAGCAGTCCGAAGGGCGCGGAGCGGGCAGCCGCCTCGGGGCCCGCCTCCCCCGGGTTCTTCGGCGCTTCCAGCGTGCCCATGATCTCGTCGCCGAGTCCGAGCAGCAGGGTGCGGGCCGGGTCCCGGCGGGCGTACAGCCACTCCTCGCGGGCCAGCCACCCGTCGTCCTTGCGGCGCTCGTCGGGGCCCCAGTCGCGCTGGGTGGCGGCCCAGCGCAGATACGCCCGGTGCAGGTCGGTCGGCGGGTGCCAGGCTCCGGTGTCGCGGCGGACCTGGGCGCGGATCAGCCCGTCGACGGTGAAGAGGGTGAGCTGGGTGAGGTGGGTGACGGCGCCGCGTCTGCCGTACACCGGGGCGAGGTCCACGACGCCGTCCGGGCCGTGCTCCGCCCGGATGCCGGCCAGGTCCAGCCCGTCGACGGGCGCGCCCAGCGCGTCCCCGACGGCGGCGCCGAGCAGCGTCCCGCGCACCCGGCTGCGGAAGTCCTGCTGCTCTGTGCGGCCCCAGACGGCACCCGCTGTCCCATCCACCAGACCTCCCCACGGCACCGTCCGTACGTACGACAGCTCAGCACTGTATGCGACGGGGAACGATCGATTCAGGGGGCGGATCGGTATGCGGAGTCTGCTGGAAGTGGTCGCGATTGCTCGCTTATGAGCCGTACCGCGTCACATTGCGGCGCGCAGGACGCGCCGGTGCTGAGCTGGGCCGTAGGGCCAGTACAGAAGGAGGGAAGGACGCGTGGAGGACGAGGAGGCCGCGGCCGTTCTCAGGGCGGTCGGCCGGCAGATCAAGGTGTGGCGCGAGGCCGCGGGGATGACGCAGGCGGAGTTCGGGGCCGCCATCGGGTACGGCGAGGAGATGGTGTCCTCCGTGGAGCGGGCACGGAGGATTCCGAAGCCGGACTTCCTGGACGGGGCCGATGAGGTACTGGGGGCGGAGGGCAAGCTCTCCGCGATGAAGGAGGATGTGGAGAAGGCTCGGTATCCGAAGAACGTCCGGGACCTCACGAAGCTGGAGGCGGAGGCCGTCGAACTTGGCGCGTACACGACCCAGCACATCCACGGCCTCCTGCAGACCCCGGAGTACGCACAGGCGGTGTATGAGCTGCGGCGGCCCGCCTACACGGAGGACGAGATCGAGCGTCATCTCGCCGCACGCATGGCACGGAAGGATGTCTTCGAACGAACACCCCGGCCGCTGGTGACCTTTGTCCAGGAAGAGGTGACACTGCGTCGACCGACCGGGGGCACAATGGTGCTGCGCGGCCAGCTCGAACATCTCTTGCACATGGGCAAGTTGCGCCACGTGTCGATCCAGGTGATGCCCACGGCCCTCGAGGAGCACTCGGGCTTGAGCGGGCCGTTCCGGCTGCTGAAACTTCAGGACGGCAAATCCGTAGGGCACTTGGAGGTCCAGTTGCACAGCCGGGTGATCAGTGACCCCCGGGAAGTCCAGGTCCTGGAGATGCGCTATGGCATGATCCGGGCGCAGGCTCTCTCCCCTCGGGAGTCGCTTTCCTTCATCGAAAAAGTGCTGGGAGAACTGACATGACCACCGTCCCGCTGAAGTGGTTCAAGAGCAGCTACAGCAGCGCTGACGGCCCCGACTGCATCGAGGTCGCCATATCCCACCCCGCCATCCACGTCCGCGACAGCAAGGACCTGCACCGCGCGCCCCTCACTTTCGGGCACCGCGCGTGGAGTGACTTCGTCGGGGTCCTTGGTCCCTCCGAGGGCGTGGGCATGCCCCGACGCTGGTAGAGAATAGGCATGTCCACAACCACCTCGAGCACCACCAGACGCACGTTTCCCGTGGCCGCCACGGTCCTCACCGGCATCGTGGCCCTCTACATCACCCTCGTCGCCTTCGGGAACATCACGGACTTCGGTACCAACCAGGACTTCGTCCGGCATGTCCTGGCCATGGACACCACGTTCAAGGACGAGGACCTGATGTGGCGGGCCGTCACGGACACCGCCCTGCAGGACGCGGCGTACGTCGCGATCATCGTGTGGGAGACGGTCGCCGCGCTCGTCCTCATCGCCGGTACGTGGCTCTGGGCGCGCGGCCCCCGGGCGCTGGCCCGGCGGGTGTCGACGTACGGGCTGCTGATGGTGATGCTGCTGTTCGGCGCCGGGTTCCTCGCCATCGGCGGTGAGTGGTTCGCGATGTGGCAGTCGGAGGACTGGAACGGGCTGGACGCGGCGACCCGGATCTTCCTGGTCAGCGGCGTCGTCCTGCTGGTGAACCACCTGCCCACCGGGCAGGCGGAACCGACTACTTGACGACCGTGACCTTCGTCCCCGCCGTCCCGAACGTCCACAGCGCCGAGCTGTCCGCCGACTTCATGCGGATACCGCCGGTCTGCGTGCCGGACGCGGCCGGCGGGGGCGAGGAGCCGTCCACCGCGGCGGAGAAGGCGATGCTGACGCCGGACTTGGCGGCGAAGTAGACGATGTGCTCGATCTCCACGCCGTCCGAGCCGGTGGTGGCGTCGGTGCGGGTCCCCACCGTGTAGGTGCCGGGGTCGGGATCGACCGTGCCGGGCCACACCGTGAAGGTGCGGCGGGGGCTGTCACTGGCGTCGACCAGCCACACCCGCCGGTCCCCCAGCGCGTAGACGATCCGCCGCCCGGTCCCGGAGTCCTCGGGCACGACCGGGGGGGCCGGCTTGCTCGGCTCGGGCTTGGCGCTCACGGACGCCGAGGGGCTGGGCCGACTCGCCGCGGCCGTGGGGCGCGGCCCCTGTCCGGCCTGCACGGCCAGCACGACGACCGCCGCGATCGCCCCCGCGGTCAGGCCGGACACCCAGGCCCAGGAGGGAAGCCGTCGGGCAGGCACGGGCACGCATCTCCTCAGTCTCCGACCCCCGACACACCGAGGGTCGGATCATCGTACTGTGCGTACCTGAACGCCCCTCCCTCAGTCCAGCACCGGCAGCAGCTGGGGAAGGTGGCCGTCGGAAGCCGCCGCCGTCTGCTGCCGTTCCTGGGGGACCTCGCCGTAGAGAGTGGTGCGGGGGCGGGACGGGCGGCCCGCCGCGTCGGCCACCGCCACGAGGTCGCGGACCGACTTGTACGAGCCGTAGGACGAGCCGGCCATGCGGGAGATCGTCTCCTCCATGAGGGTGCCGCCCAGGTCGTTGGCGCCGGAACGGAGCATCTCGGCCGCGCCCTCCGTGCCCAGTTTCACCCAGCTTGTCTGGATGTTCGGGATGTGGGGGTGCAGGAGCAGCCTCGCCATCGCCGTCACCGCGCGGTTGTCCCGCATCGACGGACCGGGGCGGGCGATGCCCGCCAGGTAGACGGGCGCGTTGGTGTGGATGAACGGGAGCGTGACGAACTCGGTGAAACCGCCCGTCCGCTGCTGGATGCCGGCCAGTGTGCGCAGGTGGCCCAGCCAGTGGCGGGGCTGGTCGACATGGCCGTACATCATCGTGGACGAGGAGCGGATGCCCAGTTCGTGCGCCGTCGTGACGACCTCGATCCAGGTCGCCGTGGGCAGCTTGCCCTTGGTGAGGATCCAGCGCACCTCGTCGTCCAGGATCTCCGCCGCCGTGCCGGGAATGGAGTCCAGGCCCGCCTCCTTGGCGGCGCTCAGCCACTCACGGATCGACATGTTCGTGCGGGCCGCGCCGTTGACGACCTCCATCGGCGAGAAGGCGTGCACGTGCATGCCGGGGACGCGTTCCTTGACCGCCCTGGCGATGTCGAAGTACGCGGTGCCGGGCAGGTCGGGGTGGATGCCGCCCTGCATGCAGACCTCGACCGCGCCGACGTCCCAGGCCTGCTGGGCCCGGTCCGCGACCTGGTCCAGGGACAGCGTGTAGGCGTCGGCGTCGGTGCGGCGCTGCGCGAAGGCGCAGAAGCGGCAGCCCGTGTAACAGACGTTGGTGAAGTTGATGTTGCGGGTGACGATGTAGGTGACGTCGTCGCCGACCACCGACTTGCGCAGGTCGTCGGCGACGCGGGTGAGGGCGTCGAGCGCCGCGCCGTCCGCGTGGAGGAGAGCGAGCGCCTCGTCGTCGGTGAGCCGGGTCGGGTCGTCCGCCGCCGTGCTCAGCGCCCCGCGCACATCGGTGTCGATGCGCTCCGGGGCCATGCCGGGGGCGGCTGCCTCGCGCAGGGCGCCCCAGTCGCCGTAGACCTCGTCGAAGTCGTCGCGGCGGTCCGAGGTGCGGCCCTCGGTGTCGATGGTGGCGTGCAGGTCGGTACGGCCGGAGGCCTGGAACACCTCCTCCGGCTCCTGCCAGGGCAGCCCCTCGGGCAGCGCCCCGGACCTCGCGAGGCCCGTCTCCGGGTCGGCGAGGGCCGCCACGTGCGGACGCAGGCGGGGGTCCAGCCAGGGCTCGCCGCGACGCACGAACTCCGGGTAGACGCAGAGGCGTTCGCGCAGTTCGAAACCGGCCGCGGCCGACTTCTCCGCCAGCTCCTCGATCTGCGGCCAGGGGCGTTCGGGGTTGACGTGATCGATGGTGAGCGGGGAGACGCCGCCCCAGTCGTCGATGCCGGCGCCGATCAGCCGCTCGTACTCGGAGTCGACCAGGTTGGGCGGGGCCTGGAGGCAGGCCGACGGGCCCATGATGTGCCGGGCGACGGCCACCGTCGCGACCAGTTCGTCCAGTTCGGCGTCCGGCATGCCGCGCATCGCGGTGTCCGGCTTGGCGCGGAAGTTCTGGATGATCAGTTCCTGGATGCCGTGGTACGCCCGGGAGACGCGGCGCAGCGCGAAGAGGGACTCGGCGCGCTCCTCGTAGGTCTCGCCGATGCCGATGAGGACGCCGGAGGTGAAGGGGACCGAGGACCTGCCCGCGTCCTGAAGCACCCGCAGCCGGACGGCCGGTTCCTTGTCCGGGGAGCCGTGGTGCGGGCCGCCGGGCTCCGACCACAGGCGCTCGGCCGTCGTCTCCAGCATCATGCCCATGCTCGGCGCGACGGGCTTCAGGCGCTGGAAGTCCGTCCAGGTCATGACGCCCGGGTTGAGGTGGGGCAGCAGGCCCGTCTCCTCCAGGATGCGGATGGAGATGGCGCGGACGTAGGCGATGGTGTCGTCGTAGCCGTGCGCGTCGAGCCATTCGCGGGCCTCGGGCCAGCGGTCCTCGGGCTTGTCGCCGAGGGTGATGAGGGCTTCCTTGCAGCCGAGGGCGGCGCCCTTGCGGGCGATGTCGAGGACCTCGTCGGGCGACATGAACATCCCGTGCCCGGCGCGGCGCAGCTTGCCCGGCACGGTGACGAACGTGCAGTAGTGGCACTTGTCCCGGCACAGCCGGGTGAGGGGGATGAAGACGCTCTTCGAGTACGTGATGACGCCGGGCCGGCCGGCCGCCTCCAGTCCCGCGTCGCGCACCCGGGCGGCGGACGCGGCGAGGTCCTGGAGGGCCTCACCGCGGGCCTGGAGCAGTACGGCCGCCTCACCGGCGTCGAGAGCGACGCCGTCACGGGCGCGTTTGAGGGCGCGACGCAGGGAGTTCTCGGTGGGGCCGGTGCCGCGGGGGCGGTCGGTGGAGCCGGTTCCGGAGGTCGCGGAAGTCGTCATCCTTCGAGCATACGGTCGGGCTCCGCGGGTTCAGGGGCGCCGGGGTCGGACGTGGGGAGCATGGTGCGTTGCCGGGTGCGGGTGCGTCCGGGCTGGTCGCGCAGTTCCTCGCGCCCCTGAGCCGGCTGGTCGCCCGGCCCGCTACACGTACTCGCCATACGCGTCCAGCACCCGCAGAACCTCCGCCTCCCCCGCCGGGGGCAGTTGGACGACGGTCTCCTCGATGCCGAGGTCCGCGTAGTGGGCGAGCTTGCCCGGGGTGGGTGCGACGGCGTACGGGACGACCTGGAGGGCGGAGGGGTCGCGGCCGGCGTCGGACCAGGCGTCCCGCAGCCGGGGCAGCGACTCGGACAGGCCGCGCCCGCCGATCGGCAGCCAGCCATCGGCGTACTCGCTGATGTGCGAGAACAGCTTCGGGCCCGCGGCGCCGCCGACGAGCGTGCGGGGGCCCACGACCGGGCCGCGCGGCTTCTGCACCGGCTTGGGGTGGGCATGGCTGGCGCGCACGCTGCCGAACTCGCCTTCGTAGGCGGCCGGTTCCTGCGACCACAGGGCGCGCATCAACGCCATCCGGTCCCGCACCAGTTCGCGCCGGGTTCGCCACTCCACTCCGTGGTCGGCGGCCTCCTCGACGTTCCAGCCGTAGCCGAGGCCCAGGGTGAAGCGGCCGCCGGAGAGGTGGTCGAGGGTCGCGATCTGCTTGGCCAGGTCGATCGGGTCGTGCTGGGCGACCAGCGTGATACCCGTGCCGAGACCGAGGCGCTCGGTGACGGCGGCGGCCTGGCCGAGGGCGACGAAGGGGTCGAGGGTGCGGCAGTACTCCGGGGGCAGGTCGCCGCCCGCCGGGTAGGGGGTGGTCCGCTCGACGGGGATGTGGGTGTGCTCGGGCAGGTACAGCCCGGCGAAGCCCCGCTGCTCCAGCTCCCGGGCGAGCCGGGTCGGGGTGATGGTCTCGTCCGTGAGGAAGATGGTGACGGCGATGCGCATGTCCCATCTCTACCCGGGGAACGTCCATCTGTCCATACCGACCAGTCGGGATCGACTCCGTCCAAGGTGTCTCCTCCAGGTGTTCCGGAGTTCACGCCGCCCACCCATGCTGGTCGGCATGTGTGACGACGACGCAGGGATCGGACGACGCACGCTGTTCGTGACGGGTACCGCAGCCGCGCTTACGCTCTCGGGTGTGAGCTTCGCGTCGGGCGCCGGCCGGCAGCAGACGAAGACCGTGCGGGGAACGCTCCCGCCCGGTTCACCCGACTTCGTGTACGTGCCGGTGGACATCCCCTCCGGAGTACGGGAACTCAAGGTCTCCTACACCTACGACCGCCCCTCCGTACCCCCCGGCACGGCGGGCAACGCCCTCGACATCGGCATCTTCGACGAGCGCGGCACCGAGCTGGGCGGCCGGGGTTTTCGGGGCTGGTCGGGCGGGGCGCGCACGGAGTTCTTCATCCGGGCCGACGAGGCGACCCCCGGCTACCTCCCCGGCCCGGTCCGGCGCGGCACCTGGCACATCGCGCTGGGCCCGTACACGGTGGCACCGCAGGGGCTGACGTACGAGCTCACGATCACGCTGACGTACGGCGAGCCGGGCGAGACGCCGAAGGTGGTGTACCCGCCGGAGCGGGCCAAGGGGCGGGGCAGGGACTGGTACCGGGGCGACTGCCACCTGCACTCCTGGTACTCCGACGGCCGCCGCACCCCCGCCGAGATCGGGGCGCTGGCGCGGGCGGCCGGGCTGGACTTCATCAACAGCTCGGAGCACAACACCCACTCCGCGCACGCCCACTGGGCGGACGTGGCGGGCGACGACCTGCTGGTGATGCTGGGCGAGGAGGTCACCACCCGCAACGGCCACGTGGTCGCCCTCGGCACCGACCCCGGCACGTTCGTCGACTGGCGCTACCGGGCCCGCGACAACCGCTACGGCCGGTTCGCCCGCCGGGTCCGCGAGGCCGGCGGCCTGGTCGTCCCGGCCCACCCGCACTCCAACTGCATCGGCTGCAACTGGAAGTTCGGCTTCGGCGAGGCCGACGCCATCGAGGTGTGGAACGGCCCCTGGACGCCGGACGACGAGATGGCGCTGGCCGACTGGGACAGCATGCTGGTCGCCTCCGCGCGCGGTGACAGGCCGGACTGGATCCCGGCGATGGGCAGCAGCGACGCCCACCGGGACCCGGACGTCGTCGGCCACCCGCAGACCGTCGTCCACGCCGACGACCTCACCCGCGAGGCGATCCAGGAGGGCATCCGCGCGGGCCGCTGCTACGTCGCGGAGTCCCGGCGTGTGTCCCTGTCCTTCACGGCGTCCGGCGGCCGGGGCGAACACGCCGGTATCGGCGAGCGGTTGAAGGCCGGCCGGGAGACGCCGGTGACGGTACGGCTGGAGGTGGGCGGGGCCCCCCGGTGCGTGGTCCGCTTCGTCACCGACCAGGGCGCGCTGCACACCAGCGCCCCGCTTCCGGTGAGCGGTGCGGGCGTCGTGGAGTGGCGCACCACGCCCTCGTACGCGGCCTACGTCCGCGCCGAGGTGCGCCACGAGACGTCTCTCGGTCCCCTGCCGGGCGCCATGGCGGCGTTCACCAACCCGATCTTCCTGGGGCGGGGATGAGTGGTGCCGGGCGAGGACGAGTGACGCCGGGAACGGCCGGCTCGTCCTCGGGCCGGCGCGTCGCGGGACTCACCCGACCGTGACCCGGTGGACAACCCGCTCCGGCTCGGTCGGCGTCGTGCCGTCGGCCGGGGCCGGAGCGGGGCTGCCGTCACCCGTGTCGCAGGTGCTGGTGGACGTGCAGTGCGTCAGCACGATCTCGGTGAGGGTGAAGCGTTTCACCGACGGCCGCCTCGATGCCGGTGTCCCGCCCGTGCCGCCATGACCGTCCCCTCTCTACAACGCCAGGTCCGCGACCACCGCCAGGTGGTCGGAGGGCCAGACGCCGGCCACCGGGCCGTCGCCCGCCCGCCGGACCGACCGGACATGGCCGAGGCCGTCCGGGCCGGGTGGTCCGACGTGAATGTAGTCGACGCGGGCGGCGGGCAGCCGGCCGGTGGCGACGTACGGGTTCGCCGGGTCCCAGGTGTGGCAGGGCGCGGCGGGGTCGGCGTACTCCCAGGCGTCGAGCAGGACCTGGCGGGGGACGGCCGGAGCCGTGCGGTAGCCGCCGAAGAGACGGATCTCGTCCGAGTCGGGCCAGGCGTTGAAGTCGCCGGTGACGACCGGCGGGAACGGGGTGCCGCCCCGGTGCTCGGCGACGAACTCGGCGAGCGCGGTGACCTGACGGCAGCGGGTGGCCGACGCGTGCAGCTGCGAGGTGAGGTGGGTGGTGAAGAAGGGCACGGTGTACGAAGGTGTGGCCAGGCGGGCGTAGAGGGCCAGGCGGCCGTCGTCGACGTCCGCGGGCGCCGGGAGAGGGAGGACAGCCTGTTCGGTGACCGGCCAGCGACTGAGGACGGCGTTGCCGATGCCCACGGTGGGGTCGCCTATGCGGCGCTGCCAGCGCTCCGGGGCGTGCGAGGGTGCCCATGCCCAGTGCAGGCCCAGTTCGTCCGCCAGCCATGCGGCGAGGTTCTCGCCGCCGGCCTGCCAGACCTCCTGAAGGCCCACCACGTCGGGGCGCAGCTCGCGCAGTGTGCCGAGGATGGCCTTCTGCCGCTCCGCCCAGGGCCCGAACCGCCACCACAGGTTCCAGGTCACGACCCGCATGCCCACCGTCCTCGCCGCACCACGTACATAAGCCGTCGAGGCAACAACTACCCCGTCACGACACAGGAGACGACACCCCGATGAGCCGCATCGACGACCTCAGATTCCGCGTGGCCACGACCTTCCAGCGCCACGTCCTCAACCCCGTCCTGCGCCGGGTCCCGCTCCAGACCCTGCTGGAGACCACCGGCCGTGTCTCCGGCCTGCCGCGCCGCACGCCGGTCGGCGGCCGTCGCGTCGGCGACTCCTTCTGGCTGGTCTCGGAATTCGGCGACCGCTCCCAGTACGTCCGCAACATCCGCGTCGACCCGAAGGTGCGGGTGCGGCTCGGGGGACGGTGGTACGAGGGGACCGCCCACCTCGTGCCGGACGACGACCCGCAGGCCCGGCTGCGCGCACTGCCGCGGATGAACAGCTCGGCGGTGCGGGCGATCGGCACGAACCTGCTGACGGTGCGGGTGGACCTGGAGCAGGGTGAGGGCCGCGCCTGACGGCCGTTCGGGGGAGGGCGGCGCGTGGCGGGCGGAGGCCCGGTCGTCGAAGTCGTATTTTCACGTCGTATGAAGGATGTTTCCGGAGACCGCGCGTACCCGCCCACCCGTCGCACCGCACTCGCCGGGCTGGTCGGCGGGGCCGGGGCCGTACTGGCCGCCGGGTGCACCCCGACGGGCGCGACCCCCGGGGCCCGCGCCACGGCGACCACCTCCCCCGCGGGGGGCGGCCCCACCCCCGGCGTGATGACACTGTTCGACGACCCCGGATTCAACTTCAACGGGCTGATGGCGCTCGGCGGTTCCGGCCAGCGGGCGGGCGAGGCGGGTGAAGTGCTCACCGCCGTCAACACCATCAACAAGGCGGGGCTGTCCTCGCAGACCTACGTCCAGACCTTCAAGAAGCTCGGCGACCAGCTCATGGGGGCGCCCCAGGGCAGCAGACCCGACGACCGGACCACCCGGTGGCGGGCGCTGCGGGCCGCGCAGTACTACGGCCAGGCGCTGTTCTTCGTCCTCGGCTCCGACACCCCGGGCGACGAGGAGCAGCTGTACAAGGCCGGACGCGGGGCCTGGGACAAGTTCTGCGGCCTGTGCGACCCGGCGCCGGTGACCGCGAACGTCCCGTACGGCAGCACTCCACTGCCGGTGTGGCTCTTCCGGCCCGACACGGCTGCGCGGCGCCGCCCCACCGTCATCCTCACCAACGGCAGCGACGGGCAGAACGTCGACATGTGGACGTACGGCGTCCAGGCCGCGCTGGACCGTGGCTGG
Organism: Streptomyces sp. NPDC052023; assembly: GCF_044548465.1. NCBI lineage: Bacteria > Bacillati > Actinomycetota > Actinomycetes > Kitasatosporales > Streptomycetaceae > Streptomyces > Streptomyces sp. NPDC052023. The sequence continues at coordinate 22,943 of NZ_JBIUBW010000032.1, read as the reverse complement.
AACGCCCTCGTCTACGACGGGCCCGGCCAGGGACAGCTGCTCTTCGTGAACCAGGTGATCTTCACACCCACCTGGGAGAAGGTCGTCGGCCCGCTCGTCGACTGGCTGACCGCCCGGTCGGACGTCGACCCGGACGCGATCGCCCTGACCGGGCTGAGCATGGCGGGCGACCTGGCACCCCGGGCAGCGGCCTTCGAGAGCCGGCTCGCCGCCGTGGTGGCCATGCCCGGCTGCCTGACGCCGTGGCTGGGCTTTCCCCCGGAGGTCCGGGAGATCCTCCAGCCCAGCAAGGAGGAGACCAACAACATCTGGAACAAGGAGGTCGTCCCCGAGCTGCCCGCCGCCGACGCAGCGACGCTGAAGAAGCGCATGGAGCCGTTCTCCGTGCCGGCGATGCTCGACGCCCGGCAGGGCAAGATGTTCACCGACTTCTACACGCCGGCCAAGCGCATCGAGGCCCTGGACATCACGAACGTCGTGGGCCGCATCAAGATGCCCACGCTGGTCCTGGACTACCAGGACGAGCAGTTCTACCCCGGCCAGGCCCGCCAGATGTTCGACAAGCTCACCGCGCCCAAGGACTACGTCAAGCTCACCGCCGCCACCGGCGCGCAGCTGCACTGTTCCCCGATGGCCCCGCAGCAGCACTGCGAGGTCGTCTTCGACTGGCTGAACGAGACGCTGCCGGGCACCTGACCGCCACCCGGCACGTCACCCCGGCCAGACGATCGCCTGCACCTCGCTGTAGGCGTGCAGGGCGTACGAACCGACGTCGCGGCCCACGCCGCTGCGTTTGAAGCCGCCGAACGGCGCCTCCATGTTGCGGCCGACGGTGTTGACGCCGACACCGCCGGCCCGCAGGCGGCGGGCCACCCGGAAGGCGCGGGCCACGTCCTGGGACCAGACGTAGTCGATGAGGCCGTAGTCGCTGTCGTCGGCCAGGGCGACGCCCTCGTCCTCGTCGTCGAAGGGGACGACCACCACCACCGGGCCGAAGATCTCCTCGCGGGCCACCCGCATGTCGTTGGTGCAGTCGGCGAGCAGGGTCGGCGCGACGTAGAAGCCGGTGTCCAGAGGCGGCCGTTCGCCTCCCGCGACGACCACCGCGCCCTCCTTGCGGCCGAGTTCGACATAGGACTCCACGCGGTCCCGGTGTGCCGCCGAGATCACCGGCCCGACGACCGTGTCCCGCTCGCGGGGGTCGCCGACCTTCAGACGGCCCGCATAGCCGGCCAGCCGCTCCACCAGGCGGTCGTAGATCCCGCGCTGGGCGAGCACCCGGGTCGGTGCCGTGCAGATCTGGCCGCTGTAGAAGGAGAACGTCGTGCCGATGCCGGCCACCGCCGAGGCGAGGTCCGCGTCGTCGAACACCAGCGCCGCGCCCTTGCCGCCCAGCTCCATCAACTGGCGTTTCATGGAACGCCCGCACACCTCGGCGATGCGCTGCCCGACCGCCGTGGAGCCGGTGAAGCTCACCATGTCGACGTCGGCGGACGCCACGGCCTCCTCGCCGACCCCGGCCGACCGGCCGGACACGACGTTGACGACGCCCCTCGGCACACCGGCGGTCTCCAGCGCCTCCGCCATCCGGTACACGGACAGCGGGTCCTGCGGGGCCGGCTTCACCACCACCGTGTTGCCCATCGCGAGGGCCGGGGCCACCTTCCCGGCGGTGTTGGCCCACGGGTTGTTGTAGGAGGTGATGCAGGTCACGACCCCGACCGGCTGACGCACGGCCAGGGCGCCCATCACACCCGCCTTGCCCATCGGCCCGGCCTCGTTGATCTGCGGGGCGATCGGCCACTCGGCCGGCTCGGTCCGCGCGTACCGGCGGAACCGGGCGGCCGCGACCCCGACCTGCATGCGCCGCGCCGTGACCGTGGTCGCCCCGGTCTCCGCGCGGGCGAGCTCCGCGTACGGCTCCAGACGGCCCGCGATGATCTCCGCCGCCCGCGCGAGGATCGCCGCCCGCTCCTCGGGCGCCGTGCGCGACCACGGCCCGAAGGCCTCGCGGGCGGCGGCGCAGGCCGCGCGCACCTGCTCCCGCGAGGCCTCCGGAGCCCAGCCGACGGTCTCCTCCGTCGCCGGGTCGATCACCTCGTAGGAGCCGCCGCCGGGCTCGACCCACGCCCCGTCGACGAACAGCCGCCGGCTCACCGGGTGCTCACCGTGCGGGTGTCCCGACCCGACCGCAGCACCCGCCCGGGCACCGCGCCGCTCACCACGTCGTCCCGGATCGCCTCGACGCCGTTCACCCAGACCGCCCGCACGCCGATCGCCCGGGAGTCGAGCCGGGGGCTGTCGCCCGGCAGGTCGTGCACCAGGGTGGCCGTAGCGGCGTCGACGCGTTCCGGGTCGAACAGGACGAGGTCGGCATGGAAACCCTCCTGGATCCGGCCCCGCTCCCGGAGCCCGAAGAGCCGCGCCGGATCGCCGGTGAGCATCCTCACCGCCTGCTCCAGGCCCACCAGCTTCCGCCCGCGCAGACAGTCCCCGAGGAAACGGGTGGTGTACGGCGCCCCGCACATGCGGTCCAGGTGCGCCCCCGCGTCGGAGCCGCCGAGCAGCACGTCCTCGTGCTGCCAGGTCTCGGCGCGCAGCGCCCAGGACGCCGGGTCGTTGTCGGTGGGCATGGGCCACAGGACCGTCCGCAGGTCGTCGGCCGCGCAGATGTCGACCAGGCAGGCGAAGGGGTCCTGGCCGCGTTCGGCGGCGATGTCGCGCACGACCCGGCCGGAGACCCCGGCGTTCTCGGCGCTGTAGGTGTCGCCGATGACGTAGCGCCCGAAGTCCGTCAGCCGCCGGAAGACGCCCGCCTCCCTCGACGCCGCCCGCTGGAGCATCGCGTCCCGCACGGCAGGGTCCTTCAGCTTCCCGATCCGCTCGGGTACGGGCAGGCCCAGGATCTCGCCCCAGCCCGGGATGAGGTTGAGCGCGCAGAAGGTGCCGAGCGACATGTTCATCGGCGTGAGGATCGGCATCGTCAGCGCCACGACCCGGCCGCCCGCCTTGCGGGCCCGTTCACTCGCCAGCAACTGCCGGGGCACGCGCTGCGGGACCGACGCGTCGATCGTCAGGACGTTCCAGTTCAGCGGGCGTCCGGCCGCCGCGCTCATCTCCACGAACAGGTCGATCTCGGCGTCGCTGAACCGGTCCAGGCAGCCCGCGACGATCGCCTCGAGCTGCGTCCCCTCGTGCTCGCCGACCGCGCGGGAGAGGGCGAGCAGTTCGGCGGGCCCGGCGTGCCGTGACGCGACCGGCTGACCGTCGCCGTCCGAGTGGGTGGACGACTGCGTGGTGGACAGCCCCCAGGCCCCGGCGTCCATGGCCTCGTGCAGCAGCCGCACCATGGCGGCGAGCTGCTCCTCGGTCGGCTGCCCGCCCACCGCGTCCGGTCCCATCACGTACCGGCGCAGCGCGCAGTGGCCCACCATGAAGCCGGCGTTGACCGCGATCCGCCCCTCCAGGGCATCCAGGTACTCTCCGAACCCGTGCCAGTTCCAGGGCGCCCCCTCCTCCAGCGCGACCAGCGACATCCCCTCGACCTTGGACATCATCCGGCGCGTGTAGTCGGCGTCCTCGGGCCGGTCGGGGTGCAGCGGGGCGAGCGTGAACCCGCAGTTGCCCCCGGCGACGGTGGTGACCCCGTGATGGAGCGAGGGGGTCGCGTACGGGTCCCAGAACAGCTGGGCGTCGTAGTGGGTGTGCGGATCGACGAACCCGGGGGCGAGGACGAGCCCGGCGGCGTCCTCGGTGCCGCGGGCCTTTTCGGTGACATGACCGACGGCGACGATCCGGCCGTCCTTGATGCCGACGTCCGCCGTGCGAGCGGGCGCGCCGGTGCCGTCCACGACGGACGCGCCCTTGATCACGTGATCGAGCATGAGCTCACCTCCTGGTCGGCGCTGCGACCATGCAGACAGGGGCGCGGGGAACTGCGCGAGCACTCACGACGGACCCGCACCCCGCGACAGCGATCACACAGCGGCCCGGAACCGCGAGGTCCGATGCACCGGATCCGTGTCGATCTTCGGAATCACGTGCTCCCCGATCAGCCGGATCGTCTGCAGCGTCTCCTCCTTCGGCACCCCCACCGGCAGCCCGAAGCTCAGCTGATCCGCCCCCGCCTGCTCCCACCGCTTGCACTGCCGCAGCACCTCGTCCGGATCACCGCAGATCAGCAGCTCCTCCTCGATGAGCACCTCCACGAACTCCGCCGTGTACTCGGGCAGCGTCTCCGGCCACAGGGGGAATCCCTCGGGCCGCGGGAAGGTGTCGTGGTAGCGGAAGACCAGCGACGGCAGATAGTGGAGCCCGCCGTTCACGGCGATGCGTATCGCCTCGTCGTGCGTCGGCGCGCAGATCGCGGTCGTCGTCACCATCACGTTGTCGTTGACGAAGTCCCCGATCGGTTCCGCGTCCACGACCGCCGTCTTGTACTGCTCCAGCACCCACTCCATGTCGGACACCTTCTGCACGCTGAATCCCAGCACCCCGAGCCCCTTGCGCGCCGCCATGGCGTACGACGGCGGAGACCCGGCCGCGTACCACATCGCCGGGTGGGACTTCCCGTACGGCTTCGGCAGCACCTTGCGGGGCGGCAGCGACCAGTGCTTGCCCTGGAAGCCCTCGTACTCGTCCTGGAGCCACATCTTGGGGAACTCGGCGATCGTCTCCTCCCAGATCTCCTTCGTGTGGTTCATGTCGGTGATGCCGGGGAGGAAGCCGAGGATCTCGTGCGAGCCCGCGCCCCGGCCGCTGCCGAACTCGAAGCGGTTGCCGCTGAGGTGGTCGAGCATCGCGACCTTCTCGGCGACCTTCACCGGGTGGTTGACCTGGGCCAGCGGGTTGAAGATGCCCGAGCCGAGGTGGATGCGCTCGGTCGCGTGCGCGAGGTAGCCGAGGAACACGTCGTTGGCGGAGAGGTGCGAGTACTCCTCCAGGAAGTGGTGCTCGGACGCCCAGGCGTACTTGAAGCCGGACCGGTCCGCCTCGATGACGTACTCGGTCTCCTCCATCAGCGCCTTGTGCTCGGCGAGCGGGTCGGTCTCGGCGCGCTTGCCCACGTATCCCTGTACAAAGAGCCCGAATTCCACGGAGGTTCACCGTCCTCTGTTTCTGACACTTCGTCAGATAGCTGTGCGGCCGACTCTGGCACCACCTATGTGGACCGTCAATAGCTGACGAACCATCAGACAATGGTGACCCCGGCCAGCCACCCGCCGTCGATCACGAACGGCTGGCCGGTGATGTAGGAGGAGTCGTCGCAGCTGAGGAAGAGGGCCAGCCGGGCCACCTCCTCCGGCCGCCCGACCCGGCCGAGCGGCACCAGCCTGCGGTACAGCCCGTCGAGGGCCCGGCGCGTCTCCTCGGGGTCCGCGTCCGGGTCGAGGGCGGCCGGGTTGGACATCGCCGTGTCGACCGCTCCGGGGCACACGGCGTTCACGCGGATCCGGCGGTGCGCCAGCTCCAGCGCGGCGACGCGGGTGAGACCGAGGACGGCGTGCTTGGTCGCCGCGTACGTGCCGACGGCGGCCATGCCGGTCATCCCCGTGTACGACGCGGTGTTGACGATCGTGCCGCCGTCCGCCATCTCCGGGGCGACGGCCCTGATACCGAGGAAGCAGCCGACCTGGTTGACCTGCACGACCTGCATGAACTCGGCCAGCGGCGTGTCCACCAGGGCGTTGAAGCGCAGGATGCCGGCGTTGTTGACCAGCCCGTCGACATGGCCGTACGTCTCCTTGGCGGCGGTGACGGCGGCCCGCCACTGGTCCTCACGGCCCACGTCGAGATGGACGTAACGCGCCCCGATCTCCTTGGCGAGGGCCTCGCCCTGGTCGTCGAGGACATCGGTGACGACGACCTCCGCGCCCTCCTCCCGGAACAGCCGGGCCTCCTGCTCCCCCTGGCCACGCGCCGCCCCGGTGACGATCACGACACGTCCGTCGAGTTTGCCCATCGTTCCTCCTTCAGAACACGGCGCCCGGCACGGTAGCTGACGAGCCGTCACATCAGAAGGGCACCCGACAGGATGCCGGTGTGGACCCGGGGCGCTACCCTCGTGATGACGGGCCGCCGAGGTCGTCCTGCGGCGCGAGGGGCGGCACCTCCGCTTGAGGAGAGTCTCCTATGGCATCAGGGAAACGCGGCCAGAAAGCTACCCTGCGGCCGGCCCGGACCCCGCCCCCGCCGCCCCCTCCTCCCCCGCCCCCACCGCCCGCTCAGCGAGCGGGTAGCTGACGAAGACGGTGACGATCCGGCGTGCCGATACGCACGCCGCGCTCCAGGGCAGCGGCCGCGCCTCGGTGCCGCCGGGCGGCCGGTACTTCAGCGGCTGCACCAGGACGAGGTCCCGGTCCGGCGAGTCGTCGGCGCTCACGTTGAACGACGCCTGCCGGCCTTCCAGGTAGGAGCCGTCCTCCAAAAGGCACCCGACCATGGGGTTCTCGCCGGGGTACCACCCGTCGAACAGCATCCACCAGGCGGACATGCCGGACGGGTGACGTCCGGCGGCGGCACGCATCGCCGCGGCCGCGGCCAGACCGCACGAGAACGCCAGCAGGCCCGCGCCCCACCAGCCGAGCGACACGTAGTGCTCCCGCACATACGCGCCGCCCTCCCGGACGAGCCGGCCGACATCCGGGGTCAGCTCCGGCAGGAGACTTCTCACCACCGCGAACAGCGCGAGCGTCACGAACTCGGTCGTGACACTCCAGAAGACGACCGCACCGCTCTCCCGGAAAGCGGTGGGCCGTCGCTCACTGCTCCGACGCTCCCGCAGAGCTACGAACGTCAGTCCGGGCAGCAACAGCACGACCAGCAGAAGCAGGCCACTGCCGGTGGTGGGCATGGGCACCCTCTCTCCGGGGCGGAGGAGCCGTCAGCGCCGACCGTCCACAGGGACCAGGTCCTGGAACCGGATCTCGTGCTCGATCACGGGCAGCGCCTGGGGTTTGCCGTCCACGACGACGTAGTACCCCTGCGAGGGAAGCCTCATGGCCCACTTCACGAGATCGTCCAGCACCGCCTGGGCGTTCTTGAAACCGCCGGCGGCATGCCTTCCCGTCCTCTCGACGCCGTAGACGATCCCCACGCCGTCCATGACCTTCGCGGGGGTGTGGTACGAGTATCCCGGCGCGTACCCTCCGGTCCGCCCGGAGGCGATCTCCGTCCGGCTGTCCCGGTGCTTCCGGCCCGTCTTCTTCAGCATCTCGGCGAGCGCTATCCCGTGGAACAGGCTCAGGGCGACCTCCTCCGCCGCGTGCCTCGCATTCGACGCGAGTCCCGGGTTGTACGTGATGTCCACCGGGCCGCCGTCCTGAAGTGCCACGAAGTGGCGCACCACCGGATTCCGGCTGCGGAGCAGCTTGTGCAGCTGCTCGTGGGGCGTCAACTGGAATTGGACGTCCTCGACGAGGAGCCTGGCCCTTCCTCCCGTCGCCATCCTGACCTCGACCTGGAACCGATCGTGTGCCGTCACATGTCCGGGCCTGCCTGTACTCATTCTGCGCTCCCCCTCATTCTGCTTTCAGGAACTTTGCCTTGCCGACCGCCGCGTAGCCGTCCTTCATTTTGATGAGCACATGCCACACGCCTCCCTTGGCGAGGTCGAAGGAGACCAGACACCACGAATCCTGCAGGTCCTCATTCACCCAGCGCAGACTCAGGTCACCTTCGGAAATTCCCTCCTTTCCGACGAGGTGACGCTTCGCGAGATTCACCAGGTGGTCCTGGGAAAGCTGCGCGGACGCCCCCCGGCCCGCCGGCAGGTCGGCCACGGGTTCACTCCGACGCTCCGGCAGGCGTTTCGGCGTGTCGGCACGGCCCCGCCAGGTTCTGCGGAGGAACTTCACCGCATTATTCCCCGTTGACAGAATCGCCGCGAGACCTCCGGCAGCCGCCAGCCCGTCACCGAAGTCGTGCCCGCCGCCGTCACCGTCCGCATTTCCGTCGGCCTCCCCGGAATCCTGGGCGGCGGCATACCTGTTGAGCAAGTCGACAACGTGCGGGTCGGCTTCGCTCACCATCTGACGCAAGTAGTCATCGGCGTCCATTACCCCCCGATCCACGTAGAGCAGGTGAAGGGTCGATTCCCAACGGGCACTCGAACCATGCGGCACTACCGCCTGCACTACCGCCCCCAACGATCCGGTGGAGATCATTCCGTAAAGGAGGCAGAAGATGAACGCTGGCCATCTTCGTGAACGGCTGGATCAAAAGCGCAGGGAGCACCATGAGGCGGAGCTGTCGGCCACCGAATTCGCGCGCCAGGAGGCCCGCGAACGCGCGTACGCGTCCAAAGCCCGCGCGATCGCGTCAAGTGGGGCACCCGCGGGCGTGCCGACGGACTCGATCGTCGTCGAGCACCACGAGAGCCAGGCCGTCACGGCCGCCAGGGAGGCCGACCTGTGGCGCCGCAGAGCCACCGAACTGCGCGGAGAGATGGCGGTGATCGAGGCTCTGCTCGTCCTGGCCGAGCGCCACGGGGACGACAAGAGCGGGGGCACGGCCAAGACGGAGAAGTTGCGCGTGCTCATGCTCGGGGCAGGACCCGAGGGCGAGCTACGGGTCGGCCGGGAGCAGGCCCGGATCCGCGCGGCCGTACGCGCCGCCACGCACCGGGACTGGGTGGAGATCGACCCGCATCCGGCCGCGACGACCGAGCACCTGCTCACCGGCCTCATGCGCTTCCGCCCGCACGTGGTCCACTTCTCCGGTCACGGCAGCAAGGAACTGCTCTTCTTCGAAAGGGACATCGACGAACGGCACTACGGTGCCGCCGTCACGGCCAAAGCCTTCGCCCGCACCCTCGCCGCCGTCGACGAGCCACCCCGACTGGTCGTGCTGAACTCTTGCGCGTCCGCGCCGCAGGCAGCGAAGCTGATCGACACGGTCCCGTTCGCCATCGGTATGTCCGACTCCATCGAGGACATGGACGCCATCACCTACGCGGCAGGCTTCTACGCCGCCCTGTGCGAGGGGCAGTCGCTCCGAGGGGCCAACGCCGTCGGGAAGGCAGCGATCGAACTCGAAGGACTCACCGACCACGACCTCCCCACCCTCTTCCACGCGCCGCACCTTGATCCCGGCACGACCTACCTCGTCAGGCCGCCGTCCGGCGACGCGCGCCTGCCCTGACGGCGGCCGGCCGCACTCACAGCGCCGGAGCGACACCCGCGCCGAACGCCTCCATCTGGTCGATGAGTTCGGTGCGGCTCCGGCTGCGGAACCGCACCTGGATCTGGTGCACGCCCATCGCCCGGTACGCCCGCAGCGACTCGGCGAGGGCCTCGGGCGGGCCGCTGATCGTGCGCCGCCCGACGTCCCAGGCGGGCCGGCCGACGTACAGGGGCTCGGCGATCGCGCCGACGGTGAGCGGCGTGGCGATGCCCGCCTCCGCGCGCAGCCGCCGCAACGTGGCGATCTGCCCGGGCAGCCGGTCACGGGGGTCGCCCTGGGGCAGCCAGCCGTCGCCCTTGAGCGCCGCCCGGCGCACCGCCGCCGGGGACGATCCGCCGACCCAGAGGGGGATCACCTGCTGGGCCGGCCGGGGCAGCTGACCGAGCCCCTCGAAGTCGTACAGCTTCCCGTGGTGGGCGGGGAACTCCTCCGGCCCGAGGGCGGCCCGCAGCGCGTCGACCGTCTCGTCCAGCACGGCCCCGCGCTGGCGGAAGTCCACCCCGAGCGCCTCGAACTCCTCCCGTACGTGACCGGCGCCGACGCCGAGGATCAGCCGGCCCCCGCTGAGGTGGTCGAGGGTGGCGTACTGCTTGGCGGTGAGCAGGGGGTGGCGCAGGCCGACCACGGCGACATGGGACAGCAGCCGCACGCGTTCCGTGACGGCGGCCAGATGGGCGAGGGTGGCCACGGGGTCGTACCAGACGGTGCTCATCGCGGAGGCGAGACGGCGTGGGACGCCGACGTGGTCGCAGCAGGCGACATAGCCGAACCCGGCCAGGTCGGCGGCGCGGGCGACGGCCACGAGGTCGTCCGGTCCGGCGCCGGCCTCCCAGGGTTCGGCGTAGAGGGTGCTCTGGGACTGGACGGGGAGCTGGATGCCGTACTCCAGGCCGGACCCGCCGGCGCCGGTCACCGGCTCCCCCCGGGCCACAGCCCGTCCTCCGTCAGCCCCAGCAGCTCGATCGCGTTGCCGCGCACGATCCGCTCGACCACCGCGGCGTCCAGGTGGCCCATCTGGGCCTCGCCGACCTCCCTGGACTTGGGCCAGGTCGAGTCGGAGTGGGGGTAGTCCGTCTCGTAGAGCACGTTGCCGACGCCGATGGAGTCGAGGTTGCGCAGCCCGAAGGCGTCGTCGAAGAAGCAGCCGTGGACATGCTCGGCGAACAGTTCCGACGGCGGCCGGTGGACCTTGTCGGCGACGCCGCCCCAGCCGCGGTTCTCCTCCCAGACGACGTCGGCGCGCTCCAGGATGTACGGGATCCAGCCGATCTGGCCCTCCGCGTACATCACCTTCAGGTTCGAAAAGCGCTCGAACTTGCCGCTCATCAGCCAGTCGACCATCGAGAAGCAGCAGTTGGCGAAGGTGATGGTGGAGCCGACGGCGGGCGGCGCGTCGGCGGAGGTGGAGGGCATCCGGCTGCTGGAGCCGATGTGCATCGCGACGACCGTGCCGGTCTCGTCACAGGCGGCGAGGAACGGGTCCCAGTCGTCGGTGTGCACGGAGGGCAGGCCGAGATGCGGGGGTATCTCGGAGAAGGCCACGGCGCGCACGCCCCGGGCGGCGTTGCGGCGGACCTCCGCCGCGGCCAGTTCGGCGTCCCAGAGCGGGACGATGATGAGCGGGACGAGCCGTCCCCGGGCCTGCGGCCCGCACCACTCCTCGACCATCCAGTCGTTGTAGGCCTTGACGCACAGCAGGCCGAGCTCGTGGTCCTTCGCCTCGATGAAGGTCTGGCCGCAGAAGCGCGGGAAGGTCGGGAAGCAGAGGGCGGACTGGACGTGGTTGACGTCCATGTCGGCGAGGCGGGCGGGGACGTCGTACGAGCCCGGGCGCATCTGCTCGTACGTGATGATCTCCAGCTTGATCTCGTCCCTGTCGTAGCCCACGGCGGTGTCGAGGCGGGTGAGGGGCCGGTGCAGGTCCTCGTAGATCCACCAGTCGCCGATGGGGCCGTCGTCGCCGGGCCGGCCCATGACGGGCTTGAAGCGGCCGCCGAGGAAGCTCATCTCCTTCAGCGGGGCGCGGACTATGCGGGGGCCGGTGCCGGCGTACTTCTTCGGAAGGCGGTCCTGCCAGACGTCCGGGGGTTCGACGGTGTGGTCGTCGACGGAGATGATCTGCGGGAATCCAGTGTCCATGGGGGCACGGTAGCGCTGAACTGACGGACCGTCAGCTCCTCGCGCGTCGACCGGGGTGTATCTCGGACGGCCCTTCGCGCTCAGGTCAGTGCGGAAGTGTGCGAAGAGGGTGTGTGGGGCTTGTGGGATCCCGTGCGCCCAGCTGTGACTGCGGTCTCGGGCGGCTGACTCATCCGCCGGAGCAAGGCAAACTGACAGCATTGCTCATGTTGTCTAGGGGGACGGCTATGGACGGGGTGCCGGCACAGGGGCGTCCGGGCGGAGCGGCACAGCCCGCCGCGCTGCGCTTCGGGGTGCTCGGACCGGTGCGTGCCTGGCGCGGTGGTGAGCCGCTGACCACGGGTTCCCCGCAGCAACGCGCCCTGCTGGCCGCGCTGCTGCTGCGTGAGGGCCGTACGGCGACGGCGGCGCAGCTGATCGACGCGCTGTGGGGCGAGGAGCCGCCGTCGCAGGCGCTGGCGGCGGTACGGACGTACGCCTCCCGGCTGCGCAAGGTGCTCGATCCCGAGGTGCTGGTGAGCGAGTCCGGCGGCTACGCGATCCGGTCGGTGGGTGAGGGCGCGCTGGACCTGACGGTGGCGCAGGGCCTGGCCGCCGACGCGGAGCAGGCACGGGCCGCCGGTGACCTGGGCCGGGCGCGGGAGTCGCTGAACCGGGCGCTGGACCAGTGGGACGGTGAGGCGCTGGCAGGCGTGCCGGGGCCGTACGCCGAAGCGCAGCGGGTACGGCTGGAGGAGTGGCGGCTGCAACTCCTCGAAGCCCGGCTGGACATGGACCTGGAGCAGGGCCGCCACGCGGAGGCCGTCTCGGAGCTGACCGCCCTGACGGCGGCGCACCCGCTGCGCGAGCGGCCGCGGGAACTGCTGATGCTGGCGCTGTACAGATCGGGCCGGCAGGCGGAGGCGCTGGCGGTGTACGCCGACACGCGGCGTCTGCTGGCGGACGAGCTGGGCGTCGACCCCCGGCCGGCGCTGCGGGAGCTGCAACAGCGGATCCTGACGGCCGACCCCGGGCTCGCGGAGCCGTCGGCGCCGGTCGCCGAGCCGCCCGTGGCCCCGGTCCGCCCGGCACAACTTCCGGCCACCGTGCCCGACTTCACGGGACGCGCGTCGTTCGTGTCCGAGCTGAGCGAGGTGCTGGCCTCGGCGGACGGCCGGGTGATGGCCGTCTCGGCGCTCGCCGGGATCGGCGGCGTCGGCAAGACCACGCTGGCGGTGCACGTGGCGCACCAGGCGCGGCCGGCCTTCCCGGACGGGCAGCTGTACGTGGACCTCCAGGGCGCCGGTTCCCGGGCCGCGGAGCCGGAGACGGTGCTGGGCTCGTTCCTGCGCGCCCTCGGCACGCCCGACTCGGCGATCCCGGACTCGCTTCAGGAGCGCGCGGCGCTGTACCGGTCGGTGCTGGACGGCCGCCGGGTCCTGGTGCTCCTGGACAACGCCCGCGACGCCGCCCAGGTACGGCCGCTGCTGCCCGGGGCGGACGGGTGCGCGGCGCTGGTGACCTCCCGGGTGCGGATGGTGGACCTGGCCGGGGCGCACCTGGTCGACCTGGACGTGATGTCCCCCGACGAGGCGCTGTCACTGTTCACGAAGATCGTGGGCGAGGAGAGGGTCGCCGCCGAGCGGGAAGCCGCGCTGGACGTGGTCGCGGCGTGCGGCTTCCTGCCGCTGGCGATCCGCATCGCCGCGTCCCGCCTCGCCGCCCGGCGCACCTGGACGGTGTCGGTCCTGGCGGCCAAACTCGCCGACGAGCGACGCCGGCTGGACGAGCTCCAGGCCGGCGACCTGGCGGTGAAGGCGACCTTCGAGCTGGGGTACGGACAGCTGGAGCCCGCCCAGGCACGGGCGTTCCGGCTGCTCGGCCTCGCCGACGGACCGGACATCTCGCTGGCCGGTGCGGCGGCGGTGCTCGATCTGGCGGTGGAGGACGCAGAGGACCTGCTGGAGTCCCTCGTCGACATGTCACTGCTCGAGTCGGCGGCACCCGGCCGCTACCGCTACCACGATCTCGTACGGCTCTACGCGCGTGCCTGCGCCGAGCGGGACGAGCATCCGCCGAGCGAGCGGGAGGCGGCGATGTCGCGGCTGCTCGACTTCTACCTCGCCACCGCCGCCGGGGTCTACGCGATGGAGCGGCCCGGCGACCGGCTGGTGGACCACCTGGAAGTGACCAAGTACCCGGGGCTGGCCTTCGCCGACCGGCACGCCGCCCAGGACTGGCTCTACGCCGAGGCCGACGCCCTGCTGTCCTGCGTGCGCCGGTCCGTGGCCGACGGACGGCTGCGCCGGGCGGTCGACCTGCTGTGGGCCGCCAAGGACCTGGCCGAGTCCGGGGCCAACGCCCGTGAGTACGAGATCGCCGCCAACGCGGCGCTGGAGCGCGCCCACGCCGAGCGGGACGCGTGGGCGGCCGGGCGCGCGCTGACCACGCTCACCGACGTCCACATGGTCGCCGGGCGCTTCGACCAGGCCGACGCGGCGGCCGTCGAGGCCCTGCGCATGGCACGCGACGCGGCCGACCCGGTGGCAAGCTGCTGGGCCCCCAACACCCGCGGCATCATCGCGATCTACCAGAACCGCCACGCCGAGGGCGAGCGGCACCTCAACGCGGCGATCGACAACTTCCGCGGCAACGGCAACCGGCCCGGCGAGGCCAGCGCCCTGTGCAACCTGTCCCGGATCCATCTGGCCACCGGACGGGTCGACAGCGCCATCGCCCTCGCCCAGCAGGGCATCGACATCTACGACGCGATGGGCAACGCCCTGCGGGGCGCGAACGGGCGGTACGCGCTCGGGCTGGCCCTCACGAGCAGCGGCGAACTGAGGCTTGCGGCGGAGAGCCTGAGGGAGGCCCTGGAGACCTTCCGGGACAGCCGCCAGCGCCTCTGGGAGGGCATGACCCTCTTCCGCCTCGCCGAGGTGGACCTCGCGGCCCGGCGTCCGGCCAAGGCCGCGTCCGGCGCGGAGATGGCGCTGACCGTGTTGCGCGGCATCGGCGGCGAGTGGCGCCGCGGCCTGGTCCTCACCGTCCTCGGCCGAGCCTTGAACGGCATCGGCCAGACGGGCCGCGCCCAGGTCTGCTGGCGGGAGGCGCTCGGCATCTACGAGGAGCTGGACGCGCCGGAGGCGGACGAGGTACGGGAGTTGCTGTCACCGGCGGCGGTGGCATAGCGGGGGCGCGGAAGCGGCGGGCGGGACGAAGGGTGCCACGGGGGACGGGGCGACCGGGGGCGGGGGGCCCGGGGGCGGGGGGCCCGGGGGGCCGGGGACGTTCAGCGAACGTTTATCGCCGTCCGGCATGCTCGCTCATGTCGTGGTCCGCAAGCGGGGGATGCGGGCCGACGACGGGGGCCGTGAGGTTAGTCTGATCGGCCGATCGACGCCCGGACGGCGACCCGCGGGGGAGTCGCCGGGCCGGGCGCCGGACCTCTGGCCTGAGAAATGAACTGGGAGTTGACCGTCATGAGCGACAAGCAGAGCGAGCCCGTGGTCAAGCCGCTGGACCAGCATGCGACCGGTGGGGACCTGACGACGCAGGACCAGCACGCCACGGGCGGTGAGGCCAAGTTGCTGGACCAGCACGCGACGGGTGGTCAGGCCGACCCGCAGGTCCAGCACGCCACCGACGAGACGCTCACGACGCAGGACCAGCACGCCACGAGCGAGCCGGCCAGCTGAGCCACCCCGACGGGGTACGGCCGCGGCGGCGCGGAGGGGAGCCGCCGCGGCCGAGTCATGTCCAGCGGGTCCCGCACGGCGCATATTTGACGTTCCGTCACATCAGCCCCGGAGGTTCACGTTCCGATCCCCGGACCGCGCCGAGAATTCAGAGATCCTTCGGGCCGGCGCGGTGTGAAGAAACTGTTGCGGTGTCAATCATCTTGTCATGAACCTGTAGCCCGACAAGCGGGCACAGCCTCATGGAGGTGTGGGAATGCACCGCAGACTCGCGACCGCTCTCGCCACCACGACCCTGTCCCTGGCCACCGTCGTCGCCACCGCGACGGCCGCCGGGGCCGCGCCGGCCGACAAGCCGCAGGTCCTGTCCAGCTGGACCCAGACCAGCGCGTCCAGCTACAACGCCTGGGCCGCGGCCCGCGCCAACCAGGGTGCCTGGGCGGCGTACGGCTTCGACTGGTCGACCGACTACTGCTCCTCCTCGCCGGACAACCCCTTCGGCTTCCCCTTCTCCATGTCCTGCGCGCGCCACGACTTCGGCTACCGCAACTACAAGGCCGCGGGCTCCTTCAGCGCCCACAAGGACCGTCTCGACAGCGCCTTCTACGAGGACCTGAAGCGGGTCTGCAACGCCTACAGCGGCGGCACCAAGACCGCCTGCAACAGCACCGCCTGGACCTACTACCAGGCCGTCCGCGCCTTCGGCTGACCCCGGCCGCGCCCCGGGGCGGAGCGCCGCGCGCACGTGCCGCTCCGCCCCGGGGATCACGCCGGCCGGGCGGCGACCCGCCGCCCGGCCGTCTCCCCCAGGGCCGCTCGTGCGGCTCGGCGCACGGGGACACGAGGGGGGAGAATCGCCGTCCCTCCAGCCGCACGCGGCCGTTATCCCCCCGGCCATCCCCGCTTCGCCCCGTGCCGCCAGGCTCCGTTCCATGGCAACCGACCGGAGCACGCCGGCGGACCCCGGACCGGCGTACGCGTTGATGCAGATGGTCCCGCTCGCGGCGCTGTTCGTCGTGCTGCTGGACACGGCCACCGACTTCTTCCCCGACGACCCGCTCGTGGGCGTCGTCACCCCGACGCGGCTCGCGCTGCTGGTGGGGCTGCTCGCCGTGGCCGTACCGGTGCGGGGGCGGCCCCGGACACGGCTGCGGGACTTCCGCACACGGCTCGACCTGCCCGTCGCCCTGCTGCTCGGCGCGGCCACGGTGACGACGTTCCGGGGCGGGCACCCGACCGCGCCCCTGCGTGGCCTGGTCACCGTCATCGCCTGCTACTACCTCGTCGTGGGCCTGCGCCGTACCCAGCCCGGTTCCTGGCGCGCGGTCGGCCTGCTCGCCCTGGCCGGCGTCACCGCCGCCGGTGCCGCCGCCTTCTCGCAGGTCACCAACGAGACCCCGACCGGCTTCTGCCGCACCGGTCTGCTGACCGACGTGTCCTGCGACTCCGGGGGCGCCGGAATCCTCATCCGCGCGACCGGCACCTTCGCCAACCCCAACCTGCTCGCCGCGTTCCTCGTCCTGCTGCTGCCGTTCGTGCTGCTCGCCGCCGTGTCGGTGGACGAGCGCACCGCCCGTACGGTGATCGTCCTCGCCGCCGTCGCCGGATACGGCGCCCTGCTGACCACCTTCTCCCGCGCCGGGTACGTCGCCGGAGCCGCCGGCCTCCTCGTCCTCGGCGGCGCCTACTGGCTCGCGCCCCGCCTAGCCGACCGCGCCCAGCGCCGGCTCACCGCGGCCGTCGGGCTCCTCGCCCTCGGCTGCGCGGCGGCCGTGATCTGGGCCGTGTCGCGGGCCGGGAACTCGCTCGGCGTGCGCGGGCAGGCCTGGAACGCGGCGCTCGACATCGCCGTGCACCATCCGCTCGGCGTCGGGCTCGGCCGTTCCGGCGCCGTCATATCCGCGACGGCGCCCGGTGAGCGCACCTTCGTGCACGCCCACAACATGTGGCTGAACTGGCTGGTGGAGACCGGCCCCCTGGGCCTGCTCGCCGTCGCCGGCATCACCGTCGTCGCCTGGGCCTCGGCAGCCCGCGCCGCCCGCGCGAAGTCAGCCATCGGCACGGTCGGTCTGGCCTCACTGACCGGCTTCTTCCTGATCGGCATGATGGACCACCCGGCCAACCTGGACCGCATCGACATGCTCTTCTGGCTGGCGTCGGGGGTGGTGATGGCGGAGACGCCGGCGGGGTGGCGCAGCCGCGGCGGCCGACCCGCCGCCCCGTCCCAGCCCCGGCACCCGAAACACGGACCACAGCAACGGGCCGCGATCCCGGCCCAGCCCTCTCCCTCGGCCTCCCCCGACCAGACAGCGGAGGGGCCGGTCGGGGCGGCTGGACGTTGACGCCGGGCCCGACGCCGTCGCCGTTGTGCCGGCGACCGGCGATCCTCCCGGAAGCCTTGATCACTTGAGGGCCCGCTGATTGGCTGGCCGGCATGACTGAGCTCGGACCCGTCGCCTGGCCGCCCGCACCGATCCGGACCGAGAGGCTCGTGCTGCGTGAGCCCGAGGCCCGGGACCGTGCGGCGTTCATCGAACTGCTGGCGTCACCAGAGGTGCACACCTACCTCGGCGGCCCCCGCCCCCGTGACGAGCTCGAGCGCGAGATGCCGGGGGCGCCCGAGCGGTGGCCCGGGAGTTTCGTCGTCGATCTCGACGGGGCGATGATCGGCCAGATCCTGCTCAGGAGAGCACCCGAGCACCGTCGCCCGGCTGCCGCGGGGTTGGCCGATCTCGGCTACCTGTTCCTGCCGCGGGCGTGGGGACACGGGTATGCCGCCGAGGCGTGCGCTGCGGCACTCGACTGGTTCGAAGGCGTCCTTCCCGGCGAGCCGGTGGTGCTCACCACCCAGACCGCCAACGTCCGCTCGATGCGCCTCGCGGCAAATCTGGGGTTCACCGAAGTAGAGCGCTTCCGGGCCTGGGACGCCGAGCAGTGGCTCGGCATCCGGTCCCCGGTCACCCCCTCCGGCTGAACTCGCGCTCGACACCGCGGATCTGGCGAAGCGCTGTGTCCCCGTCGGCGGAAACGGGTCGGCTTGCGGTCAGGCAGGCGCTCTCGGGGATCACACCGGGCGCTGCCCGATCGCCAGCAGATGGGAACTCGCCGCCAGCAGTTCCGCGTAGGGCTCGGCCATGCGTGCTGCGGTCAGCGCCGACTCGAACAAGGGCGATCCGATCAACGACTCGCCGGTGTGCCGCTCGGTCGCGGCGAGCAGCGACCAGGCCGGGCCCTCGACACCGAAGACGGCGGCCTGGGCGAATCCCGCCGTGGCCACCTCGTCGCGCAGCTGCTCGCCGCTGTGGAAGTACGCGGCGGTGAAGGCCTTCTTCCCGTCGTGGATCTGACCCGCCAGGATGCCGCCGATACTCCTCCGCATCGGCTCCTTGTGCAGGTGCGCGAAAGCGGTGTGCTCGAACAGCGACGCATACCTGTTGATCGCGGCCGCCGCCAGCAGGCCGCCCGGCTTGAGTACGCGGTGCGCCTCGGCGAGGGCCTGGTCCCGGTCGGCGCGTTCGATCAGGTGGTAGAGAGGGCCCAGCAGGAGCACGACGTCGTACGAGGCGTCCTCGGCCGTGAGGCTGCGCGCGTCTCCGAGTTCCACGGTGGCGCCGGTGGGTTCGGCCTGCTCGATGTGCCGGGGGATCGGGTCGACGAGGTGCACCGCATAGCCGTCCTGGACGAGCCATCGGGCGTGGGCACCGGGGCCGCCACCGACGTCGAGGATCCGGGCCGGGGGTGGGGGCAGGTACCTTCGGAGCAGTTCCCGGGTGCGTACCATCTCCAGGCAGCCGTCGGCTGTTGTGGTCAGCCGGTCCGCTTCGTCGATGGTCTCGCTGTAGTACCTCACGATCTCCGGCGCCACCTCAGGACTCGTCATGCGGGAATTCTGAGGGCTCACCGGTGGACCAGTCCAGTGATCGGAAGGGCTCCATGCCGCTGCTGAAGTACGAGCAGATCGCCGACGATCTGCGCACACGGATCGCCGACGGCGAGTTCGGACCCGGCGACCTGCTGCCGTCCGGCCGCGATCTGGCCGAGCAGTGGGGCGTGTCGAGGGCCACCGTCGTCAAGGCCTACGACGTGCTGCGCAACGACGGCCTGGTGGCCGCCCGGCAAGGAGCCGGATTCACCGTCGCCGAGACACCGGTCGCCCGACCGGCGGGCGGACGCCGCGTGGGCTCCAGCCGTATCACGGGCGGCGCTCCGTACCGGCGCTTGGGTGTACCGGACCGTACGGTGCCTCCGGCGCGTGTGGCGGATGCCCTGGGACTGGAGCCGGGCGAGGAGACGCTTCGACGTATCCGGCTGGTGCTCCTCGATGACGGAACGCCGCACAGCCTGGTGACGGCTTGGTTCCCGCCGTCGGTTGCGGACGGGGCTCCGCGGCTGGCGGCGAAGGGGCCGATCACCGAGGGCACCACGCACTACGTCAGGCGCGTGACCGGCCGCTCGCCCGTGGAGGGCGTCGACGTGACGACCGTTCGGCTGGCCACTGAGGATGAGGCGCGATTGCTGCGGGTGGACCGGCCCGTAGCGGTGGCCGTGGTGCTGCACACGGCGTTCGACCAGGAACACCGGGCGCTCGTGTGCGAAGAGGGCGTTACCGCGTCACAAGTGTTCGAGCAGGTCGACAACTACCCGATGGGGTAGGAAATCTGACACTTCCCTTGACTGGACCGGTCCACCGGTCCAGTCTCCTTGTAGTGCCGTGCGGGCCGTCGGCCACTGCCGTCATGCACGCCCGCGGCCACGAAGGAACCCCGGCGACCGCTCGCAACGGTCCCGGGGCGTGGCCAACGCTTACAAGGAGCGTCGACATGTTCTGTGTATCACGCGCTTTCGCAAAGCCGAGAGGGCGCTTATCCGCTCGATCGGCCTCCGGAACGACCATTGAAGGCATGCCAGTTCCCGCAGCAGCCAGTGACGCGCCGAGCTGCCCTTCGCCCGAGATGTGGGCGGCGATCCTCATCGGGGCGCGCCGGCGCAGGGCGATGCGCAGACGACAGTGCCGGGCGGCCCTCGCCCCTGGTTCCCAGGAGGCACGGTGACGAGGGCAACCTACAGGCCGAAGCTGCACGAGCTGGTCGAGGACGCCGGCAGCCGGCGGATCGGCAAGGTGATGGGCTTCGAGGGGCCGTACGTCCAACTGCGCCCCGTAGGGGGTGGCGTGGAGTGGGACGCGCGGCCCGAGAACCTCAAGCCGGTAAGGACAAGCGAGGGTCTCGGCGCCGCCGTCGCGGCCGCCAACGCCCGCTCCAGGGGTGAGCTGCCATGACCTCGCGCACCACCGCGCACCAACCGTCCAGCAGAGACGCCGAACCGCCCGGCTCACGGGAGCCGACGGCCCTCGCAGTTCACCTAGGCGGGCAACTCACCCTCCTCCTCGGCGAGGTGGAGGCCGCGGCCCCGGCCGCCCCCGAGGACGCCCCCGGTGCGGATCGCGGCGCACGCAGGTATCCGTGAGGCACGACGCCTCATGGCGGTGAGGATCTCTCACCTCGCCCCCCAGGCCGCCATCGCGCACGTCCGGCGGCTGGCCCGGTCGGTCGACCAACTCCGCCGCCACCACGCCGCCCTGAACAGCGGGCCGGTCACGCATCAGCGCCGGCGGCCGACCAACTTGCCTTCCGTCGCTGGGCGATCCACGGAACGAAGTGCCGCGTCTGCAGGACCGACGACAGCCGCTGCGACCGAGGCCGGCGACTGGGCGAGCACTGGAACCAACTGCGCCGCAAACCCGCCGGCGCGGGCCCGCCTCGGTGTCCCGAACCGGACGGCCAGGGGCGAACCCCCTCGTCGTAGCGCCGTCCGGGGGACCTCCGTCAGGTGTTCGCTTCCGGGTCCGCGCTGCCCGCCGGGCCCGGCTGCGGCGTCGCGTGGAGGATGTCGCGGGCCTGTTCCGCCGCGCGGGCGGTGCTCTCCGAGACGAAGTCCAGGAAGCGGGCGATGTTCTCCAGGCGGACGGCGGCGGGGGTGCCGGGGCCGAGGACGCCGGTGCCTTGCCGTGCGGTCTCGACGACCTGGCTGATGGCCCGGGCACTGGCCATCATCGACTCGTACCAGACGTCGGAGTCGACGACGTAACGCTCGCGGCGGCGCTCGTCGCGTTCCCGGCGGATGAGGCCCTGCCCGTCGAGGAACGCGACCGCCTTCGACACGGAGGCCGGGCTGACCTGGAGGCGCTGGACGAGTTCCGACGCGGTGAGGCTGCCCTCGTCGGTGATCGTCAGACAGGCCATGACCCGGGACATCATCCCGGGCATGCCCGACTGCGTGAACACGGAGGTGAGCAGCTCCTCGTACGCACGCACGGCCCCGGCGTCGCGCCCGTGGGGCTGCGGGGGCGCCTGCGTGCCCCGGGGTGCGGCCTGCCTGCGGCGCTGGGTGCGGCGTTCGGTGGCGCGGTGGGCGAGGTCGGCGCGGTAGCCGGTGGGGCCGCCGTTGCGCATCACCTCGCGTGTGATCGTCGAGGTGGGCCGGTCGAGGCGTCTGGCGATCTCCGCGTAGGCGAGGCCGTCGGCCAGTCCGAGCGCGATCTGCTGACGTTCCTGCTGGGTGAGTCTGCCTCCCGGCATCCCGGCCTCCTTCGTTGTGCGTGAGCCCCCAGCGTAGCGTTCACACTCATTCCATTGCAACGGAGCAGGTGAGCGCTGTTGCATTTGATTCAGGGTCATTGCAATGAAATTGTGCGTGTGAGCTGCGCTTATGGGTTTTCTATGCAACGAATGCGTTGCCGATTTTATGAACGCAACGTAGCGTTCACGTCATCGGAAACAGCGGGCGGGAACGATGTCCGCGCCGCGGATGAAGGAGAACACCATGCAGAAGTTCGACACCCCCGCCCCCGTCTCGGCCGTCCTCGACATCCCCGCCGGGCACATCCGGTTCATCGCCGCCGACCGGGCCGACACCGCGGTCGAGGTCCTCCCCGCGAACGCCGCCAAGAGCCGCGACGTGAAGGCGGCGGAGGAGATCGAAGTGGCGTACGCCGACGGTGTCCTGCGGATCGAGGCGCCGGCCGCGACGAACCGGATCCTCGGCCCCTCCGGGTCCGTCGAGGTGACGGTCCAGCTGCCCGCCGGCTCCCGCGTCGAGGCGAAGGCCGCCGCCGCCGAACTCCGGGGCGTCGGACGGCTCGGCGAGGTCACCTTCGAGGGCGCCCAGGGCACGGTCAAGCTCGACGAGGCGGCAAGCGCCCGCCTCACGCTCCAGGCCGGCGACATCGCGGTCGGCCACCTGGGCGGCCCCGGCGAGATCAGCACCCAGAAGGGCGCCATCAGCGTCACCGAGGCGGTGCGCGGCACCCTCACGCTGCGCACCGAGCACGGCGACATCTCGGTCGGCGCGGCCCAGGGCGTCTCGGCCTCCCTGGACGCCGGCACCGGCTACGGCCGGATCAGCAACGCGCTCAAGAACAGCGCCGGCGCCGACGCCGGCCTGACCATCCACGCGACCACCGCCTACGGCGACGTCACCGCCCGCAGCCTGTAACGAAGGAGTCCCTCTCATGACCGAACCGGCCATCTCCGCCCTCGGGCTGCGCAAGTCCTACGGCGACAAGACCGTCCTCGACGGCATCGATCTGCGCATCCCGGCCGGGTCCGTGTTCGCGTTGCTCGGTCCGAACGGGGCCGGCAAGACCACCACCGTGAAGATCCTGTCCACCCTCGTCACCGCCGACGGCGGACAGGCACAGGTCGCGGGCCACGACCTGGCCGCCCGGCCGCAGGCCGTGCGGGCGGCGATCGGAGTCACCGGTCAGTTCTCGGCGGTCGACGGGCTGATCACCGGGGAGGAGAACATGCTCCTGATGGCGGACCTGCACCACCTGCCCAAGCGGGAAGGACGGCGCGTGGCCGCCGAGTTGCTGGAGCGTTTCGGCCTGGCCGACGCCGCCGGGAAGCCCGCCTCCACCTACTCCGGCGGCATGAAGCGCCGCCT
>NZ_JBIUBW010000031.1:0-59706 GCF_044548465.1 Streptomyces sp. NPDC052023 | reverse complement strand
CTCCCCGAGAAGTCCACGCCGAACATGTGAAGTTGCGAGCCGTCGCGTGAAATAGACAGTCAGATCCCTGTCCGAAGAACACGAGGCCCCTCAGTGCTTGCCGTGACCGCTGGCCAGGTCAGTCGTTGGTGAGGTTATGGGTGGGGACCTTGCTGATGTCAGGTTGTGGGCGAGTGAACTGGACGCTGTGCACGGGCGGTTCGTGCACCGGTTCAGCCGGTCGGAGCCGCGGGATTCGGCGCTCGCATACATGCGGGGGTTGGTTGCGCCGCTGGAGCGGAAGAACGGCTGGACGCTGGCGGAAGAGGCCGGACACGCGGGCCCCGATCGCATCCACCGGTTGCTGAACCGGATCGAGTGGGACGCCGACGAGGTCCTGGACGACGTGCGCGAGTACGTCGTGGAACATCTCGGAGACCGGGATGCCGTCCTGATCATCGATGACACCGGCTTCCTCAAGAAGGGCATCCGTTCGGCCGGCGTGCAAAGGCAGTACTCCGGCACCGCGGGCCGCACCGAGAACTGCCAGGTCGGTGGTGCGACGCGAGGTCGCACGCTGTGAGTGGTTACGCAGGGAGGAGGTCGGCGTGACGCCGAGGACGTAACCCGGGCCAGTGTCCAAGGCCCGTCCCCTCCCCGACGTGCGTCGCTGGTAACGGCGGGGTGCGAAGCTCGGGGAAGAAGCCCAAGGGCTCCCGTTCCATCCGGGGGTCACAGGCAAGGGGAAGACCGGACGGGTGAAGCTCACTGAACCCTCAACGATGCTCCGTGATGGCAAGCCTCGCAGATGGGAAGTACGAGCGGGGTGCAGGGCTGGCCGCTGAGAAGCGGCAGGTGCCGGTCGAAGACACCGAGTCGGCCGGGAGGACACCGCCGCCCCGGGGTAATGAGGGCGCCCACCCCGGTCGCATCTCACACGTGTGGAACGCGACAACCCCGTTGGGGTCCAGACCTGTTGGTCTGGTAGGCCGACCGTGAGGAAGGTCCAATTCCCCAGCGGGTGCAGGACGGTCCAAGAAGCCAATGCCGGCCGCCGAAAGGCAGCAGGAAACCGGGACAGTACCGGCACCTCCGCCGAGTCCCGCATAACTAGCCGGATACGGGCGGATGCCCGACCCGAAAGGGTGCTGACGTGGGCCGGGTGAGCCTGTGAAGAACGCTGTTGATCAGGAACCAGAACCGAAGGGCAAGTTAGACACCGTGACGGTCATATCCGCTGCCGACCCGGCCGCGACCAGCACCGCTTGGGTGAACGGACCGGAGGACGCTCCGCTCGACTGGGATGCCGTCGACTGGCAGGCCCAGGAGGAGTCAGTACGGCGACTGCGGCAGAGAATCTTCGCGGCATCACAGGCAGGGGACCTCAAAAGGGTCCGCAGTTTGCAGAAACTGATGCTCCGTTCCCGGTCCAACACGCTGGTCAGCGTGCGGCGGGTGACGGAGATCAACGCAGGACGCAAGACGGCCGGGATCGACGGTCAGGTGGTCCTGACCGCCTCGGGCAAAGCGGAGCTGGCCCACCGGGTTCAGCACCGGATCAGCCCGGACAGAGCCCGGCCCGTCAAGCGGGTGTATATCCCCAAGCCAGGCGGCAGGAGACGCCCGCTCGGCATTCCCGTGATCTTGGACCGGGTTGAGCAAGCCCGGGTCTCCCAGGCACTGGAACCCGAGTGGGAAGCGCGGTTCGAGCCGAAGTCGTACGGCTTCCGGCCCGGCCGCAGTTGTCAGGACGCGATCGCGGCGATCTTCTGGACGGCCAAGGGCAGCAAAGCCCTCCGCCGGTGGGTGCTGGACGCGGATCTGGCAGCGGCGTTCGACCGAATCGACCACGATCACCTTCTCCAGCAGCTCGGTACGTTCCCCGCGCGGGAGCAGATCGGGCAGTGGCTGCGAGCAGGTGTGGTCGAGAAAGGCCGGTTCGCACCGACCGAGGAGGGAACTCCTCAGGGCGGTGTGATCAGCCCCGTGCTCCTGAACATCGCTCTGCACGGGATGGAGATGGCTGCGGGAGTCCAGTACCGGCAGACCGGCCGCCGTGCCGGTGACACCATGCCGGGCTCCCCGCTGCTGGTGAGATACGCCGACGATCTTGTCGCCCTGTGTCATTCACGCGAACAGGCCGAACAGGTCAAGGCCCGGCTTGCCGAGTGGCTGAGGCCGAGAGGACTGCTCTTCAACGAGGACAAGACGCGCGTCGTCCACCTCGAAGAGGGCTGTGACTTCCTCGGCTTCACCATCCGCCGCTATCACGGCAAGCTGCTGATCAAGCCGAGCCGCGAGGCCATCAGACGGATCCGGAACAGGCTGCGCGCCGAGGTGCGGTCCCTGCGCGGGGCCAATGTCGCCGCGGTGCTGCAACGACTCAACCCGATTATCCGGGGGTGGTCGGCCTACTACCGGAGCGTGGTCGCCAGCGAAGTCTTCACCGCGCTGGACGACTACATGTGGAAGCTCACCTACAAGTGGGCGACCCGCGCTCACCCGATCAAGCCCCGGCACTGGGTCACCGCCCGGTACTACGGCACGTTCAACAAGTCCCGGCAGGACCAGTGGGTGTTCGGTGACCGCGACAGCGGCGCCTACCTGCTGAAATTCGCCTGGACGAAGATCGTCCGACACCAGATGGTCCACGGCTCGGCGTCTCCGGACGACCCTGCCCTGGCTTCCTACTGGGCCGAACGGCGCCGCACCAGTGCACCTCCGCCGATCGACCGCGCCACCCTGCGTCTGCTCCAGGCGCAGAACGGGCAATGTCTGATCTGCCGGGGCCCGCTGCTGCACGCCGACGCCACGCCGTCCAGCCCCACCGAGTGGGAGCAGTGGCTGCGAGGCACCCGCCAGGCGATCACCACCAGAAAGATCACCTATCGCGGAGTCGACACGTCGGACGGGGTGCAGCTCCGTCTCGTCCACTCGTCCTGCGGCACTGCACGTCTGTGAGCCTTCGGGGCTTGCTTGAGCCGAGCTGCGGGGAAAGCCCGCACGGCCGGTTCTGAGGGGGGACCGTCGCAGCAATGCGACGGTCCTACCCGACTCTTCCTCGCCTACGCCACCGATCGCGGACGCACCCTGATCGACCGACGGCTGTATCTGCCCACGTCGTGGACGGACGACCGGGAACGCTGCCGCCGGGCCGGCATCGACGACGAGACCGCCTTCGCCACGAAGGTGGTCATGGCCAGGGCGATGGTCCGCAAGGCCATCGCGGACCGGATCCCGTTCGGGTGGGTGACCGCAGATGCCGCCTACGGCTTCAGCAAGGGATGGCGATACGAACTTGAGCAGGCAGACGTCTTCCACGTCATGGCTACCACCCGGCACGACACCGTCGTCACCCGCTGGGCACTCGACCACCCCGTCCACGACCTGTTCCCCGGCCTCCCACGGCAGAAGTGGAAGCGCCGTTCCTGCGGCGAGGGAGCACATGGCCGGCGGATCTATGACTGGGCCCGCGTCGAAGTCAGGCCCTGGCACCGCGAAGACCGCCGGCACTGGGTGATCGCCCGCCGCAGCGTCAGCCGGCCCGAGGAGATCTCCTACTACATCGCCTACTGCCCCGCCGACACCACCCTGGACCAGCTGATCCGTATCGCCGGAAGCCGCTGGGCGGTCGAGGAATGCTTCCAGACCGCGAAGCAGGAGTGCGGCCTGGACGACTACCAGGTCCGCCGCTATCCCGGCTGGCACCGCCACATGACCCTCGCCATGGCCGCCCACGCCTGCCTCACCATCCTGCGCGCCCGCCAACTGGACACGGACAAAGCAGAAACGGATCCTCCCAGCTCATCCACCTGAGCCTCGCCGAGATACGACGGCTGATCACCCGCCTCACCCACCGTCGCCCCACCCCCATCGACCACATCCTGCACTGGTCGACATGGCGCCGACGACGCCAGCACCAAGCCCGCACCAGCCACTACAAACGGCGGGGCCACAGCCCCTGAAAACTGCCCAGCACTCAGAACAGACACCGTTGCAGTACTAGGGCCGAGGACCGGATCCGGGCCGCCAGGTCCACCGGCCTGCGCAACCTCCCCCTGCACCGCACCGCCCAAAACAAGGTCTGGCTGGAGATCGTGCAGATCGCTCTCGACCTGCTGGCCTGGATGCCGATGCTCGCCCTCACCGGCATGGCCAGGCGCTGGGAGCCCCGCCGCCTACGGCTTCGCCTGTTCACCGCGGCCGGGCAACTCGCCACCACCGGCCGCCGACGCATCCTCCGCCTCGCTCGGCACTGGCCCTGGACCAGCCACATCACCGCCGCCCTCGACCGACTCGCCGAACTCCCCAACCCCGGCTGAACAGCAGCTTCACCGCCCCGACGAGCAGCACCATCAACCCGGAGAAGTGGAACCCGGCGCCCACCCGACACGACAGTCGGGCCACCGGCCTGACCATCAGCCACCGGCCAAAGCAAAACGGTCCGCCGACTCCGTCGGCAGACCGTCACGCAAGATCGAGGCTAGATGCGCTCCAGGTTGGACCACAAGGCGCTAAGGCCGAACCTAGCCAAGTACTCTTCGAGGATCACGAACGGAGGAGTGTTCTCAGGCTCGCCAGATTCCCACACGGTGTCACATTCCTCGCACACAAGGAACTGTTCCTGCCTTCCTCGAATGCGGCAGGCGACTACCCACCCTTGCTCGCATCTGGGACACCAGATCACTTTCTTCTCCTAAAGTTGCGGGAAAGCCGTGATGATTCTAGTAGTTCCTGGGACAACTACGACCCTTATCTTCCGCTCGCCAGCCGTACCAACCGTTCTTTGCAGATCAATGACGTATTTCGCGGGATCCGAGGGGTCCGGCGCACCCTTCTTGCTCCATGCTTCGTCGAGCAGCGCAAGAATCTTCGTCTGGTCAGGGTCAGCGAAGACACTGTGTGTCGGCTTTGTCGGATCGGGGCGGGCGTGTTCCATGACGTGCGTCAGACGGTGTCCATGCGCGGACCCGGGACCGTAGATCAATCCTGCCGGAGACCTGAAACGATCACCGCCGAGGTCCGTGAACCCTACCGGGCAACTGGCGTTGTGTACCAGCACGGGCGTGTTCCCTGCCAGCACATAGAACGTGTGCAGGTCACCGACAGTCAGCGTGTAAGTCCGCTCATTCTGGACGAAGGACTTATTTCCCTGGACTACGACCGCACTTCCCTGCGCGGTCTGTAGTGTCATTCCCCGACTGAGTTCTCCGGCCTCTATCCACGCCCTTTCCGACGGTGACCAGAAGGGGTGTTCATTGGTGGCGGTGAGCCGCTCATCACCACCATAGGTGGCGATCGTAAGCTCGTTGAATGACTTGTCGTGCTCGGTGACGATAACATTAGTCACCGAGCGCATTCCCTGCTCACCGGACTCTGGGTCGGCCGCAAGTACGGCGTCGCCGACGGTGACAGCCTCAATATTCTTCGTGGCACCGTTGCCCAGGAGCACCTTGGTTCCAGCCGGGAAGCACTGGAAGCACAGGATTGACCTCGCTGCCCGCGTACCGCTGGCTGCGTCCTCTACGCCGTCGATGCCCTTCAGAAGCTTCAGCTTGCCGACTGGGAGGACCGATGCGGCAGCCATGACGCATTTGCCGAGGGTGGGATTATTGAAACAATCCTTGGCGTCGTTGAGGGCCAAAAAATCCCAGGCGAACTTCTGCATGGTGGGATCGATGGGAGCAACTTGGAGGGGCTGACCTGCCAGGGCGCAGACTGGCAGGCTGTCTCGGGTCGGGTGCAGATAGCAAGGCGGCTTGCTTTCCTTCTCCCTTTCCTGTCTCCGCTTCTCCTCTGCCGCCTTTCGTGCTGCGGCTTCTTCCGCTTGACGCTTCTTGACAACGTCATCCCAAGCCTGCTTAGCGAGGCTCTCAGCTTCCGCGGCACTCTTTCCTGCATCCCGCGCAGACACACGGGCGTCAACTGCGGCATCACTGGCAAGTTCCGCCGATGTGCGTGCGTAGTTGGCGGAGAATTCGGCTTGGGCTGCGGATTCTTCGGCCGCGATGGCGTCTTGTTCGGCCCTGTTGGCGGCGTTGCGGGCGGTGGTGGCGGATGCGGCTGCTTGTGCGGCGCTGGTTTCGGCGTCGTCGGCGGCTGCGTCGGCTTGGGTCGCGTACAGGGCTGCCTGGTCGGCGCTCTTCTGTGCCTCGGCAGCGGCCACCGCGGCGTCACCGGCGGCTTGGTTCGCTTCGGCAGCGGCCTTGGCGGCGAGCCAACGGTTGTGCTGGGCCTTCGCGGCGATGATGCCGCCCTCGGCGATCAGGCGTTCGACCTGGGCTATATGGATATTGGCGAGTTGGTCCTTGCGGTCGGCCATGTGCTGGCCGGCCTGGATGAAGGCGTGCAGTTGGTCGGCCGGACCTGCCAGGGCGATCTTGGCTGCTGCTTTGACCTCGGGTCCGCCGTCGCTGAACAGCTTGGTGGCGGTCACCCGCTCATCGGTGTTCCGGGCTCCGTACTGGCCACTGTTGAGGAACTGGAGCAGCGCCTGGGTGCTGCCATCGGCCAGCGCCGTTTCGGCTGCTTCGCGGACGCCGGGACCACCGTCGTTGTAAAGCTTGGTGATGGCGACTCGGTACTCAGTCCTGGCGGCCTCGTGCTGGCCGGTGGTGTAGAAGTCGCGGATCTGCTGGTCGGTGCCGTTCAGCGCCTCGGTGGCCGCAGTGCGCACGGCTTCGTAGGGGCTGGCCGAGGCGATGTCAGTGACCTGCTGGCGGATTTCGTCCTGGGCTGCCTTGTCCCAGCCGGTGCGCAGGTACTCTAGGACGTCGGCGTCGGTACCGGCCAAGGCGCGTGCTGCGGCGTCCTGGCGCCAGGAGCCGAAGTATTTCAAAGCGCGCAGGGCGACCTCTCGGCCCTTGCTGGCGATTGCCGTCTGGTCGGCGTCCGGCCTGGCGAGCTCTTCGGCCAGGGCCTTGGTGTCGTCCTCGATCTCTTTGCCTTCAAGGACGCTCTTGGAGACCTCGACGGTGAAGGTGTCCGCGATGGCTGTCTGGGACTTGGCGCTCTCGACGGCTGCAGCGGTGCGGGTAGCGAGGTCTTCGGCCTCGGTCTCCCGGGCGATGTCGAAGGTCTTCTTCGCGGTCACCACAGCGGCCGAAGCCGCATCGGCGGCAAGCTTGGCGGCGTTGGCCTGCTTAGTCGCCTCCGCGGCGTAATTGGCTGACTCGCCAGCATGTTCCGCGGCTTCTTCGGCAGCAGCGGCGGCGCTCTCCGCATGGGTGGCAGCCGAGTTGGCGGCATCACGGGATTCGTTGGCGGCGGTCGCTGACTTGCGTGCCAGCGCCTCGGCGGCGCTGGCGGCGCGGTTGGCCTCGTTGGCGTGCCGGCGGGTCTCCGCGGCAGCGGCCCGAGCTTCGGCCGAAGAGCCTCCGGCCGCGGCCGCGAAGTCGGCGGCCTCATCGGCTGCTGCCGCTGCCATGTTCGCGTTGCCACTGGCGCTGCGGGATGCCGCAGCTGCCTCGGCTGCTGCGAGTGAGGCCTTGCCGGCCTGCTCAGCAGCCCGGGCCGACTTACGGGCGAGCGCTCCCGCGTCCCGGGCGGCCTTGGCCCGGTCGCGGGCAGCCTGTGCCTGGGAGGCATCCTTGCCCGCGGCGATCGCCGCGTTCGACGCACGGGTGGCCGCATCGGCAGCAGCCGCGGCCGCGCTCGCAGTCTGCGCCGCAGCAAGCGCCGCAATCCGCGCCGACCGGTTCGCAGCGTTCGCCGCACCGATCGCAGTCTGCGCGGCCTCAGCAGCGGCGCGGGCAGCATCAGCGGCCTGCTTGGCCTTCACCGATGCGCGCTCGGCATCATCCTTGGCAGCCTCGGTCTCCGCAGCGGCCTTCTGCGCTGCCTGCTTGGCCAGCTCCGCCGCCGCGATCGCCTTGTCGGACGCCTCCTGAGCCGCCTTGGTCGCATCCTCGGCCTGCTTGCCGGCCTGCTCGGCCTGCGCCGTCAGCTGCGCGATCGTGGCGTGCTCCTGATCGCGGTTGCGCGCCACGAACTGACCGACCTCGAGGAACTCGACGACGTCGTCCGGGGTACCCATCAGCGCGAGCTTGGCCGCCGCCTTCACATTCGGGCCACCCAAGTTGTAGAGCTTGGTGACCGCGACCCGGTCGTCGGTCTGGCGCGCCGTGTACTGATCGACCTCGAGGAACTTCTTGACGTCCTCCGGGGTTCCCTGCAGCGCGGCAATGCCTGCTTCCCGTACCCCGGGACCGCCCAGATTGACGACCCGCGTGGCCTCGACCCGTTGGTCGAGATTGTGCGGCGCCTTCCATCCGTCCTTCAGAAATGCTTCGACGTCCGCGGGTGTGCCCTGAAGTGCCTGCTTGGCAGCCTCCCGCACCGCCAGACCGCCCACGTTCAACACGCGAGCAACGTCCACCCGGTCGTCTATTCGCTGGATCGACGGCTGCTCTGCCAGAAAATTCTGGATGTCCTCATCCGAGCCCAGAAGGGCTTGCTCGGCCGCCTCCTTGACGCCCACGCCGCCACGCATCCAGTAGTCGACCGCCAGTTCCCGTCCGGGAGGAGAGGCAGATTCGTCCGCGGCGGCCAAGGGTGAGGCTCCCAGCAGCCCGGCGGTCATGGCGGCGGACAGCAGGACGGCGCATGCGCTCCGGGCAGCTATGGCTTCCGGTGTCCCTCTGGGTCTGCGCCCGCGGCGTATGAAGTGTGAAAGTTGCTTCACCTAGCTATTCCTCCATGCAATGGATCACTCCGCCACATCGCACCAGTATCCGCACAAGGCGGTTATGTCCGTTTGGGGCGACTCCCTGCGGGACGATGCAGCTGCCAAGGGGAATGTGCGGTTCACCCGACCCACACGTTGCGGTCCGTCACATCCCCCCTGTTGAGCAGCATTCGGGGCGCGTTCACCGGAACATTACATGTGCTTTACTTCCGTGCAGCGGACGGGGAGGATCCGCTTGCTCGTCATCTTGGGGAAGGAAACACATGGTGATCTCGCGCGCCCGCAAGGCGCTCCTGCTCGGAACCTCAGCTGCTGTGGTCGCATGCCTCGGCGCAGCGACTCTGGCCACCGGAGTCCACGCGGCTCCGCAGGCGACCACTACGACGGCGTTCGCCACCGACATGCCCTTGGCTGTCGAGGACTTGAGCTACCCAGGCGCGGACAGGATCTATCAGGACCGGGGGATCACTCTCAAGCGCGGCGACGGCCACATCATCCTGACCGAGCACACCAGCCTCGCCCAGTGCAGTGACCCCTCGAACATCATGGTCGAGTCGTGGAAGGGGGCCTTCTGCTTCAAGGCCAACGCCAAGTCCGGCTACCTGACTCTGGAACTTCCTGACACCTTCAACATCTGGACCCAGGACCACCCCGTGCGAGCCACGCTGACGGCCGAGGGGGAGCAAACCGTCGTCAACGCCCCCGCGAACGACCTCACCGCCGTCGGCGAAGCCGGTGACACCGGGCTGCGTTCCGCTCTCGTCGAACTCCGCGTCACTGGCTGAGAGACCCTTCTGTCGGTGAGGGCAGCGCGCCCGGTCCGTCATCGGAATCGGTGTACCCGGTTGATGCCTCTGCCGTTCCCCACAGGTTCTCAGCCAGGGAACGAGCCCGCAGCTCACACGTAGATCATCGTGGCGCTGAACGCCGGATCAGCCGGCGTCCCGGGGCTACTCGCGCCTAACGCGTCCACTGCCTCCGGCTGCGCCACGAACCAACCTCAGGAATTTGCACATGTCTAAGCGAGCTTCAGCCAGACGGCTGCGCGCAGCCGGCGTCATAGCTGCGATCGCAACCCCGGTCCTGCTCACCGCCACGCCCACCAACGCCGTCGTAGGCACGCCCACCACCGGCAATACATACGCCTTCACCGCTCGCCTGGCCATCGGCAGCGGCGACCGCATCTGTTCCGGCGCGCTCGTCGACCCCCAGTGGGTCATCTCCGCCGGCTCGTGTTTCGTGGACAACCCCGCAGGAGGGGCCGCACCTGCTGCCGGCAAGCCGGCCAAGCCCGTCACGGTCACCGTCGGCCGCAGCGATCTCGCATCTACCGCCGGTCACGTCACCACGGTCACCGAACTCGTCCCCTCGGCCGGACGCGACCTGGTCATGGCGCGGCTCGCGACGCCCGCCACGGGCATCACCCCCGTCGCGCTGGCCTCCGCACCACCCGCGACCGGAGACACGGTCAAGGCCGCAGGTTTCGGACGGACCACCACGGAGTGGTCACCGATGAAGCTGCACACCGGCGCATTTACCATCGACGCGGTGGACACCAGCCAGCTGGCCATCACCGGACAGGGCGGCGACACCATCTGCGCCGGCGACACCGGCGGTCCGCTGCTTCGTGAGAAGGACGGCAAGGCTGAGCTCGTCGCCGTCAACAGCAAGTCCTGGCAGAGCGGCTGCTGGGGCATCGATGCCGCTGAGCTGCGAAAAGGGGCCATCAGCACCCGTGTCGACGATCTGAACGCGTGGATCCAGCAGGTACGGGCCCTGCCGCAGCAGGCCCAAGTGGTTGACGGTGACTTCGACGGTGACGGCAAGTCCGATGTCGCTGCCCTGTACGACTACGGCAGGGACACCCAAGGGCGTGCTCAGAGCAGCCTGTGGGTGTTCAAGAGTGACGGCACGACGTTCCGTGCGCCTCGGGTGGCGTGGGACAGCGGTGCCACCAGCTGGACCTGGGCGGCCAGCAAGCTCACCTCCGGCGACTACAACGGCGACGGCAAGACCGACATCGGCGTCCTGTACAACAACGGTCTGACCGACGGAAAGTACCGCTCACGGCTCTGGACGTTCACGAGCACCGGCGACACTTTCAGCGCGCCGAAGGTGGTCTGGGACAGCGGCACGACCAGTTGGAACTGGGACCGCAGCAAGCTCACCTCCGGCGACTACAACGGCGACGGCAAGACCGACATCGGCGTCCTGTACGACTACGACCAGGAGCCCGACGGGAAGTTCCGCTCCAAGCTGTGGGTCTTCGCCAGTGCCGGCGACACGTTCGGCGCGCCCGCGGTTGCCTGGGACAGCGGCGCCACCAGCTGGAACTGGGACCGCAGCAAGCTCACCTCCGGCGACTACAACGGCGACGGCAAAACCGACATCGCCGTCCTGTACGACTACGACCAGACTCCCGAAGGCACGAACCACTCCAAGCTGTGGTGGGCGTTCACCAGCACCGGCACCGCCTTCAACGCACCCACCGTCGCCTGGGACAGCGGAGCCATGAGCTGGAACTGGGACGCCAGCAAGGTCACCTCCGGTGACTACAACGGCGACGGCAAGACCGACGTCGGCGTCCTCTACAACTACGGTCTCGTCGACGGCAAGTACCGCTCCAAGCTGTGGACCTTCACCAGCACCGGCACTACCCTCCAGGCACCCAAGATCATCTGGGACAGCGACCCCATCAGCTGGAACTGGGACCGCAGCCAACCGCTCTCAGGCGACGCCACCGGTGACGGCAAGACCGACATGGCCATCTTCTACGACTACGGCACCACACCCGACGGACGCACCCGCCAAGCCCTGTGGAACCTCACCAGCAACGGCGACACCATGACCGCCCCCCACCGTGACTGGGACAGCGCCCTCCAGTAAGAGCCCTCTGCACGGCCATCCCCCGCAGACTGCACATTTTGGGCAGACCTCCGCCCGGCCGCGGATCCGCGGCCGGGCGGAGGTCTGCCCTCGAATGCGTCTTCTTCGCCGGAGGCAGTCCAGTAGCTTCACAGAGCGCAGTGTTCCGGCACGGAGCAGTGCCTGTGCGCCAACGACGCCGCGCCGCTTACCGTCGGCGAAGACGGTCGCAATCAGCCAAGCCCACTCCCCCGGTGCCAGCCGTGACCGGCGAAGGGTCCTACCGCTCGCCTCCCCGGCACATTGTCAGGCCAATTTCGCGAACCTTGTCATACTCTCGGCAGCTGAGCACGTGGCGCTGGACGCCGCCCTACAGCAGCCGGCGTTGGTTGGTCGACGGCGGTCTCGCGCTCCTGGAGCCGATGGCGGGCCGCATCCGATAGCGAAACACACCGCTGGCTGAACGTGCCGTGGACGCCGTGCAAATCGTGCGCCGCCGACGCATCTTCACCACCGGCCAGGTCCCTGCTGCCCGCCAAGGAACTGATCGTCTGCAGGGCGCAACCGATCGCGGGCTTGGTGCGTGAAGGTGTCAATGCTCCCGCAGAAGTGAGCACGCTCTGCTCCCGCAGATTTGACCCCTTGGGGTTGGTTCAGTCTCGGTGTGTGCGGTTTTCCTTGGCGAGGAGTTCGCGTCGTTGGCGGGTGCGGTAGGAGTCGCCGGTGAGGGTGAGGACCTCGGCGTGGTGGACGAGGCGGTCGATCATGGCGGCTGCGACGACGTCGTCGGAGAAGGTCTCTCCCCAGCGTCCGAAGGGCAGGTGTGAGGTCACCATCACGGAGCCCTATTCGTAGCGTGACGCGATGAGCTGGAAGAACAGGTTCGCGGCGTCCTGGTCGAAGGGGATGTAGCCGACCTCGTCGATGATGATCAGCCGGTAGCGGCGGATCTTCTTCAGCTCGGCCTCGAGGCGGCCGGCCTGATGGGCGGTGGCCAGACGGGTGATCCAGTTGCTCGCGGTGTCGAAGAGAACCGAGTGGCCGGCGTGGGCTGCCTTGACTCCGAGGCCGATGGCCAGGTGGGTCTTGCCGATGCCGGGTGGTCCGAGCAGGATCACGTTCTCTGCCTTGGAGACAAACGTGCCGGTGGCCAGGTGCGCGAGGACGTCGCGGCGGAGTGAGGGGAGGTGGTCGAGGTTGAAGTCCTCGAGTGTCTTGACCTGAGGGAAGTGGGCGGTGCGGATCCGCATCACGGTGCCCTTGGACTCCCGGTCGGCGACCTGCCGCTGCAGGAGAGCCGCCAGATACTCCTCGTGGGACCAGTTCTCATCCCTCGCCTGGGCGGCCAGATCCTCCCAGCAGGCCCCGATCGTCGGGGTCTTCAGGACCCGGGTCAGATAGGTGATCATGGACGGCAGGCCGTCCTTCGGCATCGTGGTGGCCATGGTCATGTGTCACTTCGCTTCTGTTGACGGCTGATCGAAGTCGACGCCGAAGAGGGCGTCGTAGTCGGGCAGGGCCCGGAGGGCGACGGCGTGGCCGTCGGGGTGCCGGCGGGCCGCGGACTGGCGGCGGTGGCGGTCCTCGGCCAGGGCCTGGCGCATCCGCTTGGCCGTGGCGGCGTGGGCGGGATCGGTGACCACGGCCTGCTTGGCCCAGGACCGTTCGTGGCGGGCGACGACCTGCCCGTCGCAGAACACCACCACTTCCCCGAGGGAGGCGGTAACGTCGACGAACCGGCCGATGACCTGCGGGTCGACCGAGTAGTCGCCGGTGTCGACCCGGACGTAGTAGTCACGGGCGAGCCGGATCCTCGAGCTCAGACCGACCGGCGGTTCGACCGGTGGCAGCGGGGTCATCGACAGGTAGTCCCGCTCCAGCAGATCGGCCGGGCGGCCCTGGATCGAGCGGACCGTGCGGGAGTTCGCCTTGACCAGCCACTCCCGCAGCTGCTGGTTGAAGTCCGCCGGGGAGGCGAACTGCCGGCCGGGCAGGAACGAGGTCTCCAGGTAGCCGTTGCTCCGCTCGACCATCCCCTTGTATTCAGGGTCGCGGGGCGGCGCCAGCTTGATCCGGGTGGCCAACGTGCCGGCGAACGCCGCCGCCGGAGCGGTGAGTTTCCCGCTGCCGCCGATCGCCGCCTCCCGGTCCCAGACCAGAGTCTTCGGCACGCGGCCGATCTCGTGGATCAGCTGCCACATGCCCGAGAGGATGTCGCCAGCCTGCCTCGAGGGGATCATCACCGCGGACAAGAAGCGGGAGAACCCCAAGGTCATGACCAGCACGGGCAGCACCCGCTCCTGCCCGGCGCCGACCTGGACCTTCGTCTCCGGGAACCACAGATCGCACTGGCGACCGCGCCGGGCTCATAGCTGACCCGGTCGACCGGGTCGATCCCGAGGTATTCCGGCCTGATCAACGCCAGCCGCTTGCGCAACGGCGCCGAGGAGTACGGCCAGCCGATCCGCTCGGCGATCACCGGCGCCGGCATCGTCGGCCACTCCTGCAGAAGAGCCCGCATCTGCGGCTCGAACCCGTCCGCGACATGACCCCGCGGGGCCCGCTCGAACACAGGAGGCCGGTCGGAGTTCAACGCGGCCCGCACCGTGTTCCGGGCCACCCCCAGCCGCCGCGCGATCGGCGGATTCGCATGATCGTCGCAACTTTGCAGGCTCATGGTGCCAGAGCGGCTGCGAAGGCTTGGGCGGGGGTCTGCCAACCCAAGGTCTTGCGGGGTCGGTTGTTCAACCGTTGCTCGATGGCGTGGAGGTCCTCAGCAGAGTGAAGGGATAGGTTCGTGCGCTTGGGCAGGTACTGGCGGATCAGGCCGTTCGTGTTCTCATTCGTGCCGCGCTGCCAGGGGCTGGCCGGGCGGGCGAAGAAGACGCCGTCGGTGAAGTACGGAGCGAGCTCGTGATGACGGGCCATCTCTGAGCCCTGGTCCCAGGTAAGGCTCCGGCGGGCCTGCTCGGGCAGCAAACTGAGGTTGGCGATGAGCGCGTCGCGCACATGGCCGGCCGAGTGTCCGTCGGGTAGTGCAATCAGACGGAGATAGCGGGTGCGGCGGTCGACGAGGGTGGCGACGGCGGACTGGCTGCGGACGCCGACGACCAGGTCGCCCTCCCAGTCGCCGAGCCTCTCGCGTCGATCGATGACCGACGGCCGGTGGTCGATGAGGACCGCGGGTGCGACGAAGCGGGGCATGCGCTGGTCGGGACGGCGACGCTGCTTGCGCAGCGGGCGTCCGGTACGGAGTTTCCTGGTCAACGTCCTGTTCAGACCGCCCTTGGCGCCTTGGTAGAGAGCGCGGTAGATGCTCTCGTGGCACAGATGCCGCTCGGGCCGGTCGGGCCAGTGGGTCCGCAGATGGGCGGCGATCTGCTCGGGGCTCCACTCCAGATCGAGCTTGGTCTGCACCTCGGCCCTCAGCTCAGGATCCATGGCCAGCTTGGCGCGACGAGGGCGCCCGGCTCGTTCGCGGCAGCGGTGGTGGGCCAGGTCCGCGTCGTAGCTCCCGTAGTCGTGCGGGCGGCTGTTGCGCCGCAATTCCCGGCTGACTGTCGACGGTGCGCGGCCGAGCCGACTGGCTATCTGCCGGATCGTCAGGCCACGTTCGCGCATCGAGGCGATCCGACGCCGCTCCAGCAACGACAAGTACCGGCCCGACCGGGACGCCTCCGGAAGGTAGTCCGGCTGCAGACCACCGTTCTCCGCCCGCCACCTGTAACCGGTCTTCCGTCCGATCCCGAGCTGCTTGCACGCCTCGACCGTACCCACCCCGGCCGCCAGCAGACGCCAATACTCAGCCTCGAGCTCAAGCCTGCGCTTACGTCCCCGCCTCGCCACCAACACACCCCTAATGATCAAGGAATGTTGCGACAAGCGTTAGAACCCAAGGAGCACCTGGGGGTCATTCTTACGGGAGCAGCGACAGCTCAGCCGACGAGGAGAAGGAGAACGGAGCCGACTGGCTGTGGTGGTGGGTGGACCGGGACGGTACCTGCTACGGGCTCCTGGTCCAGGCGAAGATCCTGAAGTTGCACGGCAAGCGCTGGAGCATCGACTTCAGCTACAAGACGCGCGGCGACGACCGGACGCAGCTCTCGAAGCTGATCAAGGCAGCGGACCGCTTCCATGTCCCCGCCGCGTACGTCTTGTACTGCGGGGACGCCCAGTACCGATCGACTCTGGCCTGCGACCGCACTCATGACGACGTTCCGTGCAAGGAGCGCGACCGGGTCGGTGTGTC
Source organism: Streptomyces sp. NPDC052023 (assembly GCF_044548465.1). Classification (NCBI taxonomy): domain Bacteria; kingdom Bacillati; phylum Actinomycetota; class Actinomycetes; order Kitasatosporales; family Streptomycetaceae; genus Streptomyces; species Streptomyces sp. NPDC052023. Next base: position 43,927 of record NZ_JBIUBW010000031.1, on the reverse strand, counting down.
CACTGTCTCCGCTCTGGTGGCGGAGAACGCGGTCGGCCTGGACGCCAAGAACGCGGGCGTGAGCGCCTTCCACGACGCCGTTCCCGTCGAAGACATCGCCAGCCCCGACGGCCTGGACGCGCCGATCGTGCCCCTCGCGCGCGGGCTGGACCAGGACCTTGAGCGCTTCCTGCGGCAGCCGCAGCGAGGATCTCGCAGGGTGGCAAAGGAACTTCTCCGGCCTGTCCAGCGGATCAGGCACGGCCAGTTCGCCGGCGCGGCGGTCATGGAACGCGCCGCCACGGTCACCGGCGCCCTTTTCGAGAACGTCCCCAACGACTACGGGCATTTCTCCGTGCCGTACCTCGCGCACATGCTCCGCGGGCTGCGAGCGGAGGTCCCCGGCTACGTGCGCGACGTCCTGGAAGGCCGGACTCCTCCGACATGGGTCACTGACCACGTCGGCGGGATCGTCGTGATTCCCGACGCGGACGCCCCGACCACGGCGTCATCGGCCCGGGCTGGGGACGGTGGCGCTGGGCTGCTCCCTCCGGATTTCCTTGAGGCGCCTCAGCCTCCACATGACCGCCGTCCTGGGCAAGCCGCGTGAGTTCGACGCGAAGCGTCCGGCACTGACCGACCGGCCGGAGCCAGCCGACAGGCCCAGTCCGGTGTCGGGGCGACGTCATCCGCTCCAGGGGACCCGGGCGAGAACGAGCCCCCGGACGTCGGCGGCTCCGTTCGCCCGGAGCCGGAGCGCGACGTGCTGGAGCTGCGATCCGCTGGTGAACACGTCGTCGACGAGCAGAATGGTGGCCGAATTGATGTCGCCGATGTCCCCGGTCCAGGTCAGGGCGGCGGCATGCGCTGTCGCGGCCGCGCGCTTCTCCTCCAGGGTGCGGTTCGCGGACCGGGCCGTCTCAGCGTGCTTCACCAGCCGGTGTGCGCCCGGCGGACTGAGCGGGAAGGCCCTGGTCACGTCCTCTGTGTAGGCGGCGTCCATGATCGCCTCGATGTGCTGGATGGGCTGGCGGCCGAAGTGGCTCGGGTTGCCGACGACGTAGTCGACGCCGTTCATCGCGTCGGGGTGGCTCTCCATCCAGCCGACGAGGAGCCGGCCGAAGATCATCGCCCAGCCGGCCCTCCCCTCGTACTTCAGCGTGTGGATCTTGTCGCGCAGGGCTCCGGAGTACATGGCCATCGCGTCGACGCGCGAGAACCCCCGCTCGGCTTCCGGGAGCGCACACACCCGATTACTGCACTGCCTGCCGGGCGCGACGGCCTGGGAGCAGACGGGGCAGTGGGGCTCGGCGACCGGCTGGAGGGTGCGGCCGGCGCAGTCGGAGCACAGGCGGGCGGTGCCGGTGATGCGGTACGCGCACACCGGGCAGTTGGGAAAGCCTGCTGGACTGGGGAGACCTGCCGTCACAGGCCGGCCAGGGCGAGCTGCTGGCGCTGCTGTCCGGCGGCCTGGATGTCCGCGGCCTGGCCGAGGCGGTCGATGATGTCGCTGGAGGCGGTGACCAGGACCGCCCGGCCCTCGTCCAGCATCTTCTTGGCCCAGGGCTGGGTGTCGGCGAGGGAACGGATCAGGAAGACGAGCTTGCCGTGCTCGGCGGCCAGGCGAGCCTGCATCTTCGCGCCTGACGTGCTCGAGGCCTCGATGACGACGCTGCCCAGCGTGGTGCCGGACGTGACGACGTTGCGGCGGGGGAAGGTGTACTTCGCCGGAGGGCTCGTGGGCCAGAACTGGCTCAGCAGCGCTCCCCCGGCGCTGAGGATCGCCTTCGCGAGCGGACGGTTCTCGGCCGGGTAGATCGGGGCGGCGACGCCGGTGCCCATGACGGCGAACGTCCGGCCGCCCGCGGTGAGCGTTGCCTGATGGGCGGCTGCGTCGATGCCCTTGGCGAGACCGCTGGCGATCACGACGTCGTGCTCGACGAGCTCGCGGGCCATCCGTGCCGCCCGGCGCAGCCCGTCCTCGGAGGCCTGGCGGGTGCCGACGATGGCGATGGAGCGGGCGTCGCGCTGATCGAGCTCGCCGCGGTAGAAGAGGAACGGCGGCAGGTTGCCGATCACGCGCAGGTTCGCCGGGTAGTCCTTGTTCAGGACGGTGACCAGGCGTGCGCCGGCCTTGTCGGCGGCGGCGAGTTCGTCGTCGACGCGGGCACGGGCGGCGTCCAGGCCGGCGGACAGGGCCTGCTGCAGCAGGGGGCGGTTCTTGGTCGCGGCACGAGAGTCCTCGTGCAGCTGTCCGTCCATGAGCGCGGCCAAGCCCTCGGGGCTCTGGGCGCCGCGGGCGATCAGGCTCCAGTCGAGGGTGGCATCGCCGGCACGCAGCGCGCACAGGGTCAGCAGATCGTGCTGGTCAGCGGTGATATCGAGGTCCATCAGGGTGTCCTTCTACTCGTGGCCCCGGGATGTTCGAAGGATGAAGCGAGGTACTCGGGCCACTTCCATCATGGCGTACGGAGCCCCCGTGCGGACAGGAAGGGGGGCCGTCGAGCCGGTTCCTTAGCCCTGCCGCCGCTGTTCCATACGGGCGAGGGCTTCGGCGAGCTGGGTGGCACCGCCAGGCGCCGCGACCGGTTCCCAGATGATCCCTACCGCCAGACAGATGCCGCTGACCAGGCGCTCAGCCTCGCTTGTGTCGTACCACTGCTCGACTTGCCCTGGCAGGGCGATCCACCACAAAGCGGTAGTCGTCGTCTCCCCGGTCGGCACGAGGTACTCGCCGCGCCAGACGAGGGGGTACGCATGCTGCTGGAGGTGGGTGAGCATGTCGGCGAGGTGCCGCTGCCGGGCGATCTTGTAGGCGGTCATGGGAGAGCGGGTGCCAGCAGGAACCGGTCGGGGTGCCGGATGAGCCATCCGGGCAGGGGCCGCCTCAGGGGCCTGGGGTTCGACAGCGACCTCCTCAGCGGCAGCGAAGTGCTCCATAGCCGTCGTCAGGACTACCGACGGCCCTTCCTCTGCTCCGCCAGGACCCGTCGTCGTCTGGAAGTGCGTCAAGGTGATGTCGTTGGTGGTGAAGGGATCGATCGTGACGCCGGGGCGCAGCTGGTAGACGGTGTGGCGCGGGGGGTATTTTCCGATTGTCAGTGCGATGACCCGTGCTGCTCCTGCCTCGCTGAGGAGGGTGCGGGCCCATTCCAGGGACTTGCCCTCGGTGGTGAAGTCGTCGAAGACGATCACCGTCTTGCCGGCGATCTTCTTCTTGTAGGCCGGGTTGACTCGTACGGTGCGGGCCTGGGCGGCGATGGAGATGTCCCGGCCCGTCGACTGGCCGACGCTCCTCTTGTACCGCTCCAGGCTCGTGTCCGGGGCCTGGGCGACGCGTTCGAGAAGGTCCTCCTTGTAGGAAGAGCCGGTCATGTTCTTGGCGCGGTCCAGGAAGCCGGCGAGCTGCGGGTTGCCCTTGGCGGGTGTGCTGCTGGGGTACACGCAGAAGAAGCTCTGACCAGGCAGCGCGCCGTCGAGGTAGGCCGCACACAGAAGGTGCAGCATCAGGACATCGCGGGCGTCCTGGTCACCGACCTTGACGGTGTTCTCGTAGGTGAAGATGTCCTTGATCGTGAAGGTCCGGCCGCCGCCGCGGGGGAACCGCGCGCTGAAGGGCAGCATCGAGCGGATCGCGAAGGCGCGGTCCTCGTCATCGAGACGGAACGCCCAGCGGGGCTCGTGCAGCAGGAAGTACTCCAAGAGCTCGATGACGTCGGCGGGCTCGTCGGACATCAGCGAAGTGATCTTCGCTCCCAGGCGGCTGGCCCAGCGGGCGTGGATGTGGACGACGCCGGCGTGGATGCCTGTGTACCAGTCGAATTGCGAGGTCCCGACGAGGATGAGCTGGTTCATGCGGAGGCCGAGTCTGTCCGCGACAGCCTCTAGCCAGGCCTTGTTGCCGCGCTTCGCCTTGTCCGGGATGTCGTCGCGGCACAGATGCAGGGCCGGTTCGGGAAGGCCGGCCGCGGCAAGGGCCGACTTGGCGTCCATCGGGTTGTTGGTCAGCAGCACCCAAGCCACATCGCGTTGATCGAGCCACCGCAGCAGTTCAGCGATCCCCTCGTGCGCACGCCCGGGCCCGTGCAGGACTGCCTTGTAGTCGATCGCGACCGCGCGCACCGTCTTCTTCTCGTCCATCGCCGCCCCCACTGCTGTGCCCTGATCATGAACTGACCCTCTTGCCATGATCTCAGCCGTTCTGACGGGGGCATCCGCAGATTCAGGATTCTCCGGCTTCGGATCCGGCGGCAGCCGGCTGGCACAACGCCCATGGTCGTGCGTCTCCGTCAGAGGGCTGATAGCCGCTTTTGCCCAGGACGATGACGACGGGTCAGAGGGGTCCAGATTCTGGGGCGCGGTGGGGCTCGGGTCGGTCTGGTGAAGTGAGGTGCTCTACCAGGGCGAGCAGCATCAGCAGGAGGACGGCTCCGAGAAGGATGGCCGCCCATCCCACGGCCCATCGCGTACTACGGGTGCTGATCACGGTCGGCGTGAGCGCCACCATCAAGGCGACCACGCCGCCTGGAAGGACAAACTGCCGCCTCACGATCGTGTACCCGGGATCGTCGGGTCGGCCTGGTGCCCGTCACGAACATGGGCATCAAGCGGGTCGCGGTCACCGGCAAGCACGGCGAGAGCGAGGCCGTCCTGCGCCGGGTACGGCACCTGTTCGTCAACCGGACCAACCTGCGCGCGGCGCTGGTGCGGCTGGTCAACGCCACCTTCGCCGCCCGCGACGCGGTGTGGTGGGGCGAGGGCACCGCCTGTGCGAGCGACTCCAAGAAGTTCGGCTCCTGGTCCTCGAACTTCATGACCGAGTGGCACCAGCGGTACCGCGGACCCGGGGTGATGATCTACTGGCACGTCGAGAAGAAGTCGCTGTGCGTCTACAGCCAGCTCAGGTCCTGCTCGGCCTCAGAGGTCGCTGCGATGATCAAGGGCGTGCTGCGGCACTGCACGGACGTGGAGATCGACCGGCAGTACACCGACACGCACGGCGCCTCCATCGTCGGGTTCGCCTTCGCCCACATGCTCGGCTTCAACCTGCTACCCAGGCTGAAGAACGTCGGCTCGGCACGCCTGTACCGGCCGGCGGCTGGGGAGGACGAGAAGTGGCCGAACCTAGCGCCGGTGCTGTCGACCAAGACGATCGACTGGGACCTGATCCGTCAGCAGTACGACCAGATCGTGAAGTACACCACCGCCCTGCGCCTGGGCACCGCGGAGGCCGCGCAGGTCCTGCGGCGATTCACCCGCGGCGGGCCGAAGCATCCGACGTACCGGGCGATCGAGGAACTGGGCCGTGCGGTGCGTACGGCGTTCATCTGCGACTACCTCGCCGACGCGGACCTGCGGCGTGAGATCAACGATGGGCTCCAGGTCGTGGAGAACTGGAACTCCGCCAACCACGACCTGTTCTACGGCAAAGACGGCGACCTGACCGGCTCCGACAAGGAGTCCCAGGAGGTCTCGATGCTCGCCTTGCACCTGCTCCAGTCGGCGCTGGTGCACGTCAACACCCTGCTCCTCCAGGACATCCTGAGCGAGGAGAAGTGGCAGATGCGGCTCACCGACGCCGACCGGCGAGCCCTGTCCCCGCTGTTCTGGACCCACGTGAACCCCTACGGCCGGTTCGAGCTGGACATGAACTCCCACCTCGCCCTCGCCGCCGTCGCTATCTAGGGAGTGGCACCTCTTTCCCCTGCTCAGGTGGCTGATCAAGGGTGCAGGCAAGTTAGGCAAGTGCGTGCGACTTTTCATGCCCGAGCAAGGTGGTTCGGCCGAACCACCTCAGGGCCCCTGTTCGAGTGTTCGGTCACCTGCACGATCCTCGACGTCGACCGCACCGCCGTCCTCAACTGACCGCTACGAGGCACCCCAGAACCAGCCGTAGGGCCGCCCCCGCAGATCACTGTGGGGGCGGCCCTACGGCTGGCATCCTGGCAGACAGCACCCAACGTCCCAGAGGGGAAACAGAACCGTGACCGTGACCGTGGACATACCCGACCACATACGCGACCTCTGCGCCCACCTCGGAGACGGTGTCTCATACGCGGTCAAGGTCCTCGCCCGGCAGCTGGCCGACGACCCCCATCTGGGCAAGCGCACCGGCAGGCTCGGCCTGTACGCTGCGACGATCGACGGCGACACCTTCGATGACTGCCCGCCCCTCACCGTGCGCTACGCCTACGGCCCGCCCCTGACGGCGGAGGGGCAGCTCCAGATCCGTGACGTCGAAGCCACCGGACCGCTCCCCGCCACCAGTAAGACCGACGACGGCCAGGCCACCACCCCGCCCCCCGATCCGCGTCTGGAGCAGATCGCCGCACGGCAGGTGACCGAGGCATGGCAGCGCATCACCGCATGGCTTGAGCAGAACGCGCCGGCCTCGCACGCGGCGCTCCTGCCCGCCGCGGCCGGGCAGGAAATCGACGCCCTGGAGCAACAGCTGGGCGTACGCGTGCCGGTGGAACTGCGGGCGCTGTGGCTGCTGTGCGCGGGCAACCAGGACATCCCGGGGGCAGGCTTCTTCCCCGATCACGGGTGGGCGTTGATGCCGTTGGAATCGGTTCGTGCGGTCTACTGTCGGCAGTCGCGCTGGCAGCAGGACCACGACGATGAGGAGTCGTGGATGTGGAAGCCGTCCTGGATCCCGTTCTGCTCGTGGTCGGTGACCGACACCAGCTACGGCCTGTTCGTCGACGCGGAGACGGGCGAGGTCGGGCACTGGGACGACACGGCCGTGCGCACCGTCGAGGACAAGTCGGTGACGATGCTGCTGGAGGAGATCGCCGACAGGCTGGAGAATCCGCAGCTGGGCCTGGGCTGCAAGCCCGGCCTGATCGGGGGGAGGCTGGTGTGGGGTCCCCCGTCTGACGAGGGCTGGGCGATCCTGTGGCAGCCATTCACCGGCTGACCCGGACAACAGCGAAGGGGCGGACAGGCAACGGCCTGTCCGCCCCTTCGTGGTGCTTGAGGTCAGGTGGTGCTTAGACCTTGCGCCAGGTGCAGGTCACCGCCACACCCGAGCAATGGTTGAACCCGGGGGTGTCGATGAAGAACCCGTCCCCGTCGGTCAGCCGCCAGATCGACGGCTGCAACTTGTGGAATGCGCCCTGGTTCTGATCGGAGTCGATTGCCGCACGGCCGCAGCGCTCCGTGCCTGTGGGTCCGTTGGTCGCGACACGGGTGTCGGCGAGCAGACCGAACGACGTCGATCCGTCGCCCACCCCGTTGAATACCCAGTCCGTGTACAGCTGGGCGCACTTGCTGCCGTCGGTGACCTGGTTGACCCCGCCGGGGAACCCGCCGGACTCGTGCGTGGAGGCCGGCGCGTACTCGTCACAGTCGGTGGAGCCCACGATGCTGTCGGCGGGGTGCTTGGTCCATATGGTGGGGCAGACGACCTTGCGGCTGTCGTCGGACGACCAGGCCGCCCCGGTGGACGGGTTCTTCACCGTGGTCTCCGGGCCCAGGTAGTGCGCCAGGCTGTCCCACTTCTTGGAGCCTGCGTGGTCGGGCATCCTCTCCTGCATCAGCCAGTAGTACGCGCCAGCGGCCGGGTAGAGGTTGGTGTCGACGGTGAACGTCGGCTTGTAGAACGGCAGTACGCAGCCGGGGGTGACCGCCCCGCGGGTGATGTCGTCGCACCGCGGCGCGAGCTCGCGTACGGAGGCGACACCGCTGCTGCCGAAGTCCGCCGTCGCATCGACGGAGTTGCTGGCATCGACGGTCGCGGTGATCGACCAGTCCAGATCGATCTGCTCCTTGCCGGTGCCGAGCCACCTGGTCACCACGGTGCCCCACATGCTGCGGTAGTCCTGGGCCGGGTCGTAGTCCCAGTGCGCGCCGTCGACCGGGTTGGCGCCGTCGTCGGTCCACTTGATCGGCGCCACGTCGCACGCCGAACACGAGGAGTCGATGTCCCACCGCATGGTGACGCCTTCCAGCGCCGGGTCGATGTAGGTGGGGGCGATCACGAGTTGTTGATCAAATTCGGCGAAGTCGCTGCCGGATTCGGTCTTGTTGCGGTAGGTCTTCATGCGCTGCTCGAACAGGAACGTGCCCCGTCCGATGGCCGGCTTCTTCGGATCCGCGTCGAAGAACCACAGCTCGCCTTCGCCCAGGGTCTTCAGGCAGGCTTCGGTGCGGTTCATGTAGTCCAGACCCTCAGCGGCGTTGGTGCACCAGTCGACCAGGTCGACCGCGTCGTTACCGCCCGGCGTCGACATGATCCCCGCGGACTCCGCTGACTTCGCGGTAAACGTCTGCTTCGTCTCCCGGGTCTTGCCGGGCTTCGGCGGGGCCTGCACGGACTTGGCCTTGTCCCGCTTGACCATACGGAAGCACACCGTACGGTCGGCCTTGTCCTTGGAACAGTCGTCCTTGTCGAAGTCCGCCAGCGTCGGCGACGACTGCGCGTCCGCCGTAGACGACGCAGTGGCGGATCCGTCCGGGTCGGTGCGGGTGAACTCCACCGTGGTCTGCGCGGTCGAGTCGATCCCCGACGCCGACTGCGCGACGGGGAACGTCACGTACGGCTCGATACGGAACTTCGCCCACGGCGACCAGGTCGTCTCGTACAGGCTGCCGTCGTAGGCGTTGGTGTGCACCAGGTAGTCCGTGCGGGGCTTCAGCCGCCCGTACTCCACCTGTACCTTCGCGGTGCTGCCAGAGGCGACGTACGGGGAGACCAGCACCCCGTACGGGTTGGCATCGGTCAGCTTGACCTTGGTGCCCGGCGTGCCGTCGGCCTTGGCCGTCCACACCTCAAACGTAAGGGTCGACTTCTCGCCATCCGCGTCAGTCACCGTATTGCGCAGCACAACCTCGGGTGCGATGACCCGCCACTTGTCGCCGCTCTTGGTGAACTGCGGCCCGGCCGATGGGTTCTTGCCCGACACCGGACGCGACCCCGCCATGATGGACATCTCCGCTTCCGGTCCATGGACCTTCGGCGGCGCGGCCAGCGGATCAGGCCCCTTCGGTGAGCCGGCGGCGGAAGCCGTTCCTGCCCCGGCCAGAACAGCAAGGACGGCACTGGCTGTCATGCAGCGCAGTGCCGCCGTTATGCGTGTGCGTCTCAACGATCCTCCACGGTACGGATGTTCGACGCAACCCGATCACGCGCAACTCCCGTGAGACAGACGAAAGATCGCCATTCTGCGCACGCGACGGTCGCACAGTCGCCCGCGCCGCCGGCCTCGGCTGGACTGTCACGACGGCACTCCGGAAGCAGCCGCAGGGCCCTCGCAGTGATCTGACGCTGTTGGCTAATCCCTTCAGGCCTCGGCGGCCCGGCGGCGGCGAACGAGTGGCTGGCCCGCGTCCGGTGGGAGGACGCGATGGTGCCGTACACGGTCTGGCGGCCCAGGAAGGCTCGCCAGTAGCTCCCGCATCGGTGATACGGCGGGCTATGCGCACCATCTGCCGCGGACTGCTGCGCGAATAGTGCATGAATCGAATACTGCCTCTTCGCCAGTAGGTGCGGGTCACTACCGAGGCCATCATCGGCGCCGTCACCGGCGCTCTTACCGGCCCGCGGACGGTGCTGCTGGGCCGCTACGACACCCACGGCCGCCTGCAGTACACCGGGCGCAGCACCACCCTGACCCAGCCCGCCGGCCGTGCCCTGGCCGGTGTACTGACCGCGTCCGCGGGCGCCCATCCCTGGATGGGTTGGACGTTCAGCGTGGGGTGGGGGACGCGGGAGACTCTCGATGTGCAGCTGGTGCAGCCCGACATCGTGATGGAAGTCCCCGTCGACGTCGCCCGCGACGCCGCAGGACAGTGGCGCCACCCGGTCCGGGCCCACCGCCTCCGCACCGACGTCAACCCGGCACAGGTACCCCTGGTCGGCGAAACCGGCCCCTGACCTGCCCACGGCAGTGACCACGCTCGTTCGCCTGCACACGGCAGCAGGAAGGTGTCAGGCGCTCCATCGGTGGGCGGGCCTGCCACGACAACTTGCGCCGTGCTCTCAGGGAGGCTTCGGCACCTACACGAAATGTGAACCGCCCCGGTTCGAATGGAGACTCGATTCAGGCACAGATGGGGCTACTAAAGGAGGCGATAATCACAGAAATCCCGACCACGAGCAGCGCAACGAGATCACGGCCTCGCCGCTGCGCGCCAAAGATCGCCCCTTCCACCTACTACGCCCACAAGAAACGACTGGCCGCCCCGTCCGCACGATCGGTGCCCACCGTCCACGATGTGCAGGCAGGTCGATGGGAGTACACAGAGGGATTCCCAGTGACAAGGCGACGTCTGATGTCAACGCTTTCGCGGGCTGGATTCAGCGCCTGGAGCGGATACCCTAACAGACAATCACGAGGAGGCATTGGACTCGGCACAGGAAGCGGTCGATCAGGCCGCCCTCGCTATAGTGCTGAACAACCTCAGTAACTTTCTATTGCCCACTGGACGGGCGGGGCCGCGTGCTTCGGCAGCTGCCGACTGCGGCCTGGCCCAGCACGCCAGGCACGATCACTGCGCGGCCTCACCCTTGAACACGGCGGCCGCTACCTGGCAGCATGCGCGCCATGGATCAAGCTTTGAACCCCCGGGCGCTGGCCCGCGTCGATCTCGTGCTGCTTCACCCAGTTCCGCAGCGAACGCCCCGACTGGTACGGGGAGATGCGCGAGCGGCAGCGCAAGGCCCACTCCTCCCGGCGTATCCGTGTCGAGCACGGCATCGCCAGACGACGACGGAGGAGTCTGCCCAGCTCAAGGCAGGCTCGCTTGAGTTCGGCGTTCTCCTTCTTCAGCCCGCATCCTCATGAGGCCGATCACGGCCGCCGCGGTCCTCGGACTTCCCTGCTGGTGTCTCGCGGCCCCGTCCATGAGGGAACGTCCGTGGCAACCTGGTAGTACCCCTCGGCCAACCATAAGCTCGCGAAACGACTCTTCCACGCCGGCTTGTACCGGGCACCAGAGGTTCTCGATGCAATCGAACCACACCTGCCCGACCGAGACATCGACCTTGATCCCGGATCTGCAGTCGTCACCTCGCCGATTCCATCAGGGCGTTGTCGTAGGCGTCGCCGACCGAGCCGATGGACGCGGCTATGCCGGCGGCGTCCAGATGCTCGGCGAGCCTGAACGACGTGTAGCCCACTACCCCGTAGCGATCGAGCAGGCGTACGCGACCGCGCAGTGGATCACCAGCGCTACGAGCGTGTGTGTGGCCGGTCGAGCTCGGCCGCGAAGAAACTTGCCGCGGCCTTGAGGATCTCGTTATGCGCACCGCACGACGGCGGAGCTCAAGCGGGTAACGGGAAGGTCGTGCCATGACTCGATCCTTTCATGACCAGCGCCGGTCACGTGCCGTTGCTGTGCGCGCACAAGGACGGCAGCCACGATGTCCGCGAGCTGCCGGTTGAGACGGGTGATGACACCGTCCAAAGTCAGCAGAGCCGACGGGCCAGCCCATCGAAGAAATTCATCCGAGGCGTCCATCTGTGGCTCCCTGGCACATACCGAAACAGCCTCTTCATTCATATTCGCGCATTTCGTCGCGATGTCTCGGTGAAGGCGACGGTTGCGCAAGCGAGCCTGACCAGTTCTGCTGCCTGTGCCCCAAGTGCAGACAGGACGTGGTTTCAGTTTTGGCCTCATCGAGACCGTGTCCCGCATCGTCGCAGCCCGGTCTCCAGGACTGGATCGAACAGGAAAGCGCCTGCGGGGCAGCTTAGTTCGAGTGGAGGTAAGAGGGCGTCCCGAGGGTTGTCGACTTCGTACGGCTTGTCGACGGCCGAGCACGGGGGGCTCGGCCGTCCGCGCCGAGGAGTGCTGCAGCGTTCGGTGCGACGCAGCGGGCCTGTGCCGCGGTCGGCTGTCTCTCGCCTTTCGTCAGCGACCCGCCCTTGACCTGTTCGGCGCGGCAGGTCGATCGGTTCCACCCCCGTCCGGACCGCGCTGTCCCGGCACACAGCCGAGCCGTCTGCACTCTGCGTCCCCACCGAAATGGGGTGCGCGCCCGATAGCCGTCCGCTGCCCGGGGCGGTGAAGGTGGAAGGCGAAGGGGAGAGTACACGTGAACTCGGTGGTCTCCCTGCTCGGCTGTTGTGGGAAGGGACTGTTACGTGATGTCGCTGGACTCCGCTGCCCGCCTCGGCTCTGCTGTCGAAAGCCTCAGTGTGCGCGAGGCACGGCGGCTGCGGGAAACGCAGCGCCCCTCCCCCGCCCAGATGCAGGCCGTCGGCGAAGCCTCCGACAGTGCTCCGAAGGCCGATGATCCACAGGTCATGCCGAGGGGCGCGATCGAACGGGCAATGGAGGACGTCGACGCCGCCTTCGCCCGGCTTCAGGAGGGCACGTACGGCATCTGCCAGGGGCGCACCAGGCCCAGCCCTCTGGAGCAGCTGGAGATTCTGCCGTACGTGCGGTGCTGTGTGCCCTGCCAGCAGCGCGCCGGCTGATGTCGCGCGGCCCTGCCCCTGCCACAGCCCCGCGCCGTCGTGTCCGTCCCGCTCCGGCCGCGGTCCGGGTCCTCCGTGTGCCCCGCCCGCTGCCGCATCCCTGGAGGTGATGTCGTGACCCAGCAGGTCGTCGGCCCCGGCACCAATGCGGGCCTGAGTGCCGCCCAACTGGCCGGGCTGCGGGAGAACCTCAACGAGCAGCGCGCCTTTCGCCTGGACCAGCTCGCGCAGCTGTGGCAGGGCACTCCCGCCCGCGCCCAGCGCGCCCGCGAACAGGCCGCGGTGTCCCATCTGGAAGTCCACATCAAGCTGTGCGCTTCAGCCCGCATGGTCCTCGCCGACGTTGAAGCCGCCCTTGAGCGCATGGATCAGGGCACGTATGGCATCTGCCAGCAGTGCCAGTACCCCGTGCAGCCGGCGCGGCTGCGCATCGTGCCGCAGGCCCGCTACTGCGGGCGCTGCCACCAGGTGAGGGAGGTCCGGTCGTGATCGCCACTGTTCGCCGTCGGCCATGGCCGGCCTGCCGACCCTGCCCTGCGATCGCCATCGACCCCGGCAGCGCCCGCACCCGCGCCTGGACGGCCGACCGCCACGGCATCCTCGACGTGCCCGCTGTCACCGGCCCGGACAACGCAGACCCCGTTCAGTGCGGCATCGTCGTCGAGCCGGCCGGCGCCGCGCGGATGCTGTCCCGCATGCTTGCCGACCGCATCCCGAAGAACGTGCAGCCTGTCATCGCTTGCATCATGCCGGTGGTCAGCGGCCGGCAGCATGACACCACCGCCGTGGGCGTCCTTCAGGTGCTGCGCCCGCGCACCGTGCCGGCGAAGGACAGCGTCATGGCCATCGCCTTTGCTACAGGCGCCGAGCCGTTTCGCCCGCTGCTCGTGATCGACCTCGGCGCCCACCATCCGCGGCCTGGAGGAGAGCGCCCTGGCGGACCTGGGTCCGGCTCCCGGAGCTTGTGTACCGACTCTCCGCGCAACTGCACGCCCCGGTACAGCCGGCGCCCCAGCCGCACACCGCCGCCGTGCACGGAGCAGCCCAGGCGCGGCGCTCAGCCCAGCATCACCCCTCACTGGGGCCCTCTGTGGATCCCGCTCCTAGCGGTACTGGCCTCGACGAGGCGCTTACGAACTGTCCGATCCCCACACCTTCGTGGCTGGAGGCGACGTGCCCGACCCGATCCTGCGAGCCCAGCCGCCGCCCATACACGCCATCCGCTGGTGGCGGTGGCGGCGCAACCCGCTGTGCCGCACAAGCGACCTGCTCCAGGCATGGATCGGCCTCATACTCGCCGTCACGGTGGCCATCACCGCGCCCCTGGCCGCTTGGGTGGTCGCCGCAATCGTGCACGACACGCTCACGGCCGACGCACGCGAGAAGGCCCGCACCGGGCGGCACACCACAGCCGTGCTCCTCAAGGACGCGCCCCGGCACCCGGAGCCGGGCGCTCCTGGGCGACCACGACCGCCACACCCACCAGGTGCGCGTCCGGCACCACCGGGAAACAGCCGACAGGCACCGGACAGCACTCGCAGCAGTCGTCGACGCTATCGGCGCAGTCACAGCCAGCCGCTACGGCACCACCGGTCATTCCGAGGCTGCGGGTCGGCTCCGCGCCGCAATCGCCGACGAGGCAAGACTTCGCCAGGACCTTGCCCGGCAGGCCCCACATGCAGAGGCGTCCGCGACCGCCCTGGCGGACGACTCCTCGACCCGCGCGGACAAACAGCCGGCGATGTCGGCTGGCGACCGCGCTGAAAAGCGCCTCACGATGGCTTTGCGCAGCCGCCTGGCCGACGCCGTCAGCAGCCGCGCACTGCTGCCCGCCTGGTTCGTTACCGTCCTCGGAGCAGCACCACCCGCCCGAGCAACGGACCAGTGGCTGGAGACCGCCACCCGCGTCCTGCTCTACCGCCTCACCTACGACATCACCGACCAGGTTGTCGCCCTCGGCCCCGAGCCCTCCGGCGCCGACCGGCATCGCCGCAGCTGGTACGAACAGCTACGCAAAGACCTACGGCGCTGGTGAACAGTTCCTGCCCCCACGCCCCGAAGGGCGACCATGCTCCGCGACGCCACCCATTCCCAGCTCTCCGGCCACTTCGACCGCTGGATCGGCCCGCTGTGCGGCGTTTGGCCCGATGGCCACGACGACTGGTGCACCCTCCTCGGCACTGCGCAAGATCGCCTGCAGCCGGTTCTGCGACCCTTCGAGGCCGACCCCTGCCGACGTGCTGCGCACCTGCTTGCGCGAGCGTCCGCAAGCAACGGAGATTCGAAGAATGCCGACTCCGCCCTGGAAACCCTGGGTGCCGCAGAGGCGATTGCCGACCAGGCCCGTATCACGGCCGGCCCGGAGTGACTCGTCGGTCTCCGTTCGGCCAACGCGGCTGCTGGCAGCGAAACCGGTTACGTCGGCTGGCGGTTGGAAGGTGCGATGCCAGGCGTAGAGGAGAATGGGCAAGGCACGGACCGCTCGCGGCGCCGGTGAGGAGGAGAATGTTGGATCTGCAGGCCGGTGTGGGCGTCTACCAGTTCGTTCGCGACCGACAGGACGATCTCCGGGACGAACAACACCCGGATGGCCACGACGCGTACGTCCAGTCCTGGCGCGACGCCCACGAACTCAGCCAGGAGTTCGCTACTGCGGTTCACGCGGGCAACACCGACGAGGCCCGCCGCCTTCTCAACGCGCTCATGGCCATGGCCGACCAGTGGAAGAGCCACCCTGACTTCCCCGCCGCAACCCGCGCCGTCCGCGCTGTGCACGACGCGGACACCCCAGCGGAACGGTGATCATGAAGGGCTCATGGTTTCTCATGTCGGGCGCGGTCGTCGTCATGCTGCTCCTCACGCCCCTTGTGATCCGCCTTCGTATCACTTCGTGGACTGTGGGGTGGCTGGCCATCCTGCTGGGCTCCATCGCCGTGATGGCCCTGCTGGGTCTGACGGCACGCCTCACCGATACGGATGGCCGGCCGACGCTCGTTGATGACCTGGATCCCTGACTCGATACGGACCGCGTGAAGAGCCTGCTCGATCAGCTCGTCCAGGTCTTGATCTGAGCGGCGACCTCCCGCACCGGTAGACCGTCCCGGGCGGCGCGGGCCAGCGGGAGAACGGTGTCCAGGCCAGGGCCCACCGGCATCCCGCACGCCGACAGGTAGGCCGCGGTCACCGTGGCCGCGAACAGCAGATTCCGCATCTCCAGGCTCGGGTTTCTCGCCAGCTCGCACAGCAGCGCCGCAGCCTTGTGATGAGGCTCGGGGTAGACCTCGCGGTCAAGGATCTCCGCCCGGTGACGTGCCTCCGCCGCGACGGGGACGCCGTAGTCGACAACCTGCGGATCCCCCGGAATCTGCTGCGCCACTGCCAGGATCCACGCGAGGTCGATGCGGAGGTTCACGCGGCGTCCCTCGGTGCCGTCTCCGCCGGAGTGTCCGGGAGGCCGGGGTACCGGTCCTCACCGACTTCCGCATCGAACACGTCCGTGTACGCGGCCAGGAACGATGCGGCGCCGGCCATGAAGGCCGCGCGGGACTGATTCACGTCCGCCTCGATCAGGTCGGCCACGTACCCCTGCAAGCTCAGGCCCCGGCGCTTGGCCCGGTCCTCGGCGGCTGCTTTGACCTCTTCATCCAGGCGGATGTTCGTCTGCTTTCCCATGCCAGCAACTGTAGCTATGTGCTGGTACCAGTGCATAGCAAATGGGGACGTCGGCCCGGGACCGGAGCGGTGGTGAGATCATTCCGGGGGGGCAAGTGGGACGGGCGCGCGCCGGAGGGGCAACATGATCGACCTTGAAGAGCGCGTGAACCGCGTGTTCAATCCGGACCTGCGTCCCCTCGTCAGCGAGGCGTACCGGTGCTACGTCTCCGGCTCGGCCCGCGGCGCGATCGTCCTGACCTGGACAGCTGTCTGCGCCGACCTCATCGCCAAGGCCCAGATCCTCCATGAGGAGGGCGAGAGCCACGCGAAGGACCTGGTTGCCGATGTGGAGCGAGCGCAGGGCAGTGCGGAGTCCGAAGCGATTCCGATCATGCTCGCCCTGGAGAAGACTCTGCTCGACACGGCGGAGAAGCTCGAGCTGATCGACTTCACCCAGCGCAAGCAGTTGGAGCGGATCCGCGACGACCGCCACCTGTGTGCACATCCGTCCATCCGTCCCCTCGGCGAGCTCTACGAGCCGACGATGGAGTACGCCCGCGCCCACCTCGTGGCCGCGCTGGAGGCCGTTCTCATCCATCCTCCGAGCCGGGGCCGCAAGATCGTCGGCAGCTTCCTCAAGCACGTCGTAGACCCCGGTTTCGTCTACGACACTGAGTACCTCACTCACACCTTTTTCGACCGCGTTCGTCCCAGCGCCAGGTCCAAGGTCGTCGAGGCCGCGGCCAAGTTCGCTGTCCTCGCGATCGAAGACCCCGCGATCAAAATCAAACCGGAGAAGTTCGCCGACCGGATGGCCAAGTGCCTGCGCAGCTTCGCCGAACGCGATGCCGACCTCGTCAAGAAGGCCGTCGCCAAGCAAATGGCCCGCCTCGAGACGGCCGAACCCTCCATCCAACTTCAGGCACTCGGTCGGCTCGGCGACCTCCCCGCCTTCTGGGCCTCCCTGGGCACTCCCGTGCGCAATCTCCTGAACGCGAAGATCGAGACGATCGGGAACCGGGCGCCGTACAAAGAGATCACCACCGCCGAGGCCCAGGCCCTGGCCCTGGTCGCCCACCCCGAGCTCCGGGCGACGCTCCCCGCGCTCATCGAAGCGTTCTCCAAGCTCTGGTACATCCCCCGCGCAGACATCATCGCGCAGCGCCCCGACCCCTACTTCACGCCGTTCCTCCCGGCCCTCCTCAAGGACGTGGGCTCCTTTGACCGCGGGCAGGAAGTTGCGGAGAAGGCCGTCCTTCCGTGCGCAGGCTTCCTGACCTTGCCGGAGTTGGAGCAAGTCCTTACGGAGTGGAACGACAACGACCAGTGCTGGGGGCGTGCCATGCCCGGCTACCTCGTCGAGCTCTACACCCTCACGAGTCACCTCGGCGAGGGGCGTAGGAGCCTGTGGACGCCGATTCTGGAAGACGTCCGAGGAGACGAGCGGGTCTTCAACCTCATCGCCTCCGGCATCGGATCGACCGAGGCCTCCAGCACCTGACTGCTGGTCGTGCCGTGCCGGGGGCATGATGATCCCCATGACTGGAGAAGACCTCCCTGCGCTGCCCTGACGTCGCGCGCAGTCAGCTATCCGCCGGGCCCGGTGGTCAGCGCTCGCCCTGACGCCGCTTCTCCTATGATGGCTCGTCGAGATCGGCGCCGGCGACCCGAGCAGAGCAGGGCAGAGTGGCAGCTGGAGCGCTGCCGGCCGTCGCCGTCGTGGCCTGCCTCGCCTGGCAGGCTGCGCCGTTAGTCCGCACGGAGCAGCGGACGGTCGCCGACCGCATGACGACGTCGCCGACCGGGAGGCCAGTCGTCGAGCCGCCGTGCAAGGCCTTGGAGATGAGGCGCATGTGACGCTTTGGGCAGCGATTCGAGTCCGTGCGCTGCCAGGGTCGGCACGACCCTCAGAAACTCAGGTGCTGGCCGTGTTGCCCGCTCACTACGGTGATGAGTCCTCGGCCGCGAGCCGGGCGGAAAGCGGAAGGCAGGCCGATGAAACGCCTCGAACTGGTAGTCGTGCAATTCGAAGAGGTCAAGCGCCTCATCGAGGTCGGACGGGTCCCACAGCTGCGGCTGGCTCACATCCTGCTCGACAGCGCCGTCGAACTGATCATGCACCGCATGGTCGAAGCCGAACTCGACGGCGAGCGCTACTACTTCGATCAGCTTCAGAACCTCCGTCGGATCGAAGCGATGCGCAAGAGCGACAACCCCCTGCACCGCCGGTTCGCCACAGGGCCAAGCGACGATCAGCTCAGCTCAGAGATCAAGAAGCTCGAAGCGATGGTGACCTCGAAAAGGAAACGCAAGAAGATCAACGACAACTTCGGAGACAAGATCGACTTCCTCGTCGAGCGGACGAGGCTACCTGGCAGCATCGCGCCGGTGCTGAAGAAGCTGCACGACTACCGGAACGAGACCTACCACCGCGACCAGCACCGCGTTGAAGTGATCCGTCCGGCAGTCCTGATCTACTTCGATGCGGCATGCACCGTCCTCGACCTGTACGAACCGGGAGTGCTGATCGGTGACGGCGCCCTGGGCCCTGAGCTGGCACGCTTCCAGGACACCCGCCCCGGCCACCATGACCCCTTCGAGGTGTCCCATCGGGCAGCGAAACAGCTAAGGGAGGAAGTTGGCCTTGACCTGGCAGCGGTGAGGACCGCGCTGGTCGACCATCTTCTTGGACGCCTCGACGATCTTGAGTCGGGACTCGCCTACGTGGAGGAGAACAGCGTCAATGGCGCGGCCCCGGGCGACGCGATTCGCATCATGCAGATCGAAGACGGAGACATCGAAGCGATCTTCAACAACGAGGTGCTGCGGAGCCGGAAGTATCCCCTCACGATGGCGGACGTGAAGTCCTGGATCGAGCGGGCCACAGCGATGGAAGACATGGACGACAAGCACACGCTCTTCGCCGAGCTCGCGGCACTTGAGGACGAGTTCGAGGATCTCGAATCGAAGGTCCGCGAGGCGGTCTGGCGCATCGACGAGGCAGCGAACATGCGCTGAGCACCCGCGGCCGGACCGCCGTGGCCGACATGTGGCGCGAGGACCTGGACCGCGAGCGCGCTCACTCCTTCCTGCCCTGCGTCTGGGTGACCACGCGCGGGCTGCGTACCCACCCTTCGCTGCGCCTTCGGATCCCGATGTCGAACACGGCCTGTTGTCCGAGAGGCTCGGACAGACCGTGCACCCGCTGCACACTGCGGCCGCGAGCTGACCCGCCCTCCCGCCGGCCAGACGGTACGAGCTCGCGCTGCGCCCGATGCGTGATCTGATTCCCCGATGTATGCGATAGGAGGTCGGATGGCGCGGTACGTTGGCGGACAGTCCTCCTGGACGCCGCGTCCCCCGTGCGCTGCGGCCGGGGGGCACACATCACACCGGACCTGGCGTGATCGCGGGCGACGGCCCGGATGACCACAGCGACCCGTAGCCGGACGCGCTCAGACGATGCTGATGCCGTTCGCTCAAGGGGG
Source organism: Streptomyces sp. NPDC052023 (assembly GCF_044548465.1). Classification (NCBI taxonomy): domain Bacteria; kingdom Bacillati; phylum Actinomycetota; class Actinomycetes; order Kitasatosporales; family Streptomycetaceae; genus Streptomyces; species Streptomyces sp. NPDC052023. The sequence goes on along the minus strand of NZ_JBIUBW010000031.1, from coordinate 24,381 downwards.
CCACCCGCCCGGCTTACTCGTCGCGCTGAGGCTGGGGCTCTTCGAAGGCTCGGAGCGCGGCCTGGAGAGCCTGCTCAATGCGACCAGGATCCCGCGGCGTCTGCTCCGCCTCGGCCAGCGCGCCGCCCTCAGCCGCCGCCATCATGACTCCGAAGGCCTTCCGTTGCGCATCCTCGTTCAGCGACCGCTGGCCACGCAGTGCCCCGATCGTCATCAAAGTCAGCACGTCATCGCTTGTGGTGGGCCGCATCCGCCCCTCGACCAGGTCGTCCAGCCGCCAGCTGTCCGCGACCTCTTCCCACGTCACGTCAGGCATCGCCTCGTCGCTCACGCGTTCTCCCATGAGACAGGAGTCAACCACGGCACCCGGGGGGCACCCCCAGCCGCCAAGCCGGACCTCACGGACACCGGAAAGGAGATACTCACGTCGGCGTGCTCACAAGCTCCGCATGACAGTGACGACCTTCCCGAGGATGGAGGCCGACTCGCCGGGGATGGGGTCGAAAGCGTCGTTCTCCGGCACCAGCCACACAGCTGCGCCCTCCCGCCTGAGCCGCTTGACCGTCGCCTCCCCGTCAATCATGGCCGCAACGTTCTACGAGGTTCCTACAGGTGTGGTGTGACGTGGTGCGAGTGTTCCTCGTTGGTGCTTGGACGCTCGTACTCGCAGGGTGTGGCTCTGTGGCGGGTTGTTGCATGATCCGTCAGAGCACCGGAGTTTCACATGCGGGCTTTCCCTGTGGTCCTGCCCTCGGGCACGCGGTACTGGACCGTCCTCGATGACGCCCTCCTCGTCGTCCCCGTCGCCGACAGCTGGGGGCGATACCAGCGATTCGGTCGCAGCCGAGCCGAACTCACGACCAAGACGAACGCGGGAGGCGCGGCGCTCTACCTCCGTTGGTGCGGTGCAACCGGCCGCGACTGGAGGAAGGCCGCTCGCGACCTCGGCTTGTTCATCGTCTGGCTGAAGCACACTCCCTCCCGAGCGGACAAGGATGGTCCTGTCGTTGTCCGGTCCGGTCCGGGCGGCACGCCGGTTCGGCGTGAGCGCCGGATCAACGTTGTGCTCTCGGCCACCCGCGGGTTCCTCTCATACGCGGTCTCGATTGCCGAGGCGCCGCGCTCTGTGCTCGGGCAGCTCTACGAACTGGGCGACAGTCGGGATCTGCCCGCGGAGGCTCAGGGGGAGGACTCCGGGCTGTTCTACCGGCTTCGGGCCCGCCATCGGCTGCAGGAGCCAGAGACCGAGGTCGACCGGGCTTCAGACGAGGAGATCGTCGGCATGTTCATGGAGTGCCGCTGTGCCCGCGATCGACTCGTTGTGTTGCTGCTGGGGCGGGTGGGTCTCCGGCGCGGGCAAGCAGCGGGCATCCATCGGTCCGACTGCCACATGCTGGCGGACTCGCGTGCGCTCGGATGCGACTACAAAGGGCCCCACATCCACGTGCGACGCCGGGAGAACGCCAATGGTGCCTGGTCCAAGTCCCGAGAGTCCTGGATTCAGCCCGTGGACTTCCTTGTCGTGCAGGCCTACGACCAGTACGTCGATGAGCGGTTCGAACTGCTCGGTGCCGGCGGCAGCGACTTCCTGCTGGTGAACCTCTTCCGCGGAGTGCTTGGAGCGCCGATGACGCCGGAAGCGATCTACGAGCTGTTCGAGCGGCTGACGCGGCGAGCGGGGCTTTCCAGGAAGGTGGGTCCGCACATGGCCCGTCGCGCGTTCGGCAGCAATGTGTCGGATGCCGGCGGCGAACTCGATGAGGTCCAGGCCCTGTTGGGGCAGAAGCACCCCGAGTCGGCCCGTCCCTATGTGATCCCAGATCAAGCCCGGTTGCGGGAGGCGGTGGAGCGGGTTCCGTCTCCTCGGGAGCTGTACGGGCGAGGTGAACGCTGATGTCGGCGATCTCCCTGCCGGTGCAGCCGCCGGCGACTGCCGCACGGACCCAGAAACTGATCGAGGCCCTGGACCCAGAGTTCCTCGAACTCATCTCCTGGGACTGGGAGTTGGGGATCCTTGTCTATCCTCTGGATCACCCAGTGATCGGGATGCCGGAGTGCCAGGTGCGGGGGTGCGACAAGGGATACGAGAGCAGAGGCCCGTTGTGCTCCGGCTGTCGCATTCGCTGGAACAAATCGGGACTGAGCCTCGAGGACTTCCTCGGCAGCCAGGAGCGGTACAACGTCGTTCACGTCCGCCAGGAGCTGTGCCAGTTACCGGGCTGCAAGCGGCCCTGGCGGAGCCCGACTGCGGCTCTATGTCAGAACCATCACTACCAGCGGAAACATCGGCTGAAGATCTCTATCGAGGAGTTCCTCGTCCACCCTTCGCCGCAGCCGCTTCCAGGTCATGGAGTGTGCGGTGTGGCGGCCTGTCTGCGTCAGCGGGTCACCCCGAGCACGCCGTACTGCGACGCGCACCGGCAAAAGCTCAGCAAGGCGAAGCTCTTGGGCACCTTCGACGGCGACGAAGAGCTGTGGCGGCTGACGGCTCCGCCGATCCACATGGGTCGCGAGGTCAGCTTGCGGGGCCTTCCGCGACGGTTGGTCGCCGAGCTTCTGTACTGCGTCCAGCAGCGCACCGCGAACGGCGTGCGGACGATCGGGCACTACCTGCGGGCGATCTGCGACCGACTCCGTGTCCTGCGGTGCGAGACCCTCGACGACCTCGAAGATCCGGAGCCGGCGGGGCTGAAGGGCCACCACGTCTCGTTGGTCACGACCATGCGCAGGACCCTCCACCGGCTCGGCACGACCCCGGAGGAGGAGTCGCGCCGCGACGTATGGGACCTCGCGATCTTCGGGTTCAGCGGCACGGCTGACTTCACGGAGATCCGCCAGGACGTGCTGCGCGAAGCCACGAGGCTATGGGCCGCTGATGACCTGCCGCGGCGCCGTGGGAAAGGCGGCGGTCGCACGCTGCAGCGGCAGATCGACGCGATGGTGGAGCTCTCGAAGAGCCTGTGGCTCCAGCGTGAGGACGGTGGGCAGATCGTCGCGCTGCTCGACCGACGCGACATCGTCGCGTTCTGTAACCGGCTCGCCTTCAAGACAGAGAACGGGCAGCTGAGCGCACACCAGCGCCTCTATATGGCGCGGACTGTGCGCAAGGTCCTGAACCGGTGGCGCACCCTCGGCCTCACGGGCAAGGGCGAGATCCTCGAAGGCCTGCGGGCTGACTTCGTCATGGGGCCCGAGGACATGCCCGACGACCCGGAGGACACCGAGGCCGGCAAGGACCTGCCCGACGAGGTGATGCAGCAGCTCTGTGACAACCTGAACCTCCTGGAGGAGATGAGCAGCATGGAAGTGCGGGTCTGCACGGAACTGCTGATCGACACGGGCCGTCGGCCCGACGAAGTCTGCCGGCTCCCCTTGGACTGCCTTGAGCGAGATCCGGATGGCAGCCCCGTGCTCCTCTACGACAATCACAAGGCCTTCCGGCTGGGCAGACGGCTTCCGATTGCGAAAGTAACCGCGGCGGTGATCACCGCTCAGCAGGAACGCGTACGACGGCGCTTCCCCGACGCCCCGTCCTCCGAGCTGAAGCTACTGCCCTCTCCGGTCGCCAATCCGTGGGGGACCAAACCGATCGCTGGCATCTGGGAGCAGCACCGGAACTGGGTCCGTGCCCTGCCCGACTTCCTCGTGCCCATCGAGGTGGAAGTGGACGGCGAAGTTGTTACGAAACTTCTGCCGTTCGAGCGGGCGAAGATCTTCCCGTACGCGTACCGTCACAGCTTCGCCCAGCGGCACGCCGACGCGGGAGTGAAGCCGGAGGTCCTCAAGGACCTCATGGACCATCGCCAGCTGCAGACCAGCCAGGCGTACTACCGCATCGGCCAGGACCGGCGGCGTGAAGCCATCGACCGGGTCGCGGTCATGCAGTTCGACCGGCACGGCAACCGGGTGTGGCGCCAGGTTCAGGGGCTCTTGGACTCCGAGCACGTACGGCGCGAGATCGGCGAGGTCGCCACAGCGTATGGCGTGTGCAGAGAACCCACGAACGTGGCGGCCGGCGGGCACAGCTGCCCGCTGCGCTTCCGCTGCCTGGGCTGCGAACACTTCCACACCGACGTCTCCTATCTGCCGGACCTGGAGGCGTACCACGCAGACCTCCTGCGAAGTCGCGAGAAGCTGATGTCCACCTTCGAGGCGGACGGCTGGGCACGCACCGAGGCCATGCCGTCGCAGGAGGAGATCCGCCGGGTTCGGCGACTGATCAACCGCGTCAAGGCGGACCTGGACGATCTGACCGAGGAGGAGCGGGCGCAGATCCAGCAGGCGGTCTCGGTCATCCGCCGCGGGCGCAACGTGATGCTGGGGATGCCTCGCATCGGCCAACCGTTGCCCGACGTCCGGCCGAGGAGGACTACGTGAGCTCCGCGATGAGCGCTGGCCGTCAGGCGGATGCCGACCTGGCGCCGCCAGCGGGTCGTGAAGGCCATCACCGCCGCCGCACAGAAGGGAAGCCGCATCACGGTCTCGGGCATCGCCCGGCAGGCCGGGGTAGACCGGACCTTTCTCTACCGGCATCGGGATCTTCTCGCCCTGGTTCACGCTGCCGAGATCGAGCCAGCCGAGCGGGACCCGGCGTTGGGTGCCTCCGCGGTGAGCAGGGCCTCGCTCCAGGCCGATCTCGCGAACGCGCAGGCCCGCACCGTCCGCCTGTCCGTACGAATTCAGCAGTTGGAGAGGCGCTTGTCTCAGGAGCTGGGCGAGCAGGCCTGGCGCGAGTCGGGCCTTGGTGCTCCCACCGACATCGAGGAACTTCAGCGAACAATCACGCGGCTCGAGCAGCGCAACGTCGAGCTGACCGAGGCTCTGGAAGAGAGCCAGGCCGATCTGGCGGCGGCTCGAGAAGCCAATCGTGAGCTGACCCGGACCCTCAACCAGCGTGGAGAGTCGACGTCGGGCAGGTGCCGACCGCACGGATGACGGGCCTTCGCTTTCGCAGTGTGAGAAGACTTTTTACAGTCCCGACGACCACGCGCGGGTCTCCGTCGATGCGGGCCGGGTGGTGCTGCGCTCCAGGCCCGGCACAGAGATAGGACCGGCGTTTCCTGATGTCGTGGCCGGGGCCGTGCAGCTCCGGACACGACCGCGCTGGACGGCGAGCGGGTCGTATGGGACGACGCGGGCCGCCTCACGTTCGAGCGGTTGCAGAACCGGCTTACCCGCCACGGCACTGGAGCGGCCCGGGCAGCGGAGAAGTGGCCGGCGCACTTCGTCGCGTTCGATCTCGTTCGGCTGTCCGGGACGGACACGACCGGGTGGCCGTACCGGCAGCGCAGGACCGCGCTGAAGTCCGTGTTCGCCGCCCGCCGTCTGTCGGCGCCGTGGGCGCTGTGCCCATCGACCACCGAGGCCGACGTCGTCCGCGAGTGGCCGACGTGGGCGTCGGTCGGGATGGAGGGCGTGGTCTTCAAACGGCTGGACGGCGCCTACAAGCAGTCGGCGAGGGGCTGGGAGAAATAAGCGTCGCATCAGTGATCACTAATCGGACAGGCGTACCCGATTAACTGATGACCCCACCGAAGAGACACCCTCTACTCGTACAGTGTCCAGCGGTGTACCGGTACGGGGAGAAATCCCCGGAAGAGTGGGGGGACGGTCATGGCGGACGACATTGGGGTGGGCGAGGCGGTCCAGGCGCTGCGGGACGAGCTGTTGAGCGCGGCGACGGCGGGTGCGTCGAGCGGCCTCCAGTTCGAAGTGGGGCCGATCGAGCTGGAGTTCGCCTTCACACTGACCAAGGAGGCCACGGCGAAGGTCGGTGTCAGCCGGATCTTCAGCGCCGTGGTGTCGGCCGACGTCACCGGCAAGGCGGGGAAACAGGACACCCACCGCGTGAAATTCGTCCTCACCCCGAAGAGCGCCTCCGGCAGCCCGCTCCTGATCAGCAACAACAACCCACCCGAAGTCGGCGAGCTGGACTCCGCCTTCGGGCGCTGAGCACCGGGGTATTGATGGAGGAGCGGCGGCGGGTCGCCCTGGTGGAGGCTGCGGGGCAGGGCTCCGGCTATGTGCTCGGCGCGCGCCTCGTCCTCACCGCCCGGCACGTCCTGGGCACCCTGGACCACGCGACCGTCCGCACCCCCGGCGGCGCGCCGGTCCGCTGCGAGGTCGTATGGGCCCGTTCCGACGGGCCGTACGACGCCGCCCTGCTGCTGGCCGATGACGATCTCGTCCCGGATCCAGACCCCGTGCGCTGGGGCACGCTCGTGACGTCGGACGCGTCCGAGGTCTCCATTCTCGGGTTCTCTGCGCTGGCCGGCCGCGAAGGGCGAGTCGGATCCATGGTCTTCCGGGGCTCGGCAGACCCTCTGGAAGCGGTGGAGACCGACCGCTACGTCTTGGACCTGATCGGGAACCCGCCGCTCGGCCCGGTGGACAGGTCGCCCTGGGCCGGTATGTCCGGCGGGGCCCTCTGGTGCCACGGCGTCCTCGTCGGCGTCGCGGTGGCGGATCTTCCGGGCTGGCCGCACAGCAGGCTGGAGGCCGTCCCTGCGTACGCCCTGCTGGCCGACGCCGCTTTCCGAGAGCTGATCCTCCGGCACACCGAACGGGATGTGCAGCTGGAGCCCGCCGAGTTCGCGGACGGCGCGGAGGCGGCGGCCCCGCTGGTCCCCCGTTCCGTGGCGTCGCTGCTCCACCCCCGGGCCGAGACCGTGCGGTTCTCCGGGCGCCGCGAACTGCTCGCCGAGATGACCGCGTGGAGCGCCGAGGGCGACGACGTGGCACTGGCCCTGCTCACCGGCGCGGGCGGGGCCGGGAAGTCCCGGATCGCCCGTGAACTGGGGCACCGGCTGACTGCGACGCGGTACGCGATCGTGTATCTGACCCGCCACGAGAACGCGCGCCACCACCGCATGCTCGCCCGGACCACGGCCCCGGTCCTGCTTGTCGTCGAATACGCGGAGAGCCGCGTCGAGCAGGTCCGCTCGCTGCTGGACGAGTTGGTCCGCCGCCCGCGCGGGATCCCCTTCCGCGTGCTGCTCATCGCCCGCTCGGTGGGCCGCTGGTGGGACGAGGTGCGCGAGAGCGGCCCCGAGGCGGCCGATCTTGCCGAGCGCGCGCGGCGCTGGTCGATCACGGGCACCGAGTCGCTCGGCATGGACGCGCGCGAGGCGTTCCGCACGGCGGTGGCCGACCTCGCCCGCGGGGTCGCCGCGCTCGGCCTGCCCACGCCCGTCTCGCCCGTCGCGGACACGGGGCTGCGGCGTCCGCCGACGACCGTGCTGGAGATCCATATGGCGGCCCTCGCAAGCCTTCTCGCGCCCCATGCGCCGACCACCGTGCGGGGCACCCAGGACACCCTGCTTCTGCACGAGGCCACGTACTGGAGGAAGACTTCCCGGAAGGCGCCCCTGGACGGCCTGGGCGAGGTGGCCCTGCGCAACGCCGTCGTCACGGCCACGCTGGTGGGACCCGTTCCCCGCGACCGCGCTCACGCGATCCTCGCACGCGTGCCGCGCGTCGGTGACCAGCCAGAGGCCGTGCGCCGCGCGATCGCCGACTGGCTGCGGGACCTGTATCCCCGCCCCGACTCCGCCGAGGGCGGCACCTGGTACTGGGGCGCTCTGGAACCCGACCCTCTGGGTGAGTATCTGGTGGGCACCCGGGTCGTGGAGGAGCCCGAGATCTTCCTTCGGCTCATCGAGGAGCTGGGCAACGAGGAGATGGCCAACGCCCTGGTGGTGCTGAGCAGGGCCGCGGCATGGACGGACGGGCTGCCGGACGTCCTTCGGACGGCTGTACGGACCTCGCCGGGGATGTTGGCGCCCCGTCTGGTGCGGGCGGCGACGCGCAGCGCGGAACCGGCGCTGTTGATCGACGCGTTGGACGTGATCCTGGCGGAGGGGCTGCTGCCGCCCGATCAGTTGGGGGAACTCGCGCGACGGACGCCTGTGTTGACCCAGGCATTGGCCGACTGGAACGTACGGCTGCTGCGTCTGATGGTGGAGATCGCCGAAAATGGCTCGGCAGGTGACCCGCAGCAGCGCGCGGGCGCCCTGTTCAACCTCGCGACGAGGCTTCTGTCCGCCGAGCACTACGAGGAGACCCTGACCACCACTGCGTCGGCGCTGGCTCTCCTCGACACGGTGCCCACAGCGCCAGGGTGGCTCAGGGGAACGCTGCTGGCCCAGCGAACCCGGGCACTCTTCGTACTCGGACGCGCCGAGGAGTCCGTGGCGGAGGGCGAAGAGGCCTTGGCGCTGCTTTCCGACTGGCGGGCGGACGACCCGGACATGAGAACGTTCAATCTGGCCGGGCTGCTGAACAATCTTTCTTACGGTCTCGCCGCCACCGGCCGCCTCGACGAGGCGCTGGTCAAGGCCGGGACCTCCGTGGACATGCGCCGGGAACTGGCCTCCCGCGACCCCGCAGTGCGCCCCGATCTCGCCCGGTCGCTCAACACGTTGTCGCGTCACCAGTACAGGGCAGGAGACCTGGACAAGGCCCTGGAGGCGGCCGAGGAGTCACTGCGTGTCCGCCGGGCGGCAGCCGAGGACAGGCCGGACGCCTATCTCTCCGAGCTCGAGTCCACGCTGAGCCACCTGGCGGACATCTTGATCCATCTCGGTGACTTCACCAGAGTGCGGGAGACCATCCGGGAGGCCGCGTCGGTCCAGCGGCAGCTGGATCCCTCCGATCCGGACGAACGCCAGTGGGACTACGTGCGGACCCTCCTGGACGTGGCGGAACTCAGCGTCGAAGCCGAGGCCCACGAGGAAGCGATGGAGATCGCGGACGAGGCCGTCACCCTGGCCAGGCGGCTCGTTGTGGACCGGGGCCGTAACCATCTACCGCTGCTGGGCGGAGCCTTCCTCATGCAGTCGAAGACGTTGGGCGCTGCGGGCCGGCCCGCGGTGGCTGTTCGCGTGAACAACAAGGCGGCGCAGGTCTTCCGTTCTGTACTCCGCGACACGACGGACTATGCACTGGGACTGCTGACCGCGCTGGACAACCAGGTGCACTTCCTGACACTCGCACGCAGATTCGCGGATGCCGAGCATGCCGCCGCCGAAGCCCTGACCGTCCTTGAAACGCTGGAGCAGCCGGAGGACCTCGCCGACGCCTATCTGAGGCACGCCAGAACCCTGCTCGCTCTCGACCGTCTGCCGGAGTTCGAGGAGGCCCGCAGCGCGACCCTGGAGCTCTACGAGCGTCTGGACAGCGAATCGCCGGGTGACTACGCGCAAAAGATTGCCGAGGCCAAGTCCCTCGGCCTCGAGCCCCCTCAGTCCGCCTCCCGGTAGGCCGCCGCCTCCTCCATGTCAAGCCGCCGCAGCAGTGTTCAATCACCGGCAGATCCGCACGGTCATCCCGCAGCCATCCGACCAGCTTGACCAGCGTCTGCGACGGGGCCGCCAAGGCGGACGCCCACCCGCCGTCGACGTGGACGGTGCGTATCGGCCCTCGGGAGTATCCGAACGGAAATGCCGTCGAGCGGCTGGCAGCGGGCGAGGAGCCCTCGGTGCACGGCGGGGACGGCGCTGACGCGCAGGGTGTAGCCCTGGCCGCGCCGCACGGTGACGCCCTGGTCGAGCGCGGCGCGCTCGGCGGGCTCCAGCTCGGCCAAGCGGAGGAAGTCGGCGACCTTGCCCGGCATGTCGAGGACGACCGGCAGCTCCGGGGCCGGGATGCCCGGGTCGTCGGCCGTGTGCTCGGGCAGGAGATCGGCGACGGCGGTGCGGATCGCGCCGCGGCTGACGCCGTGGTCGCGCGCGAGGGCGGCGATGGACCGGCCCTCCAGGTACGCAGTGCGCACGGCGTCAATCCTGTCGGCCGCCACGGCGGGGCGGCGCCCGCCCTTGCTGCCCCTGGCCTCGGCGGCGCGCAGCCCGTCGTAGGTCAGCTCGCATTGGAGGTCTCGCTGGAGTTCGCCGGCGGCGGCGAGGGTCTGCACCATGAACTTCACGATGGACAGCAGCTCGCCGGTGCGCGGGTGGCGGGCGGTGAGGTCCATCGCGGAGAACGCGCCGTCGTGGATGCGCAGCGCGAGGCGGTCGCGGTGGAGGACGTCGAGCAAGTCGAGGATGTGGCCGGTGCCGCGTACAAGACGGAACATCTCGGAGATGTGCACGGTGTCGCCGGGCCGCGCGTAGGTGAGCAGTTCGCGGAACTTCGGCCGCTGGAGCGGGTGGAGCCGGCTGGAGGTGCCGGGGTCCTCTTCGAAGACGACCGGGTCCTCGATCTCGGCCTCGTCCAGGACGAGGTCCTGGCGGGCGGTCGACTGCTGGTCGGTCGAGACTCGCTTGTAGACCAGGTTCGCCACTCGTGGGCCCCTTCCGTACGGAGGAATGGACCCTATCTGTCGTCAAACCCTGTCAGCAATCACCATCGGATCTGATTGGATTCCGGCCGCCGCGAACGCCTCGATTGCACGGGTTCATTGGACGCGTCGGTCGCCTGTCGTCAAACGATCGTTTGCCGACAGATCGATTCGGCGCGATGGTACTCCAGCACGTCATACGTCCACGTCGGGTTTGTCCCTACTCGGACCCCGCTCGCCCGCGTCGCCGTGGTCACTCTGTGGGTTTCTCCCAGATCGAGACGTGCTGGCGGCTCTCGCTTGAGAACGGCTCTCCCGTCCAGGTGTCCCACCGCTCACGCAGTCGCAATCCGGCGAGTTGAGCCATCAGGTCGAGTTCCGACGGCCAGACGTAGCGGAAGGGGGTCGACGTGTACGTAGCGCGCCCGTCGACGATGTCGATGTAGTTCGAACTCGTCGCCTGAGTGGCGACGTCGTAGATGTCGAAGGCGCAGCGCGTCGGGCTCACCTGGTAGGGCACGATGTTCTGCCCGGCGGGGAGCCTTCGCAGTTCGGGCACCATGACCTCGACGACGAAGCAGCCGCCGGACTCGAGGTGAGCCGCAGCGTTACGGAAACACGCCACCTGCCCCTCCTGCGACGTCAGATTCATGATCGTGTTGGCGACCAGGTAGGCCACGGAGAACGTGCCGTCCACCCTCGTCGTCGCGAAGTCGCCTATCGTCACATCGATCGCGCCACCTCCGGGCTTCGCACGAAGCCGGTCGACCATCGCCCGTGACAACTCGATGCCATGGACCGGCACGCCTCTGTCGACCAGCGGCAACGCGATCCGTCCCGTCCCGATGCCCAGCTCAAGGACGCGGCCGCCGGCTGCGAGTTCCACCAGCACATCGACGGCGGGAACCACGACCTCCGGCTCGAACAACTCGGCTAGCGACTCGTCGTACGTCGCGGCGACGCTCTCTCCGAAGTAGCCGTCCTCGTCGTCCATGGCGCGGACCGTACTGCCCGCGAGTCTCGCGACGCATGCGAATATTGCCGAGCCCGTCAGGCCCACCTGCAGCAGCGCCCACGAGGTCCCGGCGCCGGCCATCCATGGCCAGGTCCTCCGACACGCGAGCCCCCACCAGATATTCGGTTGCTCGCCTGTGAAGGCGGTGGATGCAATGTCCGGCATGGTGACTGAGGTCCGCCCGCCGCGACACGATGAGATGGCTGCGTACTACCGGGCATTGCCGTACGCGAACGGCTTGCCGAGCTGGGAGCCCGCGGACGCGGCGTGGCACGGCGGCCCCGAACCGTGGCCCCCGCAGCGCACGCCCGCGAGTGGGGACCAGCTTGAGAAGTGGGCCGCAGCAGACATCAAGGACAAAGCGTTCCACCCGATCGGGACGTTCGTCGACGGCAGATGCGTCGGCGCATCGGCAACCATCTCCTTCGACGTGACGGTTCCCGGCGGGGGAACGGGGAGGATGGCCGGCGTCACTGCCACCGGGGTGATTGCGACGCACCGCCGGCGCGGGTACCTGCGGCAGATGATGCAGGCCATGTTCGATGCGGCCCTGGAGCGAGGCGAGCCGTTGGCGATGCTCAGCGCGAGCGAGGGCAGCATCTACGGACGGTTCGGGTTCTCGCCCGCGACCTACCGCACTCGGTGGGAGCTGGCCCGTCACGAAGCTGCCCTCCTTCCGGCAGAGCCCGATCCCGGGTCGCTGGAGCTGGTCGACGCGGCCCGGGCCAAGAAGGCGTGGCCTCGGGTGCATGCGGAGGTGCGTGCCCACCGCATCGGGGAACTCGGCCCTCTCCCCGGGCGCTGGGACGGGCTGTCCGACGAAGCAGACGGCACCAACGGGCCGCTGCGCTATCTCACCCACCGCGACCAGCACGGCAATGTGGACGGCATCGCCAACTTCCGGCTGCCGTGGTCACCGACCACGGACCGTGCCGGAACGCTCGTGGTGGAAGCCCTGGAGGCGACGAACCCCGTGGCCTACCGGGCCCTGTGGGGACTACTGATCGACTTCGACCTCACCAAGACCGTCGTAGCAGCCGGCCGACCACGCGACGAACCCCTGCGGTGGATGCTCACCAACCCGCGGGCGATGCGCATCACCCGCCAGACCGACAACCTCTGGGCGCGCCTTCTCGACGTCTCCCGCGCACTGACGCAACGCTCGTACCTGACGCCCGGCGAGCTGAAGTTCACCATCGACGACGACCGGATGTGCCCGGCGAACAACAGGACCTGGCATCTGCGAGCAGACGGCCCCGTGGCGATGTGCGTTCCCACCGACGAGACGGCAGACCTGACCATCACGCTCTCAGCTCTCAGCTCCCTCTACTTCGGGGGCATGTCGGCGCACCACCTGGCGTATTCGGGCCACATCGCTGCGCACACCGACGGTGCGATCGGGCAGCTGGCTCGGATGTTCTGGACCGACCCCGAACCGCACAACTCCTTCGGCTTCTGACGAGGCGGTGCCTGGCGAGTGATGCCTTCGGCTGGTCAGGCCGCTTGGCCGTAGCCCTCGGTGCGTGGACTGTCGGCGCGTGACCCAGAAACGTCACGTGACTGAGAGGGCGTTAAGTCCGTTTCTGGTAGCGGCCTCGTCCGGGTTGAGTGAGGAAGCCTTGGCGGGTGAGGCGTCCGAGGCGGCTGCGGGTGATGTTGACGGATGCCTCGTCGGTGGGCATGCCGAGGAGTTCGTGCAGCTCACGGGCTCGGAACTCTTGATCGGGATGCTGGTTGAAGGTGTTCACGATGGCCTGGTAGGCGGTGTTCGTCTCGGGCGGTGCGGGTTGGCCTGAAGCCGGTGTGAGTTCGGCGATGACCTTCCGGGTGGTGACCAGGTCCGCGAGTCGCGCTTCGGTCTCGCTCAGGGCGGCGGTCAAGTCCTGGATCTGGTCGCGTAGTTCACCGGCCCGGGCGGTGGTCTCGTCGTGCTGGGCCTGGAGGCCGGCCAGGAGCTCGGTGACGTTCACGCGGCCAGCCCGATGGTGTCGCGCCAGGACGGGGCGGGTGTGGTGAGTCGGCGGGCCATGTTCGCGATAGAGTAACAACCTGGGCCCCGGGGGCGGCTCCCCCGGCCTTCGGCTGGTGATGCCGCTGAGCCAGGGCGGACCAGCTGCCGGGGACAGGGCTCACAGGCCCATCAGGAGACGGCCCGTGTAACCCGCCATGACGGTCCAGAACAGGCCGGCATAGCCTCGTTCGCCGATCCTGCTGTTGAAACGCCGCCCGAAGAAGGTCGCGACCAGCATGAGGGGAAAACAAGCCAGGGCGATCACGTAGTCCCCGGCATTCAGCAGCGACGCTTCCGTCCACACAGCCGTTTTCATGGCGTCCCCGAGGAGCGAAGCGAGCGACAGGGCGCCCACGAGGTGCATCCGGTCAACATCGAGTCCGCGGATCGCGAGCCCCTTGAGAGGGCCGGACGTACCACTGAATCCTGAGGTCGCGCCTGCGGCGAAGGCCAGGATCGGCGAGCCGGTGCGCCGCAGGCGCTGGAGCCCGAGGGACTCGAAGAGGAATGCCGCCGCGAAGGAGAGGAGTACGGCAATGGTGACGGTCCGTTCCGGCGCCCATACCAGCAGCTTTGCGCCGAGGAAGGTCCCGGCGGTGATCAGCACGATAACCGGGGCGGCCTTCCGGTAGGGGATCGTTTCCCGGTAGGCGCAGACCTTGACGGCATTGTTCACCGCGAGGAGCAAGGCCGCCAGGGCCACACCGGATTTCGTTCCGAGCACCAGGGCCAGCGTAGGGACGAGGATCAGACTGCCGCCGAATCCTGCGGCGGCCGAGAGCGTGAACGCGGCACCTACGGCGACGAGGACGATCGGGACGAGATACACCTCCACAGGCGCTCCTTCGGTGCATGTGCTTGCGGAAGGATTTGAGGACAGCGACTCAGCCCACGTCCGGTCCTGGCCCGGCGACGGGCTCGCAGCCGTCGACGAGCGGATGGATAGTCCAGCGGTGCTCCAGCTTCTGCTGTGTCTGCCGCGTGGCGGCATCAAAGGACTCGTGGAGCATCGAGCACCATGCGTCTCGGAGTTCGGCAGCTTTCTTGGCGAACTCCGTGCTCTCCAGCCCTTTCAGCATCGCCTCCTGGTCGAGGCCGAACACGTCGTCTTTGGCCTCCGAAAACTTGGGGTCCCACGTCAGCAGACCGCTCCGGCGGATGGAATCGGGCTCGATCTTTACCACCGCCATCAGCGGGTGAAGTTCGTGCCAGCCCTGATGGAATCCGTCGTAGACATGCTCCCCCAGTACGGCAACCCTGCTGCCCTTCCTGATCGGTCCGAGGGCCTTGTCCCCGACGTTGGCATCCTCCACTTCACCGGGAGTGGCATAGAAGACGGCCTTGAGTACGGCATCGAAGAGTGCTTTGCCCAGAGCTGCCGCCGCCGCTCCGCCGGCGAGCGCACCCAGGAGCGCCCCGATGACCGCGCCGATCAGACAGCCCACCGGTCCGAAGAACCAGGAACCGAGGGCACAGCCCGCAGTGGCCCCCGCCCATCCACCCGCACTGGCTCCCGCGGCGGTCGCGGTGACGAGGACCGTCGCGAGCGTGCCGAACCACAGGGCCATGTCGTTCATCCGGACCCAGAAATCTCCTTCTGCCTCGCAATGCAGTGTGCTTGCCGTGTGGATTTCCTTCCGTTTCGGGTCGTTGTTCTGGTTGATGTATCCCACGCCGTAGTCCGGGTCGGGCTCCATCAGGTGCGGTTTGGGCCGGAGAAGTTCCTGCCCCTGGAAATTATCCAGGTATATCTCATTGCGCGGATTGGCGGAGATGTCGGTGTCTGCGCCAGTCGTTCCGTAGAGAGGCGGCGCGGCGGTCGGGCCGGATTCTGGTTCCGGCGGTTCGTGGAGTGTGTCGTAGTTGTCCGCGGGCCGATGCGGCATCAGTATCACGTCGAAGTATTCGTCGTTGTCGAAATCGCCGTAGGCCGTGCCCCCCTCCGGGTCGCGCCACGCCGAGTGTTTCGGTTCCTCGCGCACCGTTCCGACCGCGCATTTCGGTTCTCTGGAGAGGCAGATGAGCCGGTGAAAGTGCCACTGGTAAGAAACGTGTTTGATTGCGGTGGCCACCCCGGTGATGATCCCCGTGAAGAACCCGACGATGGCCCCGATGGCCAGGCCGACGGGCCCGCCGATCGCCCCGATGAGGGTAATGCTTCCCCAGAGCGTGAGCGCGAGAATGGCGTGGACGACCACAACGCCGAGGAGGTCGCTCTTCTTGAACGGCCTGCTGGAAGGATGCAACTCGCGCTGATACTCGTAGCATTGGGTGAACTTCTTGAAAGCCACAGCTCCTCCCTCAGGTGGTCGCCACCTTCAAGGTCACACCGCCCACGAGTTCCCTCGCCTCCCCGGGCCCCAGCGCGAATCCGTGGACATTGAAGGTCGCGGTCCCCGAGAAGTCCGGGTCGTCGGGTTCGATCACCACTTCGACGATGGTTTCCTCGCCGGAGTCGAGAACGGTGTCGGCGGGTGTGATACGAACCGACCACCCTCGCGGAATCGGGAACATGCCGTATGCCTGCGTACGCCGGGCCCATTCCCAGCGGGCACGGCTCTCGGCAATGCGGGTCGGGGTACGCTCCCGGTCCGCGAACTGCTGCTCGTATTCCGGGTCGCACGGGCGCGAGTCCGGCCGGTACGAGTCGGCTTCGAATACGAAATGCCGCCGCACCGCAGCAGTATTGCGCAGAGTGAACGTGAAGCGTGCCGGTGAGGCGGCCACACCCACCATGACGTTGTCCTGCCCGAGATTGTTGTCGGGGTTCGCGTCGTCATGCCAGTGCAGATGGGCTTGCAGGCAGTAGTGGCCCGGCTCCGCCGGAGTACGCCAGGTGAAATATGTGAATGCGGGGTGGTCCGGGGTTCCCTTGACGCCCAGATCGACGACGGCCTCGCCGACGGGGACGGAGAGGGTACCGATCCCGAAGCTCAGTTGGGAGAGCGTCACCTTGACCCCGACCGCCGGGGCCGAGTACGAACCGTTCCACACGCGGACCCGCACTTCGTATGCGTGATCGGGCAGGATCGGTGACACCGGCACCGGAACTCCGCCGTCGAACAGCGTGATATCCGGATTGTCCCAGGTGACAGCCAGCCCTTGAGCCATCAGATAGTACTGCGCGTAGATCAAGGGGTCAGGACGTATGTACACGTCCTGCAGCGGTGGATGACACGGGTCAGGCTGGGGCTGTCGACAGCGGAGACGGACAGCCCGGCATACCTCCCGCGTCACCGAGAAGAGCGAGGAGAGCTGACCGAGCACGCTCGGAATGAGAGCGAAGGCGCCGGTCAGCCTGCGGACGACTGTGCCCATGACTCCTGTACTTTCCGTCATGCGACCCCTACTCACACTATGCGGCGATCCTTCATCATCCGCTACTTAATGGGCGTTTAGGTCCGATCTTCCTCGGTTCGCGATCGCTCGATCGTGGTACTGATCGCCACGGCAGCCACCTGCTAGACATGTCCATGCTGAGATGCGGGCCATGGAGAGAAAGCCGTACCCCAGCGACCTATCGGACGAGCAGTGGGCGTTGATCGAGCCGATGATCACCGCCTGGAAGCAGGGCCGGATGGCACGGTCGGCCACCGGGGATCCCGGGGCCTGCGACCTGCGGGAGGTCGTGAACGCGATCTTCTACCAGAACCGGACGGGCTGTCAGTGGCGCTACCTGCCCCATGACCTGCCGGCCTGGTCGGCGGTGTTCTACTACTTCACGCTGTGGCGTCAGGACGGCCTGGACCAGCGGATCCAGGAACTCCTGCGCTGCCAGGTCCGGGAGAGAGCCCGGCGATTAGAGGACCCGTCCCTCGTGATCATCGACACCCAGTCCGTGCGCGCGGCCGCCGGTGTCCCGAAGACCACGACGGGACTGGACGCTAACAAGAAGGTGTCGGGCCGCAAGCGGGGACTGGCCGTCGACGTGCTGGGGCTGATCATCGGCGTTGTCGTGCTCGCCGCATCCGCCCACGACAACGCCGCCGGCACCGCTCTGCTTGACCAGGCGGCCGAGCGGTGCGGGCTGCGCCTAGAGAAGGCTCTGGTGGACCAGGGCTTCAAGGACGAAGTCCTCATCCACGGTGCCCTGCTGGACATCGACGTCGAAGTCGTCCGCCGCAACCCGGCTGACCAGGGCAAAGGCTTCGTTCCGCAACCGAAGAGATGGATCGTGGAGCAGGTCAACGGCACGTTGATGCTGCACCGCCGACTGGCCCGCGAGTACGATCACCGGCCCGACACGTCCGCCTCGCGCGTCTACTGGGCCTCTATCGCGAACATGGCCCGCCGACTCACCACACCCGCCCCGTCCTGGCGCGACACCATCGGGCTGGCCGCGTGAACGTCACCGAGCTCCTGGCCGGCCTCCAGGCCCAGCACGACGAGACCACCGCCCGGGCCGGTGAACTACGCGACCAGATCCAGGACTTGACCGCCGCCCTGAGCGAGACCGAAGCGCGACTCGCGGACCTGGTCACCACCCGGAAGATCATCGCCGAACTCACACCGGCTTCAGGCCAACCCGCACCGCCCGAGACGAACACCGCCTACCAGGCCATCGTGAACACCTTCAACCAGCATCCCGATCAAGAGTTCCGAGCCCGTGAGCTGCACGAACTCCTCGGCATGCCCACCGACGAGGCATCCGTCAACATCACCCGCAGCCGCCTCGGACGCCTCACCCGCCAAGGCTTCCTCACTCAACCCGGACGAGGCCGCTACCAGAAACGGACTTAACGCCCACTGAAAGACGTTGAGCAAGTGCTCCCCGAGTCGAAGAGATCCGGGATCATGAAGCATGCTCCCGGATGACTGGCACCTCACCCAAGACGTTGACGACTTCCTCGCCCGAGCCGGGGGCTTCCTGCGCTCGCGCCCCGCTCTGCACAACACGCCGCTGACGGACATCGAGAAGCTGCGGATACGCAGGCCGGACGCACACGGCCCCGTCAGCGCCGTCTTCGGTTGGCTGGAGGCCGGAGGCGAGGTCCACGCGGTCTTCTATCTCACTTCGCGCGGCCGCCTGGGCCTCACTCCCCTCTCTGTCGAGCAGACCGACGCCCTCGCCGCCCATCTGACTGTCCTTGGCCACTCGCCCGCCAACGTCATCGCGGACCACGACACCGCCACCGCATTCGCCAGCTCCTGGCAGCGGCACACGGGCGCGGCGCCAGCACTCTTCTGGCGGACGCATCTCTACCGTCTCGGCACACTCACCCCGCCGCGGCCGCACCCGGAGGGCCGGGGCCGTCTCACGGGCGGGACAGACCGCGAATACGTCGTGCGCTGGTGCCGTGAGTTCTGCGTCGACGTCGGGGAGCAGTCCTCCATCGACTTGATCGACGCCGGATCCTGGGACGACTCACGCTTCGGCGACCGGCACTTCACCTTCTGGGAGACCCCGGAGGGCACCCCCGTCTCGATGGCAGCCGCGACCTCGGTCATCGGCGGCATGGTCCGGATCGACCCCGTCTACACCCCGGCCCACCTCCGGGGCCGCGGCTACGCGGGCGCCGTGACGGTCGAGGCGAGCCGGGCAGCGCTGGCCGCGGGCGCGACGGACGTCGTCCTGTTCACGGACCCGGACAACCCCACCAGCAACGCCCTCTACCAGCGCATTGGGTATGGCCACGTCGCCGACTTCGCCGGGTACAAGTTCTCCTGAAGCGCACCCCCAAGCCGGGTGAGGGCGTGATCGGCGCAAACGCACCTGTCACGTACCGGCTGTGACCGCCGCGAAGCGGCTGACGAAAGCGGTGGCGCGCACACTGATCAGCCTTCAGGTCGGTGACGCTCAGTTCTGCTCGCCGTCGTCGTCCTCGTCATCGGTGTGCGGGTCACGCAGCTGCCGCAGGCCCGGCGCGGCCGGCCGGGTGAAGGCGTAGCGGCCGAGGAAGTTGATGTGGTCGTACTGGAGTGGGGAGAGCCGGGCGAGCAGTTCGTCGGTGACGGGGAAGCCGTCGGCGGCCAGCTGTTTGACGGCGGCGTCGATGTAAAGGCTGTTGAACAGGACTACGCAGTTGAGGGCCAGGCCGAGGGCGCCGAGCTGGTCCTCCATGCCCTCGCGGTAATGCTGGCGCAGTTCGCCGCGCTGTCCGAAGAAGATCTTCCGGGCGAGGCGGTGGCGGGCCTCGGTGACGTTGAGCTGGGCGCCGATCATCCGCCGGTAGCCCTCATCTGAGACGAACTGGAGCAGGTGCAGGGTCTTGAAGATTCGACCGTAGTGGGCGAACGCGTCGCCCAGTCCCGTCGGTTTGCCATCCCGGGAGAGCATGCGAATGAGGTCATGGCCGCGGACCTCGCCCAGGGTCAGGGAGCCTGCTACGCGGAGCATGTCGCCCCAGTGGGCGCGTATGCGGTCCAGGCGGATGGTGTGGTTGGAGACCGGCTGGAGCGGCCCGTAGTCGGCCGCGGTGTTCGTCCGCCACAGCCGGGCGTCGGAGATGTCGGCGATCCTGGGTGAGAATTGGTAGCCGCAGATGGCGAACAGGCCGAAGACGATGTCGGAGTACGACGCGGTGTCGGTGATGACGGTCTCCGGCTTCGGGCCGCCGTCGCGGGCGTGGATGGCGTCCAGGATGAACAGCGAGTCGCGCAGCGTGCCCGGCACGACCACGCCGCCCAGCCCCATTACCTGGTCGTTTACCACGTTCAGCCAGGTGGCGCCCTTGTGCCGCAGCCCGAAATACCGGGGGTTCGAACCCGCGTACAGGGTCTGCACCGGCACGGTGAAGCGGACTCCGTCAGCGGAGGCGACCAGGCCGCCACCCCACGCCCTCACGACGTCGATCTTTGCCTGGGCCTCGATGAACAGGCCGTTCGCCACCGAGATGTTCTCCGCCCGGAAGTAGCCCTGATCGACCTGAACCAGACGGCCCCGGCTGAGCGCCGGGACGTCCGACTTGATGACCGGGGTGAACCCGACGTTGCACGCTTCCGTCAGCAGGACGGCGCACAAACTGGTGGTGAAGCCTTCCATATGGGAGTCGGCGCCGGAGATGTGCGTGAACGCGTCCGCCATCCCGGTCAACTCGGCGACCTCCAGCAGCAGCTCGGGGAAGTCGACCTTCGGCAGCATGCCGTTGACCAGCTGCCGGAACGGCGGCATGAGCTTGGGCTCCTCCGCCTTGCCGAGCTTGCCCAGCTTCAACTTCCCGCCCACTACCTCCAGCGCCGTGTTGCCCGGCAGCCCGGCAGCGACCTGGACATACGCGGCGTGCAGAGCGGAGGCGAGTTCGGCGAGGTGTCCGGCCGGTTCGCTCTCCAGGCCGAGCGCGGTGAGCACCTTCGGCTCGGCGGCTGTCCAATTCTCCCCGGCCAGCAGCTTGGCGCGGGGGTCGCCCCAGCGGTCGCCGTCCTTGGCGAACACGTCCCGCCGGCGCAGCGAGCGGTGCAGATGCTCCAGGACGCAGAACGAATACGCGGCCTTGTCGACCAAGCCGTGCGGCACGTTGGGGTTGGCGAACACCAGCCGCCGCCACGAGCCCGTCACCAGATCGGCGGCAACCTCTTCGATGCCGACCTTCTTGCGGCCGATCAGCTCCGGGAGCCGCTTGAGGGCCTGAACGACGGGCGCGCCGGCTTCCACGGCACCGAAGTCGATGACCTCGACCAGCAGGCGGATGAAGCCACGCACCGTGCCGTAGCGGGCGACCAGCTCGGCCCGCCATTCCGCGTCGTCGTCTCCGTCGCTGTCCGGGACCACCGAGGCGATCGTGGCGAGCGCCTCGGCCAGTTGGCTGGTCCCTTGGCAGCGAGGGCGTCGCGAGCGACGGTCACCACAACGTCGAAGGTCTGGCGCTCGATCGCCTGTGTACCGCTGGCGGGCGGCCCCGCGTAGGGGTAGATGCCTTCGTCCTTCAGCTGCCGCACCACCGCTGCCGAGATCTGGGCACCGCGTAGGGAGAGGTGTTCTCGGACTGCCTTGGCGGCTGCGTCCAGGAGGCCGCCGTGGGACATGAGCAGGGCGTGCAGGTCTTCGACGGAGATGTCGTTGAAGAGGTTGGACCGCAGGTAGGGCGTGAAGCTGACGATGCTGTCGGACCACTCCCGCCCTTGCTCGTACAGAGCGATGCCATCGGCGTTGCAGATGAGCATCCTGCGGTCACTCATCCGCTGATTCCACTCCACGAAGGTCACGACGGGGGCCGGGTCCTCCTGGGCGTACTCCTCCGGCAGGCACAGCGGCAGGTCGATGGGTTCACCGACGATGATGTCGCTGGGATCCAGCCGCTTGCCGTCGAACGTCACGCAGACGTCGGGGTAGGCCCTGAGGTAGAACGCCAACTTCGCGGTGAGGTTCGCGGCAGCGTCCTGACGGTCCAGGCCTCGCAGTGTCTTGCCCTGGGGAACGTCGATCCGGACCGTGGTGCCGGTCCTGTCACGGACGGGTGTCGTCTCTTCGGCCCGCCAGACGGTGGAGTGGTCGGCGTTTCCGCCAATCCAGACCCCGACAAGACTGCCGTCGACCTCAGCAACCGACTCCCAGGTCAGCCGGTCGCCCAGAGCGAGGGCATACAGGCGCCCCTCGCCGTTACGGCCGTGCAGGATGCGAGTGTTGCCTTCGGTGTGCGACTTTCCGGTCTTCCAGGTTTCGCCATATCCCGCGAACGCGGAGCGGGCCCGCTCCGGCGTCATGCCGTGCCCGTTGTCGGTCACCACGATCTGTGTGATGGCGTCCCACTCACGGCGCAGTTCGACGTCGACCAGTGTCGCGTTCGCGTCCAAGGCGTTCCACACCAGCTCTGCGACGGCAGCGATCTGGGGCTTCTTCTTGAACTGAAGGATCTTGCCCTCGCCGACCGACAACTGGAACTCTGTCGCGTGCGGCCCCGCTTGCGATGGGACGGCAACGCTCGCCACCCCTACCCCAACCCCGCTGTGGGAAGGGCCTTCTGTGTCGTGTTCCCCCGTAGGCATGCACAGACCGTACCCGTTACGCACGCTTAGTTACATATCGCGTGCGCAAGGCAGGTTCTGAATCTGTCCTCGGTCACGGCCAGGCGCACGGTCATTCGCGCGAGTGCCTCGTCGGCGGGCCGGGCGTGCGCGGCGGCGTTGTACGCGAGCCGGGACAGCACCTCGACCGCCGTGACGATGTCACCGGGCCACCTCAGTAGGGTCAGGCGCATGCGGGCATCGTTCCGGAGCCGGCGCAGGCCCGCCGGGGTCATGGCGTAGGACTGGGACCTTTCCCGGTCGACGGGTGCGGTGAGGACGGAGACCGGGGCGTCGGAGGGCTCGCTGACAGGCGGGAGCGTTCGGTGGTGCCCGGCGTGGGGGTAGGCGGCGAAGGCGGGCAGGCTCAGCAGCCACTCGCGCAGGGCTGTCTGTTCTGCAGGCGTGGTGGCCACCTCGTGCTCGGCCGGTACGACCAGACCGGCGGCTTCGCCGGTGGCCAGGAGATGTTCAACGGTGCGCCAGCCGGTGCGCAGCCGGGCCGGTAAGTGGAGGGGCGCCAGGTCGTAGGCCTCGTGCGTGACGGTCCACCCCTGCTGGGTGGCGAAGTCGCGCAGGGTCGCGAGCGTGCGGACGGCGATCCGCGAGTCGACGCTGGTCGTGTAGAGCACGACGTCGGCCCCTGCCGGGGCGGCCTCCGCGGTCGTGTGGAGGGGGCCGGAAGTGGTGGGTGTCGGATGGGTCATGCCGTCAGCTCCAGAGCCTTCAGGGTGATCGTTCGGCGTGGTGGAGCCGACGGGCTGGTCGCGGAACGCGGGGAGGGTCACGGAGGTGCCCCTTCGGCGGCCGTTTCGATCTCGGCCCAGATGACGGAGGTGCCGTTGTGCTGGACGCTGTGCCCGAAGCGGTCGGCGGTCTGCATCAGGAAGGCGAGCACGTCGAGGCGTACCGCTTCGCTGAGCGAGGCCGGCACCGGGGCTGAGATGCGCAGGCCGGTGTCGCTGGGTTCGGTGCGGACGGCTTCCTGATCGCCGTCGTCCAGGGGCACGCCGAGCGCGGTGCTGAGCATGGAGGCGATCGCGGTGGCCCTGGTCGTCGGCGAGCTCACGGATCTCCCCTGTACACGCGTGATCACATAACGTACATCTGATGCATTAGCTTGAACCTGATGCATTAGCTTGTCAATCGAGAGCCGTAAACCCGGCACCGAGACAGCCGCCGACCAGTACGGAGTCCGCGCATGGGCAACGCCGAGCCGCCGCACCAGGTGGTCGCAAGCGACCTGCGGCGTCGACTCACGGCAGGCGATTGGGAGGTCGGCGAGAAGCTGCCCTCACGTGCGCAACTCGCCCAGGCGTACGGCGTGGGCACCAACGTGGTGCAGAAGGCCGTGGAGCGCCTCATCGTCGAAGGGCTCCTCGAAGGCCGCACCGGATCAGGAACCTACGTGGCCCCGCCGCGCGAGCGGCGCCGGATGATCCGCTCCCGGCACCGCGAACGCCGCGGCGGCAGCCCCTTCCGCTCCGACATGCACGAGATCGGCAGCAGCGGAACCTGGGAGGCGTCCTCACAGGCCCGCACACCCGCCCCGGAGCACATCGCCCGGCGCCTTGGTATCGAGCCCGGCGACCCGACGGTGCGCACCGCCTATGAATTCCTCGCCGACGGCAAGCCCGCCCAGCTCTCCACCAGTTGGGAGCCGATGGCCATCACGGGCGGCACACCCATCCTGCTTCCCGAGATGGGCCCGCTGGCCGGCAAGGGCGTGGTCGAACGGATGCGCTCCATCGGCGTCGACATCGAAAGCTGGCTGGAGCTCCCGCGCCCTGCACGCGCCACTGAGGAACAGGCATCCCTGCTCGGCCTCAGTACCGGCGATCTGGTCCTGGCCATCGAGCGGACGTACTACGCGAGCGACGGCCGCGCTGTGGAGACGGCCGACATCGTCGTCCCGGACCGCAGTTGGGAAGTGGCCTATGAGTTCGCCGTCGACCCGCCCGAGCCCGCCTGACGATCCTCTTCGTGCGACGGCTGCTGGCCGAGCAGGGGCGTGAGCGCCATACGCAGTTCGTCGAGCTGGCGGTAGTAGGACTCCGTTAGGTCTTCCTGTTCGTGCTGATCAAGAGCATGGTGGGTTGGTGGATTTACATGAAGTGAGGCGTGTTCGGGCGACGTTGG
>NZ_JBIUBW010000030.1:0-64890 GCF_044548465.1 Streptomyces sp. NPDC052023 | reverse complement strand
TCCCCGAGAAGTCCACGCCGAACATGTGAAGTTGCGAGCCGTCGCGTGAAATAGACAGTCAGATCCCTGTCCGAAGAACACGAGGCCCCTCAGAGGGAAACCGTGTACCGACCACTGCTATTCCTTGACGTGGACGGGCCACTCAACCCCTATGCGGCTCAGCCGGAGAGGCGTCCCGACGGCTACACCACGCTCAGAGTTCCCCGGAATGGCGCCCATCAGGGCGGTACGGGCTTTTCGTCCCGACGATGCCCCCTTCGGGTCTGGCTCCACCCAGCGCACGGGCGAACCCTGCTCCAGCTCGGCTTCGAGCTGTGCTGGGCCACCACGTGGATGGATGGACGACGCAAACCGGTGGATCGCACCAGTCCTCGGCCTCCCGGAACTCCCCTTCGTCGACTTCGGCGACGCCCTGTTCCAAGAACGCCCTGGTGGGGTGCACTGGAAGACCGGACCGTTGGTGGACTACGCAGGCGGCCGTCCTTTCGCTTGGGTGGACGATGAGCAGAGCGAGCTGGATCAGACCTACGTGACCACCCACCACCAAGGACCCGGGCTGCTCCACCACGTCAACCCGCGGATTGGCCTGCGGGAGACCGGCTTCGACACGCTCGCCGACTTCGCCCAGTCGCTGGGCACCTCACGAACGAGCGACTGACCACCTTGCCAGCCCTTCAGGCCGCTCCGCACTCGGAGCCGAGACCTTTGGGGGACAACTCTTAGAACCCCTAAGGAAATGGAGTGGCGGTCGCACTCCTGTCCGGGCGACGATCCCCCGGTACTCGCCGATGAAGGGGCAGCTATGGGCGGCATCGCTGCGAGGGAACTCATCTCCCTCGCCGACGACAAGGGGAACAGCGTCACCGTCAACGGTCTGGGGCGCGACCCCGGGTGGAGCGCCGGGCTCGACGCCGAGGTCGTCGTCAGGACGCCGTTCGTATCCGGTCGTATCGGCTTGGTGCTGTCAGCCTCGAAGCTGGAATGCTGGGCCACCGCGTTGAACAGGCTCGACGTCGGCGAAGACGTGGTCTGGATGGAGTGGGACAGAGGGCCGTCCATCTCCATCCAGCTCACCGGCGAGCATGACTGCCCGGAGGTAGTCGTAGAGGACGAGTCGGGATCCATGGTCACCGTGCGGGTGCCGCTCGTCCCGCCGGACGACTGGATCGCTGACCACCGGCAACGCCTGCGAGAGGTGATGAATCACTGGGTTCCGATGCTGTCAGCGTAGGGCGACAAGCCGCCGCCAGCAGATGAGCGCACATCCAAGGATGAGGAAGGCTTCGTGGATGTCGTCCCGTACCTCCCAGCGGATCCGCAGGCGGCGGAACCAGTGCAGATGAGCGAACGCCCGCTCCACAAGCCAGCGTTGGGCACCGAGGCCGGAACCGTGCTCGGTGCCCCGGCGTGCGATGACCGGCTTCACCCCGAGTGCCCAGACGAGGCGGCGGTACTTGTCGTGGTCGTAACCTCGGTCGCCGAGGATGATTCCGGGCCGGCGCCGGGGCCGCCCGCGCTTGCCCCGCACCGGCGGGACCGCTTCGAGTAGCGGGATGAGTTGGGTGACGTCGTTGCGGTTGCCGCCAGTCAGGGTGGCGGCGAGCGGAATGCCGGAGGCATCGGTGATCAGGTGGTGTTTGCTGCCCGCTCTGCCCCGGTCAACGGGGCTTCGTCCTGTCTTGGAACCCCCTTTTGACGCGCGGATATGGGAGCCGTCGACCGCCGCCCGGGAGAAGTCCAGGGCGTTCGCGTGGCGAAGTTTGGCAAGGAGAACTTCGTGGAGCCGCGGCCACACACCCGCCTCGGTCCACTCGGCCAGGCGGCGCCAGCACGTCATGCCTGAGCCGAAGCCGAGTTCCTGCGGCAGGTGTTCCCAGGCGATCCCGGTGTGCAGAACGAACAGGATGCCCTGGAACACCAGCCGGTCCGGATGCCGCTTCCGCCCAGGATGGCGAGTTCGGCGCTCCACCTTCGGCAGGCACGATGCGACCACCGCCCACAGCTCGTCATCGACATCCCATGGCTTCGGCCGCGCCACCCCACACCCCCGGATCATCAGTCCCGGAGCGATCCAACCACCTCGAAGATCATTTCGTTAGGAGTTCTTAGGCAAGCGGGCGAACTGCCAGATCGTCTCAGGTTCGCCGTGCACGCCGTGGCGCAGCACCAGTCGGCAAGCGGAGACCGTCGCCGGCCTCGAAGCACGCCGCATCCGCTGCGGCCGGGACGCCGTGCTCGTGTTGCGGGATCGGAAGCGCCGGCATCCAGGGCTGCCAGCTCCAGGCGTAGATCCCGGCCTGCGGCGGGAACCACCGATCGGCGCGGTCGAGGCTTCCCTCCTGGACGGAGACGCCCCAGGGAGGTGGGCCAGGTCCTTGGTGTACACACATGAACCGCAGGCCACGTAGAAGACTCGGTCGAGACCTTTCTCCCGTGCACGTCTCCGTATTCTTCGGCTGGTGGAAGCTCCTGGTCTCCCTCCTCAAGGCGAAATCCGACTCGGAGATAAGTGTGAACGTCGCCATGTCGCCGCGGCTGCGCGCTTGCAATCCGTTGCTGTGCGAAGCAGGTCAGGCGCATGCCGTCGATGTCGGTGAAGCGCAACTGGGCGCCGGGGTGGCGCCGTTCCCTGCGGACGATCGGGCGTATCACCCTGGGTCAGCCCTTGAGCAAGGCGCCGTCGAGCTCGGCCACGCAGGCGCCATGGCGGATCTCGCCGTCGGGCTCGACAGCCGGTGTCCAGGCCGATAGCGGGACGGACAGGACCGCGTGGTGAACGGCATCGGTGACGGTCACACCGCCCGCGTAGGGCAGCCACCGGCTGCGGGCGGAAAGCCAGCCGACGAACGCGTGGGTGCCCCCGCCGGAGTCGGTGCGGATCAGCGTCTGCTCCGCGCCGGTACTCCTTCGGCAGCCGCACCGTGCGAGCCTCGAACCCGCCCAAGTTGACGTTGAACTACGACTAGAGACACCCCCGCGAGTCCGACGTCCTGACCCTGTTCGCACGCGGCTACACCAACGACGACATCGCAAACGCCCTGGTCATGCGCGAGAGCACCGACAAAGCACGCCTCAGCCGCATCCTCACCGCCCTGGCTGTCACCAACCGCGTCCAGGCCGCGCTGGTCGCCCGCGACACCGGCCTGACCTGATGCTGGGGCGGACGTCATATAACAGGCGCGGCGCGACGGGCACTGCCTGAGCCAACGGTTGCCGCGCCCGTGCCGACTGCGGCCGACTCACACGGAGGAGCGGACGACGAACTCGGCCTTGACGCGCACCGTCTTGTGAACCTTGCGGCCGTTCAGGCGCTCGGTGAGCAGCCCGGCGGCGGCCCGGCCGACCTCTGCCGCCGGGTAGCGGATGGTGGTCAGCTGGGGACGGACCAGGCACGCGAAGGAGGCATCGTCGTGCCCGACGAGGGCGACGTCGCCGGGGATGTCGATGCCGAGTTCGTGGGCCTTGTCCAGAGCGCCGACGGCGATCATGTCGTTGCCGCAGAACACCGCGTCGGGGCGGTAGCGGCGGTTCATCAGCTCGCCGAAGCCCGCCGCTCCGGCCTCCCGGGTGTGCTCGCCCCGGACCACCAGTTCGTGCGGCAGTGACATGCCGAACTGCAGGGCCAGCGCGCGCAGGTGCTTCAGACGAGGGTCCCCGCCGGTGGCGTCGCGGGGGCCTGCGATCATGGCGATGCGGCGGCGTTGCGCCGCTGCCACCTGCTCCAGCGCCCGCCGGGTCGCCACGCGCGCGTCGGGCGTGACGAGATCGATCGGGCCGAAGGACACGTCGGCGCTGACTACGACGGGTATGCCGGTGTCCATGAGCGGCTTGAAGTCGTCCGGCTTGAGCCGGAACGGGGTGATGACGACGCCGGCGAAACGCTGCTGGACCGCCTCGGCGAGCAGGGCGCGTTCCTCGTCCCGGCGCGCGCGGGTGTCGCACACGACGACGTGCAGCCCGAGGCCGCGTAGTTCCTCCTGCAATGTCGCCGCGAGCTGCGCGAAGAAAGGGTTGGCGATGTCCGGCACGAACAGGGCCACCAGGCTCGACCGGCCGGTGCGCAGGCTGCGCGCAGTGACGTTGACGGTGAACGACAGTTCCTCGATCGCCGCTTCCACCGCGGCCCGGGTCCGCGGGGCCACAGGCCGCTTGCCGGAGAGTACATAGGAGACCGTGGCCGACGACACGCCTGCGGCCCGGGCGACATCGGCCATCGTGACCCGCTCTCGCACCACACACGCTCCCTTCGACGGCCACCCTACTTCACCTGCGGTGAGGCTGTGAAAGCGCTCTCCGCGCAGGGCTCGGTCCACGGCTCCGGCCCTGGCTGCGCGGCCCTCACCACCCCCGGCGCAGCCGGATCAGCGCGCTGGCGCAGTCCCCCGGCGGCAGGTCGGGCAGCGGGATACCGAAGGCCATCAGGGTCGCCCCCGACCACTCCCGTCCGGTGTCCTCGTCGCGGTAGCGGGCCTCTGCCTCCAGGCCGCGCAGGCGCAGCGGCGGCTCCGGGGGGCCGTACGCGGTGCTGGGCCGCCAGATCAGCACGACCGTCCGGTCCTCGTCGACGTACTGCACGGCCGTCAACGGGCCGTTCCCGGGCGGCAGGAGACGGAACTGTTCTCCTCGCTGCACCACGGCACGGATGTCCTTGTACACCTGGACCAGTTCCGCGGCCTCGGCGAGTTCGGCGTCCGTCCAGCGCGTCAGGTCCCCTCCGATGCCGAGCACTCCGGCCATGGCGCTGTGGAAGCGGAAGCGCAGCGGCACCGTCCGCCCGGTCAGCGGGTTGGGGCTGTCGGTCACCCATGCCGACATCACGCGTGCCGGGTACAGCTGGCTGAAGCCGTGCTGGATGCGCAGGCGGTCCACGGCGTCGGTGTTGTCGGAGGTCCACACCTGGTCGGTGCGGCTCAGGATGCCCGCATCGACGCGTCCGCCTCCGCCCGCGCACGCCTCGATGCGCAGCTGGGGGAACTCCGCCCTCAGCTGGTCCAGCACCCGGTACAGCCCTCTGGCGTGATCGACGTGAACGCGCCTGGCGTCGGGGCCGCCCGCGTGGGTGCCCGCTTCGGTGAACGAGCGGTTGAAGTCCCACTTGAGGAAGTCGACCGCGTTCTCGGTCACCAGCCGGCGCAGCCATCCCAGGGCCCAGTCGGTCACCTCGGGCCGGGAGAAGTCGAGCACCATCTGGTGGCGCAGTTCGGTGGCCGTGCGGTCGGGGAGGTGCAGGACCCAGGCGGGGTGGGCGCGGTACAAATCACTGTCGGCGTTGACCATTTCGGGCTCCACCCACAGACCGAAGGCCATACCCAGGCGGTGCACCTCGTCGGAGAGCGGACGCAGCCCTCGCGGGAACCGCTTCGGATGGGGCGTCCAGTCGCCGAGTCCCGAGCGGTCGTCCTCACGGCCGCGGAACCAGCCGTCGTCGAGCACGAACAGCTCCGCGCCGACGGCGGCGGCACGGCGGGCGAGGGCGATCTGGTTGTCCTCGCTCACCTCGAACCACGTGGCCTCCCAGGAGTTGTAGAGGACCGGCCGCAGTTCCTGCGGGTGCGGCAGGACGTGCGCGCGCAGGTGACGGTGGAAGGACCGGCTCGCGCCTCCGAAGCCGTGGCTGCTGTGCACGGCCAGACTGACCGCGGTGCGGTGCCGGCCACCGGGCCTCAGGCGCAGTTCGGCGCCCTCGTGTCCCTCGCCGGCCAGTACGCCGGTCCGGCCGGCAGCCGTGCGCTGCGCGGTGATGCGCCAGCTGCCGCTGGACGCGAGCGCGACGACCCAGACGTCACCATGTTCCTCACCGGTGTCTTGGGGGTCGAGGGCGATCCAGGGGTTGGCGTGGTGTCCCGTGTGGCCGCGCCTGCTGCCCAGCGTGGTCTCGCCGACCGGCAGCGCCGACCGCTCGAGGTGGCCTTCGGCGGACCATCCCCCGTGCACGGCGCTCAGCCGCCAGTCCGCTCGCTGCGGGAGCGGCCAGTGGGCGCTGGCGTACCGCACCAGCAACACATCCCCGTCCTGCGGGGCGCCCGTGTGCACGAACTCCGTCCACCGTTCCAGCACGTCGCCGTCCGGCGGGACGCGGTAGTGCAGGTGCCAGGCCAGCGGCCGGGTGCAGTCCCGCAGGAGGACGGCCACGTGGTCGCCCTCGAGCAGGACCACGTCCTGGACGGTCGGTTCGACGGGACTGCTGCCGTCGGCGAAGCGCACCTCGAGGGCGGGCGCGGCGAAGCGGGCGCCGCCGTCGACGGGGTACTCCTCGGTTCCGTCCCAGCGGCCGGCGAAGCTGTTGTCGTTCTCGCTCCACAGCGGCAGCGAGACGGCGTCGGCGAGGGGCAGCGAGGCGCCCCAGTGGACGTGCCGGACGGTCCCCGCGGCGCGGTCCACCCGCAGGACGTAGGCGCCCCGGTCCGTGC
This sequence comes from Streptomyces sp. NPDC052023, assembly GCF_044548465.1. Taxonomy (NCBI): domain Bacteria; kingdom Bacillati; phylum Actinomycetota; class Actinomycetes; order Kitasatosporales; family Streptomycetaceae; genus Streptomyces; species Streptomyces sp. NPDC052023. The sequence goes on along the minus strand of NZ_JBIUBW010000030.1, from coordinate 58,480 downwards.
GCAGCATGACGGTGCCGCTCTCCTCGTCCAGCTGCACTCGGCGTGATGCACCGGCGGACGACGACGGGACCGGGCGGGCGGGTTCGGTGGTCACGTGACCGTTCCTCATTCGGTTCGTGCGGACGTGTCAGGCTGAGGCGGGGTCGTGGTCCTCGCGGACGACGACCACTCCTCCGGGCGGCACCACGGCCCGGCCGCCGGTGAGTTCGGGCCCGGCGAGGGCCTGGCCGGCGACGGGCACGGTGACGGTCTCCTGCGTGTGATTGATCAGGAACAGGTAGGTGTGCCGCCGCCCCACCCGGCGTACCGCCTCCAGTCCGGGCGGTCCCTCGACGACGGGGGTGATCCGCGCCTGCCGGCACACCGTGCGGAGCAGCCCGCGCAGGGCCGGTACGGGCAGTCGGCCGGCCACGTACCAGGCGGCGCCGCTGCCGAAGTCGTGCCGGGTGACCGCCGGGCCGCCGCGGGCGGGGCCGCCGTCGGCCGTGTCCGCCCAGCGCAGCACCGTGGTACAGCCTCGGGGTTCGACGCGTTCCGTCCACTGCTCGACGTCCGTTCCGTCGGCGAGCCGGGCGTGCTCGCCCGTCCGCAGCGGCAGGAACTCGTCCACGACGAGTCCGAGCACGTCCCGCAGAGCGCCCGGATGACCGCCGGGCCACACCCGGTCGGAGTCGTCGACGAGCCCGCTGAAACAGCCGACCGCGAGGTGGCCGCCCTGACGCACGTACTGGGTGAGGTTGTCGGCGTCGTCGTCGGACAGCAGGTACAGATTGGGGGCGACGACCGCCCGGTACGGGGTCAGGTCGGCGCCGGGGGGCAGGAGATCGCAGGTGATGTTCATGGTCCACAGTGCCTCGTACCAGTCGCGGACCACGTCGAGGTAGCGGAACTGGTCGGACGGCCGGGCCTGCAGCTCCAGGGCCCACCAGTTGTGCCAGTCGAACAACACGGCCACATCGCCGTGCACCCGGGTGCCGGTGACCTCCCGCAGCGAGGCCAGCTCCGCGCCCAGCGCGCTGACTTCCTTCCATACGCGGCTGTCCGTCCCGCCGTGCGGCAGCATCGCGGAGTGCCACTTCTCGGCGCCGGCGCGGGACTGCCGCCACTGGAAGAACATCAGCCCGTCCGCGCCGCGGGCGAGATGGGTCAGGCTGTTGCGGCGGGTCTCCCCGGGCCGCTTGGCCACGTTGACGGGCTGCCAGTTGACCGCGGAGGTCGAGTGCTCCATGAGCACCCAGGGGCGGCCTCCCGCCATACCGCGGGCGAGGTCCGCGTTGAGCGCCAGGTCGATGTGGCCGTCGGGGTCGGCGGCCGGCAGGTAGTGGTCGACGGAGACCAGGTCGCATGCGGCCGCGAAGGCGTAGCCGTCGACCTTCTTCTCCAGGGTGCCCATCACGTTGGTGGTGATCGGCACGTCGGGAGTGATCCGGCGCAGCAGGGCCGTCTCGGCGATGTGCCGGGTGAGCAGCGCGTCCGAGGAGAAGCGCCGGTAGTCGAGTTCCTGACCGGGGTTGCTGAAGGCGGTGGTGTCCCGGGGCGGGTCGATCTCGTCCCAGTCCCCGTAGCGCTGGCTCCAGAAGTCGGTGCCCCAGGCGTCGTTGAGGGCGTCCAGGGTCTTGTACCGCTCCTGCAGCCAGGTCCGGAAGTCGGCCGCGCTGGTGTCGCAGTAGCACAGGGCGTTGTGGTTGCCCCACTCGTTGTGGACGTGCCACAGGGCGAGGGCGGGATGGTCGCCGTAGCGGGTCGCCAGCTCGGTGACGAGGGCGTCCGCCGCCTCGGCGTAGGCGGGGCTGCTGGGGCAGAAGACCTGCCTGCTGCCGTGGGCGAGGCGGGTGCCGGCCGCGGTGACCGGACGGGCGTCGGGGTGCCGCCGGGTGAACCACGGTGGTGGTGCGGCGGTCGGGGTGGCGAGGTCGACGGCGATGCCGTGGGCGTGCAGCAGGTCCAGGACCTCGTCGTGCAGGCTCCAGTCGTACGTGCCGGGGCGGGGCTGGATACGGGACCAGGAGAAGACACCGACGGTCACGAGGTTGACGCCCGCCTCGCGCATCAGGCGGACGTCCTCGCGCCAGACCTCACGCGGCCACTGTTCCGGGTTGTAGTCGCCGCCGTAGGCGATGCCGCCGAGGCGGCGGTTCACTTCGGCGAGGGGGTGGTTCACGATTTAACGGCTCCAGCGGCGAGTCCGGCGCGCCAATAGCGCTGCAGGAGGAGGAAGGTGAGCACGATCGGCACGACCGAGACCAGGGCGCCGACGATGGTGAGGGTCTGCAGTTCGGGCAGGCGGCTGGTCTGCGACTGCCAGGTGAACAGGCCGAGGGTGACGGGGTAGAGCCTCTCGTCCTGCAGCATGATCAGAGGCAGCAGGAAGTTGTTCCAGATGACGACGAACTGGAACAGGAAGATGGTCACCAGCGCCGGGGACATCAGGCGCAGCGCGATGGTGCGGAAGATGCGGAACTCGCTCGCGCCGTCCATGCGGGCCGCCTCCATCACCTCGTCGGGGACGGACGCGGCGGCGAAGATCCGCGAGAGGTAGACGCCGAACGGGCTGACGATGCTGGGCAGGAACACCGACCAGAACGTGTTGGTGGCGTCGAGTTCGGCGAACATCAGGAACAGCGGCAGGGCGAGCGCCGTGGCCGGTACGAGGACACCGCCGAGGACGACGGAGAAGACCGCCTCACGTCCGCGGAAGGCGTATTTGGCGAGCGCGTACCCGGCCGCCGCGGCCAGCAGGGTGGCCACAGCCGCTCCCGCGCCCGCGTACAGCAGGCTGTTGAGCAGCCAGCGGGCGTAGACGCCGTCCTGCTGGGCGAAGAGCGAGGACAGGTTGTCGCCCAAGTGCCAGTCGGCGGTGAGAAATCCTGGGGTGGTGACCAGATCGCTCTGGCTCTTGGTCGACGACACGAGCAGCCAGTAGACCGGCAGCAGCATGTAGCAGGCGACCGCGATCATGAAGGTGATGGCGACGACGGTGGACACGCGGGTACGTGGCCGCCGCCGGCCGGTGGTGGCCATGGGGGCGTGGGCGCCCTCGGTGCGGGTGAGGAAGCTCATCCCTGCCTCCTGGAGGTGAAGCGCAGGAACGCGAACGACAGGACGAACGTGACGAGCGCGAGGATGACGGACAGGGCGGCGGCCTCGCTGTAGCTGTCGCCCGAGGCGAGCGAGTACGCGGCGATGTTCGGCGTGTATGTGCTCGTCACGCTGGTGGAGATGGACCGGAAGACCTGCGGCTCGGTGAACAGCTGGAAGGTGCCGATGATGGAGAAGACGCCGGTGAGGATCAGGGCCGGACGAATGATCGGGATCTTGATGCGCAGGGCGATGGTCCAGCCACTCGCTCCGTCGACGCGGGCCGCCTCGGCGATGTCCGAGGGCACGGCCTGCAGGGCGGCATAGATGATCAGCATGTTGTAGCCGGTGTACGTCCAGGTGACGACGTTGGCGATGGACCACAGGATCGCGTCCGGGCCGAGCAGGTCGACGTGCACGCCGGCCGACCTCAGCAGGTCCACCACGGGCGACAGCCGCGGGTCGTACAGGAAGGCCCACATCAGGGCGGCGACGACGCCGGGTATGCCGTACGGCACGAAGTAGACGAGCCGGAAGAACCGCTTGGCGCGCGCGACCGCGGAGTCCAGCAGCAGTGCGAGGACCAGCGCCAGCAGCAGCATCACGGGAATCTGCACGAGGGCGAAGCCGAGGACGCGCAGCAGGCTCTCGGCGAAGTAGTCCTCCCGCAGGACCCTGCCGTACTGCTCGAACCCGGCGAAGACCGTCTGGGTGCGGCCGAAGGTGCCGCCCGTGCGTTCGGTCTTGTGGAGGCTCTGCCAGAAGGCGTAGCCGACCGGGACGAGGGTGAACAGGCAGAAGGGGATGAGGAAGGGGGCGAGGAAGGCGTAGGGGGCGAGGGTCCGGCGCCGTCGTCGGCGCGCCGGGGCCGGGGCGCCGGCGGCCGGGGCGGGTGCGTTGGTGGTTGTCACGTGCAGCCTTCGATGTACTGTTCCCCGCCGCCCGGGGGCGGCGGGGAGACCAGGGAGGGACCGGTCACTCGGCCACGTCGAGCGACTGCTTGCGCAAGGACTCGACGCTCTGTGCGCCGGTGTCCGCGAGCACGTCACCGAGTGTGCTCTTGCCGGCGATGGCGTTCGCCGTGCCGTCGCTGAGGAAGCGGTAGGTGTCCGTCATGGTCGGACCCCAGGTGAAGTCGGTGTCCACGTTGGCGGAGGCCTGGGCGAAGACGTCGAAGATCTTCTGCTTGCCGTAGAAGTCGACCGGCTGCTTGAGGGCGGGCAGTTCCAGTCCGGCCTTGGCCGCGGGGTAGAGGCCACCCTCGCGGTTGAGGATCTCCAGTGCCTCGGGGTCGGTGTTCAGCCACAGCGCGAACTTGGCGGCCTCGGCGGGGTGCTTGGTCCCGGCCATCACCGTGGTGGTGGAGCCGCCCCAGTTGCCCGCCTGCTCCTGCCCGCCTTCCCACTGCGGCATGGGGGCGACCGCCCACTTGCCGTCGGTGGACTTGGCGTTGTCCCGGATGGTGCTGTAACCCCAGGCAGCGCTGATCCAGGTGACCACTTCGCCGGAGTTCCACGCCTTGTACAGCGCCGGCGAGAAGCCCTGCAGGTCGGTGGCGACGAGCTTGTCGTCGATCAGCTTCTGCCAGTAGTCGGCGACCTGCCGGCTTCCGGGCCGGTCGACGGTGACCTTCCAGGTGTCGCCGTCACGCTCGAACATGGTGGCCTTGTTCTGCCACAGCAGGCCGGTGAACCAGTTGGGGTCCGTCTGGGAGAAGTGGGTGATGAACTTGCCCTCCTGCTTGAGCTTGCGGGCCTGCTCCGCGTACTCGTCCCAGGTGGCCGGGGCCTTGAGGCCGAGCTTGTCGTAGATGTCCTTGCGGTAGAACAGGGCCATGGGGCCGGTGTCCTGGGGAACGGCCCAGACACCGTCCTTGCCGTCGGCGCCGAACTCCACCTGGGACCAGGTCCAGTCGACGAACTTGCCGCCCGCATCCTTGACGCCGGGGCAGGAGGAGATGTCCGTCAGTCCTTCCTTGAGCCGGAAGCTCGCCAGGGAGTCGTACTCGACCTGGCCGAGGTCCGGGGCCTTGCCGGCCTTCAGGGCGTTGGACATGTTCTGGTAGGTGCCGGCGTTCCCTGCGGGAGTCGTCTTCAGCCTGACCTGGATGTCGGGGTTTTCCTTGTTCCAGACGTCGATGGCCTTCTGCATCCCGGGGACCCAGGACCAGTAGTCCAGCGTGACCTTGCCCGAGGCGGGCTTGCAGGACGCCTCTCCCCCGCCGTCGGCCTCGCTGCCGCCGTCACCGCCGCCGCAGGCAGTCAGCGCCGTCAGGGCCGCTACCGTTCCGCCGATCACGCAGCGTCTTGCCAGGGATATGCGATCACGCATGGTCATGGGTTCTCCTTGCACCGAGGTCCGCTCCGCCGAGGCAGTGGGCACACGAGACCTCAGGAACTCACAGAAGTCAACATCTGATGACGAACTCATGAGCAATGAGGCCCCTTTGTTACCTGCCATGAACGAGACTCTGCGCGCAAAAAGGCGCGCTGAGCTGCTGCTTTCTGAAGCCACGCACGACCTGTGTTCACTCTCTCGTATTGCGGAATCGATTACGCTACGGTGCTCGAGCACGCCGGGAGGAGAGCGATGGCGTGCACCGAGGGCGGGGCGCCATGCCGGGCTGGACACCGCCCGGGGAGCCGGTAGGTACGCCGCGACGAGCAGTGAGTCCCACCCTTACCGTGCCGCGTCGCATAGTTGACGTGGCGTCACCCCGTGCGCTGTTCAGGGTGCCACGGCACCGTGACTCCCGGCAGGCAGCGACGTCGGCTTCGAATCGTCAGCTCGCGCCGTTTCGCCTGCTCAGCGCGCTCTCACCCGAACCAGAAGGCAAGACACCTCCATGCCTCGTCCGCCCTTGCGGCGGCTTCCCGAGTCCGCCGCAACTGGGCCGGGATATGCGCGGTCTGCGTGATGAGCGCGTTGCGGATGGCGGGGCCTTCCAGCCGTGCGGCAGGTGGATCAGGTGAAGGAAGCGGGTCGTGCGCTCGACCAGGGTGCCGATCGCGGAGCCCTCACCTCGGCCGACGATCCTGGACCGTTTACGGTGGCGCGAGTGGCAGCCGGTCTTGCCCCCGCAACGTGCTTGTCATAGCCGAGACGGTCGGTGATCCCGCCCTGCGGGGCGGACTCCAGCAGCCGCTTGGACAGCTGCTACAACAGCCCGCCCTCGCCGGTCAGCTGCAGGCCCTCAGCCTGGGCCCGGCTCACCAACTCGTCGGTCAGCCGGTCGTCCACGGCCTTCGTTGACACAGCCACTGCCGCCTCGACAGCCCTGCTCGGCCACGTAACTCACTGGTCATCGATGCGTCTTCCATGATCGGGAGTTACACCGAACGATGGTGCAGTCCCCCTGCGCCGGGAGATGTCCGGTGCCGGAGGTGACTCCGAGCCTGAACAGCCCGGCAGTGGGATCAGCGCAGGGCGGGCAGCGGGCGGCCACGTTGCTGGTTCCTTGAGCCCGGGCGTCAGTTGAAGCAGCTGGTTTTCGCCCTGTCCGTCTCGGAGCCGACCTCTATCTCGAATGCGGAGCCCGAATCGAACTCCGGCCCGGCGTCGTAGTCGTACTCGAACTTCAGGTCGCTGGCCGTAGTGAACTGCACGGTCAGCAGGAGGGCTTCGCCTTCCCCGCCTTTGGTGAAGCACAGGCCCGCCGTCGTTTCGGGGGTGTCCGGGTCTGAGGGGTCGTGCTGTAGGTGCCAGTCGTCCGCCTGGGCGGTGGTGCGGTAGAAGTCCACGACCTTCTGCCGGGAGCCGGGGAAGGCGCAGACGCGCGCGGCTACAGCCAGGCGTCGACGGTGTCGTCGATGCAGCGCGAGTGAACCGAGTTGAGCCCTTCCGGGGCGGTCGCTCCTTCGGGGACGGAGTTCAGGATTGACTGAGAGCGCAGGTCCTTCAGCCGCGCCGCCGTGTCGTCACATGTGCTGAACGGGGACATCGCGGAGCAGCCGGTCAGGCCGGCGGTCATCAGGGCGGTGGCCAGGAGCAGTGCGACGGGCAGGGCGAGCGGCCGGACGGGGCGCGTCAGCAGCGGCATGGGGATCTCCCGCAGGTCGTGGAGGGGGCGGCGGCTGGGGGCGGCGGATCCGGAGGCTCATCAGGACGAGCTCCGGGACCGGACGACCGCAACGGTGCAAGGAGGGAACCGGCCGGTGGTGGTGCGCGGGTGCCGGGCACGAGCACGGCCCCCCTCTGAACGGGGCAGAGGCCCCTGCCGCATGCTGCACCCGAGCAAGACGGCGGGGCGCTCGGGCAATGCCGTCCATGGGCCACCAGCGACGGGGCAGTCATGCTTGCGAACAGAGTCGACAAAGCAGGCTTGAACGATAAAATCGCCGACAAGCTGCGGCTCGTGTCCGTCCCCGCATGTGGTTAACCGTTCTGCCCAGACTACTCAAGGAGTGAGTGTGGCACTCGTCTCCGGGCGCGGGCGCCCTGCATCGGGAGGGTCCGCCACGATCACGGACGTCGCGCAGGCTGCAGGGGTCTCCCGCCAGACGGTGTCCAACGTACTCAACGCCCCCCAGCGTGTGCACCCGGTGACCCGCGAGCGGGTGCAGCAGGTCATCGCCGAGCTGGGCTATCACCCCAACCGTGTGGCTCGCTCGTTGCGGGCCAGCTCACCCGGGATGGTCGGGTACCGGATCAAGCCGGTATCCACCGAATCCGTGGCCGCCATTCACGACCGCTTCTTGCACGCGCTCGTCGAGGCGGGTCAGGCCGGGAATCACCATGTCCTGCTGTTCACGGCAGCGGACACGGACGCGGAGAGCGACCACTGCACCGCACTGTGGCGCACCGGTGCCGTGAGCGGAGTCGTGCTGTACGACATTGAGTCGGGCGATCAGCGGCCGGAGCGCCTCACCGCTGCCGGGGTCCCCTTTGTTGCCTTCGGACGCACCGCTGCAGGCGCCGAACGTTTCAGCTGGGTCGACATCGACAACGCCGACGGAACGGAGGCCGCTGTCGCTCACCTGGTGGCGGCAGGTCACCGGCGGATCGGGTTCATTGGCTGGCCCGAGGGGACCAGTGTCGGCGACGCCAGGGCGCGCGGCTGGCTCGCAGCAATGGACCGGCACGACCTGCTGGCGGAGAGCCACCGGCTTGACGTGCGCGGGCAGGACACGATGTCGACAGGAACACGGCTCATGGCCGAGCTACTGGACCGCCCTCAGCCACCGAGTGCGGTGGTTGCGGCGACGGACACGCTGGCGGCGGGCGCTCTGCAGGCCCTGCGTGAGCGCGGGCTGCGGGCCGGCGAGGACGTGGCCGTCGTGGGCTTCGACGACACCGCGGCGGCGGCGGCACTGGGGCTTTCGAGCGTGCGACAGCCGATCGAGGAAGTAGGCCGTCTGATCATGGCCGAACTCCTTCGGATGACGACCAGCCCCTCAGGCCTGGAACCCATGCAGCGCCTCCTGCAACCGGAATTGATCGTTCGGGCCACCGGCTGACCTGACCGGCGATGCAAGGAGCGACGGCCTGCGAAGCTCACTCGCCACGCGGCTCTCTCGCCAACGACACACGAACAGAGCCCGGCGTGCACTCGCCGTCGGCCCACTGCTGCCACCAGCATCTCCATCCGTGGACCCCGGCAGCAGCCAGGACAGTACGCGCTGCTGCCGGGCGCGGCGGGCACCGGCGGTAGGTGCGCTGAAGGGCGACAGCTACGCTCGACTGTTCTTGGCGGGAACCTGTTCTCCTGTGGCTTTCCGGAGGGCTGTTGGCCGCAGACCGCCGGTCGCTCAGTGAGCCATGACGGGTTGCCGGGTGGGGATGGCGATCTCGCCTCCACTGGGTACCTGGTACCGGCAGCCACCGGATCCGACTGGCATCGCGTCGCCCTCACGCAGCCGGATCACCGTTGTGTCCGGGCGGATGTCGATGTCGAAGGTCCGCTCCCGCCACCGCAGGCCACGCAGCGTGATGCCGTCCAGCTCAGTCGGCAGGATCGGGGCCAGCTCGATCCGGTCCGGCCGCCACCGTAGTCCCGAGTAGCCGTACAGGAACACCTGGAGGAATCCTCCATGGCCGGTGAGGAAGGTGAACGCGCCTCCGGTGCGGCCCTCCGCGAACTGGTCGAAAGGCGGGCGCAGGAAGGGCTCCACACTGCGCCTGGTGCGCTCGAACGCCCCCTTGGTGTCACCGACGTGGGCATGGAGGATCGCGTGTACGGAATCCGTCATCGACGGTCCGTCTTCGTCGGTGCGCGCGCTGTAGTACGCCAGGTCGGCCCGCGTCACCTCGTCAGCCTGAGGGTTCTCCCACGGGTACGCCAGCATGACGACGTCAGCCTGCTTGATCAGCTGTCCGGTGTAACCGGCGAACTCGGGGTGCACCTTGAGTTGTTCGTCGAACAGAACGACCATGCGGTCGGCAACCTCCGCCCACAAAGGGTCGGCCGGCTCGCCGAGCACCCCGGCCGCCTCGGCGGCAAAGCGCAGGACGGTGCGGGCGGCCACATTGGTGTAGGCGGAGTCGTCGTGGGGCTCGTCGGCGTACTCGTCGGGCGGGATCACGCCGTTGATGTGGTACGAACCGTCCGTTGCGGCCACCGCGCGGGAAGCCCAGAAGTCGGCCACCCCGCGCAGCACGGGCCAGCCCTTGTCCCGCAGCCAGCTCTCGTCGCCCGTGGCCAGCCAGTACTGCCAGAAGGCGAGGGCGACATCGGAACTGACGTGCTGTTCGTAGCGGCCGAAGGGAGCCCACCGGGGCGTGTCCTCGTGGCCGTGCAGGCCGCTTTCCCAGGGGAACCGTGCGCCCCGTTGGCCGCACTGCGCAGCATAGGAACGGGCCGCGTCCATCCGGTTGGCGCGGTAGTCGAGCACGCTGCCGGCAATATGGGGGTGCTGGGCGAGCAGGCTCGGCCAGATCCACGTCTCCGTGTCCCAGAAGACGTGGCCGTTGTAGCCGTCGCTGGACAGCCCGACGGGTGAGGGCGACCACGGCGAGTCTTCGCGCACGCTGGTGAGGAGATAGAACTTCGCGGCTCGCACCTGCCGCTGCAGTCGTGTGTCACCGTGTACGACGATGTCGCCCGACCATTCCCTCTGCCAGGCGCGGAAGTTGTCCCCGGTGAGCCGCCGGTAACCGGCCCGGGCCGCCTCTTCGGCCGCGGTGCGCGCCAAGGTCAGGGGGTCGTCCGCGTCATGGCCGGTGGCGATGCCCACGTACTTGGTGAAGGTGTACGAGCGTCCCGCCACCACGTCCGCTACTACCCTCCGCCCGACCGAACCATCGATTGCGGACTGGGCGCGCGAGGGGACCGCCGGCCCCCGCAGCAGGGACACCAAAGCGGCCCGGACACCACTGCCCTCGGCAGCCGTGGTGAGCCAGATGTCACCCTCCCCCGCCCCTGTCCGTGTGTCGCACAGCCGGATCGCGGCCCGGCCGTCGAGCGCGTCGGTCACGTCGAGCTGCCCGTCCCAATGCGGCCGAACGGTCACGGTCACCGCCGCGACGTGCGGCCTGGAGCGATCGGCGAGCAGTTCGTAGCACACGTCGGTGACCCGGCCGGCCGGCGAGGTCCAGCGGGCCCGGGTGGTGATGACACCGGTCCGTAGGTCGAGTGACTGCCGGTAGCGTGTGATGCCTCGGGCGAGAGCGGCCGGGGCGGAGCTGCCGACCGGCTCCCAGTCCCCGCCTACCAGGTGCTCCTCACCCGCCAGTTGCTCGTCGCGCTGTTCGCGCTCCCTCGGCAGGAAGGCTTCGTTGTAGGTTCCGCTGCCGTCGCCGATGTCGAGCGCCGACCAGGCGGGCAGCCCGGCTTTGCGCGACCACTCCCCCGGGTGCCCGGTGTACAGACCGACCACATGGAACTGCGTGCGGACGGGGGCCTCGGCGAATCCGTTGCCGGCGGCTGGGACCCGGGCGGCCAGGTAGCCGTTGCCGGTGAAGGTCGGATGGTAGCCGGTCAGCGCAGCGAAATTGTCGTCTTCAAGGCCGGAAGCTTGGGACGCGTCGTCGTCGGTGGAAAGCAGCCATGCGTCGGTGGCGGCTGATCTGATCGAGTCCGTCACTTACTTCAAACCTCCCGCGGTGAGCCCGTCGACGATTCGGCGCTGGAAGAAAAGCACCGCGACCACCAGCGGCAGCGTCACGACGACACCGGCCGCCATCTGCGTACCGAACGGCTGGTCATACTTGTACTGCCCGGTGAAAAGAGAAACGATCACATTCGCGGTCATCATCTCCCGGTCGTTGACAACGCTCACGGCTATGAGGAATTCGTTCCAGGCGGAGATGAAGACCAGGATCGCTGTGGTGAAGATGCCAGGCGCTGCAAGAGGGAGCACGATCTTGCGGAAGGCCTGCGCGGGCGTGCACCCGTCGACCTGAGCGGCCTTCTCCAGCTCGGCCGGCATTTGCCGGAAGAACGCGGTCAGGTTCCACACGGCCAGCGGCAGGGCAAAACTCATGCTCGGCACGATCATTGCCTGGTAGGTGTTGATCCAGCCCGCGTCCGTGAAGAACTGCAGCAACGGCACGACGAGAGTGATCGGCGGAAACATGGACGCCGCGATGATCAAAGTGAGGATGAGCGTCTTTCCTCGGAAATTGAGCCGCGCGAGCGCGTAGCCGGCGAAGATCGCGACGACAAGGGTGACCGCGGTGGTGGCTCCGGAGACGATGAGGCTGTTGACCAGCGCGCGGCCGAAGCCGTTGCGCGGGTCGAAAGCGGCAGCGTAGTTGTCGAAGGAGACCGGCAGGGGAAGGGGTGAGTTGGAGAACTGGTCGGAGGGCCTGCGCAGGCTGGAGACCACCATCCAGTAGAAGGGCGCGAGGCAGTAGAGGACGATCGCGGCGATGCCGATCCGCCGTGCCAGGGAACCGGTACGCAATCTGCTGATGGTCGTGGTCATCGTGAACTCCTCGTGCCCCGTCCGATCAGATCGGCACCGAACAGCTTGACGAACGCGAAGGCGACCGCGGCGATGTAGAGGAACAGCACGGTGGCGTAGGCGGCCGCGGTGCCGAACCGCAGGTTGCTCATTTCCTCGAAGGCGATCATCGAGAGTGTCTCGACGGAGTGCTTGCGTGGGCCGACGAGCACGTACGGCAGGTCGAACATGCGCAGGACGTCCAGGAGCCGGAACAGCACCGCGACCACCAACGCGGGGCGGACCAGCGGCAGCGTGATGCGCCGGAACGCGTACCAGGTCGAGGCGCCATCGACCCTGGCTGCTTCGTACAGTTCGCCTGGGATGATCTGGAGTCCGGCGAGGACCAGGAGTCCGATGAACGGCGCGGTCTTCCAGGTGTCGGCGATCACCACGGAGAGCCATGCCTGGAAACCCTCGCTGCTCCAGAGCACCCTGGCGCCCAGCAGCTCGTTGGCAACACCCTGGCTATTGAAGATCCACTTCCAGAGCAGACCCGAGATCGCCGTCGGGATCGCCCACGGGACAAGGATCGCGGCCCGCACCAACGCCCGCCCGCGGAAGGCCTGGTGCATGACCAGCGCCATGGCGACGCCGATGAGCACCTCGATGGCAACCGAGGCGAGAGCGAAGGAGGTCGTGTTCCACCAAGGGCGCAGGAAACGGTCCCCGGTGAACACAGCCGCGTAGTTGTCCAGACCGAAGGAGGTGGCGGTGACCTTGAAACCGGTCTGCGGGTCGATGGACTCGCTGGAGACGACGAAGGACAGCCGGAAGGCAGCGAGTACCGGATAGCCGACGACCAGACCGAGGACGATCAGGCTGGGAGAGAGCAAGGCGGCGGCCAGTCGGCCGGTCCCGGCCCTGCGCGAGTGACGCGAGGGCCGGGACGCGGTGCCGCGGCGTGGCTTCGCCTGGGAGAGGACGGACACCAGGTGACCCTTTTCCGTCGGCCTACTTCTCGGCGATCGCCGCGGACAGGTCGCGCTGCATATCGGCGAGTGCGGCGTCGACCGACTTCGATCCGCTCAGCGCCGCGGCCGCGCTCTCCTGGATGGCGGCTGTGGCATCGCCGTACTGGACGACCACGGGCCGAGGCACCGCGCCGCTCAAGGACTCCTTGAGGGTGGCCAGGTAGGGGAACTGTCGACGCAGGGCCGGGTCGTCATACAGGCCGGCATACGGCGGCGCAGCCGAGTTGACCTTCAGGTTGGTGCGGGCGTTGGCCTCGCTGGAGAAGAACTTGATGAAATCGAGGGCGGTTGCCTTGTTCTTGGCGAACTTGCTCACCGCCAGGTCGAGTCCGCCGAGGGAAGACTTACCCGGACCGTCCAGTCCGGGCAGCGGCGCCACCCCGAACTTGCCGGCGACCTTGCTCGAGCCGTCCTTGGCGTTGGCCAGTGCCCACTGGTACGGCCACTGCCGGTGGAAAAGCAGCTTTCCTGCCTGGAAGGCGCGGCGGCCGTCCTCCTCCTGGTAGGTCGAGGCCTCCTCGGGGAAGGTGCCCTCCTTGAAGCCGTCGGCGAGGAACTGCAGTCCCTTCTTGGCTTCTTCGGTGTCGACGGTCGCACGGCCCTCGGCATCGACGACGGTGCCACCCGCCGAGGCAACCGCCTCGGAGAAGTTGACGGTCAGGCCCTCGTACTTGTCGAACTGGCCCGCGTAGCAGTCGACGCCCTTCCCCTCGGGCAGCTTGGCGACTTCGGCACAGGCGTCCTTCATGTCGTCCCAGGTTGTGGGTGGCTGCACGCCCGCCTTGTCCAGCAGGTCCTGGCGGTAGAAGAGGAGACCCGCATTGGTGTTGTAGGGGATGGCGTATTGCTTGCCGAAATATTCGCCGGTCTTGACGACGGCAGGAAGCATCCTGTCGAGCGGGAACTGCGCGGCGGGAAGCTCGTCGATCCACTGGTTGGCGGCGAACTCGGCCACCCAGATGGGGTCCAGGTTCAGCACGGTGTAGGCGTCCGACTTGGTCTGCGCGTTCTGGATGAACTGCTGCCGCTGCTGGTCCGCGCTCTCGGGCAGCTCTACGAGGGTGACCATCTCCTTGGGGTGCTCGCTGTTCCAGCGGTCGAGCTGCTCCTGGATGGTACCGGTGGTGTCCTTGCCGGTGGCGAGGGTGATGGGGCCGCGCCCGGAGAACTTCCCCGGGCTGCCGGCCGACGGTTCGGAGGAGTCCCCGCCGCATCCGACGAGTGTGGTGGCGAGCGATGCGGCCAGCACCGCGACGGCCCAAGCCGGCCGACGCCCCCTCGTGGCTGCCTTGGTGGCTGCCCGGGTGCCGGCTCTCCTGCGGCTCATGTGCGACGAACTCACCGTACTTCCTCCTTCGCTGTACGCATGCTTGCCCACGACCCACGGCAGCGCCCCGTCACCGCGGTCCGAACAAGCTGATTTGATCGTTCAACATGGGCCCTGGGGAGCGCCGCGTCAACCCCCGGGAGGCACAGTGATTGGATCGTTCATATTGCGCGCAGTGCCCCGTCTGAAGTCCGGTCAGCGTCGCAGGTGTGAACACCGGATGCCCGAGCGGCTTACTGGTCCTAACAAAGCCGCTGGACGTGCCGGTGGGTGATCAGGCAGACGGCGAAGCCGAGAAGAGCTTCGTGGATGTCGTCGCGTCGTTCCAGCGGGTGCGCAGGCGGCGGATGGCGTGGAGCCAGGAGATGGTGCGTGCGACGACCCAGCGGAAGGTGCCCAGGCCGGTGCCGTGTTGTCCTCGCTCGGCGATCACGCGCCGGTCCCGCGCTGCCGTAGGAACCGGCGGTACTTGTCGTGGTCGCAGCCGCGATCCGCGAAGAGCATGTCGGGCCGCCGGCGTGGCCGGCCGACGGCTCCGGCCACTGCTGGGATCTTGTCGAGCAGGGGCAGCAGTTGGGTGACGTCGTTGCGGTTCCCGCCGGTCAGCGAGACCGCGAGCGGGATCCCTTGGCCGTCGGTGATGATGTGATGGTTGCTGCCCGGGCGTGCGCGGTCGATGGGGCTGGCCGCTTCTGGGCCCCTGCGGGGGGCCGGACGTGGGAGGAGTCGATCACCGCCCGGGACCAGTCCAGCTGGTTCTTCGACCTGCGCTTTCAGAAGCAGCTGGTGCAGTTGGTCCCAGACGCGGCTTCGTTCCAGGCAGCAAGGCGGCGCCAGCAGGTCATGGACGAGCCGAAGCCGAGTTCCTGGGGCAAGTACTCCCATTGGATGCCGGTGTGCAGGACGAACTGGATGCCGCACAAGGCCTGCCGCTGAACGACGGCGCGTTCGACCCGGTCAGCGTCCCGCCAGGGGCCTTGGTGTTCGATCAGTTCAGCCTTGCAGGTGCCGTTGAGGGCCTCGGCCATCGCGTTGTCGTACGAGTCCGCGACGGAACCCACCGACGCGGACGCGGGACTGGTCACTGACGTCGAGCAGGGAAGGCTCCGCACGGCGTAGCGCCGAGGCGGCCCTCGCTGCTGCGGGGCAACTCCGGCCCGGAGCAGGAGACCATGCCGGACAGCGACTTCGCATGGCATGTGAACTCCGGCGGAGGGAGTACCCGCGCATCGTCGCGTTTGCGCACGTCCGGAAAGTCCGGCGGAGCTGCATCTTTGGCACACCACCAGGCGCAGAAGCCCGCGCTTGGCGACAACATCGGCAAGGAACTGGTCACTCATGCCCCGAGCCCTCGACCTGCTTCCCTGCACGAGCCGCGGCCTCGTCCTCATCCAGACGAGCGACCTCGTCGCCACCGTGGGAACGGCTCGTTCATTGCTGGGCAGCTTTCAGAGCCCAGCGGCGAGGTGTCCCGGTCGGCGCCCCCGTCGCGGAGGAATGGCGCCCCCGACGGGCGCCATTCCTGGTCTGCTCGCGGTCGGCGGCCGAGGACCGGGGCCGCCAGGGTGGATCAGGAGCCGTGGTGCAGGTCGTCGTAGAGAAACTCGTTGACCTGCTTGACGGCGGCCTTGGTGGCGTTGGTGTCGGCCACGGCGTTGAGCATGGCGAAGTCGTGGATGGCGCCCTGGTAACGGACGGTGGTGATGTCGTTGCCGGCGGCACGGAGCTTGGCAGCGTAGGCCTCGCCCTCGTCGCGCAGTACGTCTCCCTCGTCGGTGATGAGCAGCGCCTTGGGCAGCCCCTTGAGCTGGTTGAGGTTGGCCCGCAGCGGAGAGGCGAGGATGTTCTTGCGGTCCTTCTTGTTCGGGGCGTAGTTGTCCCAGAACCACTGCATGGCCTTGCGCGTGAGCCAGGGACCGTCGGCAAAGGTGCGGTACGAGTCGGTGTTGAAGTTGGCGTCGGTGACGGGGTACATCAGCACCTGGCCGTCGAGCTCCGGTCCGCCCCGCTGCTTGGCCATGAGGGTGACGGCGGCGGCCATGTTGCCGCCGACGCTGTCACCGGCGATGGCGAGCCGGGAACCGTCGACGTTGATGTCCCTTCCGTGCTCGGCCACCCACTTGGTGACGGCATAGGCCTGTTCGATCGCGACGGGGAAGCGCGCTTCAGGTGAGGGGGTGTAGTTGACGAAGATCACCGCGGCGCGGGCACCGTTCGCGATCTGGCGCACCAGCCGGTCGTGGGTGTTCTCACTCCCCAGGACCCAGCCGCCACCATGGGTGTACACGACAGCGGGGAGTTTGCCCTTGACCCCCTTGGGGCGGACGACGCGGACGTCCACCGTTCCGGTGGGTCCCACCTTCAGGGTGCGGTGGCTGATGTCGGCAGGCGGCTTGTCGATCGGACCGGACTGGGCGTCCTCCAGGGCCTTTCGGGCGTCGGCGGGGGACAGCGTGTAGATGGGTGGAGTCTTGGCCGCGGCGTCGGCGAAGGCCTTGGCGTCGTGCTCCAGGACCAGCGGCCAATCAGGGGTGGACTTGGACTGGGCGGGAGCGGCCAGTGCGCTGGTGGCCGCGACCACCCCAAGGGTGAGGGGAAGCAGGGCGGCAACAGCGGTCTTGCGGCTGATGCCGCGTTTGCTGATCAAGGACATGGAACGTTCTCCTGGTGATCGAATGGCTCGGTGTGTCGATGACACCGCGATGTGCTGAAAGGGGTCTCAGGTGTTCAGGGCAGTAGGTGTCCGCGATACGGTCGCCGTCGCCGTTGTTCTCGACTTGGCCAGCGAGCGTGGCGATGACGCACCTCCGTAGGACGGTGCTGAGCCGTGACTCCTGCTGCTGGCCGCCACCACGAGCGGTGATGCCACCCGTGCCATTGATGGACGGGCGCACGAGTAGGCGGACGCCTCCCGGCACGCAACGGCTCCCTACGAGGGCCGCAAGTGTGACTTCGGCTCGCGAGGTATGTCCCTCGGTCGTCGGATGCGGTGGTCAGCGTTCGCGCAGCACCGTGACAGCTTCCGCCGTCGTCCATGACGTACTGGCCAAGTAGCGGTAGTTGACGAGCGCGGAGAGGTACCCGTCGCCTTCGGGCAGCCGGGCTCCGGCTGTGGCGTCACGCACGACGACCACTTCGAAGCCCTGCTCGATGAGTTCGCGCAGATGGCTCTCGACACACAGATTGGCGGCCATGCCGCCCAGGATGACCTGCGAGACTCCGTGCTTACGCAGTTGGAGGACGAGGTCGTTCGACTCGGGCCCAAAGATCTTGTGCGGCGAGGTGATGATGGTCCTGCCGTCGAGTATGTGTTCCCGGTAGGCGGGCAGAAAGTCGGCCCCGGAGTCGGCGAAGCCGTCCAGAGCGAGAGAACCCTGGCGCTTGAACATGCCCACGGAGTGCATGTATTGCTCCAACGGGCCGCCGAAATGCCATGCATCGTCGGACGGGTAGTAGTAGTGCGGCGAGATCGCCACGGTGATGTCAGCGGCCTTGGCGGCTTCCAGCAGTTGCCCGATATGGAGAACGGTGTCGTTGTCGGTGACGCTGCCACCGAAGACCTCCCATGTGGCGCCCGCCGGGCTGAGAAAATCGATCTGTGGGTCGGTGACGACGAGAGCCGTGCGTGACAGGTCGAGCTGGAAGCCGCTGTCCGGAAGTGCTGGGGCGGAAGGCTCCGCGTAGGGATCGGCCCGGTTGGACGCCATGGTGGACTCCTGAGTGGTAGCGCGAAGGTGCAGGAGCGGATGCATGGAGTTACAGAATTCGATCTGACTCGATTTGCACCTTTTAGCCAGTTGACCGGATGGCCCCTGAATCTGTGACAGCGCCGCAGCCGCGACTGGGGCCGGCCAAGATCGGTTGCCAGGGGCTACCCCGTAACCGCTGGCTGGCGACAGCATTGAGCCGCTCCCTGCGCCGGCCACCTTGGTCGCCGCGGGCGCTGTCAGTGGGCCCAGGCATACTGCCTGGATGACCGCCTCTTCATCCATCGCAGTCGTGGCGGCCCACGGCTCCCCTGTCCGGGTGGTGTCGATGTGCGGCCCTTTGATCGCCGTACCCGTCTCCGCCCCGAGTGCATGGCGAGGCTGCACCGAGTGCGGGGTCATGGCGGGAGGCGCCACCGCTCCAGACGACTACGGCCGGGCCTGTGCGGTGGATGATCTGGCCGGTGTGATCACCGTTGGGCGACAAGGGTGCGCAGGCACTGGTGCGGGCGGACGAGCCGGCCACCAGCTGCTACCTGCCCGAGCACCGAGCGTTCCTGCGGTGGAGTCCACTGGAAGACCGGAGCGCTGATCCCCTACGCCGACGGCCGTCCTTTCGCCTGGTTGGACGACGAGCAGAGCGAGCTGGATCAGGCGTACGTGACGGCCCACCGCCAAGGGCCCGCGCTCCTGCACCACGTCAGCCCGCGGATCGGCCTACGGGAGAACGACTTCCACATACTCGCCGACTTCGCCTGGTCCCTGATCACCTCACGAACCATCGGCTGAGCACCTTGCCACGTCGCGGTCTTGCCGATCTCTCTTCCTCGAGCAGATCGACGGAGTGACCGGCGCGCGCGACGTGCTCTCGTGGCTCCGGCACGGTGCCTCGGCACCGACGAAGCGCATCGCCTCGTCCCGGCCTCAGCGAGCGCGAGCATCTGCTGGTGATCACGTGGCGCACAGGCAGTGGCTCAGGGCAGCACACAGAGGCGCCCGGTGTGCCGAACTGATCTGGGCGCACCAGGCACAGGCGAAGGGATGCCCACAGGGGCGGGGTCAGCGACCTGTGGCGCTCTGCGTCTTGGACAGCCAGATGCGGTAGCCGCGCAGGGCCCTTCGCTGCTCAGCGCGTCACTGCAGAGAGGGTTCTCGACACCGGGGTGGCGGTCGTCGGCATGGGCACCTCCCTCGCGGTCAGCCCCGACCTCCCCGACCGCTGGAGGCAGTATCGGGAGGCGGATCGCCAGATGGAGCCGGTGACCTGGTCGGACAAGGCCCTTGCCTCCGCTGCCGGCATGGCAAAGGTCCGCCATCAGATGCGCCGCCTCGCCCGTGGCCGGAAATCCAAGCCCGGCACCCACCCGGCAATTGCCCTGATTTCCGAGTAGCGAAAAGCCTGACAGATGTCACCGTCCGTGGTGGAGCGCGCGGAGCAGATCGTGGCGGAGCTGGCAGCCAACGCGGCGCTGCACGGCCGTGCTCAGGGACGCGACGTCCGCCTGGCGCTCCGCCTCGACCCCACGGCCGGACTTCCGCGAATCGCGGTCACCGATGCTCGGGGCGACCACATTCCATCAGCCGTCACGGACTTCGAGACTCGGCCCGACAGTGAGACAGGCCGTGGCCTCCTCCTCGTCACTGCCCTGGCCGACCGCTGGGACACGGAACCGTATCCGCCGGGCGGCGAGACCGTCTGGGCGGAAATCGACTTCTCAACCGCCCAGGGGTCCGGATGGATGGACTCGACTGACGTCGGCGCGGGCGGCACGGACGCGTCCCGACGTGCGCGGAGTGTGTGGACCGCGTGATGGAGCGGCGAGCCCTGCGTAACTCTCGGGGAACTATGGGTGCCCTTCGCCCCAGCAGTGATGCAAAGCGCGAGGCCAAGGAGTCGCGGTATGGCCCGCAGAATACGGCCGTTGACGGTGGCGGACGCATTTGCAGTGCGTTGCCGTGTGTCGACATCAGTGAGCAACTACTCTCCACCACCTCCTCTATGATTGTTGAAGAGTAAATCTCATCGCGCCTGCAACTAGTTCCCGAAGACTCATTGCAACCGTGGACGTCCGCACGTTCCCGGGGTTCGCGGTGGTGACACGGCTCAAGAAAGGCGAATTGCATGGCCCTCGGACTGCTCCGGCGTCGGCGTTCCCGCACCGCTTTCGGTGCCCCGCCGGGCATCTCGGTACCCCTGCCGGCCGGCGCGGGCGCATACACCTGCGAGGTCGTCGATCCCATGGGGCAGCCCCTGGGGGGTGCCGAGGTCACGGTGACGGCGCTGGACAGCCACCGCGTCGTCACCTGCGGCACCACTGACCCGTACGGCCTGTTCATGGTGACCCTGCCGCCGGGCTCGTACAGCGTGATGGCCGCGGCGGAGGGGCTCACCCCCGCCCGCGAGCCCGTCGACATAGCCGCCGGAGTCGTCCTCGCCCCGGCGCGCATCACGCTGCTTGCCGCCCGCCAACTGGAACTCCCGCCGCCCGGCACCTGGTTGTTCGACCCGCCGCACACCGCGATCCGGTTCATCGCCAAGCACGTGGGCATGGCGCACGTCCACGGCCGGTTCACCCGTTTCGACGGCGGCATCCGCATCGCACCGGACATGGCCGACTCACAGGTCTCGGTACGCATCGACGCATCCAGCATCACCACAGGCAACAAGACCCGCGACAACCATCTGCGTTCCGGGGACTTCCTCGACGTCGAGCGTTATCCGTACATCGATTTCGCCAGCAACCGGTTCGTCTACCGCGGTGGCTCCAAGTGGACGCTGCACGGCACGCTCACCATGCATGGCACCAGCCGCTCCGTGAGCCTGGACACGTCGTACCTCGGTACGGTGAACGGCGGCTACGAGCAGGAACTGCGCTGCGCGGCGCTGGCGAAGGCGGAGTTGCACCGCGAGGACTTCACCCTCAACTGGCGTTCCATGCTCGCCCGGGGCATCGCGGTCGTCGGTCCGACCGTGCAACTGGAGCTGGACGTACAAGCGATGTACCGCACCCCCGAGACCCCCACGCCCCCGGAGTAGGCGACAGGCCGGTCCTCCGCGCCCCACCGAACCTGGGGTCGGCGGTCGCCCATGCCCCGGACCAATCCGACACAGGGTTGCTTCCAGCGGTAGCCCTCGGCCGCCTCGTCGCAGGGGCGCAGAAACGGCTGCGCCCCCCACGCACCAGGTCGGCGTCAGCCGGGGGCAGCGTCAGCGACGCGCGACGCATGCGGACGCTCCACGAGGCCGGGTCAGGGAACACCGACAGGCGCGGGACCAAGTCGCGCAGGGCCAGCCCCTCACGGCAGCGGTCCAGGCCGGAGACCTTCAGGCGGCAGCCCTCCGGAAAGGTCCGTTGCCCGAAGGCGACAGGCTCGTCCAGGGTCCGCACCGAACTGGCGATCGTGGCCCGGCCGACGACCCGTCCGAGGTCCCGCGTCGGATTCCGGAAGCAGCCCCGCGTAGAGGAAGATCTCATCGCCTTCCTCCAGCGCCCTGGCCGCCGCGCCCGCCCCGCGGGGAACGCCATCCGCTGCTCGGTCACCACCCCGCTCAGGGCGGCTCGGTCTCCGATGACCAGCAAGTGCGAGGCCAGCATACCGATCACGATAACTGGGAGGGGCGGGCCACTCGACGAGCGAAAGCTCATGAGTCCAGAGGACCCGTCTCCTCCCCCGTTCTGGTCGTCCTACAACCCCGCCCTCGCCAACAGCACGGGCAGCGCCTCGGGCTTCACCTTCTGCACCGACCTCACCTGTCCGAGGCCCAGTTCCTCCCGGCTGACCGGGCTGTCGTACAACGCGTCCGTGGGATCCGGCAGCAGTGTCACCTCGACTCGGTACGAGAACTCCGGGTCTTCTGGATCCTCGTACGGCGCCCCGTCGACCTCGGCGACCGCCGCGACGGCCGACTCCGGCGCACTGAAGAAGAACCACAGGCGGTCGCCCTTGCTCATACGGTTACGCCGGCTGAGCCACAGATCGAGCTCGGGTTCCTCCCGCGCGAGTCTTCGGATGGTCTCCTTGTCCGAAGGTTCTCCGTCGAGCGTGTCCTTGTTCGGGTTGAGGATGTAGATCCAGTCCTCCACGTTTCCTCCAACTCCCGCTGTCGCCCCGCGAGTACGGAGCTGTCCCAGCGTCCATCGTGTCAGCAGACAGAGCCGCCACACACGGGAATGACCAAGGCCCAGCAGCTTCGTGAGCTGCACAGTGTGCGTGCACGGCTCTTGCGGGCGCTGCAACCGAGGCTCGGGCTGGACGGGCGACCCTCGTCGACCCAGCCGGATGACGCCCCGCTGTCTTCCGTCGCCGCTCAAAGCAGCCCTCCCCATACATCACTGGTCCACGTCAGCGGTTCCTGCATCCGCGAGCGCGTCGTGTTCAGCGTGGGCGACGGCGGACTTCTCGTCTTCCGTGGCGGGCGCTGGGAACAGGGCAGTCCGGCCGGGGACAGTGCTCTCCTCGACACTCGCACCGAGGCGCTCCCGCACGCCTACAGCAGTGTGAAAGCATCCCTCCCCAGAAGGACCCCGAGTTCGCCGACCACCTCGCGCACGCCCTGAGGTCCCCCCGTTGTCCGATTTCCTTTGGCAGGCCCAGACCCGAGCCAAGTCCTACGACGACGACCGGACCGTCATCTGCGTGTGGGAGGAGGGGGCATGAGCACGGAGGACGGCGCGGACGTCGCCCGCGCATCGCTTGTGATGCGGGACCGGGTCGGCATCGGCGGCCAGGGCGATGTGCATGCTCTGGCCGACGGCTCCCTGCTCTTCAAGGAGTACAAGTACCCGTCCAAGGTCAACGGCGGCGCACTCGCCGACCTGGTCGCGTTTCGGCAGAGCCTCGGCCAGTCGGACCGGAGCCGCCTCGATTCTCTTGCAGCCTGGCCCCTCTGCCGGGTGGTCGATGGCGGGCGCCCGCTCGGATTCCTGATGCGGCGCGCCCCGTCCGACGTGAGCCGGCGCTCCGCTGTCGGGACCACGAAGCTACTTGAGCTGCAGTACCTGATCAGGCCGCCCAAGGTGGCCTGGCAGGAGGTGGCGCAGCCAAGTCCGGAGCTGCGCCGAGCACTGGCACTGGCACTGGCCTGTATGGAGGCCATCGGCTGGTTCCACAGTGCCGGGCTGGTGATCGGGGACATCTCGCAGGCCAACGTGCTGTGGTCCCTGAGTCCAGACACCGCCGTCCACTTCCTGGACTGCGACGGCTTCCGCCGAGTGGGGCGTGCGGCCGTGCAGGCCCAGGCCGCCACTCCCGATTGGAACGACCCGCTGGTGCCCTCCACCGATGCGACGGTGGACTCGGACGCGTACAAGACTGCGCTCGTGGCGGGACGCATCCTCGCCAAGGACCCTTAGGTCTCACCGGGAGAGGAGCTGGAACTCGTCGCAGGCTGCCTGAACGACCGGCAGGAAGCCGCGGTGCGGCGGCTCTTCTCGCAGGCCGCCGGCGAACGAGGAACGCCTCCCCGGCCGAGCGAGTGGCAGACGGCGCTGAGCGACCGCGGCACCATCGCACCGACCGCGGCCACTCCCCGCCCTCGGCCCGCCATAGACCACACGGTCCTGGACGGAGCGCGGGACCGGAGTCCCATCAACCTGCGCACCCCGGCACGGTAGCGAGGCGGTTCGCCGGAGCCGGGAGACGCCGCCCCGACGACGGGGCGCTGAAGGCCCTCGAAGCCTCCAGCGACCCGCCGCTCGGTGTCTCTCCGGGCTCAGGCGCCCTGAGCCTGGCGCAGGCGCCGGGCCTTGGCCCGTCGGTGCGGGGCCGCCGGGTCGGCGACCGTGCCGGCCGTCTGGGTGCGGGGCACGGTGGTTCGGCTGGTGTCCAGCCGGGCCGCGACCCGTGCCAGGGCTCCGTCCCCGGGACGCGCGGCGATGTGGAAGTGCGAGACCTTCACCGGGGTCAGGTCACCGCCCCACACGACCGTCCCGTCACAGTCCGCGAGGATGTCCCGCACGATCGCCTCCTGGTGCGGCCACAGCCGCTCGCTCCCCTTCAGCGGATAAGCGGTGGGGTGGAGCGCGATCGCGGTGCCGGACAGATGGTTGGACTCGAAGTCGGCGCCGACCGTACGCCGCGTGGTGTAACCGGCGACACCGCCTCCCTCACCCGTGTCGATCGCGGCGATCTCGTAGTGCCAGCGCCGCGCGACGTGCAGCAGCACCGTCGCGACCTCACCATGCCGCAGCCCGAGCGACGCGGCGGACCCCTCGACGTGGTGGACGGTGACGGTGGCGGGTTCGATCCGCCAGCCGTTGGCCGAGGCGCCACCCGCCCAAGGCCGCGTGCGTGGCACGGCCGCCGCTTCGGGGGTGGCCAGGGCGCCCGACGCCACGGCCAGCACGCCCGTGCCGACGGCGGCCCCCAGGAGACTGCGTCTGGAGATCATCGGCTTCCTCCCTCATCCTCGGCCGACGGCGGAGACGCCGGGATCGCCGCCGTCGCGCCAGATGTTGTGGTCCAGGCCCCAGCCCGCCTGGAACTCGTACTCGTGGATCTGGTTGAACGACCAGTTCTCCGGCAGCGGGAAACCGAGGTTCCCCGAGAACCCCCAGGACATCCCGGACACGAACGACCAGCGGGCGCCGGCGTCCTTCGACACCCGGATGCACACGTTGCGGGAACCGTAGACGCCGAAGGTGTAGCGGCTGCCGAGTTCGGCGAGAGCGGCCTTGACGCCGTTGAAGTACGGCACGACATGGCTGGTGATCTCCTCGTCCGTCGCGTCGTAGTCGACCCCGAAGTAGATGCACGTACCGGCGCCGATCCCGTGTTCGGCGGCCTTCGCGTGGGCCTTCTTCCCCTGGTCGTAGCCCTTGTCATAGGTGAAGTTGCCGAGCTCCGTGCCGTTGTACTGGAAGATGGGGAAGAACCTCAGCCCGGCGTTCAGAATGGCCTGCGGCTCGCCGGGCTTGAGCGCCTTGCCGAGATAGCCCTCGTCACCCGGGGCGAGATGCTCGTCCAGATAGCGGCCGACGATGTGGTAGCCGTTGGCCTTGAGCAACTGACCGCGCTGCGGGGTGATCTCCGTGATGCAGTCGCAGCCGGTGGCGTCCCGTGAGGTGTCACCGGACGACACGAGGAGCTGCGCCCAGGTCGCGTAGTCGTTGTGGCCCGTGACCGGGAGCTGGGAGAACCTCTGGAAGGCCTGGAGCCACCCCACGTGCGTGCCCGTGCGGGCGTCGGTTCCGATGTCCGCCGGCAGGTAGTGCGCCTGTCCGTTCGCCGTGTATGTCGGTGAGTTGACGTAGCACGCGGCGCGGAACAGGTACCGCAGATCGCCCGTGAGGGTCGCCGATCCCCGTCCCTTGAGGGCTGCCTGCGTGCCGGGTCCGAAGTACCCGTTGATCGAACCCAGCGCGATCCCTGTCTCGTACTGGATGGCCATCATGAGCCCCTGCTGGACATCGCGGGAGTAGATCCCGTCGCAGGGCACCAGACTCATCGCGGGAATGCCGATGCCGGCCACATAGCGGGCGTTCAACCGCTGCTGGATCGCCCGGACGTGGGGGTCGCCACCCGGCACGAGCCGGAACTGGTCCATGCGCAGCAGCGACTTCAGGACATGCGGCCACATGGCGAGGCGCTGCCCGGCGTTGGCATGGTCCAGGCCCATGTCGGCGTACAGCTGCCGGAGGGATGCCTCGGACTCCTCGCCCCATCCGCCGAGGAACTGGGAGGCCCAGTAGCCCTTGCACCACAGCGCCCCGTTGTACAGGCGCAGCAGATTCTCGTTCCGCTCGAACTCCGGCACCGACTCGCGGTTCTTCACCGCGTTGAACGTGCCGGGGCCGAAGTTCTGGACGGTGGGAGATATGCCGAGTTCGTGCTGGAGGCCCTGGGTGAGGGAGAGCACGGTGTTCCAGCCTGTGTAGCCGGTCTCGGGGCAGAACACGTACCCGGGTGCCGCAATGTAGGTCGCGTTCACCCACTTCTGCGTCCGGTACACATAGATGTCGGCAGGTCCCCGCCATGGCGCGGACGGATCGATCGTCGTCCCCTGACGCGCATACATGTGCAGGTTGCCGGGGCATTCGGTGTCGTACTGGAAGGAGTGCGGGAGGATTATTTTCCCGGTCTTCCTGGGAGCCTCGTGACGCAGATGGTCGATGAGGTTTCTGATCGAGCGCAGCATGGCCTCGCTCGCCACGTCCTGCGAGCGGATCATGCCCAGGATTGAATAGAATCCTTCATTACGCCCCACGCCCTCGATGAACGGCGCTTTGCCGGCGTTTCCTGCACCGCGTTCGTATCCGCGCCCCTGGTAGATGTGGCCGTGCGGGCAGACGAGGAAGTTGTAAGCGATGTCTCCCTCGTATTCGCTGCTGTTCACGTGATCTTCGTAGACGCCCGCGACCGCCCTCCGGCAGTCCTCCTCCGTCTGAAGGTTGCTGGTGCTGCCGGTGCCCAGGTAGTGCAGGAAGACACCCATGTGCCCCGACCACGGCTCTCCCGGAACGGGCGGCAACGAGGCGTGTTCCTGTCTGAGCCAGGGGGCGTACTGTCCCCAGGTGGCACGCAGGTTGATGGTGATGGCCACTTTTTCTCGCTCCGGTCAGCAGGCGTAGTGCGGGTCGTGGATGTAGTCGGCGTCGTCGGTGAACCAGCGGTGCCCGCTGATCGCGTTGTCCGCCCAGCCGCCGTCGAGGAACTTCTCGTAGCCGAGGGACAGGTCGGCGTAGTAGCTGCCCGCCTCGATGCAGAACGACGACTGGTTCGTGCTCGGGTTCACGTCACGGCGCAGCGCGACCTCGCTGAAGAGGCCGGGGAAGCCGTTGTTCCACACGGAGGTGGCGCGGTCGTTGAAGTTGCCGCAGTCGTTGCCCCACCACTCGTCGTTGCGGTCCCACCGGCACCAGTCGCCCCGGAAGTTGGGCAGGTCGTAGGCGTAGAGGTAGCCGTCCGCCCCGTCGGCCGCGGCCAGTGCGCTGAGGTCGGCGCCGGGCCGTACCGGGGTCGGCGCGCCGGGCGTGGCGCCGGCCGCCGCCGGTGCGGATGGTCCGGTGTCCGAGTCGGCCATCGCGGGACCCGCGGTGGCGACCAGCCCGATCACGGCCGCCATGGCCAGGATGCTGCGTACGTACTGCTTCATCTCGTGCCTTTCTTGTGGGTGTTGAGCCGCGACGGGTCTTCGTCGCGGACGATCCGGTCCGCCTCCGGCAGTGCGGCGAGCCGCATCCGGCGGGCGTGGATCACGTCGGCGAGGTACTGCTCGCGCACCTGCGCGAGATGCCGCTCCTCGACGTCCGTGGCGACGTCCGCGAGGCCTGAGCCGACGGCGCAGGCCGCCTCAGCGACGGCGTACTCGATCTCCTTGGCCTCGGGCGCCGAGTCGCCCAGCGCGGCTCGCAGCCGCTGCGGGGACTCATGCGGTAGCCCACGTCCGGCCGCACAGTCCGACCAGTCCCGCAGCGCCTTCGTGAACACCGGGTCCGCCTGCGCCCGGCTCATGGCCAGCGCCGTTACCCCGCGGTCCACGGCGTCGGCGCCGAACCAGGTGCGGAAGTCGCCGTACAGCTCACCGCGCGCCTCGCTGGTGCAGCCGCGGGTGCTCCGCCCGGTCGTCATCCCGCCGGGCAGGGTGACCTCGACGGTGTCGACGCCACCGCCCTGCCAGGCGCGCAGCGCCTCGGCGCGCCGCTCGGGCGTCAGGGCCCGGAGGCGGTCACCCACTGGGTCGTCCGCGCGCAGGCGGGCGGTCTCCTCGGGGGTACGGACGCGGGTGCCGTAGCCGTGCTCGCGGGCCCAGGCCACGTCGGCCAGGACGAGCGCCATCGGTGGCGGCTCGGGGCCGCTGCGGGCAGGCTGGGGTGCGGCGGGCAGAGCGAACCCGGCGCGGGCCATGCAACGGCGCTCCAGGATTTCCTCGGCCCGGCGGAGGGTCGCGAGTTCCTCGGTGGTGGCCTCGCGTGGGAGCGTCGCGTCCGGCTCGGCGCGCGCGCCCGGGTCGCCCGGTCCGCAGGCGGCAAGCGTTGTGATCAGCAGCAGTGACAGCGCGGCGAATCTGCGCACCAGGTCTCCCCCACACCCGTACGTCTCCGGTCGCCTTCGGGATGTCCGGGAGGCCGACCGTCCTCGGTCGCCTTCAGGGTGTCCGGTAGGCCGAACGCACCGCACGCACTTTCGGTCTCACCCGAAAAGCCCTGCCGCACAGGGCCGTTGTGAAGGAAGCGACGCAACTGCCGCGCCCCTGCGTCCCTCTTACCTCACAGCCAGTCACCTCGGGGGGTTTCGCCTGTGCTGAACATTCATTTCTCTTCCGATGACCTGGGCCGGGTCCGTCTCGCCACCGCACCGGACCCGTCCTGGGAGATGTTGCTGAGCCTGCACGCGCTCGGCGCCTCACCGGACCACATCGTCTTCGGGCCCTGGCGGGCCACGGCCCTCAATCCACTCGATCCGGCGATCTCCCTGCTGCGCCGGCTGGCACCGCCGCGCGGCTACTCGCCCGATTTCCTGACTCCGGGCGTGGGCATCGACCTGGAGTCCGCCGTGGACGCCGTCATGAGCGTCGGCCGCGCCCGCCTGCGCGGCGAACTCGCCCTGCTGCCCGCCCGGCGCCACGCCGATCCGTGGATGCGCGGGCTGGCCCTGGGCGAGCCGGAGACGATGCACCGGCTCGGCGGGGCCATGCGCCGCTACCACCAGCAGGTACTCGCACGCCCGTGGCCCCGCATCCGTGCGGTGATCGACGGCGAACGTGCACTGCGTGCGCGCGACCTGCTGGACGGCGGCGTCGAGCGGCTCCTGGGCAACATCCATCCGCTGGCCCGTTGGGAGCCGCCGGTGCTCACAGTGGACTACCCGGTGCGCCAGGACCTCTTCCTCAACGGCCGCGGACTGCTGCTGATCCCCTCGTACTTCTGCTGGCGCCGCCCCATCACACTGCGCGACGGGGAACTGGACCCGGTGCTGGTCTATCCCGCCAACCGCGGCCTCCAGCTCCTCACGGAGGACGGGGGAACCCCCCAACTGACCGCGCTCGCCCGCCTTCTGGGCCGCACCCGCGCGGCGGTGCTGGAGGAGATCGCGTCGTCCAACGGCACGACCGGTGGGGAGCTTGCCCGGCGGCTGGGCATCTCGGCCGCCTCGGCAAGCGAGCACGCCGCGACCATGCGGGACGCGAACCTGATCACCAGCCGGCGGGTGACGAACACCGTCTGGCACACCCTGTCCCCGCTCGGCCAGGCGCTGCTCGAAGGGCGCAGACCGGACGACGAGCCGCCCGGTCCGGGACGGGCCCGGATCGGCGCGCGGTCGGCATGACCCGGCGACGGTGTGCGCCCCGTCTGGCAGCGGGGCGTCGCTCCACCGCCCATCGACAGGAACCCGCACCCGCCCCAACTCCTTCGACCATCTCGGATGTCATCGTTCCCAGGCCCACCTCGAAGCCCCCACGACGGGCACACGCGGCTCCCCGCGTGCGCTCGCGAGGCGACCATCGGTCGTGTGAACGTCGCGGGCGCAGCTTGGCGGCCTGCCGAGCGGGATCCGGTGGTGTGATCGGGCAGTAGGTGGCGGATCGTGTCATCGGGATGGTGAGCGGGCGGAGTTACAAGGGGTGGAGAGGGCGCCCTCCACTCTGATTGCTCGCAACGATCCGCAAGGAGTGCCACATCCATGACTCGGATGACGACAACGAAGAAGTGCGCGGCCGCCGTGGCGGTCGCGGTCGCGCTGGCGGGAGCGCCGGCGGCGGCCCAGGCCGTCGCGCCGGAGCAGGTGCCGGCCGCCGCGAAGGCCCACGGCCGGTCCATCGGGGCGACCGCACACGCGGCGGACACGGTGCGGGTGGTGGCGCCGGGGCAGCGTATCGATGCCGGGGCAGGCGTCGAGCTGTGGCTGACCGGGGAAGGCAAGCACTGGTCGACACCTGAGATGGACTACCAGTTCCGTAGCGTGGTCGACGGCAACATCGACCTGGGCACTCCCGGCATCGGCCTGATGACGGAGCCCCTGGGCGACCGCTACTTCCTTTCCGGGATCTACGTGACCAAGCACAGCACCGTCCGGGTCGTCGTCGACACCAGCGACGGCAAGGTCGCGGCCTCTGTCGTCCGGCTGGCCGGCAAGCCCGGCTGGGGCGTCTGGTACACCGACGCCCCCCTCCACGACAACCTCACCATCAACAGCGTCACCCTCTACGACAAGCACGGAAAGAAGATCACGTCCCTCACCCCTTCCCACCCGTAGGCAAGCCCGGGTCCTGACGGCTCTTCAGAGGTGACCCTCCTGGGCGAGGGCCGGATCCTTCCGGCCCTCGCCCTGGCCACCCAGCCGACCCCGTCCCCTACTCCCCCCAACTTCAAGGATCCGTTGTCGTGACGCACGAGAGCCACGCCGACTTCACCGAGTTCGCCACCGTGGCCTGGCCCCGCCTGGTGCGTACGGCTCATATGCTCACCGGTGACTTCCACGAGGCCGAGGACCTCGTCCAGACCACGCTGGCCAAGGTGTACGCGCGGTGGCGGAAGATCCCGCGTGACGAGGTCAACGCCTACATACGCCGGGCTCTGGTCAACAACAACATCAGCCGGGTACGCAAGAAACGTATAGCCCACCTGCTCATGCCGTTGCTGCCCGAGCCGATGCACCGGTCGCACGGCGGGCACGCCGAGGCCGTCGAGCAGAGTGCCGTACTCGTCCAGGCCCTCGCGGTCCTGTCCGCCCGCCAGCGTGCCGTGGTGGTGCTGCGCTACTGGGAGGACATGAACGAACAGCAGATCGCCGAGGCGCTGAACTGCTCCGTCGGCACCGTCAAGACGCATGCCCGGCGCGGCCTGGAGGCCCTGCGCAGCCATCCCCACCTCATCCTCCACCCAGCCCACCAGGAGGCGAAGCGCTGATGTCCCGGACCTCTGGGCCCTTCTCCGAGCTTCGGTACGAAGCCGAACGACTGCACGACGCATTCAGCGAGGTGGCCGACGCCGTCACACCTTCGCCCGTGCCCCTTGCCGCCATCGAACGGGCGGGCCGTGCCAGGCGGCGCCGACGCGCCGCGGGGCTGGCGATCGGTTGCTGCCTGCTCCTGGCTCCGCTGACCTTCGTCACGGCCCGCGCCGTCCTCCCCGACCACAGCCCTCCGGAACGGACCGAGGTCGCCTCACGCCCCACGCAGTCGGATACATCGGCCGAGGACACGGTGCGGGTAGTGGTACCGGGCGAGCGGGTCGACGCCGGGGCAGGCGTCGAGCTGTGGCTGACCGGGGAAGGCAAGCACTGGTCGACACCTGAGATGGACTACCAGTTCCGTAGCGTGGTCGACGGCAACATCGACCTGGGCACTCCCGGCATCGGCCTGATGACGGAGCCCCTGGGCGACCGCTACTTCCTTTCCGGGATCTACGTGACCAAGCACAGCACCGTCCGGGTCGTCGTCGACACCAGCGACGGCAAGGTCGCGGCCTCTGTCGTCCGGCTGGCCGGCAAGCCCGGCTGGGGCGTCTGGTACACCGACGCCCCCCTCCACGACAACCTCACCATCAACAGCGTCACCCTCTACGACAAGCAGGGGGAGGAAGTCGCCACCACGACCCCCACCCAGCCATGACGACCCGCGCCTTCCGGTGTGTGCTTCGGCGCCTCCCTGCGAGGATGCAGACCTGACCGGCCGACTGTACGAGAGGCGGCGTGCGGCACTTGAGTCGCCGTTCGTGGAGTGCTCACTTGCCGCGACGGCCACGGGCGGAAGTACGAGGCGCACGCTGCTGGGCCGCTACGACAGGGCGCGCCGCCTGCAACAGAGCGGACGCAGCCGGACAGTGCCCCTGGCCGTCGGCCTCGCACCGGCGAACGCACTGACCCCGTCGACCGGTTCCCACCCCCTGCGGGCGGGGTGGACGTCCTCGGCAGGCTCGGAAACGCGACGCTCACCGGGCGTCGTCCCAGGGCAACTCGCCAACGCGACACCCGGCGGCTTGCTGACCGAGCCCCACCAACTCCTTCGCGAACCGTGGACCAATTCGGCTGTCAGTCACTCGCCAGGGAGGCCGGTGTGCTGGCGGCGGTCGGCTGCCATTGCTTTCGCCGTGGTCGCTCTGGGAGGCGCGGTCGTTGGCCGCCCAGTCGAGATGCAGCGGACTGGCTGGTCGTGGTTGAGGAGGACCGCGATGGCCAGAACTGCTCCGTCGTCGGCCAAGTCGCTCGCCAGGTAACCTCGTCGTCAAGGGCAGCCCTGACGTCGGTGAGGGGTTTGGGGAGTTCGGGCTGGTCGTGGGTGACAATCCGGGGTAGCAGCCGGCCGCCGCTCTGGTCGATCGCGACGCAGTGGTGGTGGGCCTTGCCTTCCTCGACGCCGACTCAGATCGGTTGTAGTGCCGCAACGCGATGTGTTGCGGGCTGATTCCTCACGACCGACCTCGCTGTCGATTCCCTACGGAGCGATCATTCGCGATTCCTCGTCAGCAGCCGCGTTGTCGTGTGGCGTCGGGCGGCCAACCGATGGAAGCCACAAACAGGCGAAGCTCGAAAGCCACATCCGACGTTCCTGCTTGGGCGAACCACATGAAGGACTCGCGCTCTCGCGGAGAAGACGAGGCAAGTCATGAGCACACGACAACGACGATGCCATCCACTCTGATCCGCTGCGGAACCGGTCTCGGTGATTCACCCACCAGCCGCTCCAATCCCATCGTCAGAGTCCCCAAGCGGGGCGTTGATCCACTCCGGCCTGACTGCGGGATCGACCGGCTACCCACTGTGTGGCTGTACAGCTTGAGCGACTGGGCCGAGACGGGGCGATTCGCCGGCGCCGGAACACAGACTGGGACACCCTTCAGTTCGGCGATCAGTGCCGGCAGGGGTCTGGCGCAACGGAAGAGCACCTGCGCAGCCCTGTGGAGGCCAGCGGCGGGTTACGTCCGGCCGCACCTGAGATCGAAGCGGTGTCCGCTATGCCATGAATGGCGAGGCCCGGTGGGCCGTTTTACCATCAACTAATGGTGCTTCGCGCTACGAGGCGCCCCCTCATATCGCCATGGCCAGGATCGATCGGATCGAGGCGCTATGAAGCAGGAAAAGGCCAGGGCGCGCCGCAGCGAAGCACCGCCGGATTTCCCGGCCGTGAGCGTCACCCTTGAAGTCAACGGCGAATCCTATCGTCTGAACTTGGATTCGCGAGTGACACTCCTGGACGCTCTGCGTGACCATCTGGGGCTCACCGGGGCCAAGAAGGGCTGTGACCAGGGTGCCTGCGGTGCCTGCACCGTGCTCGTCGACGGGAAGCGCATCGTTTCGTGTCTCGCACTCGCGGCCCAGTACGACGGTCGTCGGATCACCACGATAGAAGGCCTCGGGGACGACAGTGAGCCGCACCCGATGCAACGGGCCTTCGCCCGTCACGACGCGTTCCAGTGCGGTTACTGCACGCCCGGGCAAATCATGTCCGCCGTGTGTCTGCAGGCCGAGGGCCGGGCAGGCACCGAGAAGGACATCCGTGAATTCATGAGCGGAAACATCTGCCGCTGCGGCGCCTATCAGAATATCCGTGCCGCAATTCGCGAAGTCGTGGCGGAGGGTAACGATGCGTCCCTTTGAGTACGTCCGGCCGACCGAATCCGACCAGGCCGTGGCGGCCGTGACCGCTGATCCGCAGACGTCATTCCTCGCCGGTGGCACCACGCAACTGGATCTCATGAAGGACGGCGTCCTCAACCCCGATCGGCTGGTCGACATCACCGGACTGCCGCTGCGGGGCATCATGCACACCACCACGTCGGTGCATGTCGGTGCCCTGACGACGATGGAGGAGCTCGCGGCGGACGCCGTACTGCGTGAGCGGCTGCCGTTCGTCCGGGAGGCACTGCTGCTCGGGGCCTCCACCCAGCTGCGGAACATGGCCACCATCGGCGGCAATCTCCTTCAGCGTGCGCGGTGCCGCTACTTCCGCGACCCCACCGTGGGGGCCTGCAACAAACGCGACCCCGGTTCGGGCTGCGCGGCCATCAGCGGTATCCAGCGCATGCACGCCATTCTGGGCACGAGCGAGCACTGCATCGCCCTGCACGCCTCGGACGTGGCGGTCCCCTTCGTGGCGCTCGACGTGATCGTCCACGTACAGGGTCGTGACGGCCCCCGGACCGTTCCGCTGACTCGGTTCTATCTCCCGCCAGGTACCACTCCGCACGTCGAGAACGTCCTGAACCACGGTGAGCTGATCACCGAGGTGGAGATCCCGCTGCTGCCGGTAGGAACCAGGTCGCACTACGTCAAGGTGCGTGATCGCGTGTCCTACGAGTTCGCCCTGGCCTCGGCCGGCGTCGCCCTGGAGATGGACGGCGACACCGTCCGCGAGGCCCGGATCGGCCTCGGCGGAGTGGGGACGATTCCGTGGCGGGCCTGGGGCGCCGAAGAGGTGTTGCGGGGGGCCGTGGCCGACGGCGACACCTTCCGGGCCGCGTCCGAGGCGGCCCTCGAAGGCGCCCGGACACTGCCAGGCACCGCGTTCAAGGTGGAACTGGCCAAGCGCACCCTGGTGCGCACTCTGGAAATCGTCGCGGGAGCGCAGTCATGACCACCGTCGAAACTCGCACGCCGTTGATCGGCGAAGGCATCGACCGCGTCGACGCCCCCCTGAAGGTCACCGGGACGGCGAACTACCCCAATGACTTCAGCTACCCCGGCATGGTCCACGCGGCCCTGGTCGGCAGCACCATCGCCGCCGGACGCATCCGGAGCATCGACGCCTCCGAGGCGCAGGCCGCTCCGGGCGTCCTCACCGTCATCACGTACCTGACCGCCCCTCATTTGGAGCGCGGACCGGTGACGTTGCTCGGGCCGTCCGTGCCGGCGCCGCTGCAGGACGACCGAATCCTGCACTACGGCCAGCACGTGGCGGTCGTCGTGGCCGACACCCCGGAACAGGCCCGGCATGCCGCGTCCCTGGTGCGCATCGACTACGAGCCGGCCGCCGAGGCGCTGCTCGACACGGAGGACCCTCGCGCGCAGATCGTGGAGGACCCGTGGGGCAAGGACCACGAACGCGGCGACGTCGAGGCGGGTTTCGCCCAGGCCGACGTGGTGATCGACGAGCGGTACACCACTCCGGACAACACCAACAATCCACTCGGCCTGATGGGCACCATCGCCGCCTGGCACGGCGACTCGGTCACCATCCACGACTCCACGCAGTGGCCGCACAACGTGCGCACATCCATCGCGCAGATCTTCGGGATCCCGGAGAGCGGAGTCCGTGTCCTGGTTCCCTTCATCGGCGGCGGTTTCGGCGCGGGCCTGCGCGTGTGGTCCCACACCATCCTCACCGTGCTGGCCGCTCGCGAGGTCAGGCACCCGGTGAAGCTGGTACTCACCCGGCCGCAGATGTTCACCTCGGTCGGGCACCGCCCCGACAGCGTGCAGCAGATCAAGATCGGCGTCACCCGGGACGGTGACCTCACCGCCATCGAACACCTCAGCATCTCGTCGGTGACCATGGACGACGACGACTACGAACCGGTGGCGTCCGGCACAGCCGTCGCCTACGCCTGCCCCAACGCCCGCACACGGGACCGGCAGGCACGGCTGAACATCCCGTGTCCCGGCTCCATGCGAGCGCCTGCGGAGGCACAGGGCAACTGGGCCCTGGAGTCCGCCATCGACGAGGCGGCCCACGCCATCGGCATGGATCCGCTCGCCTTCCGCCTGCGCAACTTCGCCGAGGTCCATCCCGTACTGAATCTGCCCTGGTCGAGCAACGCGCTGCGCGAGTGCTACACGCTGGGCGCGGAACGGTTCGGCTGGTCCATGCGCACGCCGGAGATCGGCTCCATGCGCGACGGCCGCTGGCTCATCGGGTGGGGGATGGCGGCCGGGGCGTTCCCCTTCTTCCAGACCCCGTGCCAGGCACGGGCGTCGCTGCGCCACGACGGCTCGGCCTACGTGCGCAGCGCCGCCGCCGACCTGGGCACCGGCACCTACACGGTGATGACCCAGCTCGCGGCGGAACTGCTCGGCCTGGAGATCGGCAAGGTCCGCTTCGACCTCGGCGACTCCGACATGCCGTACGCGCCCATGGCCGGCGGGTCAGGTCTGACCGGGACGCTGTCGGGCGCGGTCAAGATCGCCTGCACCAAGCTCATCCAGGAGTTCCTCGACGTCGTCCGCGACGACGAGGCCTCCCCGCTGCGCGGCGCCGGACCGGAGGACGTGAAGGTCGGCGAAGGCCGGCTGTCCCTCATCGACTCGCCGGACCAGGGCGAGGCCTTCGTCGACATCCTCGCGCGGCACGGCCTGGAGGAGCTCAGCGCGGACGGCCGTAACACTCCGCCCGTGGCCGAGAGGATCGGGATGGCACCCGCCGGGGCCTTCGGCGCCAAGTTCGTCGAGGTGCGCATCGACCCCCAGCTGGGACTGCTGCGAGTGGCTCGCGTGGTCACGGCCATCGACGGCGGACGCATCCTCAACGAGAAGACCGCCCGGAGCCAGATCATCGGCGGGACTGTCGGTGGCATCAGCCAGGGGATATTCGAGGAGACCGCGACCGACGCCGGCACGGGTCGCATCGCCAACGCCACCTTCGCCGACTACCTGATGCCCGTCAACGCGGACATCCCCGACATCGAGGTCATCTTCTGCGGCGAACCCGACCGCGCATCGAGGGTCGGCACCAAGGGCGTGGGGGAGGTCGGCCTCGTCGGCCTGGCCGCGGCGATCGGCAACGCCATCCACCACGCCACCGGCCGCCGGCTGCGGTCCCTGCCCATGACCATCGAACAACTGATGCTCTGAGAACGGCCTCCCGCACGGCCGCCCTGTCCGCGGTCGTGCGGGAGGCCTGCCTAGGCGGCCAGGGTCGCAGTGGTCGTCACGTCCACGAACTCGGGGCGACGACCGCCTCCCGCGCCCGCGGTTCAGCACCTGCGGCCTGCACTCAGCTCCAGTTGCTCCCCCTCGAAGCGTGCACGGAAGCCGCGGTCGTGCGAGACCGCGACCACTGCCCCCGGGTACGCGGCGAGCGCGTCCTGAAGGTCCTCGACCAGGTCGAGCGCGAGGTGGTTGGTGGGCTCGTCGAGGACGAGGAGGTCCGCGGGCCGCGTCACCAGGGTGGCGATCTGCAGCCGCCGCCGCTGTCCCGCGGACAGGGCGGCGACCGGGACGTGCAGGTCCTCCTGCCGGAACAGGCCCAGTGCCAGCAGTTGTTCGGCGTACTCGTCCGGCAGTCCGGGCCGCCCGGCGGCGAACGCGCCTAGCAGCGGAAGCCGCGTGGAGTGGGCGGGCAGTTCCTGTGCGAGATAGCCGATCCGGGCGGGGCGTCGGGCTGTGCCCGCGTCCGGCTCCAGGTCGCCCGCCAGGACGCGCAGGAGCGTCGTCTTGCCCGCGCCGTTCTCGCCCGTGACCAGCAGCCGTTGGCCGGGCGCGATGGCCAGGAGACCGTCGAGACGCAGCCGCTCCCCTACCCGTACGCCGTCGAGTTCGGCGAGGGAGCCCTGGGCCGGGCCGCCGTCCGCCGCCGACAGCGCCGTCGTGAAGCGCAGAGGTGCGGGAGGTGCCGCCACCGGGTTGCGTCGCAGCTGCGCCAGGCGCTCCCGGACGGAGCGTACCTGCCCGCCGAGCTTCGCCTCACTGGAGCGGCGGTGCTTGCCGAAACCCTGCTTCGGGTCACGGCCGGTGGTGGCAAGCCGCCTTTCCGCGGCCTCGAGCAGTTCTTCCATGCGGGTCATCTCCTCGACCCAGTCCGCGTACCGCTGTTCCGCGCCGCGCCGGGCGGCCGCCTTCGCGGCCCGGTAGCCGGCCCAGCCGTCGCCGTAGCGGCGCACGGTGCGCTGATCCCGGTCGACCTCGAGGATCGTGGTGGCGATGCGCTCCAGGAAGCCGCGGTCGTGTGTGACCGCGACGACGGTGCCGCGGTGTGCGCGCAGGTGCTCCTCCAGCCAGCGCACGGCCGCCGCGTCGAGGTGGTTCGTCGGCTCGTCGAGGAGCAGCAGTTCGGGGGCCGCGGCCAGGACGCAGGCGAGCGCGAGCCGCGACTGTTCTCCGCCGGAGAGCGAGCCGAGCCGGCGGTCGCGGGTGATCCGGGCGAGCCCGAGCCCGTGCATCGCGGCATCCACACGGGCGTCCGCCTCGTATCCGCCGCGTTCCTCGTATGCGATCAGCAGTTCGCCGTAGGCGGCGAGTTCCTCGTCCGACGCGTCTCCCAAAGTCTCCTCCGCCGCACGGAGCCTTCGCTCCATGTCGCGCAGTTCGCTCAGGGCGAGGTCGACGGCGTCCTGCACGGTGCGGGACGCGTCGAGATCGAGAGTCTGGGCGAGGTGTCCGGTACCGCCGGGGAAGCTGACGGTGATCTCCCCGGCGT
This sequence comes from Streptomyces sp. NPDC052023, assembly GCF_044548465.1. Lineage (NCBI taxonomy): Bacteria > Bacillati > Actinomycetota > Actinomycetes > Kitasatosporales > Streptomycetaceae > Streptomyces > Streptomyces sp. NPDC052023. The sequence goes on along the minus strand of NZ_JBIUBW010000030.1, from coordinate 20,222 downwards.
CGGGAACTTCGGCCGCGGCGAGCAGCCGCAGCAGGGTGGACTTGCCGGAGCCGTTCTCGCCGATGACGGCGGCCTTCTCGCCCGGCCGGACGGTGAAGGAGACCTGGTCGAGTACCGTCCGGGTGCCATAGGACTTGGTGACGTCCTTGACGGACAGCTGCGCCACGGCAGCGTGGGCGGTGGGGGACAGAGCGGTGTGGGCGCGGTCGCGCATATGACTTCCCTGAACATGCGAAGGGCCTACGGGCAGCAGAAACGGCGGCATCGGCCGTGCCCGGGCTCAGACGAAGAAGAGGAAAGCCATGCCCCCACCTTAACAAGACGGATCGTCTCGCCTCAACTCGTTCCGCACAGGGCGGGCAGTCGTGACGTATGGCACGCCGCCGGGAGCGCCTGGAGAGGACACTTCGAGCTTCGCGCCTACTGGGCCGGGCGCTCGTGCGCGTGGACGTGCGATGACCGACGCCCACAGGGGCCCGGGGCCCACCCGGTGACCAGGTACAACTCACGTGAGATTAGGCGGGATCGGCAGCGCGAAAGGGGATGACGGAGTCTTGTCTTCAGGTATCGGCTCCCCACTGGTGGTTCGATGCGGGATCATGCGGCATGCACTCGGATGCCTGGCGTCTCTCCGAAGACCTCGACGACCTCCTTGCCCGCGCCGGAGCCTTTCTCTGCTCGCGCCCCGTCCTGCACAACACGCCGCTCACCGTGCTGGAGAAGTGGCGCACCAGCCCAAGCGCGTACACCCCTGGCAGTGTCCTCTTCGGCCGCCTGGAGTCGGAGGGCGAGACCCAGGCGATCTTCTTCCGGCCGCCGAGCCGCCGTCTGACGCTCACTCCCCTCTCCATCGAACAAGCCGACGCTCTGGCCGCCGAGTTGGCCGCCCTGGGCCACACGCTCACCGGCGTCACCGCGGACCACGACACCGCCACAGCCTTCGCCATGGCCTGGCACAAGCACACCGGCGCGACGCCGACGCTCCGGGTACGGATGCACCTTTACCGCCTCGGCACACTCACCCCGCCCGAGCCGCATCCAGAGGGACACGGCCGGGCAGTGGGCGACGAGGACCACGAGCACCTCATGCATTGGTGCCGTGAACTCGCCGCGGACCTCGGGGAGACCGTCACCATCGACGCCGCTTCCTGGGCGAGCACCCGCTTCGCCGAGAAGCAGTACACCTTCTGGGAGACCCCGGACGGCACCCCCGTCTCCATGGCCGGCGCGAACCCGATGGTCGCCGGCATGGTCCGTGTGGACCCCGTCTACACCCCTGCCCACCTCCGCGGCCGCGGCTACGCAGCCGCTGTGACCACCGAGGTCACCCGCGCCGCGCTCACCGCGGGTGCCACGGAGATCGTGCTGTACACGGATGCGGGCAACCCCACCAGCAACGCCCTCTACCAGCGCCTCGGCTACCGTCGGGTCACCGATTGGGCCCCGTACGACTTCACGTACGCCGAACCGGCACCCAGGTGAGCAGGTGGGCGACCCCGCAGATTGCCGCTGGGGCGCTCACGGCACCAGTGCGCGCACCGGAAAGCTGTGGATCTTCCTCAGCTAAAGTAAAGCAAGCGTTATACTTGTGCCATGGAGACTGAGAGTGCGCCTCAAACGCGGCGCCGTGGTGGCCGGGGAGCGCGCGAGCGCATCCTGCGCGCGGCCGCGAAGCTCTTCTATGAAGAGGGCATCCACGCCACAGGTATCGCGCGCCTGGTGGAAACCGCCGAGGTCTCCACGCGTACCTTCTACCAGCACTTTCCCACCAAGGCGGCGCTGGTGGAGGAGTACCTGCGCAGCTACGACGCCCGGCTGGCGCTGCGGATCGATCAGCACGTCACCCGTGAAGATCTCACGCCCAAGGAACAGCTGCTGGCCCTGTTCGGCATCGTCGCCGAGGCAGCCCCTGGCTCTTCGGGGGCAGTGAGCACCCGCGGCTGTCCGCTCCACAACGCTGCCGTCGAAGCCGCGGAGAGCATGCCGGACGTGCGCAAACTCGTCCAGCAGAACAAGCAGGGCATCACACAGTTGCTCATCGACATCTCCACCCGCGCAGGGGCGGCGGACCCGGAGCGCCTGGGGCGCCATCTGGCCGTCCTCGTCGCGGGAGCTACCGCTCTGTCGACGTCGCTGGACAGCCCCTGCCCGCGTCACGACGCGCTTGAGGCCGCCCGCGTGCTGATCGACAACGCCCTTCCCGAGGATCAGCCCGCCGGCTGAGGGGCGTCCGCGACGCGGTCGCCGGTCCGCCTTCTGCTGGGGTAAGCAACGGCCGGGCTGGCCGGGCGCACCGTCGGCCGCACAGAGGCCGACTTCCCGCCGGTCCCCCTGCCCGCGAAGAAGCGCGGGCGGTTCGGCCACCCCGGATCGAGCGGCACTCGGTCCCCAGTCCCCCGAACCGTCCGGGTGCCGCTCCTCCTGCCTCACCAGCCCGCTCAGGCCCCGCCCTCCCACACCGAAGGAGACCGGCATGTCCGACCGTCCGTGGCACGTCCTGCAGCATGTCCCTTTCGAGGGCCCCGCCCTTCTCTCGGGTGCCGCCGCCGAAGCCGGTGCGGAGCTGAAGGTGCACCACCTGTGGGACGGCGACCCCGTGCCAGGCCTGCGTGATACGGGCGGACTCATCGTCCTTGGGGGTCCGATGAACGCCCTGGACGACCGACGCCACCCACACCTGGCCGCCGAACGCCGCCTGCTGCGGCAAGCGCTGCGCGAGCGGGTACCGGTGCTCGGTGTGTGTCTCGGAGCCCAGTTGCTGGCCGCGGCGGCGGGGGCGGACGTGACACAGGGACCCGAGCCGGAGATCGGTCCGGGAAGCGTCTCGCTCGAGGCGGCCGCCCAGGACGATCCCCTTTTCCACGGCCTCGGCCCGCGGACGCCGGTGTTCCACTGGCATCAGGACACCTTCACGCTTCCTGAGGGTGCCCTTCTCCTCGCCTCCAGCGGACGGTACCCGAACCAGGCATTCCGGCTCGGTCCCCGGGCATGGGGCTTGCAGTTCCACATCGAGGTGGACGCGGCGGCGGTCGAAGGCTTCGGCCACCTGCTGCCGGAATCCACCCGCCCGTCGGAGGAGGAGATCGACGCGATCGCCGCCGTCGGCGGCGTCGTCCTGCCCCGGCTGTTCCACTCCACGCAAGCGATCTGACACACCGGCCTGGGTGACCGACGACGGCAGCCGGCCGCGGTGACCAGTTCGGAGAACGTCGCCCGGGAGGATTCAGCGGAGCTTGGTGGGGTCGAGGATCTGGTCCGGCGGCGGCGGGGTGGTGTCGACGGGCTTGTTGTAGTCGCTGAAGGTGACGTCCGCGGGCTCGTTGCCGCCTGTGACAGTGGCCTTCAAAATGTAGGGCTTGCCCTCTTTGGCGATGTAGACGGTGGTGGTCTCGGTCGTGGTCCTTTCGGCGAGTACGGCGACCGGTCGGCCGCCGACGACGGCATCGGCTTCGCGGGTGGGGTTTCCGCCGGATGCAGGGCTCAGCGCCTCGGTCAGAGAGCCGAGGCGGTTGCACATGCGCCCGGCAGTCGCCGACATCAGTCTGGGGGGCTTGACCCAGCGGCCCGCGAAGAGGGCGACCATCGCCTCGGTCTGCTCGGCTGTCATCTCGCGGCTGAAGGTGGCGCGCCAGAAGTCGTCCTGTGCCTTGACGTAGACGAGCGGACCGCTCTTGATGATGTGCATGATGCCCAGGGAGTTCCCGACCGCCCCGTTGCAGGAGCCGAGGGCGTCCAGGGCCAGGTCGACCTCCAGTTGTTGACCATCACTGCTGATCGTCCCGGCAAGGCGGAGGCTTGTGGCGTTCCTGAAGGCTTCCCGGGCCTGCTTGTCGATCTGCTGGGTCGTCATGGTGTCGAAGGGGTGCTTCGTCCGGTCGCCGACGCTGTCTTCTTCGCGCCGTCCTCGGCACGGTCCTCCGAACTACAGCCGCTGGTTGCCACGGTGGCGGCGGCGCACAGCACCGCGGTGGCGGCGCGATGAACGATGGAGTGCTTCACGTGCGGGTTTCCTCCCCTGTTGATCTTCGCTGACTGTATGCGGTCAAGGCCGGCACGTGCAGGGGGCTTCGCTCCAGCGTGGGCCGAAGTCCGTGCCGCCGGTGGAGACCACGTCGGTGCGGCCCCGTCGCCTGGTGATGTCGCCGACGCAGCAGCGGAGGAGAGTGAACAGCGCCTGCGATTCCGGCACCTCGTCTCAGGTGACTCTCGTGCACTCCCGGACCAGGGATCTCCGTTTGCGACCGACGCGGGCTGCGGTGATCGTGAGGAGAGGTGCGAAATTGCTGCGCCCCTTACGGAAGGTGCACGCCATGGCGGGTAATGATCTTGGCTCTCTGCTCGGCAGTCTGCTGGGTGGCGGCCAGGGAAGCAGCGGCCAAGGAGAAAACATCCTCGGTGCGCTACTGGGCGCGCTGATGCGTGGTGGCGCCGGCGGTGCGCAGGCGACGGGGAACGGAGACAACCCGCTGGCCGGCCTACTGGAGATGCTGGCCAAGAGCGGCCTCGCCGAGCAGGCTCAGTCCTGGGTCGGGACGGGTGGGAACCAGCCCGTCACCGGCGCACAGGTTGCCCAGGCCCTGCCCGACGAGACTCTGCGGCACGTTGCCGAGCGAGCGGGCGTCCCTCCCCATCAGGCCGCCGACGAGATCGCCCAGGTGCTTCCCCAGGCCGTCGACAAGCTCTCCCCCAACGGTCACATCCCGTCGGGCTCGCTGGAAGACATCATCAGGCGGCAGCGACTCTGACCCCGACGCGGGCTTGCCCGCCCCGCCGTATCGTCCTCCATGGAAGACGAGGGCCGGCGACGCTGTCACAAGCGTCACCGTCGACTCCCCTGTGTGCGCCGCTCGCTGATCGAGAGCGGCGCACAGCCCATTTGGTGGTGGTACGGCAGGCCGCCATGAACGGCTTGTCTTCCCTGTCCCACCGTCAGCCGTGCCCGCCCTCGTCGGGGCACACCCGGCGGCCGCCGGTCCGGGGGCGGCTGCTCCGGTCGAGCGGGCCGAGCCAGGGACCGGAAGCCCATACCCGAAACCACGGTGGCGACTGTAAGATCACCTGGATTTCGATGAGGCGGATACGACGGCCGGGGGGCCAGGGACACCGCAGGACGGTGTGCGTCCCGCCTCAATTCCATGGGGAGGACCGTCTTGGCTCGTCATCTTTCACGCACGCGTGTCGCCACCGCCCTGGTGGTGTCGCTGTCACTGGCCGTAGGTCCGCTCTCCTTGCAGGCCTCGGCCGACGCGGGCACGTTCGGCGAGACCAGGATTCCCGCGACCATGCGCGTCATCCCGGCGTACGGCTCCGTGACCAGTGTCGGGCCCTCCGGTTTTCTGCACGTCGCCGTAGACCCGAGCGGTGCCGGGGGGCTGGAGTGGACGGGCCTGGACGGTTCGAGCCGCAAGCTCGCCGGCACGCAGTCGGTCGACCCCGTCGAGTACTACGGCACGGCATCCGATGTGGTGGCGCTGCCCCCTGCCCGTGGCACGAGCGACGTGCAGCTGCGCGACATGGCCACCGACGAGACCATCACCCTCACTGTCCCGTCGGGCCAGAGCTACAACAGAACGATCGGCACCACGGTGGTGACCAGGGGCGGGGTCAGGGCCGACGGCGAGTGGACGGAACTGCATCTGCTCGACGACGACAACGGCACCACGGTGGACCGCCCCGTGACGGGCCTTCCGGAGGGCTCCTCCATACTCTTCGTCCTGCGAGCCGGCCTGCACGGGTTCCTCACGATGCTCAGGGTGCCCGGGCAGGACACCACCCAGTACGCCTGGATCGACCTGGACGCCGCCCACGCCACGCCTCTGCCCTACGGCACGGTGTACGGCAACTCCACGGTGACGGCTCGTCACCTGGTGACGCCCCAGCCCGGCGGCGTACGGATCTATGAACAGGGCCGGTTCGACGCACCCGTACGCGAGGTCGAGGTCAGCTTGAAGGACTCCAAGGTCCTCGGCGTCGTCGGCGACTCCCTGATCGTGGCAAGGTACGACCCCGCGTTCGGAACGAAGACGTACCAGGCGGCCCAGTACAGAGTCGTGGCCGTACCCTTCGACGGCTCCGGCGAACGCACGCTGCTCGCCCGTGCCGTGGCGGACCGGATCGCCGTCCGGCCGGACGGCGGCGTCCAGCTCGTCGGCGGCCAGTCCGCCGAGGACTACGGCTACCAGGCGATCACCGCCGGGGCGGACGGCGTACCGAACGCGACGCGTGTGCTGCGTGTTCCCCCGGTCCCGATGCAGATCCAGCGGCTGACGGTGGATCACGGCATCGTCCGCACGCTGGAGTACGGCGACGGGATCACGCACGCATACGACCGGCGACTCGTCGAAGCCCAGCCCGGGTACGGCGAGCGCCGGCGGATCGGTAGCCTGCCTGTTCCCCTCAACAGATGCTCGTCCGGCAACGGGTCGTGCCCCGAGCTGTACCCCACCGGCGACGGCCGGAGCGTGTACCGGGGAATGGTGAGCCGGGACGGCACATGGGAACCGACGCTCTTCGTCGTAGGGAGGGGCGAGGCGTTCCCCGGCACCCCGCGCGAGACGGGGCTGCAGGACAGCTTCGACGAATCCGACCATCAGGTGCGGATCATCGGAGCATCCGGAAACCTCGTGCTGGTCGAAGGCACACCCGTCGGCGGCGGGAGGGAACTGCGCGTCATCGACATCGACTCCGGCAAGGTGGTGCACAAGGAGTCGTACCGGGCAGGCGCGCTCTGGGGGACCACGCTGTGGACCTCCACCCCGAACGGCACGGTGACAGCCAGGGACACACGTACCGGAGCCACACTGACCACCGTCACCGTGGGCACCGGATGCGTCTCCATCGTCGATCTGCAGGCGGTGGGCAAGTGGTTGTACTGGCGGTGCCAGACCAGCAGCGCTCCGTCGGCGGCAGGTGTGTACGACCTCCAGGCCCGGAAGTCCCTCGCGCTTCCCGCCGTCAACGCGACCACCTACCTCGCCGGTCAGGCCTACCTCGGGGACGGCCGCATAGCGGTCCGCGGCCAGCAGGGTCTCGATGTCTACGGCCTCCAGACCGGAACGCCGGTGCGGCAGGCGACCGTCGGTGCCGGCCTGGTGGCGATGGACGCCCGCAACGGTGACATCGCGTACACCGCGCCGGGTCAGACCGTCCATGTCCTGCACACCGGGCGCCCCGCGGCCGCCCTGGTCTCGCCGTACCGGAGCGTCGGCGCCCGAGTGGAGACGGACTCGACCCCGCTGACCTGGAAGGGCGAGTGGTGGCTCTCCGAGCCGGCGGCCTCCTGGACAGTGGAGGTGCGGCACAGGGCCACCGGCCGACTGGTGGCCACGCGCAGTGGCGGACCGGCCGAGTACTCCGTGGCGACGCAGTGGGACGGTCGTGACGCGGCCGGTGGGCTGCTGCCCAACGGCGCCTACACCTGGACGCTCACGGCTCAGCCGGCCGACGGCCAGGGCGCACCGCTGGTGCAGTCGGGCACGGTCGGCCTGACGGGCGGCACGACGGTGTGGCGGGACCACATCGGCGGCTCCACGCTGCCCGACGGGATCGGCGACCTGCTCACGGTGAGATCCTCCGGGACGCTCACCTTCCACCGGGGGGACGGCGCCGGGAAGTTCTCCTCGACGATGTCGACCGGCGGCTGGCCGGCATCCGTCAGGGCGCTGCCCTACGGCGACCTCAACGGCGACCGGTGCGCCGATGTGCTGGTCCGGCCGGGCGACGGCACCCTGCGTCTCTACAAGCCCGCGTGTGGGTCGGTTCCGAAGCCGACGACGCCGTACACCTCGCTCGGCAGCGGCTGGAATCAGTACGACGTGATGACGTCACCGGGCGATGTCACCCAGGACGGGCGGCCGGACCTCATCGCCCGGAACAGCTCGACGGGCACGGTGTACCTGTACAAGGGCACCAGCACCGGCCGGCTGTCCGCGCGGGTGAAGCTCTGGGACAACTGGAAGGTCTACAAGAAGATCGTCGGCGTCGGGGACATCAACGGCGACGGCATCGGCGATCTCCTCGCGCAGGACACCTCCAACAACCTGTACCGGTACTCCGGCCGGGGCAACGGGGCCTTCACACCCCGAGTGAAGCTGTCCGCCAACTGGGGCGGGTCGTACAACACGGTCGTCGGCGTCGGCGACATCACCGGGGACGGCAAAGCCGACCTCGTCGCGCGCCACGCCACCGGGACTCTCCACCGACTCACCGGCTCCGGCAGGGGCACGTTCAGCGGCCCCGTGAAGATCGGTACGGGGTGGCAGATCTACAAGACCCTTTCCTGACCCGGTCTCAGGTCAAGTCGCGACGCGGGCCTGCTGAGGTTGTGTCCGACCTCAGCAGGACTCGCTCCCGTCGGGCAGCGACCTCGGGTCGCTCGGAATCCCTGTGCTGAACGCCCCCGGTCCGCCGGGCGGAAGCGGGGGCGCCGAGCCGGGGTGCGCTCAGTCGTTGTCGTAGTACCAACTGGTGCAGAAGCTTGCCCCGTTGAAGCGGGCGCATGCCCGCATGGAGTAGTGCAGGTTGTTCAGGTCGTTGGAGAACTGGCTGTTGAACGGGCCGCACTGCGTCCAGTTCCTTCCGCCGTCGGTGGAACGGTCCACCCAGGTCTGGTCGCCGGACCGGTAGCCGCTCCGGATCGCCGCGAACGAGTGGTCGCTCAGCCGCTGGTTGACCAGCGCGATCTTCACCGTCCGCCCGCCGTGCGTCACGGTCAATGTCTTGACGTCGTGGTGGGCTATCCCGTTGCCCGGCCAGCTGCCGCAGTTCGTGTCCGCCACGGCGGTCGGCGCCGCGACCACCGACAGGGGCAGGGCGAGCGACGCTGCCGCGAGCATCAAACCGGTACGTCGCCGGATCCTCGACACCATTGACTTCCTCTCTGAACCTGGATGATGGGAATGAAACAGGACGGCCTCCCGGCGCGTCGCGGACAGTCTGACCGGTCCATACGGCCCTGTCCTCGCTTTCCGATATTTGGCATGCGACTGCCAACAGCGCCCGGACTACCAGGGAGGCGGTCACACCCTGCTAGTTGGCACCGGCCGCGGGAACAGTGCCGGTCAGTGGCTTCGGGTGCGCGCATCATCCCTCTTGTTCGGCGGTTCCCGCGACGGCCGGGCCGAGATCGGCGGGGAGATGGCGCACCGCCAGCGCGACGGCTTCCCCGGCCGTGGCGGCCTCGCCCAGGACGTCGCCGGACTGCGGATGCTTCTTCAGGCGGAACGGGCTGCCATGGTGTGACGGCACGATGGCAACCTCGTCGCGGAACGGGTAACCCGTGCAGGAGCTGAAGCCGAGTGTCCAGTGACTGGAGAAGACATAGAGCTGTCGCAGCCGCTGTTCTGCATGGGCCGCTTCCACGAGTTCACCGAACCCTGTGAACTCCGGTGCCTCGGCTGCCTGCTCCCGCATCGTGCGCCACTGCAGCTCCACCACCGCTGCCGGCCCGCGTTCATGTGCTTCGGCGCGCTGACTGGAGCGAAGAAACGACAGCTCGGCCCGCAGCTCCCGCAGGCTCCTGCCCGCCCCCCCACGCCGCTCCAGCCCTGACGACATCCGCCAAGTCGGGCGTGGCTCCGGTGATGAGTTCGACTCCGCGACTCCAACCGGAGACACCGAACCAGCGGCTCTCGGCCCCGATGTGAACGGACAGCGGCTTGCGCTCAGGGACCGACGAGGCGATGCCGGCCGACACCCGTGGGCCCCCATCGCCAGGTACCAGGGTGAGATCGACGCCGAGTTCGACCGCCTGGTGTTCCAGCGCTGCGGCCAGGCTGCCCGACGCAGCCAGTTCAGGGTAGAGGTTGGAGTCCATCTCCCTAGTCTGCCGTTGTAGCCACTCCTCGCGGCCCGGTCGCCGGCCGCGACGTGAGCCGGCGACATACCCACCTCACTCCTGGCGGGGTGCAGCCACGGGTAAGTCGGGAGCCCGTGCTGCTGCCCTACCTGGATCTCGACGCCGAGCAGGTGCCGGGCCCGCCGTAGCGCGGCCAGTGCGTCTCCCTGACGGTCGCGGGCTCACAGCGCCAGGGCCGGCAACCGCCAGCCCTCCTCGTGCAGCGGCTGTTCCCGGGTCAGCGCGCCCGCGTCGGCGAGGGCCTGCGCGGCCTGCCCGCAGCCGAGCCGGGCCGCGGCGAGACGTACTCGAGCGGTGCGGTGCACCTCCTCCAGACGGGCGCGTTCAGCAGCGGTCCACGGCTCGTCCGGGAATTCCGCGTACGGCTGCCCGCCCCCACGAGGCGAGGACCTCGGCGAGGCCCTCGGCGGCGACATCAGCGGGCAGCTCCGCGGCCGAGCAAGCCGCCACCCGGCTTTCGAACACCCAGGCGCCCACCGCGTCCTGCTCCAGGGCGAGGGCGTAGCCGTAGGGCTCGCTGACCAGCAGCCGCGCAGGCGTGCGCGGCGCCCGCTGTGGCTCGAGTACGCGGCGCAGACGTGCGATGCAGGCATGGAGTGATGCCTGCGCGCTCGACGGGAGACCTACAGCGGGCTGAGGGATGGACCGACGCGAATCCCTTGTTCCGCGCGGGCAGTTGACAAGGCGGCAAGGCGTGCTTCCGAGAGGCGGATGTGCATGGGCTCACCAGCAGGCTCCCTCGCCGCCGCGGTAAGAACTCCTAACAAAATGATCTTCGAGCGGTCAGGATAGGTCCGGGGTGGGGGTGGCCTGACTGAAGTCGCCGACGTGCAGGGCCGCGGTGGGTATCGCCCAGTGCAGGGTGCCGCCGTCGCCGCCCATGTACCACTGGTCGTTTCCGGTCAGTTGGAGCAGGTGATGGTAGTCGTTCGGGTCGGCGTCGGCAGGCAGGTTCGGCCCGTTGCTTGTAGTGCCCTGGTGCCGGCCGAAGGCAAGGTCCACGCGGTCTCCGGGGCCCGGGGGTTCGATCACGCCGTGCGGCCGGTCGGACCATCGGGGGAATATCTCCTCCAGGAACACGAAGCTGCCGCCGCAGGTTTTGTCATCGAGCTCGGGCCCGAGGTTTACGGTCTGCCAGACGGGATCGAAGGTGTGGGGAAGGAGGAGCCCGTAGGTTGCGGCCCATGGGGTCGGCTCGAAGACGCTGGCGCGGGCTGGCGGGTCCACCTCGACCGTATGTGCGGAACGAGCCGCGAGCACGCAGCCCAACGCCCGCTCGTTGCGGAAGCCGTACTTGTCGTACAGGTCCCAGGCGTCGGGGTGGGCCTGTTTGGACTGGGTGTCGAGGTAGAAGAAGTTGAGCAGGCCGGTCCCCGGCGGGACGAGGCCGTCGAGCCAGGGGGCCAGCGGATCGGTGTCCAGGACGGCGTGCAGGCTCAGCGGAAAGCCGTCACAGGTCGGCCAAGGCGTGCCGGGCTCGAGCAAAGCCCTGCCGCCGAAACGGCTGTACCCCGCCGCCTCGCCAGGCCCGGCTGGGGTCAGGGCGAATCCTGGCCGGGCGAGCTCGACGATCCGTGCGGCGACCTCCGCGTCGACTTGCGCGGCACAGAAATCCCGCAATGCGGAGAGCATTGCCTGCGGGCCCATCGGGTCAACTGAATCCATGCAGAAGAGTAGAGCACCCGCCTCTGACAACCTGACCGCATCGACGGTCGCGCACAGTTCCTCGGCGCTGTTGGCCATTTCCTATCGGAACGGCTTCAGGCGCCGCCAGCAGATGAGTGCGCATCCGAGGGTGAGGAGGGCTTGGTGGATGTCGTCGCGGATCTCCCAGCGGATCCGCAGGCGGCGGAACCAGTGCAGGTGGGCGAAGGCGCGCTCGACGACCGAGCGTTGTGTGCCCAGTCCCGAGCCGTGCTCGGTGCCGCGGCGCGCGATCAGCGGCTTCACGCCGAGGCCCCAGACCAGCCGGCGGTACTTGTCGTGGTCGTAGCCGCGGTCGGCCAGCACCATGTCCGGACGGCGGCGGGGTCGGCCGCACTTGGCTCGCACCGGCGGCACGGCTTGAAGGAGTGGAATCAACTGGGTGACGTCATTGCGGTTGCCGCCGGTCAGGGTGGCAGCGAGCGGGATGCCGGTCGCATCGGTGATCAGGTGATGCTTACTGCCCGCCCTGCCCCGGTCCACAGGGCTTCGTCCTGTCTTGGATCCCCCTTTAACGCCCGAATGTGGGAGCCGTCGACCGCCGCCCAGGAGAAGTCCAGGGCATTCGCTCGGCGCAACTCGGCGAGCAGGACCTCGTGCAGACGTGGCCACACCCCGGCCTCGGTCCACTCGGCAAGGCGGCGCCAGCAGGTCATGCCCGAGCCGAAGCCAAGTTCCTGCGGCAGGTGTTCCCAGGAGATCCCGGTGTGCAGCACGAACAGAATGCCCTGGAACATCAGCCGGTCCGGATGCCGTTTACGTCCCGGATGCCGCCTCCGGCGCTCAACTGTGGGCAACAGCGGCTCGATCACCGCCCACAACCCGTTGTCGACTTCCCATGGCTTCGACCGTGCCACCCCACACTCCCACATCAACGGTCCCAGAGAGTGATCCAATCACCTCGAAGATCATTTCGTTAGGAGTTCTAAGGCGCTCGGTGAGGGTGTAGACGGCATCAGCCGTAGGCGCTGTGCACAGCAAGTGGACCTCGACGTGAAGCAGCCACAGACGACTGGTCAGGTCCCGGACCTCGTCGGCCGCCGCCTCTTCGCCGGCGTGGCCACGCTCCGCGACCCGCTCGACTTCTCGGACGAGCGCGAAGAAGCGGATCAGGACGTCCTTGCGTTCGTCTCGCAGTCGGAGCTCAGCCGCGCGTTGTTCTTGATCAGCTGATGTGCGCGCACGCCACCGTTCACCGAGAAGAGAGCCGGTGATGCCGATACCGGCGCCGAGCAGACCGCTGACTGCGGTAATGATGCTCACCCAAATGCCCACGCCACCACTGTGGTGCAATGCTGAGAGCTACGTCCCCAGTTCGGTGAAGCTGCTCCTGTTCGCTGTACGTGTCTTCACTTACTGACGGGGCTCTCCCTAACGCGCCACGCGGTGGCGGAGGTAGACCACTTTCGAGCTGAAGGTGCGGGTCTCGACGAGTTCGAGGTCCACCCGGCGCTCACGCTGGGGAAAGAACGAGATGCCGCCGCCGACCAGCACCGGATAGACCATGGCCCGGTACTCGTCGATCAGACCCGATGCGGCCGCCTCGGCGGCGAGGGTCGCACCGCCGATAGCGATGTCGCCCTCCCCCGGCTCCTCTCGCAACCGCTCGATCTCCTCCGCCAGACCGCCGGAAGCCAGGCGGGCATGGCCCTGCACCGCGGACAGCGTGGTGGAGAACACCACCTTCGGCAGCGGTTTCCAGAGCGCGGTCCACTCGAGCATGGCGTCGTCGAGCGATGGATCCTGCTCGGCGGTCTCCCAGTAGAGCATCGTCTCGTACAGCCGTCGTCCCATCAGGTGGACCCCGACCTCTCGAATCTCGTCGATCCAGAAGCGAAAGACCTCCGAGTCGGGGGCCGTCCAGTCGAAGTCGCCGTCAGGCCCGACGATGTAGCCGTCAAGTGAGACGCTCATCGAATAGGTCACGCTGCGCGCCACAACGTCCTCCTCGTGCACCGATGGAGAGGGCGCTGCGAATGACGGGAGCGAGACAGCCTTCGCGGCTCACGGAAACCCTCACCTGAGGAACCAGCATGCCCAGTGGGCAGCTGTCCGCAGTCATGGTCGCGAACCGATTCAGCGCCCACCAGGGGTTACGATCGCCGCCGGGCGGCGGGGTGGCACGCGTGGGTGCGTGCCCGTCCGCGGGCGGGCCGAGCGTCACGGCAGCGCGTCACGGCAGCGCGTCACAGCATACGCACTCTCCACATGCGGACGGACAGAGCGCCGAGTTGCACGCCACGGTGTTCCAGCCGCCGGCCGACTCTTGCTCGGAACCGACGGGTACGGTGCGCGGCCGCTCAAGCCAGACCAGCAGCGGCACGCTCCGCCGCAAAGCAGACGTCGCACGTGAGTCGTCGGGCTTCGGGCCTGGGTGGAGGGTTGGGCACACCAGGAACCGATTCGCTGGTGACATGCAGGTGCGTGCGGCACATCCCAGCTCCGCACCGGGCGCACGAGGCTACCGCGACGGCCTGTACCGGTTGGAGCGCATTGGTAGCGCAGTCGTAGCAGTTCATGGCGACCGGCCTTTCTCGACCATAAAGCTACTGACGAGACTTGCTGTCATTCCCCCCCCCACCGTCGAAGTACTCCCTGAGCCTGACATGCGTAGTGTCACCGCCCGGGCTGGCGTTCCGTGATCTCCTGGAGGACCCAGCCGTTGCCGTCCGGATCGCTGAAGGTGGCGTAGGAGGCGTAGGAGGTACGGTCCGGGTGTACACCGGGAATCCTCTCCTGACCTGCGCCGCGGTGGACGGCGTCTCCGGCCTCGTGGCCGTGGTGCAAAAGCCCTCCGGCGTCGTGGAACACCTCGCTCACCTCGATGCCTCGGCCGACGAGCTCCGCGCGGGCCTGCTCCACGTCCGAGACTATGAGGTAGAGGCCCTGGGTCGAGCCGGGGGCTGCGGAGAGCGTGCCCTTGCCGAAGATGATCGAGCACCCGGATCCAGGCGGTGTGAAGTGCACCAGCCGGTAGTCGTCGCTGAACGTGTGGTCGACGTCCAAGCGGAATCCCACCGCCTCGTAGAAACTCTTGGCCCGGTCGACATCAGAGACGGGCAGCATGATGACTTCGAGCTTCAGCTCCATATTCGCACACACCTTATGTTGTGACGTACGCGGATTCCGCGCGTTACCAGCCGAGTACTCGGAAGGAAACCAAATTCGTCACCTGCCAAACTGACTTTCACCACCATCGGGCAAGGGGACATCTCAGCAGACGGGCGGAACTCGCCCTTCCAGCGTGCCTCCAGCGCGGCGCACGCGCACCCTGAGGAGCGGTCCTCATTCGCACTCGGGCCGGTACGCCAAGGCGGGTTGCGTCATGGATGGTGGAGAGATGGACCTTGCGAAGTCGAACTGCCGGTCTACCGAGCGTAGCGGGCAGTCACCTCTGGTCACGAGGTCACTGTTCGTGACCCACTTGGGAATATGTAATCGTCGCTCCCATCACCGTCGGCCAGAATTCATGAAGGTGGGTCGGCGCCCTCACATGCAAGGCGGGAAGTGTTCTTGCACAATCCGCTCGCTTTCCCTGCAGAATCCGACGCGCAGAACTCGCGCACTCGCACCCATCACGGCCACACCCAAGCGCCGGTCCAACGGCTCTGCACGCGGCCCCCGCCTGGGGCGATTATGCGATGTCCCCGTCGTTCATCAGGCCGCGGGAAAGACGTGTCCCCCCGCCGCACCTGGCTAATCCGCCGCCACTCGGAACCCCGTGTCGCGTTCGACCAGTGGGGCCTCTTCGCCGCCAGTGAGCGCCGTGACCAATTCGTCCAGGTCCGCTCCGAGCGGAGTGTCGCAGTCCCAGACCGCCTCGTAAGCGATCTCGACGGGTGTTCCCGCCTGGAGAAGGGGACGACAACTCGTGTGCTCATGAGTGATCTTGGAGCGGGGCAGGAGTGCCGCGCCCAGCCCCATCGCCGCCCACTCGTCCACCGCCCTGAAGCTGGCGGCTTCCCCCGGGTATGCACGAAGTGCCAGATCGTGGGTCTGGAAGAGTTCGGTGGTGAAGGTGGTCAGTCCGCAGGTACTGGGCCCGAGGATGTAGGCGGCGTCCGCCACGGCCTTGAGTTCGACGGGGCTGTCGTCCCCGTCGACGGCGGGATCGATCACCACCACCGGTTCGCGGGCGATGACGCGGTGCCGCAGGGTGGGCATGCCAGGCACGGCGGGGACGAGCACGATGTCCAGTCGTCCCGCCTGCAGATCGGCGCGCAGCGGGTCAAGGTCCGCCTCCCGCAGCACGAGGTCGCGTGGACGTTGCAGGGTACGGGCGGCCCGGAACGCCCGAGCGACGAGTTCGGACCCGATCACTGGTGACACGCCCATGCGAATGGTTTCGGTGACCGGACTGGACAGCCGCTGAGCCTCGGCGGCCAGGGTGTCGAGGGACCCTAGGACGTGGTCGATCAGGGGCAGGATCCGTGCGCCGTCCTCGGTGGCCTTCACCCCACGCGGTGAGCGGTCGAAGAGGCGAACACCGAGCTCCTCCTCCAGCCGGGCGACGCCGTTGGACAGGGACGGTTGCGTCACCCCGTACTCGCGTGCAGCGGCACTGAAGGATTTCGTCCGAGAGACGGTCTGGGCATATCGCAGCGCCTCGATATTCACGGCTCTCTCCTCCTGGCGATAGCCGCAGGCTATACCCGCATTCACTCAGATCCTCTACCGGACCCCTGTGGAGCGCCCTACAGTCATAGGCATCACCCGGACATATGGGACGGGATGGACGCGAACCCGCGCCGTCACCGCACACCAAGAGTTGAGGCTCACGGCGCTCACCGTGAGCATCGATGTCCGATATGTGAAGTTTTGCACATCACAGCAACCACGCATAGAACGCGCATCAAGGAGCAGCAGCATGCCCAGCAACGCCCTCGACTTCACCGGGCAGAAGGTCATCGTCATCGGCGGGACCAGCGGTATCGGTCTGGCCGTCGCCCGCCGTGTCCTCGAAGGCGGCGGCAGCGCCGTCGTCACCGGCCGGTCCGAGAAGAAGGCCGCGGAGGCGGTGGCCGAGCTGGCCGTCCACGGGGACGCCGTCGCTCTGACCACCGACCTGTTCGACCGCGCGGCCGTGGACCGTCTGAGCGCCACCCTGACCGAGCAGCACCCCGACGCCACCCTTCTCGTCAATTCCGCCGGGATCTTCGAGCCCAAGTCCTTCCTTGAGCACACCCAGGACGACTACGACCGCTACCAGGCCATCACGCGGGCCTTCTACTTCGTCACCCAGGCCGTGACCGCCAACATCATCGACCGCGGCAGCAAGGGAGCCGTCGTCAACATCGGCGGCATGCTGGCCCACCAAGCCATGGCCGCCACTCCGTCCTCGGCCTACTCCGTGGCCAAGGCCGGTCTGCACTCCCTCACCCAGCACCTGGCCATGGAGCTCGCTCCGCACGGTATCCGCGTCAACACCGTGGCCCCGGCCGTGGTCCGCACACCGATCTACGAAGCCTTCCTTCCCAAGGACGAAATCGACAGCACTCTCGACGGGTTCAACACCTTCCACCCTCTCGGCCGCGTCGGGACCCCGGACGACGTCGCCCCCGCGGTCGCCTTCCTGCTGTCCGACCAGGCCGACTGGATCACCGGCGCCACCTGGGACGTCGACGGCGGCGTCAGGGCCGGACGCAACAACTACTGACCGGCCCCGTCGACGCCACAGGAGCGCATCGTGTCCTACCACGAGCACAACGACCATCAGTACGCCAAGCACATCCGCGCCGGCGCCCCGGAGGCGTTCAAGGCCTTCATGGCCTGGGACAACCAGGTACTGCGTGGCAGCAACAACGTCATCTCACGCAAGCACACCGAACTCATGGCGGTAGCGGTGGCCCTGACCACCCAGTGCGCGTACTGCATCGAGGCCCACACCAAGGCCGCGCACTCCGCGGGCGCGACGCAGCAGGAACTGGCGGAGACCGTCATGATCGCAGCGGCGCTGCGCGCCGGCGGCGGCTACGCACACGGCTTCATGGCCATGAAGTTCTTCGACCAGGCGGAGACGAACGCCGCCTAGGGAGCCGACCCGGCAGCCGCAGCCGCAGCCGCGGTCACTGCCGCTGGCGCTGCCGGGCACACCCGAGCGGTGTGCCCGGCGGCGGCCGTCGCCCGCCACGATGCTTCCCTCCCGCCATCCCCATCCCCCATCCCCCATCCATCCGCATCTGCCATCTGCCATCTGCCATCTGAGAAAGACTCACCCGTGAGCACCCTCACCCCCACATCCCACATGCCTGTCGTCTCCGACGGCCGCTCAGTCCTCATGCGGCTCTACCTGGGCCGCGGTGTGCTGGCCGTGGGCTGGGCCGTGGCGTTCGCCGCGTACAAGGATCCCCTGGGCGCCGCAGCGCGGTGTCGTCACTGATCGACTACCGCGCCCGCACCGACAGGTCCGAACGCCGCGTCACGATGTTCAATGGCGTGCTCAGCACCCTCTTCGTTCTCCCCCTCGGCCTGGCGGGGGCCAGCGGTGTGCCGGCGGTGCTCCATGTGTTCGGCGCCTGGGCCATCATCTCCGGCGTCGCCCAGGTAGCGGTCGGCGTTCGCCGTCGCAGCGTCGAACTCGGAAAACAGTGGCCGATGCTTCTCTCCGGCGGTCTGTCCGTCCTCGCGGGCATCTTCTGGAACACTCTGGCCCTTGCCGACGACCCCATGCTCGACGTACTGGTCCACTACACCGCGGCCGGCGGCACCTTCTACATCGTTCAGGCCTGCCTGATCGCCCGCCGCACCCACACCGGCCCCGGCGTGCGCTCCGGGGCGGCGGCGACATGACATCGCCGATTCCCCGGGACGTCAATGGCCAGCGAGTGCGGCCGCGAACCGGTGCGGTTCGCTGCGACCCTTCGCTGGTTCGGCCGTCTCGAACGGTCGGCAGTCAGTGAGTCAGTGGTCGATTGTCAGAGTGCGCGCGGAGCGGGCGGTGCCGCCCGGCGATCCGGCTACACACAAGGCGCCTTGCGCCAGAAGCTCCCGCCGGTTCCACTGCCGAGCTGACTCGGCCTTGGGGTCCTTCGCCGAGGACTGCCCGAAGGAGCATGGCCGGAAGGATCGTAGAGTGCGCTCATGCGCGAGATCATCGAACCGCCGACGGGTGCCCCGAGACCAGCTGCGTTGACAGACTTGCTGGATCGGGGCCGGTCCGCCGCCCAGACCGGAGACTGGGTCGCCGCAGCCCACGCCTGGGTCCAGGCCGCCATGCGAGGCAGCCGTGCGGGAGCGGAGTGGGCCACGCAGGCAACCGCCGAGATCCGGCCGTTGGCCGATGCCGGCTCGGCGGAGGCCGCCGCGCTGTTGTCCGGGATCTTGCTGGACTACTTCGACGAGTCGGCATTGCCGCTGGCTGTGGCGTACGCCAAGGCGTCGGCAGAGGCGGGGAATCCGGCAGGTCAACGCACCTACGGGTACATGCTCGTGGAAGGTATCGGTGTCGAGCAGGACCCCGGGGCCGCGGCCGAGATGTTCCACGCGGCAGCCGAAGGCGGCGACAGGTATGCGGCCTTCAATCTCGCCCAGCAAACCGCTGACGACGGAGAATCCCTGCGCCTGCTGAAACGTGCCGCGGAGCAGGGCCTCGCCGAGGCCGGCGCCGTGCTCGCCGACCGGCTCTCCGAGGTGGATCGGGATGAGGAGGCGATGAGCTGGTACCTCTGGGCAGCGGAACGGGGCCACACGGGGGCCATGTACGCGGCGGGCTGCTGGTACCGCGACGGGTTCGGCGTCCAGCCTGACCCGGTCCAGGCGGTGCGCTGGTACTTCACGATGTTCGACCACGGTGACGGCAACGGAATCCACGATGCCATCCAACTCGCGAAGGCCGGTGCCATGACGGAAAGCCAGATCCGAGAGGCCGGTCAGCTCGCGGGCCTGCCGGCCGCGGCGGAATCACTGATCGATGTCGTACAGGGCAAGCGACCTCCGAACAGCTGGCACCAGAGGCTTCGTTGAGTCTTCCGGTCCGGGCGCGGGCGTAGGGAGTCGTCGGTGGGTGAAGGCAAGATGCAGGCAGCACTCGACGCTCTCCTCGGCTATGCGAGGGCGTCCATCGCGGGCCTGGCCGGCACATACCAGCCATCACCGAACTCCCATCGAAGCGGTCGCGCGTGCGCCGCGCCCTACGCCTCCAGCGCGCCCCGGATGAACTCCAGCACGGTCCTGATCCGTCGAGCATCGAACCCACCGGGCTCCACGTTCGGGGGCCGGCCGGCGATCCAGCCGGCCGTCACCTCTGCATTCCGCTCCCTGTCCCGTCCAGCCTGATGCACCAGTCGCGCAGCGCGCCGCCATGCTTCATGAGTGCGGACCGGGGTGCGCGGCTACTGTCTTCCCCTGCACGGCATCAGCACGGCTCTGCCTATCGGCTGTCGGAGTTGAGCACCGACCTCACAGAGCAATTGGCCGATACGCTCGCGCCTGATCGACTACTTCATCCGCGGAAAGCTCCCGCTCCGACGGCCAGAAGATCAAGTCGCGAATAGCTGCACGAGGGCGACCGCCTCCGCGCGGCTCATCTCCACAGCACTCAATCGATTCCCTCCAGAGCTTCACCCTAATAGGACTCCGTTAGGTCTGTCTCGATCTTGTTGTCGTACGGGCTCTGGTGGGGAGGGGTTGCTGGCAGCTGGTGCAGATGCCGGTCCAGCACCTC
>NZ_JBIUBW010000029.1:0-71707 GCF_044548465.1 Streptomyces sp. NPDC052023 | reverse complement strand
ACCCGCTGGAACAAAGCCCACAACTCATCCGGCACCAGCCGCTCAACGATCCCCACGCCCGCAGCCTACCGAACCGGCCAATTGAGATGACTTCTAACTGCAGAACCCGAATAGCCCACTATTGACTACTCTTCTCGCTCGCAAGTAGGGCCCGGAGACGCCTAACCTCATCCACAAGGCGCGGCACAGCCTCCCGCGCCATTGCAATGAACGCCGCATTCTCGTCCCAGCGTTCGTCGCCAGAATCAACATATCGCGGATGCTGAACCAGAGTCGCGGCAATGATGTCTCGATGATCAAAATTCGGCCACCTCTCGGCAGTGCCAGTGTCGGGAGCCGTGCTCACCGCTATAAGATTCATGGCGGAGTCGTCATCCAAGGTCCTGACGAACCAAGGTGCCGGAGTGGCCGCAGAGCACAACTCCTCTATCTCCTCGAGTTCACCTTCACGCATGTAGCCACCTTCCAGCAGCCGATTTTACCTGGTCGTGGGTGCCCCGCAAGCTATCAAATCAAGCGAGGCACCCCATATGGTCAACTAATATCGCTCGCTCGAATATCCGAGCCTTTCGATATTTCTATAGAATCTCTTGTCGTTTGTAATAATCGACAATCCATCCTGTATCGCCGAATGCAAGACCGAAGCGTCATCGTCGGCAATCATCGGGTTGAAGGACTTACCCTTCCACATGTCCCCGAGGCGAGCCTGCAGGGAAGCGACGCCTTCGCTGGTGGAAGCCGGTCCCATGCGTCCTCCTCGCTCCGACAACCAGCTACCAATGGCATCTGCCGAGTGTCCACCTTCGAGTAGTTCACGATGCGCAGTCGGTGAAAGCACCGGCGCACGCCCCGCCAAGGCGGCATCTACTTCAGCGGTTTTTGCACCCGAGAGAGCATCCGTCACGGCATTCGTGTCGACTGCCACGTCGCCGCAGTTGTGAACGAGTACCGGCGTCGCCCCCGCCAACACATAGTACGTGCGCTGCGCGAAGCCTTCGACCTGCTTTTTCGCAGGTCAAGTGCGGTTTGCCGGTCCGGTGAGGTGCGTGGGTGTCCGTGGTTGTGCGGGGTTGTTGCCGTCGCTACTGCCGTCAGGCGGTTCAGCCCAGGTATGGCTTCTCGCGGTGTTCCAGGAAGTGCTGGAGCCTGAGTCGTTGGGTGTGGTGCATCGGCAACTGTTCGATCTCGTCCGGCGGCACGAACCGGAGCTCGGTCGACTCGTCGGAAATCTCCAGCCGGCCGCCGGTGATGCGGGCGGTGAAGCAGACGTTGAACTGTCGCCGGACCTCGCCGTCGGTGTAGGCGATGATGTGTTTCGGGTCGGTGTAGGTGCCGACCAGGCCGGTGATCTCGACGTCGAGGCCGGTCTCCTCTTTGACCTCGCGGACGGCTGTGCCTGGCAGGGAGTCGGTGAGGTCCATGCCGCCTCCGGGCAGGGCCCATAGGTCGTTGTCGCGGCGGCGCTGGAGGAGGATGCGCCCGTGGTCGTCGGTGACGACGGCGGATGCGGCGACAACCATGCTGTTCGGCATGGGCGCGTTGGGGTCGTCGTAGTACTCGGTGCGGGCCACGGTCAGTCTTCCTCTCGTACGGGGGTTGCGGTCGCCCACACGGCGTCGAAGCTGTCGGCGTAGGTGTCGAACATGCCGCTCTCCTGGTGTCGGCGAAGGTGCCACACGGGGGCTGCGTAGGCGTTGACGCCCCAGACGTGTGCGTTGACGAGTTGCTGGTCGTCGGCGCGGTAGAGGGAGTTGTAGAGCATGGTTTCGTGGGTGCGGACTTCGATGCCGGGGGTGTCGGCGAGCGGCTTGTAGTGCATGAGTGCGAGGCGGCAGCGGGATTCGATGCCGTGGCCGAACCGCTCTTCCTGGCCGCGGGCTTGAACGTTGTCGCTGTCGGGGTCCCCGATCGCGATGCGGACGGTGCAGCCTTCGGCGGCGCGTTCGGTGAGGAGTTCGTTCAGCCGCGGGTACGCCTCGTGGAGGAAGACGGCCGCGTAGACGAGGATGTCGATCCGTTCCCGGGCTTGGGCCATCAGGTCGGTGAACGTCGAGACGGGGATGTCGGCCCGCTGCTGGTAGAGCGCGACCAGTTCGGGGCTGATGGCGCGGGCGGGGCGGGCCTGGCGGAGCGCCGGCCAGAGTGCGTGCACGTCTTCTCCCAGGGCCTTGGCCGCCTGGAGGGCGGTGGCACGACGTGGGATACGCCCGAGGTTCACCCAGCGCTCGACCGACTTGGGGTCGACCTCGACCTGCTGAGCGAGTGCGGCGTACGTCCAGCCTCCCGCCGCCATGACGGCTCGTAGTCTCTCGTTCGGCACGAGTCTCCCCCTTCGTCTCAGGACGGCACTAGGGACGTTCTACACGGTGCAGGACGTCCCGAAGTGGGGTTTGGTGGAGGTTCCTTCGTCCCAGTGACCGGCGTGAGGATCGGTGCCGACCCTGCGGCACCAACAGGCCCAGGGACACGCATCAACGCCGCCGAGGAGCATCACCGTGCGAATGAGTGCCACCCCACGTGTTCCCGCCCTGCGACTGGACGGCCGGTCGCGTGCCGCCTCGCTGGGGTGGTCACGATGACGGCTCCCACCCCTGATGCCGACGGGCATACCGTCTCGCCCGATGCCGGCGCCCTGGTGGTCGACCGGCGGAACGGCAAGGTGGGCGTGGTGATGGGGCATGTGGGGATGTACGTGCAGCTTCGGCCACCGCGCGGTGGCCGGGAGTGGGACGTGCCGCCCGAGGACGTACGTACGCCGACTCCGACGGAGGAGTTGAGCGCGAAGGTGGCCGTGGCCAACCGGAGGTGGGGACGGTGACCGCTCGCTCGGTCCTGCGCTACGAGACCTGGACGCTTCAGCCCGACCGCGAGCCGGACGCGGAGCCGGTCCTGTATGCGATGCAGTGCGCCGTGGACGGAGAGACCTCACCGGCAAGCGAGGACTTTGCCGAACCGCAGGACTGGGTACTGCGGCACTGCGGCCAGAACCCGTCCCACCACACCTACCGGGAGATCATCACCCGCCCCTGGCGGACCTGGCGCCAGACGTGACCCGGCCTCGCTCGCCCAGGCGCCGCACCGCGCTGACCCACCCGACTCCCGTCCCTGCCGGGCGCAGCCGATCGAGGCTCCCCCGCACTCGTCAGCCCCGGCAGGGACGGGCCCTCACCTGCGTGCCGGGCCCATGGTCATGAGGTTCTGGCCTCTGCCACAGAAAGTCAGCCACGACGGCGGGCGTGCCGACCGATCACCCGCCACGTGTGTCTCGCTTAACCCCGCACCGGCATCAGCCCAGTTATTCCATCGTCACGGCCCCCAGCCAGGCAGCAAGCATGGGCGTCCGGGACGGCGCAAGCCCGCCGGGCGCCCTCTCAGGTGCCCGGCCAGTCTGCTGCTGAGCGGTCGGACCGGGGCTTCCGATTGGTAGTCCGGCCTACGCTCCCGGGCTCTGCGCGCCGAGTGGTCGGCGGCCGTCGCCAGCGGGGCGGCAGACAGGAGCGGGCGGCGGTCACCGACCGCCGACGCGCGGCGGCCCGCGTCAGCGGGACGCCCTTGATCAAGTAAAGAGGGTCTGTCAAACGATCGTTTTACAGTCCCCCACCCGGCTCGGCATGACGCAGAAGGCCGCCCGCGCGGCGTTGCGGGTGTCCTTCGCGAAGGTCGCCGAGTACCAGAAGCGCGGCTTGGTCCACTTCCACGCCGTGATCCGCCTCGACGGACCCGACGGCAGCACCCAGCCCCCACCCCCGTACGCCACCGTCTCCGTGCTCACCGACTCCATCCGCGCCGCCGCACCCCGCGCCCGCATCTCCATCGACTCCGATGCGCTCGGGGAACGCGAACTCACCTGGGGCCAGCAGCTCGACGTACGCGAGATCACCGCCTTCGGCACCGACGCCGAATTCAGCGACCAGGCCGTGGCCGCCTACGTGGCGAAGTACGCCACCAAGTCCGCCGACGCCTCTGGGACTCTCGACCGCGCCCTGTTCTGCCGCCCCTGTCAGGGACGCGGCGCAACCCTCCTGCCCCACGGGACACCGCTCCCGTGCAGCGCGTGCGACGGCACCGGGCAGGCCCGGCCGCTGCCCCGGCTCGCCGTCGCCCGGCACGTCCGGCAGATGATCCGCACCTGCTGGGAAGTGGGCCGCCTGCCGGAGTTCGCCGAACTCAAGCTCTGGAAGTGGGCGCACATGCTCGGCTTCCGCGGCCACTTCTCCACCAAGTCCCGCGCCTACTCGACCACCCTTGGCGCGCTGCGCGACGCCCGCCGCGCCTGGCGTACCGAACAGGCCCGCGCCCACGCCGGCCTTCCCGAACTGGGCCCGACGACCACGCTCGTGGTCGGCCACTGGGACTACCTCGGCTCGGGCTACAGCCCCGGCGCCACGCTCCTCGCCGCCGCCGTATGGCACCGCAGGGAACTGGAACGGCAGTTCACGGCCGAAGGGGGCTGCTGATGACCTCGCCCCCGCCCGCCCTCCTCCACGCGGATGCGGGCCGGGCTCTGGATCTGCTGACGGTGCCCCAGGTCATGGCCCGCCTCCAGCTCGGCCGCTCCGCCGTCTACGACCTGCTCCGTACCGGCCAGCTCGCCTCCATCACCCTCGGCCGCGCCCGCCGCATACCCACCCGTGCCCTGACCGACTTCATCCGCACCCGCCTCGAACAGGAAGCCGCCGCCTGATGACCACGCCCCGCGACACCCCCACCTCCCGCCGCGTGCGCGCCAACGGTGACGGCACCGTCTACCAGCGCAACGACGGCCGCTGGGAAGCCGCCGGATACGTCCTCGCCCCCGGCAACACCCGCAGGCGCGTCCGAGTCTACGGCGCCACCCGCAAAGACGCCCTGGCCAAGCTCACCGAGAAGATCGCCGCAAGCAACCGCGGCCTGCCCATCCCCTCCGCGCAGGGCAGTGTGGCCCCGTACCTGACGTACTGGCTGGAGAACGTCGCCGTCCACCACCTGCGTGAGACCACTCACACCCGCTACACCGCCTGCGTCAACCGCTACCTCATCCCCGGCCTCGGCAAGAAGAAGCTCGCCAAGCTCACCGCCAAGGACGTCCGCACCTGGCTCAACCAGCTCCGCACCACCTGCCAGTGCTGCACGCGAGGCATCGACGCCCGGCGCAACCAGCCCCGATGCTGCGCCGCCGGCCAGTGCTGCCACAAGCTGCTCTCCCCGCTGACGCTCACCTACATCCACTCCGTGCTCAAGTCCGCCCTGGAGCACGCCGTCCGCGAAGAGGAGATCCCGCGCAACGTCGCCCGCAACGTCCGCACCGGCACCCCACGGCCCCGCCGCTTCGAACCCTCACCGCCGACGAGGCCCGCCAGTTCCTCGCGGCCACGCGCGGACACCGGTTGCACGCGCTGTTCGAACTCGCCTACCACACCGGACTCCGCAAGGGCGAACTCCTCGGCCTGCGCTGGGAAGACCTAGACCTCGACGCGAGCACCGCCGCAATCCGCCGCAGCCTGCAACGCACCAGCGCAGGCGGGCTCACCACGCTGCCCACCAAAACGCGCGCCTCCGAGCGCCGCATCGCCCTTCCCACCCGCTGCGTCCAGTCGTTGAAGCTCCACTACGAGCAGCAGAAGTGCGAGCACGAGGCCGCGGGCACTACGTGGCAGCACGAGGGGCACGTGTTCACCACTGCGCAAGGCAGATCGATCGACCCGACCAACCTCACCCGCACCTTCACCATGCTCCTCCGCAAGGCCGGCCTTCGCCGCATCCGTTTCCACGACCTCCGCCACTCCACCGCCACCCTGCTCTGGAGCAGGGCGTCGAACTCGTCGTGATCAAGGAACTCCTCGGCCACGCCCACATCGGCGTCACCGCCACCGTATACGCCCACGTACGCATCCGCCTTCAGCGCGACGCCATCGACCTGCTCGGCCACGCGCTCGACGGCCCCTGACAGCCAGACGGCGGCGGACACACCACTTTGTCCGCCGCCGTTGCCGTCAGCTACTGCCGTCAGGCGGAAAATTAGCCCCGCCGAACACAGCTCGGCGGGGCTAAAATTTGCTATTGGTCACGATTCTTAGCAGCGCAACATCTACTAGCGGTCACCGGACAGCCGGGCGAGCACATCCGCAGCGAGCTCTACTGAAGCCTGGTCGAGATCTGCCGCCGCCGTTCCATGCAGACGTTCGGACATGTAACCGGCCATCGCAGACACTGCATCTGCAGAGGGCGCGGGGGCGAGCCACCTAAGCCACTCGCAGACCATGCGCATTCGAAATTCCGTGAGGATTTCTACGCGGCCCAAAGGATCTGACTCCGCGGCCAGCTTGATCAACTTGAACGCGGCGGCAAGGCGATTTTGCGGCATATCATGTACCGAAAGAATCAGTCCGAGTTCATCAGATTTACCGAGATCGAAATTCTCGGCTACTACAAACTGGGGCAGCGGGTAACCATCCACGCTTGTCAGCGCTTGCCCGTCACGTCCGGAATCGATAACTACGTCGACACGGGAAGCAACCCCTGGATCATCGACAGTGACTCGGATGTGATGCACGCCAGGGTCCCCGACGTTCTGCACGAAACGTGACACGCCGAGGATGTCGCCGACTCCGATGGACCCGTCGTCGAGCACCAGGGCTCCGTCGAACAGGACGCTGCCCTGGGCTGGGCCAGCCCTGTTCCATAGCCTGACCCTGACCAGCCCCGTCTGCGCACGTGCGGCGATCTGGACGTGACTCCTAGACGCCACCAGTGGCGCACCGGCCAGCGCCAGAACCTCCTCCGGCGGGGCCGTCGATCCAATACGGATAACGCGATGGTTCAAGTAGAGCTCGGCACTACCAATGAGCATTTCTCCGCCAACTACCCAATCTGAGCTTGATGGTGCGCCCGGTCAGCTCCATCGCCAACCGGGCGCACCCTGACCCTACTACCGCGTATGGCCTGGCAGTAGCTCCGCTAGCTTCTCAGCTGCACTCGGAATCCCTGGCAGCCCCGCAAACGTGGGATCGTGATAGCCGTGATTGCGCAGTATCTGCTGAGCTTTCGATACAGCAACCGCCTGAGTATCACTGCACGTTTCACAGTGAGGAAACAGGCTGCGCGGAAGGCTAGTCGGTCCAATTCCAGTAGACGGCTGGTGGTCACCCGTCATCGTCGGACTGCTCCCACCGCAAGAGTGGCATGGCCGTCCCTGCATGGCCGCACTCTGCTCCGAGGTAACCACCGGCCCGGTCGCAGGCACCGACTCATCGGCATGAGGACCGACGCGCAGCGTATTCGCCTCCCTTTGGCTCAGCGAAACGTTGCAGTTGTGAACCAGGACCGGTGTGGCCCCCGCCAGCACATAGTACGTGTGGAGGTCGCTGACGGTGAGGTTGTGGACGGTGGCCTGGGCGGTCCAGCGGCGGAGGGCGGTGATCTGAATGTGCGTGCCGGCGCCGGTCTGGAGCCACTGGCCGGTTTTGAGGGCGGTGGCGTCGATCCACTGGTTGAGTTCGGGGACCCAGAAGGGGTGGCCGTCGGTTGCTGTGACGGTTGTTTCGTGGCTGCCGTTGTCGCCGTTGGTGTCGATCGTGACTTCGACCAGGTGCTTGAGGCCCTTGCCCTTGATCTCGGCTGTGACGGTTTCTACTGCGGTCTCGCCGGTCTCCGGGTCAGTGGCCAGGACCTTGTCGCCGTTCTTGACGTCCTTGATCGGCTTGGTCGTGCCGTCGGCCATCAAGACTTGGGTGCCCGGCGTGAAACTGTTGTCCTCGCTCGGACTGCAGCCTCCACCTCCGCTGCCCTTGCCTCGCACCCTTTCGATACCGGCGTTGACCCGTTCCTTCGCTTTGGCCGCGATCTTTTGGGTCTTTTGAGCCGCGTTGCCGGTCTTCTGTGCTGCGCGTTTCTGCTGGCGGGTGAGGGCTTCCTTCGCCTTCTTCTTCAGTTGCGCTGCTCTTGCTGCCGCCCGCTTCTTGGCTTCTCGTGCCTTCCGTGCGAGTTCTCGTGCCTTGCGGGCCATTTCGATGATCTTGCGGGCCTTCTCTTTGGCTTTGATCCAAGCGGAGATCGCGCCGGCGATCCGTGACGCAGCCTTGAGGATTGCCGGGATCTTGAAGAGCTTGGTCCATGGGACGGCTTGAACGACCATGCTGCCGCAGGCCCACAGGTCTCCGCGGGAGAAGCAGGCAACTACGTCGCCCCAGCCGACGAATTCCTTGAGTGCGGCCCAGCCGACGGAGAGGATGATGTCGGTCAGTGAGGTGTTCAGTTGCTGTCTGGCCCATGCCTCTTCGGACGCTGACGGGCCACCGTAGCCTTCGGTGCCGCCTTCGGACGCGAGGCCGGAGGGGTCGGCGAAGGTGACCGGGTTGTTCTCGCAGTAGACGTAGCCGTTCATCTGGACCGGGTCGGCCAGGTCGAGGACCGGGTCTGCAGACAGAAATCGGCCTGTGGTCGGGTCGTACTCCCGTGCGCCCAGGTGGATCAGTCCGCTCGCGGCGTCGTCGTTGCCGCCCACGTAGGAGCGGTGCGAGCGCCAGGATGGACTTTGTGAGCGCTCGTTGCCGAACGGGTCTGTCTTGGAGAACTTGACCTTGTTGCCTTCGGCCAGCGTGACTTCGACGTAGGCCGTGCCGTTCTGGTCGGCGATCTGAACCGACAGGGTCGAGGCTCCGGTCCCCGTCGCGTGTCGCATTACCGTGGGCGCAGCAGGCTGGGCGTAGTAACGCTCCGTGGCTGCATGGGTGCCGTCGGCGTTCATCGTGATGGTCGTGTCACCCAGGTAGAGGGTGCGTTCGTTGCCGCTGATGGCGAGCAGGCGCTTACCAGAAGCGTCGTAGATGTAGCTGGTCTGCTTGTCGGGGGTCCAGGTCTGTGCCTGTCCGGCGTTGCAGGTGTAAAGCTGTAGGTCCGTGCCGTTGGCGGAGTTGGCACCGGGCACGTCCAGGCACTTCCCGGAGTCCACGTGCTTGAGCGCGCCATCGGATGTCGCGGTCCACTGCTGGCCTTGCGTCCCTGTGCAGTCGGCGATTACTACCGCGGTGCCGCTGGCGGTGCCGCCGTCCTTGGGAATGGCGCACTTGCCCAATATCTTGAGCGCACCGGTCGACGGATCACCGGTCGAGCCCGACGGGGTCCGGTCGATCCGCAGCTTCTGCGCCTTGGTGCTGTTGCAGGCGTACAGCTGCAGCGCGGTGCCGGGCGTGGTGGACGAGGACGACAGGTCGATGCATTTGCCGGCGAGGCCCACCCATGCGCCGGAGCCGTTTTCACCGAAGCCGGTGACGCTCTCAACCTGGCCGTCCCAGGTCCAGGTCAGGGCCTGCTCGTCGCCTTCCCAGGTGCGGGTTTCGGTGTTGCCGGAGTCGTCGTACGCGAATGTGGCCTCTTTGGTGACCTCTGCCTTGCTGTCGGTCTTGTACGTCGTTGACAGGCCGGTGAGGGTGTGGGGCTGGGTGCCGTCGGGGGCCCCGTAGAGGTACGAGGTCTTTACGTCCTTGTCGGTGTCCAAGCCGGGGTCGTGTGCGATGAGCGTCTTTCGGTTGCCCATCTCGTCGTACTCGTAGGACTGCCAGTAGCCGGCATTCTCAGCGGTGACGTTGGCCGTGCCATCGGCGTACGTGGGCGCGGCCACTGTCTTGCCGGCCGCGATGCACGCGGACGGAGCCGTCCATGCCTCCGTCAGCTGACCGAGAGGGTCGTAGCTGAAGCACTGCCGGTCCGAGACGCCGTCCACCCGGTCGGCGATCGAGGTGACGTTGCCCGCCGGGTCGTAGTCGTACGTGCGGGAGTTGACGCGGTGGCCGGCGACGGACGTGTCGGTGGTCGACTCGCGGTCGACGAGGCTCTGCGTCAGCTCGCCGGTGGACGGGTCATAGAGGTTCGTCGTCCAGACCCGGGTAGGCAGCTCACCGCTGACCGTTCGCAGGACCTCGCCGTGCGGTGAGTACGTCGTCTCCGCGTTGTACCAGGTGTCGCCCGAGGTGGAGACCGGCAGGCCGTCGTCGTTGTAGCGGACGACGATCTCCTCGGACTCGAATGTACCCGCGGCGGGGAGGGTGGCCTTGGTGAGCTGCCCCGTTCTTGAGTAGTCGTACTTGTAGGTGTATTTGTCCTTGAGTCCGTACTGCGCCGCAAGTAGCGACGGGAGGGTTACCGTTTTGCCGGTGGGCTGGTAGTCGGCCGTGTAGCCGGTGATCGACGTGGTGTAGCCCTGGCCGTCCTCGGTGTAGCGCGTGGAGGACGCCGGCAGGCCGATGCCCTGGGGCAGGTCGTCGTACAGGGTCGTGGTCAGCAGCCTGCCGTCGGCGCCGTCCAGGCGCTGTTCGACGGGACGGGACAGCTCGTCGTACCCGGTCCAGACGACCACGCCACGCCCGTTCTTCACCGTCACGGGGCGGTTGGCGTCGTCATAGGTCGTCGAGGTCTTTCCGGTGTCCGGGTCTACAGCCAGGGTCTGGCGTCCCCGGGCGTCGTACTGCCATGTCCACCGGTTGCCCTTTGAGTCTTCTGCGGCGGTCATGTCGCCGCGTGCGTCGTACTCGTACTTCGTGGTGCGGTACGTGGTGCGTGCCGCGTTGGTGAAGGTGTCCACCCGGGTGGTACGGCCTAGCGCGTCGGAGTAGCTGCGCTGGGCTGCGCCGCCTTCGGGCTCGACGACGGTGGAGTTGTCGTAGCCGTAGGAGTAGTTCGTGGCTTTGGTCTGCTTGGCCTGGCCCGCTTCGTATGGTGTCTCGGACAGCGTTCGGCCGAGACCGTCGTATGCGTACAGGGTCGCGTTGGGGACCTGTGAGTCGGAGTCCAGTTCGAAGGGCAGCCTGGAGGGGTCGCCTGCCGCGTAGTAGGCGTTGTTGGTCTGCTCGATGGTGCCGTTCGCGCTGTAGAGGACGTCCGTGATCAGGCGGCCTTCGCCGACTGCTGGTTCTTGCTTTTGGCGTTCGCGGCCGAGCCCGTCGTAGATGACGACGCTGTCCTCGTAGGTGCCCGACTCGGTCAGGGTCGAGGTGATGACCGATACCGGCTGGCCGATGGTCGTGTTGTACGCGATTTTGACGGCTGGGCTGGTGGCGGTGGTTCGGGTGGAGTCGCCCCATGTGGCGGTCGTGCGGCCGAGGGCATCGTAGGCGTACTGCGTGGTGCGGAGGTTGGCGTCGACTTCCTTGACGGACGTGCCGCGGCCGGGTTCTACGTAGGACTTCGTGGTGTGGCCGAGTTCGTTCGTCGTGACGATGGCGTACACCTGTCCCTTGTCGGGGACGTAGGTGGTCGTCTCGGTGCTGCTCGCGGCGTCGTCCGCGGAGGTGACCCGGCCGAATGAGTCGTAGGCGATCTTGCCACTGAGTTTCCAGGCGCCGCCCTGCGCGCTGACGTCGTAGGTCTCGGTGGCCAGGCCGATGGTGGGGCTGTCGCCGACCTGGCCGCCGTCGTAGGCGACCCGGGAGCCGGAGATCCAGTCCTGCGCGGTCGCGGTGGCGGCCTCGGCGCAGGAGCCGGCTGTTGTCAGCGTCTGTTTGTCCAGGCCGATCAGGTGCTTGCCGGTGTTGTGGACGTAGTCCATGACGGTGCAGGACTCGTCGTCCTGGTTGTCGACGTCGCCCCAGGATTCGACCTGGACGGGCAGGCCGTAGGTCGGCTCGTATGTGGTGTCGGTCTCGGTGGTCCGCCAGACCTCGTCACCGTTGGCTGCGTTGGTGGCGCGGGTGACAGTGATGTTGCGGTCGTCAAGGACTCGGTAGGCCCGGAGAGGGGGGATGCCGCCGGCGCGGGTGCGGGTCGCGAGGACTGTGGCTATGGGTCTGTCGACGGATCGTGTGACGAGTTCGCCGCCAGACTTGGTGTAGGTGAGGGTTTCGGCGGTTCTGCCCTGGAAGGCTTCCTTGTCCTGGGCGATGACGGCTCCTGCCGCGTCGCGGACGGTGACCGATCGGGTGGAGCCGTCGGGCAGTGGGTCGCCGTCCATGCCGCGGAAGTAGCGGGTCGCGGTCATGGACTGGCGGGTGCTTGTGTATGGCGTGCTCGAGTTGGCGCCGGCCAGTGTCTTGACGAGGGCGAAGCCGCGCCACTGGTCGTAGGTGCGGGTCTTCTTCTTGGAGAACTCTGCCTGGTTCAGTGCCCAGGCGCCGCCGCCGTCGCCGTAGTCGTAGGAGGTGACGACGTCCGGGACGCCCACGAAGGCGGGCTTCTCCACTACGGTGTCGACGGCGTACTTGTTGAACCATTCGATGGACTCGTCGCTCTTGTCCGGGTCGGGGTGCCAGTAGACCGGGAAGCATAGCCCCTTGTTGTCTTCGGGGGCCGGGAACTGGCTGCCTGTCTTGCAGGCGCCTTCCGGGCTCTTGTAGGTGACGAGGGTCTCGCCGCCGTACTCGCTGACCACCCGCGTGATCCGCAGGCGGTCGAAGACCGGGTTGGGATCGTCGGCGCCCTCCTGGACCCGGTTGGGCATGGAGAGGCTGTTGGCGACGAAGCGGACCGGATTGAGTGTGGAGGTTGTTTCACCGTCGGGGGCGTGACCGGTGCGGGTGATCGACTCCAGCCACAGCGCCGCGCCCTCGTCGGTGAGGTCTGAGGGAAGGGACTGCTGAAGCGTCCAGCTGTCGACGAGTGTCGGAGTGGTGGAGCCTTCCGTCCGCTGGGCTTTGGTGGTGACTTGCGCGAGCCGCTTGCGGGTCCAGAAAGTCGGGACGGGGACGAAGCATTCCTCGCCTGTTGTGCCGGAGCAGTGAAGGTCGGCTGGAGTGTCGTACCAGATGCGGTTCTTGTCGAAGTCGCCGGAGGTGAAGTTCTCGGTGCTGCAGGTGAGGTCTTCTTCCTTGAAGCACCGTTCGTCGACGGTGAAGTCGACCCGGGCGATCGGCTCCTCGTTCTGGATGGATTCTTCGCGGTGGCCGTATTTGATGGCCCGCAGGTAGCCGCCGCGGTGGTACAGGACGGGAGTCTTGAACTGGTTGTTCTTGGCGTAGTAGTTGTTCTCCCGTGCCCACCACAGGGCCATGGCGTTGCCCTGGGGGTCGACGACGTAGTCGAGGTTCCAGCGCCAGGCCTGGTTGCAGAAGGAGTCTGCGAACTTGTCGGCGTGGCAGGGCTCATTGTCCTGGTTGCCGGCGACCGGCACGGACAGGACTGAGGCGGTCGTGCCGTCGCCGTCGCTCCAGCCGGGGAGCTTGTTGCGGCCGAAGTAGTACTGGGTGCCGTCCCGCGTGGTGACGCGCCAGTACTCGCCGTCGGCGTCCCCGTTGGCCTGGCTTGTGTTCTTCAGTAGTTCGACCCGCGAGCCGTCACCATTGGCGGTGACCCACTTGTCGCCCGTGGCGTAGGCGTCGTTGAGTTCCTGTCCGGCAGGGGGGTCGGGCAGTACGAGCTCGGTCGTGGTGCCGCCGAGGGTCAGCACCGCGTTGTAGGAGCCCCAGCACAGATCGCTGGTCTTGCGGGAGGCGTTGTTGCCGTCCTCGGTGTCGTCGCGGCAGGTGCGGTAGGTACGTGTGATCGAGCCAGGGTTGTAGTCCCAGCCGTCACCGATCCAGGAGGGCTGTGTGTTGGTGGCGGAGGTCCGCCCGTCTACTGCCTGGGAGTTGTAGCCGAGGGAGATTGCAGGGGAGGGACCGCCTGGCACTCCGGGGACTTGGAGGTTGTAGGTGTAGGTGAAGGCGCCGGAGTTGCCGCCTGCCGACCAGGAGCCGGCGCTGGCCAGGGGCGTGGCCGAGAAGTCGCCTTTGGATCCGCTGCCCGAGTCGGTGGCGAGCAGAACGGAAGCGCCGGAGTCGGCCGCCGCGCGCAGGGCCGCCGGTACGGCGTCCGTGTCGTCGCTGCCCTTGCGGTAGGCGGCGTCGGTGACCTTTCCCGCGCTCTTGCCGGTGGCTGACTGGGCCGAGGTGGCAGGTGCCTGGCCCGAGGCAAGGTCAGTGACGTTCAGCGTGGCCAGGACGCGCCGTTCATCGCCGCCCTCGGCGTCGGTGTCGACGACGTTCTCGGTGTCCACTGCAGTGGGCTCTGAGCATCCCGCGGTATCGGGGGTGGTCAGAAAGCAGGCGGGGAACTGCTGGAAGTCCAGCCGGTCCGCCCAGTTTGCTCCGTACAGCTCAGCGAACGGGGTGTAGTTCAGAGCGACGACTGCTTCACCGGTGGCCTCGGCGGGTGGTGTGACAGTGAGTGCGAGGCCCTCGACCTCGGCGCCGGTGGCTGCGGCGATGTCGTCCTGGTCGGCGACAGTGACCTGCCATTCACCTTCCAGGGCAGCCGCCTCCGCCGGGGACGCGTCCTTGGGCGCTCCGAGCTCGACGGGCAGTTGGGTGCCGTCAGCGCCGACGACGGGGACGAGGTCACCGGGGGTCAGGTCGGAGAGCGTCTCGGGGACGGTGCCCCCCTGGGGGACAGCTGTGGCCTGCGGCTCGTACTCCTGGGGGTCTATGACTTCGGCGGTGGCCAACTCCTCCATGTCGGGCCTGGCGGGGTCGTCTTCCTCGGCCTCCTCCTCGGCGGCGGGCAGATCGACCAGCTCGACGTCGAGGCGCCCGTCGTCCGTAGGCGGGGGCACGGCATAGGCGGCCGGCGACACTCCGAGCATCAGAGCAAGGAAAACGGCAGCGATCACCGAACGCCGTGCCGCCAGCCGCCGGCGGCGCTCAGCACCGTGCCGGCTGAGTCTTCCCCGGCCACACCACGACAGCGGTCTCCCCATGACGCCCATGCCCCACCCTCAACTCCGAATTAACCTTTGATTAACCCAGAATTCAGCCGGCTCTCCAACGGGAACACCGCGTCCGGCTCACCCCAAAATGACGGCCAATTATGGGAGTACGAGTAAAGCCCCAGTCAATGGCGGCAAGGGAGCGGTGAATTAGATCACACGCCGCTCCGGGGCCTAATAATGCCGACTATGGACAATGCGGCAAGTCGGGGCGAGATGGGGTGATCTTGTAAAGATCACCTTCACAAGTGCTGCTCTACCTGCATCAACTGGACAACGCCGTGGTCGACGAGCAGACACAGAGCGGAACGGCAACACCCGGGGCGGGTACTCCCCAAAAAGCCTCGACTGTGGCGTACCACGGCTCTTTGAGTCATGCTCTGGCGAGAATTCCTAGGGGGTCCGCGAATAACCGCAGGACCGTGCTGCCGTCAGGGGAGAGGCTCAGCAACCATGGATCGTCATGGCTTCGGATCGTTTTGGAGACGGTCCTCGACCGGGCAGCGGCTTTCGGCCACCGGCATCGCCGCGCTCCTGGCGGCCGCGCTCGGCATCGGTCTGCTCGGCCCCGGAGCCGACGGGCAACGCGGTGGCCCGAACGCGCAAACCGACGCCCGGCCAAAGACCAGGACCGCTCCAGCGCCACTCGACGAGGACGCTGCACAGGAGAAAGCCGTCACCTCCGGCCAGCGTGTGGAAGTGGCGGCGCTGCGCAGCGAGACCTCCACCACGTACGCCCGGCCCGACGGCAGCTTCGAACTGGTCACGTACGGCGCCCCTGTACGGGCGAAAGTGGACGGCGCGTGGCAGCCGATCGACACGACCCTCAGGAAGGTGAATGGCGGCTGGGCCCCTAAAGCTGCAGCCGATCCCGTCGTCTTCTCCGACGGAAGCAATGAGGTCGAGGGCGGTGCGGTGAAACCGGCCGTCTACACCGTCACCCAGTCTGGCCGGGCACTCGAAGTCGCCGACGACAGCACTGCATTCAATGAACTTGCCACCCTCACCAGCGCAGGCCATCAGGTCACCCTGAGCTGGCCGGGCCCGGTTCCCCAGCCAGTCGTCAACGGCTCCAGCGCCCTGTACCGCAACGTCTTCCCCGACGTCGACCTGCTGCTGAGCGCGCAGGACAGCGGCTTCACCCACGTCCTGATCGTCCACAACGCTGAGGCAGCAGCCGACCTGGCACTCAGACGCCTCACGTACGGCCTGTCCTCACCGGACCTGATCTTCCGCCTCGATCCGCTCAGCAAGGTCGTTACCGGCGAAAACAGAAAGGGCGAGGAGATCACGGTCAGCCCCACGCCGTACCTGTGGGACTCAGCCGGCAGACGGGCCGTCACCGAGGGAGGCGACCCCGAGCCTGCCGAGCCGAACGACGACCCGTCGCCCTCCTACTCCGAGGAACCGGGCTCAGGCGTGGGCGACGAACCGGAGCCGGAACCCCTGGACACCGAAGGCCCGACTCCCACGGACGAACCGCAGGAAAAAGGCCCTGCACTGACGGCCCCCGCAGCAGACCCCAGCGAGACCGCCTCGAGCGACCCACGCTCGCCTGCCTCGTTCAAACGCAGCCGCAACAGCGACACCACACCGGCCATTCACACAGGCGCGGAGGCAGCCACACCAGTCGCGGCCCCGCTCACGGACGACGAGATCTGGACGTTGCCCGGCCTAGCAGGCGCCGACCCAGGCACGCACATAGCCGTCGCCGACGCCAAGCTGAGCGACCCAGGCACCGACGCCACCACCCTCAGCATCGTCCCTGACACCGACCTGCTGACCGACAGCGACACCGTCTATCCGGTCTTTATCGACCCCACCATCTACGGCAAGACCAGGAACTGGACCACCGCCTACAACCGCTACCCCACATCCAGCTTCTACGACGGCGCCAACTACAACACCGGCACTACAGAAGCGCGCGTCGGCTACGAGAAGACCACCTGGGGCACCTCACGCTCATTCTTCCGTCTCGGCTGGGACCGCGACATTGAGGGCGCGACGGTCCTGTCCGCCTCCATCAGGCTGCGTGAGACATATGCATGGTCCTGTGCAGCCCGTGAGATGCAGCTGTGGCACACCGGCAGCATCTCGTCGAAGACCACCTGGAGCAACCAGCCCTCCTGGCTGACCGAAATCGGCACCAAATCCTTTGCTCACGGCTACAACTCATCCTGTCCGGACGCCTACGTCTCCTACGACGCGAAGGCCATCGCCGAGGAGGCCACGGACAACGGCTGGCGTTCACTCACGCTAGGGCTGCGGGCCACCGATGAGAGTTCGGCCTACCCGTGGAAGAAGTTCAAGGCAGAGGGTGACGGCTCCCCTCGCTTCAACCTTGTCTACAACCGCAAGCCCGCCGCCCCCAAAGCACTGGACCAGTCACCCGGCAACGTCAGCTGCGACCGCACCTCGCCTGCCCAGCACATCGGCAAGCGTGACCTGGTGCTGTCGGCCAGATCCTCCGACCCAGATGACACATCGGTCCAGCAGAACCTGAAATACCTGCACTTCCAGGTTTGGCGGAGCGACAACGCCACTACCTTCCTCGCCGACGAGAGGATCACCGTCGACAGCTCCGGCAAGGCCTCGGTGAAGGTGTCGCAGTCGAAGTTCACCAACGCCAAGACCTACCGATGGCACGTACGTGCCATCGACGCCAGCGGAGCCGCCTCCGCCTGGTCGCCCACCACCAGCCCGGCCTACTGCCACTTCCTATTCGACAGCGACTTCCCCGAAGACCCGGACATCACCTCCACCGACTTCCCCCGGATGAACGACGACGGCACTGTCTGGTCCGAGGTGAAGTTCGGCACGGCCGGCAACTTCCACTTCTCACCCGCCGGTGAGACGGACGTCGTCAGATTCGAATTCTCGTTCAACACGTCCAGCTACGGCGGCTCAAAGACCGTCACGCCCGGCCAGTCAGTCACCGTACCCCTCAAACCGCACTTCGCCGGCCCCAACGTCCTCTACGCCCGCTCCAAGGACAGCGCAGGCAACGTCTCACCCGGAACCAAGTACATGTTCTACGTCACCCCGCGCGACAAAACCGACGCGCATGGAGACGTCACCGGCGATACCTATCCCGACCTGTTCGGCATCCACTCCGACGGCCAACTGCGAACCTATCCCGGCAACTCCGCCGGCGACCTGGCCTCCGGACTTGCTGCCGCCCACAACAACGGCACACCCCTCGACATCAAGAAATACGCCAACTACTGGGTCGGCAGCGACGGCAAACCGGCCCTGCTCACCCACGACCGCGACATCCAGCCGGGCGACGGCGTCACCGACCTATTCGCCCGCATGCCTGACGGCAAGCTCTACGTCTACCGAGGTGACGGCTACGGCGGCGTCGACATCACCAAACGCACCACCGTGCTACTCCCTCCCAATGGACCGGACACGGCCACCATCACCCAGATGATCGCCGGCGACATGAACCTGGACGACCAGCCCGACCTGTTCCTGCGCACCCAGGGCGGCGGCTTCTGGATCCTCAGCGGCTACACAGGAGCAAGCTTCCGCACCGCCACCCATGTCGCCTCAACCACCTGGGCCGAACGCGACCTGGTCTCCGTCGGCGACCACAACGCCGACGGCGCACCCGACCTCCTCTTCCGCTCCACCACCTCAGACCGACTCGTGCTCCGTTACGGCATCAAGGACCCGGTCAACGGCGGCTCCACCATCGCCTCCTTCGCCACCTCAGGCGGCTCCTTGAACGGCAAAGACGAGATCTACGCCGAAGGTTGGAACGAGACCACCACACCCATCACCCACATCCGCGGCACCCCGGACGTCAACGGCGACGATATTCCCGACATCTGGGCACTCGCAGCGGACGGAAGCATCCAACTGCACGTCGGCGGCAGACTCTCCATCGGCGCGACAACGGTGGTCGTGGGCGCCTCGGGGGAGTGGGGGACGAACAAGTTGACATTCGGCTGATCAACTCACGCGGTCGCATCTGCCGTCTATATGGGAAGCGGACCTGGCCCGCCAGCGGGACCGTAGGACGTTCGGCCCTGTCTCACATTCGGTGGTGACGGAGTGTGCCGCTATGCCCTCTGCCTTGACCGGCCCCCCAGACAGGAGCAGGAGGCAACGGACGGCTTCAGGCGGAGACGCCGCGCAGCGCGCCACCCATAGCCGGGGTGCCGATCTCCTGGGCCTTGACCACCTCGCCACGCACGGCGCGCTCACCGACATGAGACCGAAGGAGACCACGACGAGCCAGAACCTGGAGCAGCACGCGGAGAGCGCGGCACGGTCCTTGGTGGACCTGGTCAACGCCCTGCACCGCCAAGGCCTGCAGTACCCGGGGGAGGCCTACCACATCTACAACTACCTCACCCGCGCCGCCGCGGAACTGAGGAACCGCCCTCGACCTCGTCGGGAGCTTCGTACACGACCTGCACGCGAGGGGGCGCCTGACGTCCGACCTGAGGGGCGACTCCCTCGAAGACGTGATCCGTCGGTTCACCGAAAGCTCCGCCGCGGCGCAGGACCTCGCGGGCGGGCTTGCCGACAAGAGGGGCACGGCGTACTCCGCTGTCGGCCACCTCGCGTACAACGAAGCACCGGACCAGGGCTCGACACCTGCGAACTGACACCTGCGCCAGACCGTGTGAGCGTCCACAGCGACGTGAGTGGAAGGCCGGGACCGGCAGTTCAGGTCCCGGCCTTCCCGCATCGTGCACGAGCCGGCTCCCACCCAATTCACGAACCTTATGAGTGATTCGCACTCGAAAAAGGTATGACTCTGTGCCTCTCAGATGTGTTGAGCTGCTAGCTTTGGGGTGGGTTACTAGATCGGGAGGGTGTGTGAGTCAGTCGGCGCACGAAGAGAGCGAGATGAACGCGACCGAGGCGCGCAACGCCCTCTACGCCCTCGTGAAGCGTGCCGTGGAAGACGGACGCACGACTCTGATCTACAAGGGCCAGAAGCGGCAGGAGCGCGTGCTGCTGGCACCGCTCGACCGGCTTCCCGCCGCACGGAACACCGAGACCCTGCCTTCCCACGTCCTCAGCGCGGCACAGAAGGACTTCGGTGAGCTCATCACGCGAGCGGCCAGGGGAGAGCCACAGGTACTCTTGAGAAACACCACCCCAGTCGCAGTCCTGCTGTCCGCCGACGTCGACTCCGCCAACCACTCAGCCGATCCGGCCTCACGCGCGGCGTCCGCAGGAGGTGCGGTGAACAGCCCACGCAATCCGGACCGCGGCCGCGCGCCGCGCAGGCTCACCACGCTGGGCGACGCCATCGGCGCCGCACTCACCTCAGGCCCCGTCGGCAGCACAACATTCGGACTGCCCGGCCTGGACTCGGCAATGGGCGGTCTGCAGACCAACCGACTGACCCTCGTAGCGGCCGACCCGAACGTCGGTGGCAGCCTGCTGGGTCTGGCCGCCGCACGGAAGACCGCCCTCATGGACAACCACAAAGTCCTCTACGCGGCGTCCGGACCGAACCAGGCCGACATCATGCGCCGCATCATCTCCGCGGAGACCGGGGGCGACTACCCGCGCCTGAAGCAGGGCCGGCTCACCGAGCACGAGCAGCAGGTCGCCCGCGAGCTGATCCAGGCGCCCCTGCTCATCGACGACGGCAGCGATCTGACCGCCGAGGCAATCGCGGACACCGCGCCGTACGTCGAGAACCTGGCCCTCGTGGTCGTGGACCGGCTCCAGAGTGCCCACAACCCCCGCCTGCCTCTGTCGGGAAACCGTCTCCCGCACGCCTCCCAGGTCCTGGCCTCCCTCGCCCGCACCCTGCACGTGCCGGTCCTCGCCATCGTCGACAGCGCCGACCCCACCCTCGTGCGCCTCCTGGACGCCGACGTCCTGGTCACCCTCACGCCCACCGACGACCCCGCCAAACTTCAGGTGACGGTCGCAGAACGCGACTTCGGCACGATCGGCTCCGCCTACCTGCGCCCCGACCTGGTGCACGCCCGCTTCCTCGACGCCGGAACCGCCCCCGCTGGCGCACGCAA
The DNA here is from genome assembly GCF_044548465.1 of Streptomyces sp. NPDC052023. Classification (NCBI taxonomy): domain Bacteria; kingdom Bacillati; phylum Actinomycetota; class Actinomycetes; order Kitasatosporales; family Streptomycetaceae; genus Streptomyces; species Streptomyces sp. NPDC052023. The sequence continues at coordinate 51,052 of NZ_JBIUBW010000029.1, read as the reverse complement.
CGCAGAACCCGCCCGCACCCTCGGCACGCCCGAGGAGCGGGAGCTGGCCGAAGCCGCGCTTCCCTACACATCCGGCGCCCGACAGGGGCTGCCGGCCTCCGTCACTCATCTGCTGTCCGCGCTGCGCGCCGCCCTGAACAATGCGGACGAGGAAGCCCTCGCCGACCTCGGGCCGTCACTGGCCCAGATGGCCGCGGCTCCACAGCCGCTGCCGGACGACGCAGAGGGACGCCGCCTTGCCACCGCGCTGACCGCGTACAACACCGCGCCCACCGGCACCCCCGGGCAGCCTGCTGCAGGCTCCGCTACGGACAGCGGACCCGCGACCGACGACGAGGCCAATGAAGAGCGAGAGCAGGAGCTGCGGCCGGGGGACGAGAAGGACGAGCCGGACAGCGCACCGTTCCCCGCGCTGAAACTCCTCAAGGACGCGGTCGCCCGCTCGAAGATGCACCCGATCAAGGTGATCCGTATCGAGGACCGGCAGAGCGGTCCGTGGCCGCTGATCAGTGAGCGCATGGACGGCGAACCGCGCTGGGTCCACCCCGAGGTGATCAACACCCGTGTGCCCGTCATCCGGGAAAACGGGAAGCGGGTCCGCCGCGACCAGCTCACGGTCCCCGCCTCCTACGGCGACGGATTGCTGTGCCTGATCGACCGTAACGGCAGCTACCCGTCCGCGTGTTCGGCCGTCCCCCTGGCCCCGAACAAGCTGCTGCACACCGGTCCCCTGGCCGCGCTCGACAAGGCCAGCGCCGGCATCTACCTCATCGACATCCCGCCATGGGCCCGCACCGACATGCCGCACCCTCTGGGCCGCATCATCGACCGTCCCGACGAGGACGGCCGCGTCTGGGTCACCACCCCGCACATCAAGCAGCTGGACAGACTCGTCCGCGACGGACACCTGACCGCCATGCCCACCATCCACGACTCCTGGACCGGCAAAGCCAACGAGTCCCTCTTCAAGCCCTTCTACGCCGCCGCCCGGCAGGCACGCCTCGACCTCGTCCAGGCCGGCGGCGAACCGTACAAGGCATACAAGACCCGGCTGTCGATCGCACTGCGCCTGCTGTGGCCCAAGCGCCAGGAACAGAAGTCCCCGTTCTGGCGGCCGGACTGGCGCATGAGCATGGTCGCCGAAGCCTCTGTCCGTCACTGGACCACAGCCTTCAAGGCCGTCCAGGAAGGCCACACACTCATCGCCCTGCGCAACGTCGACGCGGCCGTCTTCTTCACCCCCGACGACACCCCGCCGTCCACGTATCGGATCGGGACCGGCTTCGGCGAGGTCAAGGCCAAGTTCATCCAGCCCGGCGAGTTCATCCCCGAAGGTGACGACTGATGGCCGGCCCCACCGGGCACGGACGATCCCTGGGCGCCGCCCTCAACGACCTCCTGCACTCCCAGGTCACACCCCGCCACCGGCTCTCGTCATACAACGCCAAGCACTGGCACGCCCAGCTCAGCCAGCTCACCGGCACCCACCGCGGCTATCAGGCCCTGGAAGAGGCCGGTCTCGACGTGACCGTCAGAACATTGCTCAACTGGCTGTCCGACCCCGAGTACAACGTCCGTCGCGGCTACCGCGACCTTATCCACACCGCCTACGAGAACGTCGCCATCGTCCCCGCCGAGCCGATCCCCGACCGCTTCAAAGACGGCGACTTCGAGATCAGCGGCTGGGTCACCACCGGCCGCGACCGACGCGAACGCGGAACACGCGAAGCCGCGCCTCTGCGGATCGACGGCCGCCAAGGCGACTGGAACGCCATCGAGGAACTCTGGATGGCCGGCGAGCTCACCGACGACGACTTCGAGGACCACTTCATCGACGACGTCATCGTTGAGGACATCGGCGAAGGCACCGACGGATGGACGTTCGACGGCGGCTCCTACGCGGTGGAACTCAGGTGACACCCCCAGCGGCCTAAGGTGAACGTCGGCGGGCCGGGAACCCGTGCTGACAATGTGCTCGTCGAGCCTCAACGCCTCACCGGCGGGCCGGGCATTCCGGGTTCTCGTCGTGCTGCCCATGAAGTGAGCGAACCCTCTCTCCATGTCCCCCAAGGAATTCGGCAAGGCGCTTGCGAGGCCGTTGCCTAATCTGGTGACGAAATCTGGCTGGAAGTCGACCTTCGATGACATGAAGGCGATCTTCAATGAGAATATCTGGGGAGTGGCACGAGAAGGTATCCGGGCGAACGGGGGTTTCTTGAAGTCGGCGTGCCTGGTGGATTCCGAAGTCGCCGCAAGCCTCATGGCAATCAAGCCGGTGACCGCAAGTTTTTCCGGGTATCTCCGGCCTCAATGGTGTGGCGACCAAGATCAATGTCTTTACGGGCCTCGGATATGCTGTCACTGCTGGAAATATCTACTTCGACGAGAATACTCGTCCCGAATTCTAGGAGATTCTACATGGTGGTTGAGATCGACGACTGGACCTGTCGGCTTGACTTTCCGGACGGCTGGGTAGACTTGGCTTCCGCCGACGACGCCGCGGGGCGGGCAGCATGGGCGCGAGAGGTAGTGGAAACATTCAATTCTTTGCATCTCGTGATATCTAAAGGATCTTTGTAAAAGGAACTGATCAACCTAGCCAGACTCGCTGAGAGGAGGCAATCCGTAATTTCTGCCGCCTTCTATGCGGAAGGCGGCGTCAACTATGCGGCCTTTGACATTCGGATCTTCGGCGAAGAAGAGGGAGTGCCTTCCCTGGAAGGGTCGAGAACATGCTCCGCGCTCAGAAATCAATCGCGGGGCAGCCCGTGGTCAGTAGGGTCGAGTTGCCTGCAGGGAGTGCTCTTCGTTTCCAAGCCAGGTATCAGTCGAAAGGCCTTCTCGGAATCGGGAAACGTCCGTCGGAAAGCGTGTCCCATGCGATGCTGGTGCCTCAGACCGCAGATGTCCTGATGGCGACCATGGACTGGACAGCCATGGAGCGCAGCGACGAACTGGCGGAGATGGCCGATGCCCTCATCCGTGCCATGCGGTTTATCCCGCTTGATGCCGAAGGTAACCCGCTTCCCGGGGGCGCCGATGCATGAAACTTGCCGCAGCTCGGCTGCTGGGGGAGCGGCGGGAGGCCGGGGCGCAGGAGCGGGTCACGGTCTGGCCGAGGGGGCCGCTGAGCACGCCGTCCTTCACCACCCGTTCGACGTCCTCGCCGCCACCCCAGCACCGCACGAGGCCTGACCTCCGGCGTCCACCGGGCATGCTGGTCGAGACGGCCCGACAGACACCGCGGAACTGACCGCCGCCGCTCGTCGCTCTCGGTCCGCTGGCGATGGCGCTCATCGACTACAGCCGGGTCGGCGAAATGTAGTCGGACAGAACGGTGCCCGCCCCGCGCCAGGCATGGCTTCGCGTCCGGAACGTACCTCGTGGTCGGGATAGGGTGCCGATCATGACATTGGACGACGACGGTGTGATAACTCCGCGGCTGCGCCCGGCAGATGTAGTGCGGCGAGGTGCTCTCTTCGGCCTGGCGGGGGCGGCCACGCTCGCGGTGCTGGTCGTGTGCATCGCGGAGCACAATGACCGAACGGAGTTTCTCTCCGTCCTCGGTGTCCTCAGCCTCTTCTTCGGCGCAGGATTCTTCGTCATCGGCTCGGTCTTCTGGTTGTTCTCCAGGCGAGACGTTCGGCGCTTGCGGGACTGGCGCAGCATGACGGGACAGTCCGACGCGATCACCGCCAGCGGCCCGATGTTCGTGCGGCTGGGGGTGTTTCTGCTCGTCTTGGGGAGTGCCGGGCTCGGCATGGCCCAACTCGTGGATGCCGCGCCCTACGACAGCTGGCTCCATAGCCACTGACCGCTGCCCACTGGTTCTCACCGATGCGGTGTCGTCATCAGTTCCACTGTCGGCCGGCCCGCAGGGCCTTGACGGCCGGCATCGCAGGTCGCCGACTGCTTCGGCGTGTCGACGATCAAGTTTCCCGCGGTTGGTCGGCTTGAGCGTCATGTAATTCCCCATCCCGAATTCTCCTAATTGGCCTTGGGTAGCGCGGAGGTCGGGATCGAGGGACCTGGTCGTCGCGGAGCTGGTCAAGTTGCTCGCCCTGTGGTTCGGATGGCCGATGGGCAGCCCGGTTGGCGAGGAAACGTTCGTCGTGGTCGACATCACCGAGATCTACGTCCACTGGTACGCGGGCCGCTCGAAGAGCGAGCTGGCTGCGTCGCTGGGGGTGGACCGTAAGACGGTCAGGAAGTACCTGGCGCTGGCAGAAGCGTCCGGGATCAGCCCGGGCGGCCCGCCGATGAGCGAGTCCGACTGGTCAAAGCTGATCAGGGACGGCCAGGTGCCGGGCGGGCCGGTCGGGGCAGATCTGGCAGGGGCGTCCTTCCACCTCCTGCCCGGGGCCCAATGCCGTTGTTTGACTACTGAACTATCGCGGGCTGCAGCGTGATGACCTTGGCTGTGATCCGTCGTGTCGGCCGCCGGTCACGGGTGTTGATCCGGTAGGAGAGTTTCGAGGAGTACTTCGAGTCCGGACGCTTCAGATGTCGGTCCGCCTCGCGCAGGCGCCTGGCGCCGTTGTCGAGCTTGCGGCGAACCTTTGCCGCCAGCATCACCAAGAACTCCTTGATCTTCGTGGGCGTGTCCGTGCACTGGCGGACCACGCTGCGCCGTGCGTGCTTGAGGACCTTGACGAAGGAGACCCGGTCCGGGGCGATCCCGTTGTCGTCGGCCAGAGCGATGATGACCTGCGTGAGGCAGTGGTGTACGACCAGATGCGCCCAGACCTCCTGACGCACCAGATCCGGGTCACCCGAGCGCAGGACCTCGGCCGGCCCGCGCTGGAAGGTCTTGATCTGCCGGAATGCCGACTCCGCCTCCCACCTCGAGTGGTAGAGCCCGGCCAACTCCGCCGCCGAATAAGCGACCGGGTCCACCAGGTCGGTCAACAGCCTGACCACCTCGCCGCCGTCAACGCGGTACTCGATCACGCGGACCAGCACACCTCCGGGATGCGCGCCTTTCTGCCCGGCCAGGTTCATCCTCGCCAGGTAGGTTCCGTCGGGCAGATACGTGACCGGGCGAGCAGCGACGCTCGACCGGGCACGGATCAGCAGATGAGCCCCGGTTCCGGTGTATGCCTTCCACAGGGCCACCCCGGGAAAGCCGCGGTCCATGATGACCAGCATCCCGGCCGCCGCGTCGGCCATTTTGATCGCCAGCTCCGGCTCGCCGCCGTAGTTCGGGTGTCAGAGGCACGACAGCGCCTCCGGTTCGCCGACCTCCGCGAGGGACCCCGCGAGGGTGGAGCGGAAACTCCCTCCGCGCCGGAACTGACGGGCGGCGGTGCGCATACCCGCGAGGGCGGCACGGCTGAGCTGGTTCGCGTAGATGCAGAGGCGGAAGCCGGCCTCGCCGAGTTCGGTGGCGCTCAGGTCGGGGAACGCCGTGGGTACGCTGACCAGCGGCACGCCGTGACTCCATTCCCGTCCGATGGCCCGCGCCTGGTCACCGGAGGCGTCCTTGGAGTGGATGATTACGGCATCCGCTCCGGCCTCGGCGTACGCCTCGGCGCGGGCGATCGCCGTGGCCAGGTCCTCGCCGGCGATCAGGGCCTCGGTGCGGGCCACGACCACGAGGCCGTCACCGGCGACCTTCCGTATGCGCCCCACCTGCTCGCACAGCAGGTCCCGGTCGGCGAGGGTCTGGGCCCGGTGGGCCGCGAAGCTGTTGCACTTGGGGTATGCGCTGTCCTCGACACACACCGCCGCGGCTCCGGCGCGCATCAGGTCGGACGCGAACCGCTCCGCCGTGCGCCCCGAGCCGCCCGCGTTGTCGATGTCCACGATGACGGGCAGCTCGGTGACGCGGCCGAGCGAGGCGACGACGTCGGACAGGTCCCGCGGGCCCAGCACGTTGGCGTCGGGCAGCCCGGAGGCCGCGGACACCTCCAGACCGCTCACCCACAGGGCGTCGAAGCCCGCTTCCACCGCGACGTGCGCGGCGAGTGCGTTCACCGCACCGATAGCCAGGAGCGGGTGCTTCCGCTCGCTGTCGGCGAGGGCCTCACGCAGACGCATCGCCTTCGTGTCGTCAGCCATGGGTCTTTCCTCCTTCCGTGCGGGCGGCGAGCGACGGCACCAGCTGCCGTTCGCGCAGTACGTCCCAGGCTGCGAGCAGCACCTCGGACCTGGGCCGGCGGGCGTCGAGGCGGACCACGTCGCCGAGGAGCGGGAACTCGTCGGGCTTCGTGACCACGGCCTCGTAGGTCTCGCGAACCCGGCTCTGGACGTCGTGCACGTCCCAGTCGGCCCTGACGGCGTCTCCCTGTCGGGCCTGCGCCCGGCTCATCGAGGCGTCGGTCTCTAGGTCCAGGACGAGCGTGAGATCCGGGGCCACGGTGAGCTGCGCGGCCAGCGTCTCGTACGTCTCCAACGCCCTCATACGGTGCTTCACCGTGAAGAAGGCCAGCTCGCTGAGAAGCCAGCGATCCGCGATCACCGGCCGGGCCGGCCGCTGGGGGATCACGAGTCGATCCAGCGTGGCCTCCTTGTCCGCCGCGATCGCGGACAGGTAGGCGTCACGGTTCCCGGCATTCGGCTGGTACTTGCCGGTGACGACGGCGGCGGCCTGGTCGGCCGCGAGGAAGTTGGTGGTGAGCACGCACAGCGGGGTGACGCCGTAGAGGCCTTCCCAGAGCCGGAACAGGCCTTTGCGCAGCGTCGTCTTGCCGGTGCCGTCGAGCCCCTCGATGACGATGAACGGATAGCGGTGGTTCATTCGACCTGCCCCGCCCCCGTGCCGCCGGCGTATTTGGTGAAGCGACCCCGCCAGCGGGCCATGGTGGACACCAGGTCCACCAGCCGCAGCTCCGCCAACTCGTCGACCAGCCCGGGCAGCTCCGGCTCGGCGCAGATGCTGGCCTCGATGGCCCGGCAGTACGTGGCACGGAGGACCGGGTCGTCGTCGGAGTTGCGCAGCGCTGCCTCCAGCACCCGAGTGGCCATGCCGTGGGCCACGACGCCTACCGCGGTGCCAAGGGCCTGCTCATGCAGCGGGCCCGGGTGCGGCTCCAGCGTGATGTGGTGCACCCCGCGGTGGCGGATGACCGCGAAGAAGCCCACCCACCACGCGGCGGCGGCGCTGACGGCGGTCACGGCGTCCGACCAGGCCGCCCCGGGCTGCTCCGCGAGGAGGTTTTTGGCAGCGGCGTCGGCGGCGCGGTGAAGTGCCCCGCGCCCGTGCCGCGACTCCGCTCCGTGCCGCTGGGGCAGCTCCCACCAGAAGCCGAGCCCGGCGTCCTTCAGCAGCGCCATCGCGGACTCGTCGCCTGCCGGCAGGGGAGACGGGCGTTGGGCGAGCACGGAGACATCGGTGCCCGGCACGTCCGGCAGCGCCTTCTCCTCGGCGACAGCAGCCCGCCATTCGTCGAGATGGAGGTGGAGCCGCTGGGTCAGCAGCCCGTCCGCCAGCGTTTGCCAGGCATGCGCCAACGGCGGCGAACCGGGGGGCCGAGGCGGCAGGGTCAAGGACGTCACAGGTCCGGTCCTCACGTCCGGGGAGCCGCGGCACGCGGCTCCGGTCGGTGGTGCTCCACCACGATGGCTGCCACGAAGGCCCACGCCTATGAGCGTTTATGAGCTCCACCAGCGGAACGTGTCCGGGTGGTCGCAGAGCGAGAGAGAATGCCGACCATGGTCGACAGCGGACAGCGGCGGTGTACGCGTTGCGGCGCCCTTCTCAGTCGTTTCAACGCGGGTACCCGATGCGCCTCGTGCCAGGACGGGCCGGTCGCCCGACGGGCCGACCCGGCCTTCTGGCGTGATCCGACGGTCCGGCGAGCCGTGGCCGCATGGGAACTCGGCACTGTCGTCAAGCTGTTCAGGAAGCACACGGGCCTCTCCCAGGCCGGCGTGGCGCGGATGGTCAGCATCGACCAGGCCGAGGTCAGCAGACTGGAACGCGGGCTCAAACAGATCCGCGACCGACGGCAGTTCGTCCAATGGACCGATGCGCTGGGAGTACCGAAGGAGCTGCTCGCGCTCCTACCCACCGCCGATCCTCACACCCCGGACACCACGGGCCAACCGGGAACGGCGGACACCGGAGCCCGTGGGTACGCGGCGCTCCCCGAAGGTCCGGGCCAGCTCCTGTTACCCGCCGGCCGGTCCGTCTCGACAACGGCACTTCCCGTGCTGATCCTTCCCGCGGCCTCCTTCCTCGGGGACAGCCTGAGGCTCGACTCCCGCCCGGAGCTGGATGCCTGGCGCACCATGCCGATGCGTGCGCTCGTCGTCGCAAACCGCACGGTGGCCGGGGCGGTCCGGCAGTTCGTCATCGACGCCCGGCCGAGCGGCGTATGCGCCACCGCCTCCACCCCGGTCGACATCCCCGCCGCGTACGAACTGGATGATCTGACCTACGGCATTCTCTGGGCCGTGTCCGGCTTCGAGGCGGCACTGCTCGGCGACGACCAGCTCCTGCACACCTCGCTGGCGGCGCTCACCGCTTCCTCACGCTTGCCGTTCGCCTCCGACCACGGCCTGACCGAAGTCTCCCGGATGCTGATCGGCTCGGAGGCCGCCGCCCGATACATCCTCGGCCACCGTGACCACCTGGGAGACGCACCCGTCTTCTGGACCAGGGAACAGCACGGCGAGGAGGCCGCCACCTGGCTGTTCTTCCGGCACAAGTACCGCTACCTCGAACGAATGGCTCCCCGGCATCCAAGCGGTACCAGCGGCCGGGGGTTCTGCGTCCCCGACGCTGCGGTCGCCTCCTCGCCCGCGTACGAGCGCGTTCTGCTCTTCCTCGCCATCGCGCTCATGGAGCCGTTCGGCATCCGCACCTGGGTGACCGACGACGCAGGCTTCGCCCACACCGACGGCTTCGCTCTCTCGCATGGACGCCGCGCCGTCATCGCCTCATGGGTACGGACCGAGGGGCCTTCCCATCTCGCGGTCACCTCGCGGTCGGGAGCCCTGCGGAGGTTCGCCGATGTGACGGGCCACGTCAGCCACCACTCGGCCACAGCGGGCGAGCGGGCCGGACAGCGACTCGCGGCAACCGCAGAGTACCTCGGGCTCGACGCCTCCTGGCTCGGTCGACGGTGCGCACAGTTGTCGGCCGTCGGCACGGAGCGGTTCGCCCGGCCGCGGAGCCGGTTGCTGGGCCTCGAAGGGCTCGAGGCCGCCTGCAAGTTCACGGCCGAGCAGCTGATGATCATTCCGCGTACCCGGACCGCGCCGACCCGATAGCCTGCGTGAACCATTCGCGAAGTTGCGCTCGGCGGCGTCCTGACAGGGGAGCAGTGGACATGACGGAGTCGGTCAGGAACGTGGCGGTCTTCTCCCTAGGCGGCACGATCGACATGACCACGGATCCCATCACCGGAGGCGTTGTACCCGCACTCTCGGCCCACGAACTCCTCGCCGCAGTACCCGCCTTGGCCACGAGCGGCATCGGCCTCAAGGTGCGGGACTTCCGACGCCTGCCCGGCGCCTCCCTGACCTTCGAGGACCTCACCGCACTGTCGGCCGCGATCACGGCGGAGCTGGAGACCGAAGACGTCGACGGCGTCGTCATCACCCAGGGCACCGACACCATCGAGGAGACCGCCTACCTCCTCGACCTCTACCACGGCCACGAACAACCGGTCGTCGTCACCGGCGCGATGCGCAACCCCACCCTGCCCGGCGCTGACGGTCCGGCCAACATCCACGCCGCCGTCCTGGCCGCCGCCGACCCCGGCCTCAGCGGAGTCGGCTGCCTCGTCGTACTCGGCGACGAGATCCACTCGGCACGAACCGTCCGCAAATCGCACACCACCAGCCCCGCCGCCTTCACCTCACCGGCGTGCGGCCCGATCGCGCGGATCGCGGAGAACCGGGTGCGTAGGGTGGGGTGCCTGCCGTCCCGTGGACCGCTGGTCCGTGCCCCCGACCGTGCGGCACGCTTCGGGCTCTACACCGCCACCCTCGGCGACGACGGAGCCCTGCTCGACCTGTGGGACGGCAACTGCGACGGGCTCGTAGTCGCGGCCTTCGGCGTCGGCCACGTCCCGGAGCGTCTTGTCGAAGGGCTCACCAAGCTCGCGTCCCGCATCCCTGTGGTACTCGCATCCCGCATCGGCAACAAATCGTCCTGTCCGACACGTACGGCTTCCCCGGCTCCGAGAAGGACCTCCTCGGCCGCGGGCTCATCTGCGCCGGAGACCTTGGCCCTTACCAGGCGCGGCTACTCCTGCACGCTCTGCTCGCCCAGGGCGCCGACGGAGCGACGGTCCGCAAGACCTTTGCTACCGGCGCCGCCCGCTGATCCCACCTCATCAGGAGACCCGCGCATGCGTTCTCACGAGCTGACCGTCGGCCGTACCTTCGGCGTCACCTTCGACCACGGGGAGGACTTCTTCGAGGCGCTGTCCACCTTCTGCCGGGACAACGGCGTACGGCAGGGCTACATCCCCTCGTTCATCGGAGCCTTCGCGGAGGCCGAGATCGTGGGTGCCTGCGAAAAACTCGCGGACCCGGACGCACCCGTCTGGGCGAAGACGTACGTCACCAACGTCGAGGCGTTCGGCGCCGGCACCCTCGCCCATGACCCGGCCACCGGCGAGATACTCCCGCACATCCATGTCTCCGCCGGCCTGAAGGCCCAGTCAGCCGACGGCAGGACAAGCCACCTCCTCAGCGCCAAGGTCCAGTTCCTCAGCGAGCTGATGGTCGTGGAGGTCACGTCGCCCACGATGACCCGGCCCCGGAACCCCGACCTCTACGACGTCCCGCTGCTCACGTTCGGTTGACCGGTAGTAGCCGGCGGAGCCAGTGGTGGGTGGGCGCGATCATGTTGATCGCCTCCGCCAGCCAGGCGCGTGCCGGAGCGTCGAGCAGCGGCAGCACAGCTTCGAAGTCGGTGTTGTCCTTGTCCCGGGTCGCCTTGGCCTTGTAGAAGAGCTGCACCTCGGGCGCGAGATACGGGATGCCCGTCTCGCTCGTTCGCCCGAGTCGGTTGATCGGGAGTCGGATCTCCGGGGTACGCCGCGAGACCCACTGGGTGCCCTCGGCCTCGTCCAGCATGATCTGCACCGACCAGGGCGCCTTCGGCGTGCGGCGGCACCAGATGTCGTGTAGCGGCGGCTGCAGGACCTCTCCCGGACGCCAGGGTCGAAGCTCCCCCTGGCCGGGCGGGTCCGCCACGTACAGGTCCCAGTCGGCCAGCAGTTCACGTACGAGGGCCTGGTCGCGCCGGAGGACGAGGACGTCAAGATCGCCGTGTGCGCGCAGCTCGCGGCCGACCGCGAGTTCGATCGCGTAGCCACCGGCGATCCACCACGGGAAGTCCGCCTTGGCGAAGACCATAGCCACATCCTCGGGGCGATCCGGAACCCAGCGTCCCAACACGTCAGCACTCACCCGCCCATACTCCCAGTGATCAGAGGGGCGGAGGCGAAGGCCGGCGGCGGGCCGGCGGCCTAGCTGGAGCGCCCTGTCGCCCGCTCGCGCCCCCTGCGCTCATAAACGCCCATGAGCATCAGGGACACCGGCATCCATCGTTGAGCGCGTGACTCGCGACCGGCCTCATTGGCTGGTGCTTGAGCCACGATCCTTCCGGGGTCGCGTGCCCGAAGCCAGGTGCTTCCTGCGGCCGTATGCCTCTCAGTGGCGTACTGGCCGCACTTCCGCGACCACGTCGCAGCCCCGGGAGAAGGTCATCGCTGTCACCCACAGGAGGTCCGTCGCCCGATGATCAGCGCGCCATCCGCCGCTCTCGGCCTCGTGTACCGCTGGACCGACCGCACTCTCAACCCGACGGGCGAAGCCCGCGCGGTTCTGCGACGTGTCCTCAAGGACCTGGGGCTGTCCGGGGACGTCGTCAGTGACGGGGTCCTGGCCGTCTCGGAGCTCGTGGCGAACGCGCACGAGCACGCGTGCGGCCCGTACGAGGTGCACGTCCGTTCGGCTGCCGGGAGGTACATCTGCGAGATCCATGACGGGGATCCTCTGCTCCCCGCGGGCCTCTACCGCGGTGACACGTCGTCGTCGGACGCCGAACCGGCCGAGGAGGCGAGCGGGTTGCTCGTCGAGCGTGGACGGGGCCTGCGCATCGTGAACGAGCTGGCCCAGGGGCAGTGGGGGTTCCATGTCACGGGACGTGGTGCCAAGGCCGCCTGGATCGTGCTGGCCACGGCTTCGGTGGCGGTGTCCGAGGGGAAGGATGCTGACGACGCTCGGGCATCCCGTGCCGAGAGCGAACCGAGACACCAGAGAGCTTGACGGTGCATCGGATCCTGTCCGAAGAACCCCGCCAGGACACGACCGGCGAGGCAAGCAGGGTTGCAGAAGGCGCCGAGAGGCGATCCAACGGCGACCTGCCGACCGCACCGTGCCGGTCCGTTTGCGACCCCAGCCGTGCCCGGGTGATCCGGACGACGGCGCCAAGCGACGGCGTCCAACCGCTGACCGAGCCGGCGGATACCTCTCGGTCCGCTATTGCGGTGAACCTGTGCGGACCGGTCAGCGCAGCCCCGCGAACACCACAGCTGCCGCCGTGCCGCCCACGATGGCGCCCACGATCACCTGAGCGGTCGTGTGGTCGCGCAGCGAGACCCGTGACCAGCCGACGGCGGCGACGCCGAGGAAAAGGAGGGCGGCCCACCAGCCGTAGGCGACGGTGATGACGACGGCGACGCCGGAGGCGACGGCGGTGTGGACGCTGACCTTCCACCAGACGGTGACCGCCATGGTCAGTACCAGGCCAGCGATCATGGCGGCGACCAGGGCGACGACCTCGTGGGGCGCGTCGAGCGCCAGGAGCAGGCCCGTGCCCACGAGGACGGAACCGAGGGTGACGAAGAGCGGTATCCACCGCTGGGAGCGGACCTTGAGGTGCTTGTCGGTCCAGTGGCCACGGCGGACGCCGGCGACGATGTAGGCGATCGGCAGGCCGCCGCAGAAGGCGCCGGCCAGCAGGCCCCAGCCCGCACCCGCAAGGGAGTTGGTGGAGTGCCAGCCGATGACCAGCAGGACGCCGATGACCAGGTTGGCGGGCGCCAGGACCTCGGTGATGAGGCGTGCGGAGCGCCGCTCGGCAGGAGCGGTGGCAGTGGGTGGAAGCTGGGTGGTGGTGGTCATGCCGGTGTCTCCTCGAGGTGGGCGCGGAGGAAGTCCTGCGTGGCGCGGGAGCGGTAGGCGGTGCTGAGGGTGGTGAGGGCGCGGACCTCGGTGGCGAGGTCGCGGCCTCCGCTGGCGGGGGGGCATGGGCTCGCCGGAGCCGGTGGCCGTGCCGCGGAGCCGTTCCTCGCGGGCGACGGCGAGCCAGCAGGCCTCGGTGGTGATGTCGGCGTGGGCGCCGATGAAGCCGAGGGAGGTGGCGTGGTCGTAGGCGCGTCCGCGCAGTTCCGCCGGTGCGTGGTCGGCGAGAGTGAGGATCAAGTCGCGGATCTCGATGGTGCGCCGGTACAGCCGGTCGGGCGTACGCAGTGGGTTGGTGGCGTCGGCGGCGCGGCTCGGCGGGGTGTCGAGCCGGGTCTCCGGGACGGCGTCGGTGAGGGTACGCCACAGGGGGTACAGGCTGACGAGCTGCCAGTGGGCCCGGATGCGAGCGAGGACGCGTGGGGCGGCGGGGAGGGTGCTGCCCAGCACGATCAGCAGCAAGGCCAGGAAGAGCAGGCCCGTGCTGAGCGCGTGGCTGACGTGTTCACCGAGCGGACTGCTGCCGACGTAGTTGATGAACAGCACGGCGACGCGGTGGAGGGCGTATACGAGGCCTACGGCGGTGCCAGTGCCGATGAGGATCAGCCCTCGGCCGACGAGTCCGGCGTCGGAGCGGCGCCCCCAGCGGAAGCAGAGCAGCGTGGCGCTCAGCAGGGCGGCGCCGAGGTATGAGGTCCATACGACGCCGTACGCGAGGATCGTGGCATGGTCGGCGTAGTCCGCGAGGAGGTCTTCCGCCTCGTGAGGTTGGGGCGTGGCGAAGAAGCAGGCACCCAGCAGCACGATCGTGACGACGGGCACGGCCTTGTGCAGCCTGGATGGGCGTATTCCGGTCCTCGACTCGGCCATGTCGGCGACGAAGGTCAGGACCGACGCTGCCGCGACGGTCCCGCAGACGTGCTTGATCAGGAACGACAGGTTGGTGACGTGCAGGTGCTCGTCGACTGCCGACGCGGTGGCGACCGGCCGGACCGTCATGGCCACGGCGAGTGCCGCGAAGGCCAGCCAGAGACTGAAACGTTCGGGTCTCCGAAAGGCGGAGCGGGCACGCCAGAGGGTGACGGCCCAGAGCAGAACAGCGGGTATCGCGTCAATCATGTGTGGGGGGAGTCTCAGCTTGACTCTGTCGGGGATCTTGGAGTTGCCGAGGTCAGGTGCCCAGGGTGCGCCAGGACTTCGGCCGGGGTATGTCGCGCTGATCGAGGTAGGTCTGGAAGGCGGTCGGTCGGCGGGGCGTGGGTGTTTCCTCGGTCGGCGGCAGTCCACTGAGGCGCTCGATGTTGATGGCGATGGCGGTCAGGACGTGCTGGATGTGGGCCTTTCCCTGTCCTCGGTAGCGGCAGCGTCGCATGCCGTGTCCGTGGGCGAACTCGTTGACCGTGCCCTCCACTCCGGAGCGGACCGCGTAGCGGGTCTTCCACTCGGGTGTCTGCTGCTCGGTGCGGACGCGGAGTTGCAGGTCGCGGAGTTCTCGTGGCGGAAAGCCGACGGTGCGGTGGCTTTCGCGGGAGGTGGTGCACTGGGCGCGGGCCGGGCAGGGGTGGCACTGGCTCTTGGTGAACCTGGCCACGATCAGCGGGGCCGCGGTGGGTGAGGAGGTCGGGTAGGGGCCGTGCCAGCCCTGGCTGACCTGGCCCTGTGGGCAGGTGACCTGCTGGCGGTCGTAGTCGATGTGGAAGTCGTCGCGGGCGAAGCCCTCGTTCCGGCGGTGTTGGCGGGTGGGGTTGCTCCGGAGTGGCCCGGAGACGGTGACCTGGTGTTCACGGGTGGCTTGTTCCAGGTGGGGCAGGGAGGTGTAGCCGGCGTCGACCAGGTGCTCGGCGGGCAGCAGCCCGCGACGGGCCAGGCGGGTATGGATGCCGGGCAGGACCTGGCTGCCGTGGGTGGTGGCCGCGCTGGTAGCCACGTCCGTGATCACGTTGGGGCCGTCGGGAGCACAGGTCTCAGTCAGGTGAGCGGAGAACCCCTTCCAGCTGATGATGTGTCCGTGCCGTGCGTAGCGGGCCGAGGTGTCGTAGGGAGAGACGATCGTCCGGGACGAGGGCGGCAGCCCGGCCCCGCCTTCCGTCTCGGCGGTGCGCCAGCGCAGGTGTCCTGCGCCGTCACGGTGGTAGTTCTGCACCATGATCTGGCGCAGGGCCTGGATACGAGGGCCGGACGCGCGGTCTGCTCCGTGACGGTCGAGGTGTTCCAGGAGTCGGGCGGCGTCGTTGCCGGTGGCGAGGATCCTGGTCTTGGGCTTGGTGGGGTTCTTGCCCAGGCGGACCGGGCGGCCGTAGCGGAGCCCCCAGTCCTCATCGACCAGGCCGTCCAGCAGGTGAGGAGTGATACTGGCGACTTCTTCCAGTGCGGCACGGACCGCCTCGGTGATCAGCTCCAGGCGGGTCAGATCCCGCACGAAGCCAGGACGTGGGTGGAGTCGGTGCGCTGTGTAGTGCGCTCGCGCACCAGGCCGGCCTCCTTGAGGCGGGACAGCGCGAGGTCGAGGAGGCGGTCAGCACGGTCGCCTTCGGCGAGACGGTCGCGGAAGTCGGCCAGCACGCTGTGGTGGAAGCCGGGATCGTCCAGCTCCAGGGCCATGGCGTACTTGAAGTCGATGCGGCAGCGGACCGCCTCGGCGGCCTGTCGGTCCGACAGGCCGAGCAGGAACTGCAGCAGACAGACGGTGGCCAGTTGAGCAGGCGAGAGGCCCGGACGCCCGTCGCGTGGGTACCAGTCGGCGAAGTCCTCGTCGGACCACAGCCCGTCCAGCCGGTCGCGCACCCATATCGCCGTCGTGCCGCCCGGGTTGCTCGCCCGCGCGACCTGCGCAGTCAGAGGCGGGACTTGCTCACCGGAACGCGGGCGGAGGGACAACGGGCACCTCGACAGCTGCATCGGTCATCGGAACCACCCGAGCATGCCCGTTGACCATGCTGCCGCACCGGGAAACTCCAAGATCCCCGACAGAGTCAAGCTGAGGCAGCCGGGTGCGCCCGCCCCGTGCTGTGCGGCTGGGTCAGGGCTGGAGCAGCGCGAGCAGCTCTCGAACGTCGGCCGCTTCGCTGGTAAGACCAATCTCTTCAAGCAAGCATGCTGCACGCGTGAGATGAGTGGTGGCCTGGCTCGTGTCACCCGCGGTGATCCAGGCGAGGCCGATGGCGCTCAGTGCGTGCGCGTGCAGATCGTGGGCGTTGGCGCGTTCGCACGCTGCCTGGGCCTGCAGGAGATAGGTGATCTGCTGCTGTGGCGTGAGGTCGGTGAGCAACTCGGTGCAGGTCAGCAGGATTGCTGCTTCGTCGCGGGGATTGCCCGCGGTGCGGCGGACGGCTTTGATGGCCCGCTCGCAGACCGCCTGTGCTTCCTCGGGCTGTCCTGATGCCTGGAGTGCGAAGGCTGCTGTGCACAGTGCTTTCGCTTCGCTGGTGGTGTCACCGAGTTGCCGGAACAGCGAGGATGCCTCTTCTGCTGCGGCGCACGCCTCTGCGACGTTCCCCAGCTCCTGATGGTCCCTGGACAGGTTGTTCAGTACCGCGGCCTGCTCTTGCCGGTCTCCACAAGCCCGTTGGACTGCCAGGGCTTCCTGGTGGATCTGTAGGGCGTCAGCAGGTTTCCCTGAATCGTGCAGGGCCGAGCCGAGTCCGTTGAGGGCCTTGCCGCGTTCATTGTGGTTGTCCACTGAGGCGAAGAGTTCGATGGCCCGCCTGTGAGCCAGGACAGCTTCCTCGTAGCGTGAGGCCTCGGTCAGGGCGATGCCAAGATTGTTCCATGCTCCTGCTTCGGCGGCGAGCGCTCCCGCTTGGTGAGCAACGTCGCACGCGATCGTCGTCACGGCGATCAAGTCGTCGAAGTACCCATGCCAGGTGAGGTAGTTGTAGAGGATCACCGGGAGTTGGAGAGCGATGTCCTGGTGCCCGATGGCGGCTGCGGCGCTCACGGATGCGGTGAGATTTACCCGCTCGCTGTCCAGCCAGGCCAGTGCCTCCTCTTGATCGGTGAATGCGCTTGGCGCAGACGAGTGCGTTCCCATGGTGAGGTGGGCACCGGCCGCGAGGGCGGTGGTGGTGTAGTGCTCGAGCAGTCGGCTGCATGCCTGAGCGTGGGGCCCTGCCGCAGCCGGCGCCTCTTCTCCTCCAGTATCGTCTGCTGCGGCCTGCTGGGTGCCGTGGACGAGCTCGGTGGCGAAGTCGCGTACGAGGTCGTGCATCGACCAGCGCCTGTTCACGCAGTCGAGCAGGTGCGCCTGCACGAGAGCGCGGAGCGTGGTGCGCACGGCCGGCAGCGGGCGGGCCGCCAGGACTGCCGCTGCTTCAAGACCGATGTCGGGGCCGGGGTTGAGCGCCAGGAGACGAAAGAGTTCGGCATGATCCGGTGAAAGCCGACGGTAGGAGAGATCGAAGGAGGCACGGACAGCCCGCTCTCCGTCGTCCAGGAGGCTCAGTCGTGACCGGGCCTCGGCGAGTTCGGCCGCGAGCTCGGCGACGGTCTGGTCGGGTTCCAGGATCAGCAGGGCGGCACTGATGTGCAGAGCCAGCGGCAGGTATCCGCACAGGCGGGCCAGTTCCGCAATGCCGTCTTCGGTCTCAAGGACGCGTCGGTCGACGGGGTTGGCTTGCAGCAGGGCATGCCGCAGAAGTGCCGCCGCCGCCTCGGGGCTGAGCACGGCAAGATCCACGAGCCGCGCGCCGAGTGTCGGCAGCGTGTGCCGGGAAGTGATCAGGACCTGGTGCCGACGGCTGCCGGGAAACAGGAGACGGACCTGATCAGCGCTGGCGGCATTGTCGGCCACGATGAGCAGACGCTGCCCCTGGTCGGCCCGGTCTTCCAGTTCGGACCGGTACAACGCTGCCCGCTCCTCAGCCGCTGCAGGAATGCTGGCCGAGTCGACGCCGAGGGCCCGCAGGAGCGCCTCCAGAGCCTGGCCGGGCTGCACTGGTTTGTCGTCGTATCCACGCAGGTCGATGAAGAGGCTGCCGCTGAACCAGCCCGCCTCGGTGGCGGCATGTCCGCAGGCCAGGGCAAGTGCTGTTTTGCCTACACCGGCAAGTCCGGCGACCGAGGTCACCAGCACGGGCGGTAGGACATCATCTGCAGCCGGGGCAGCGATCGGCCCGGACCCGGAGGAGGAGTCCACGTCCTGCTGTGGTGGCACGGCGTGCGGCCGAAGGACCGACAGAACCTGCTCGACCTCTGCATCCCGGCCGCTGAGATTTGAGGGCGCTGCGGGGAGGGAGGCCAGCGCGGTCGGCGCGGGTGCGGCTGGGTGAACAGTGACCGTCAGGGGACTGTAGTCGCCAGTGGTGACCGCGCCGATGCTCCCGGCAGCCGCAACAGAGCGCAGGCCGGACGCCTCCACGCCAGTATCCGGTATCAAGGACTGCCGGTCAGCAGCCGAGTTCTGCGATCCGGATTCTGGTCTGGGCTTCCTCTGCCACGGATTCATGCGCGCGCGTCGTCTCCGGTGATGGCCTCGCCGACCCCGCCGGCCGCTGCGACGCCTCGCTCACCCATCGCCTGCGCTGAACCGGAAGTCCCTGCTGCTGGTGGTGTCACGGGGGGTGTGGTGAGGGTGGCGCGATCGCCGGTAACCGCTCGGCTAATGCTGCCGCCTGCCGCGACGGAGCGCGCTCCCGCCGCTGTCGCAACCACCCCATGGCTCCCGGCAGTTGACGGCCGCAGAAGCGTGTAGCAACTCAGCGCAACTCCGACCAGACCTGCGACCGAACCAGCCACACTCGCCACCTGACCAGCCGTGTCGAGATCGGCCACGGCCGCGACGACGCCCAGCCCCACCGCTGCCAGCCCGCACAGCACCGCCAGCAGCCACACCATAACTCTCGCCCGTCCCGTCACTCCCACATCATCGCACTGGCGACTGACATCCCGGCCGCCCACTGCCCGCCCCCGGCGCCGCACGGGATCCACTACCGCCCGACGACAGGACGTCTGGCCGACTACGCTGAATCGGATTGCTGTTCGTGTGGTCGTCGGTCGAGGTTCCGGCGGCCCCGCGCCGTTCAGGGGGCGGGGTGTGCCCTGTCATGCGACGGCCTTGGCGATCATGCTGGCCCAGGCGAGCGGAGAGCGGCCAGCAGACGGTCAACCGTGCGCCTCCACTGGCGGGATTCCTCGCGCGAGGGGAACCACGCCTTGAGGGTCTGGCGGTCCATATCAGTGAACTCGCGCAGCTTGGCTCCGAGCTCGGTGCGCTCAGCATCACCCCGACGGGCCGCGTAGGACACTGTCTGGGCGAGGTCGTGCAGCCGGTGCGCGGCCCTGTAGTAGGCGACTTGGTGCTCGCTGAGGCGGCGTACGGCGTAACCGCCGCACTTGCTGCAGGGGTCGAAGCTTTCGTTGCCAATCAGGCGTTCGAGGGGGACCAGGTCGTCGTCGTGGTAGAGCCCGTCCTCCGGCCGCCGGTGGGTGCACCCGGGGGAGTGGGCCCGGCCCTCGTACGCGCCGAACGCGTCGGAGGTGTAGACCTGCACACCTGCGAGCGTGCCCAGCGGCAGGCCTGAGCCGCGCTGCCATCCGGAACCGGTGTCGGATGCGAAGGGCTCCAGGTCCAGCTGTTCCATGGCCAGCAGGCCGTGCCAGACGGCGGAGGCGAAGGGGCGGCGTGGATTGCCTTGATCGTCGTATCCGGCAGTGTCCAGCTGACGCAGGTCGGCCAGGCCCTGGGCCAGGGAGAGCGAGCGCAGTGCGTGCCCGGTATCCCGGCCTCGCGCGCACAGCCGCTGTAGCACCCTCTCGCCTTCTGCCACGCTCAGATGACGGCCGAAGTCCTCATGGTGAGGGTCGTGGACCCGGCTGGGCCACACCTCGCCGTCCCGCGTCTCATCCTGGCCGGAGGACGGCGAAGGTGTGAAGAGAGCATCCGGGAGGTCACTCGCTCCGGCGATGATGGTTCCCTGCCATCCTTCGGCGCAGCGCTGCTCCAGGGTGCTCAAGGACACGACCTCAAGGCCGGCGGCGCGGGAGAAGACCGCATACAGCTGCTCCGCGTCCCGCATGGCTGCACGCAGCGCACGCACATGCCCAGCGCTCACCACACGCCTTCGGTGGACGGGAGTGTCGTCGAACACGCCCGGCCCCAGTCCCGCCTTGTCTGCGGCATGCAGGCCTGTTGCCGACGGTGTGGTTCCGGCCGATTCCGGTTCGCTGTAGGAGAGCCCGCTACGCTGCGCAAGCAAGCGTGCGGCCACAGGCTCCGGCACACGCACTGTGATGACGGAGTTCGGCTCCCACACGGTGCTGACCGTGTGCAGAGCGAGGACTCCCAGTTCCCACTCGCCCAGCCGGTCCAGCAGCGAACGGCGGACACCGCGCACGGCAGCGTCATGAGGAAGACGTGCGACCAGTGTCCGCTCGCCGTGCTCGTCACCGACTGCCGACCGGATCTCCCTCTCCCAGCCGGCCATGACCGCTCGTCCGCGCTCCAGGATCTGATCGCGCCCCTTACGGCGGCTGCCCATCCCTTCGACCAGTCGATGCGCCAGAAAGGTGTGCCGCTGCGGGGCATCCCAGGTGTCCGCGACGGCGCTGCTCCAGCGTTGCCACAGCGACACCAGATGCTTGCGCACCTGATCGGGGCCGCCCAGCGGCGTGAACGCCGGGTCCTCGGCCGGGACATCGGGCTCCTCAGCCTGGGCCGCCGCGGCGGCCATCAGCAGCACCTCCCTGTCGACCAGCAAGGCCGCTTGCCCCTGCAGCCCGCGCAGGCGCTCGGCTTTCGCCTCGATCGCCGGCTCGGCCCAGGGCCGCAACCAGGGGAACAGCTCCAGATGCCGGTGTGTACGGTGCAGGCTGGCCAGTGCACCACGCCATTCACGAAACACGGACTCGCGGATCTGCCTGGCCTCTTGCAGAACCTGCCAGGAGCCGTCATCGTCTTCGGCTTCGTCCCGCCCGCAACTGTCGGCCGGTTCGTCGGACACGGGCCGGTACAGGACGGCAGCCGCGTGGCGGATTTCCTCGCCGTCCGGGGAGCTCTCGTCCGTGTCACGGAAGCGATCCAGCTCATGCAGCAGACCGGGCCCGGTCAGCGTGTCCAGGAACACGGCCAGCCCGGTCCCCAGCCTGGCCCAGGAGTTGTACGTCCCGCACTGCGGGCACATCCGCCCCACCACCGCGGCATCCAGATACACAACCCGCTCGTCAGCCTGCGCCGAGCGCAGGTAGGAGCATGACGGTGCGGCGTGCAGCTTCGCCTGCCGGCCCCGGCCGGACCAGTCCGTGATCGGCGTGCCCTCGAACGGGCCGAGCGGTACGTCCGACGCAAGCACACTGTACATCCCGACAGCTCCCCTGAAACAGAATCTGGCACGGCTCAAACCGCCCCGCCCGGATGCAAGTTGACCCTAGCTCGTCGCGGCACGGCTGCGGTTACTTTTAGGCTCAAAAGCCACAAGCGGACAGATCTATGGAGGTGCACCGACAGCCGGACGTGACCGACCGGGCGGTCGGCCCGCCACAGATACAGCGATCAGGCGCATCCCGGCTGGCTGAGCAGCGACCGGATGCGTGCCGCCGGGCCGCCGGCTCGTGTCTCGCGCTGTCAGAGGGCGGGATTAGGCTCCGTACGTGACGATTCCTGCACCTGCGCAAGCTGATCTCGACAAGGCAATAGCCATGGCGTCGCGGCATGGCCGGCCCGCGGACCTTCACAGCGCAGGAGTGGCCGAATTGGCCGCGGCACTGGGGGTGCTGCGTCGCGCGGAGACCGGTGAGATTGTCCCGAGCGCTGTCCTGTTGGCCGCGCACGACCTGCTGCACACCCAGGTGCCGCCCCAACTCGGTGACAGCAGCATGCGGCGCCTTGCCCAACTCCTCGTCGGCCAGGGAGTGGTACCCAAGCCCGGCGACTACGACGGCCGGTGGTGGCTGTGGTGGCCCAAGAACGGCCGCGACCCCTGCCGCGACTGCGGCAAGACCCGCTCCCTGACCCGCTATTCGGCCCGCCTCGGAAACGACTACCGCTACCTGTGCGCACGCTGCCGCGCCGCTGAACGCCAGCACATCGTGCAGCAGGCCGACAGGCTGCTGCACGTGCACGACCCTCACCAGCCGACGTCAACACCCGCGCCCACTCTCGCCCCGCCCGCCGAGGCACCAACAGGCAGGGGCGTGCCCGCTCCGTCAGGCCGTGACTGGGAGAGTTACGTGATCCGGCTCGAAAAGCTGCTCGCAGCGCTGGGCTGGGCAGGATTCGACCTGCCAGAACGGTGGGACACCGACTTCGACCCGCAGGAAGGCGCATCGTTGTTCGCCACGTGCTGGCGCGGCGACGGCGGCCTGGACGTCCAGTACAACCCCCACCAGCAGACCCTGGCCCTGCAGCCCTTCGACGACGTGTGCGGTGACTGGCCCGAGTCCTACTCACTGCTGGACGACAGCATCGAAATCCCCGTCGCCCCCTCCGGCGAGCAGGCCGTCACCGCTGTAGCTGCCGCCGCCGGACAAGCCGGTCTGCTCGATGCCACCCACGTGCGTATCGCCGACTCCGCACCGGCCGAGGCCCGGCAGGAGTTCATCCTGCGCAGAATCCGCCGGATCTTCCAGCCGGCCGCCGACCGGCAGCTCCCGCTGGGAGACCTGCTTCGGGAAGTCACCGAGAACCAATGGCTCAACGCCTACCTGGAGTGGGTAGTCGGCATGACTGGCGGGGACGTCGCGCCCGACATCGTGCCCGATGCGGCTGCCCTGGGCGTAGCAGCCTGGTGCTGGCGCAACAACACCGCAGTGGAAAAGCACCACCTGGAATCGGACGTCCTGATGGCGCGTGTCAACATCGCCGTCACCCGCATCACTCAGCAGCACGTCTGCCCCGTCGAAGGCATCGACTGGGACAGCATCAAGAACGCCCTGACCGACCCGCAGTGGGCCCTGCCCGACGGAACCCCCGTCTCTTCGCTGTTCGGCCCGGGCTGGAGTGAGGTAACCGCCACCGTCACAGCGGAACTCGACCGCTGGCGCCACCACGACCATGAGGTGCTCGGCCCCCAGACGACACTGATCCTGATGAGCATCGGCGGCTCCACCGGCTACACCAACTCCTGGTGGGGGCAAGGGCGCTGGCACAGCATCTGCCGCCGCCTCATCGACGACGCCACCGCCGCAGGTCTGCCTCTGCCTCAGCCCTACGATCAGCGTGGCCCCGGCGCCCTGCTGGCCGATCTCGATGCCCCCGACGAGGTATCCCCGCCCGTTCTCGACTGGCTCATCGACCTCCCGGACGCCGGCGTCCATGGACCCCGCGGACTTCGCATGCACCACGCGACCCGTCCTCCCCAGCGCTGCTGGGACCCGCACTGGCTCGCCGACGACAACCCCTGACCCGCCCTGTCCGGACTACGATCGGTCGACCGCACCCTCTGGCCACCCGACGTGGTCCCGCCTCGGCGACGAGCAGCTCGATCGAGCTGCTCGGAAAAGGTGGTGCGGATGCGGCCGCCGTCCCCGACGAAGCCGGAGTCACCGAAGTCCTCGGTACGCCGGACCCGTTCTTCACTCGTTGAGGTCGAGTGTGTAGCCCACTTCGATGGCCGGCCCCTGGTCATCGAACGGGGAATGACTCATCTGCTGGTGATGTATGTCGATGTGGCCGTCTGGGATGAGGTCGTCGCCGTCCCAGTACCAGCGGGCCAGACGGTCGGCGGCTCCAGCGAACCTCGTCCGTGTCGAGCTGGCACTCACGTGGATGCTCTGGATCGATGCCCCGTCGGGAAGTTGCTCCCTCCAGGACTGCACCAGGGCTGGGAGGGCTCGCAGTTGAGTCTTGAGGTCGTCGACGACGTCGGCCGCCACCACCTGCCTGGGTGGCGGCATCCAGCCCCGGCGGCCGACGATGACGCCGGCGACAAGCGCGGGGGTGATGGTCAGCTCTGCGGTCTGGGCGGGACCGTAGCACAGGCGCCACTCCCGCTCGAACAGCCAGTCCGACCGGCCCCGGGCGGCGTCCGGCTCGTACACCACACACCGGTTGTATGTACGGCGTGGCAGCTCCGCCTTCATGTGGGCCTGCTCGGTGCGGGACACGTACAGGGCTGGTCGGGCGCCGGTGGCGATGAGCTGCTGGCGGTCAAGTACGAGGCCCCAGGGCGGGTAGGGCCCGCGGTGGACACCGTGGCGCAGCATCGCCCGGCGTGCTTCCTCGGTAACCTCGCTGAAGCAGATCACCGGCGCGTCGGTCCAGAAGGTGGTGTTCCCGCGCAATACGCCGTTGTGCAGGATGTTCACCAGCCTCTCCTCGGGGCTTCCCTGGGCGAAGTCCGGGACTTCTTCGTCCTGTCCCCGGGGACGTCCCGTGAAGTGGACCAAGTGGTCGGGCAGGTCGGGGTGCGTGCTCACGGTCGGTTCCTTCCCATTTGGTCCCGACGCGCCTGGCCGACAGATCGTC
Source organism: Streptomyces sp. NPDC052023 (assembly GCF_044548465.1). Classification (NCBI taxonomy): domain Bacteria; kingdom Bacillati; phylum Actinomycetota; class Actinomycetes; order Kitasatosporales; family Streptomycetaceae; genus Streptomyces; species Streptomyces sp. NPDC052023. The sequence goes on along the minus strand of NZ_JBIUBW010000029.1, from coordinate 26,505 downwards.
ACCTACTGTTCGGCGCCGGATGGGAAGAAAATATCCGACGCCCCCTGCGGGCTCGCAGGCCCGCCCGGCCACAGCCGGGGAGGGGAGCCGCCAGCCGGTGGCTTGCCGAGCATCACGTGGCGGTGTGGAGTCCGACCCGTTCAGTGACGACGGGCCGGGGGGCCGCTCGTCCGCCCTTCCGCGGCCGCGGTGACGATGTAGTACAAGGCGCCCACGGGGTGCTGCAGCCCTTGGCGCTCTACAGTGGGATGCGGCCAGCACACGCACAGTCCCCCTGCAGTCCGGGACTGTCTGTTTGATGGTCAGCGGTCCATCTCGTCCGCCCGCCAGGAGAGCATTGCCCATGCAGGAGTATCAGTTTCCTTGGCAGCGGCGGGTGTTCGTGCTCGACGAGCCGCCGGCCCAGGGCCGTTACGGATGGCCGCCCCGCTACGCCAAGGCCGGCGTGCTGCTGGCCCAGGAACGGGCTACCGCCGTCATCGTGCTGCGCGGCGAACGCGGCATGGGCAAGACGTACGCTCTGCGTCAGGAACGCGACGCTCTGCTGGCCGCCGGTCTGCATCCCGCCTGGCTCGAACTGAAACGGTGCACCACGACCCGGCGGGCGCAGAGTCACATGCAGACGGCACTGACACCGCCCACCGAACCGGGAGAGTGGCACGTCCTCCTCGACGGCCTGGATGAAGGTCTCAACGACCTTCCCCAGCTGGACCAGCTCCTGCAGGAGGCGCTCGAGGACCTGCCCGAAGCGGATCGCGAAAGGCTTCGCCTGCGGATCACCTGCCGCAGCGCCCGCTGGCCGGCCCGGTTCGAAGAATCCCTGCGCGCAGACTGGCAACCCGACCAGATAAAGATCATGGGTCTGGCCCCACTCGGCCCGGACGACGTAGCCGTCGCAGCTGAGATGGTCGGCGTGGCGGATACCGCTGCCCTGCTCGAGTCGATCCAGCAGCAGGGACTGGTCGCACTGGCCACCCACCCGGTCACGCTGCTGCAACTCCTCGACAGTTACGCCGTTCACGCCCGCCTGCCGGCAACGGTGCACGACGCCTACCTCCAGGCGTGCCTGCGCTTGTGTACCGAGCACCGCCGCCCCACCAACCCCGCCCAGCTGCAGACGCAGACCTCCCCCGAACACCTGCTCGCCGTCGCGGCCCGGCTGGCGGCCACGATGCAATTCGGTCCGTACACCGCGGTAACCGAGGACGAATCCCGTACGACGGCAGACCTGCGCCTGTCACGGCTCGACGGTTTTGACGAACCCGGGCACCTGGGTGGCAGTGTCCCGTGCACCCTGTGGAATCTGCGCCAGGTGACCGAATCAAGCCTGCTGGTCCCGACCGGGGATCTGCGCTGGGCCTTCGCCCACGACAGCTACCGCGAATTCCTCGCCGCCCACTTCCTGCGCATGCACCACCTGCAGCCGCAACCCCAGCGCCAGCTGCTGTGGATCGGAGACGGCCAGGCCCGCCACATCATCCCCGCCCAGCAGGAAGTCGCCGCCTGGCGCGCCACCAGCGACACCACCCTCTTTGCCGACCTCATGCGCGACGACCCGCTCGTCCTGCTCCTGGCCGACCTGCCCAGCCTGCCCGACACCGACCGGGAGCGCGCAGTTGACGCCCTGTTCGCCCTGCTGGAACGGGATGACACGGTAAGTCTCGACCACAGCCTGCTGCACCGCCTCAACCACCGCCGACTGGCCGACCAGCTGCGTCCCCGCCTGCAGAAGCCCGGCCAGTCCCGTCTGACGTATGCGGTGGTCAGCATCGCCCGGGCTTGCCCCCACCCCGAGCTCGCCGACGACTTGCTGGACGTGGCCGAAGACGACCGCCACGACACGGGCGTGCGCACCGCGGCCCTGGCCGGCGTCACCGAGCCCACCCCGGACGCCCTCACCCGGATCATGGACCTGGCCCAGGATCCCTCGCCCGAGGTGATCGCTGCGGCGCTGCGCCATCTCTATCCCGGCCACCTGACAGTGACCGGCTATCTCGACTGCATCCGCGACCCTGACCCGGCCTTCGTGGGCACAGCCTTCTTCCTGCGCCGCGAAGCCCCGGCACAGCTCGACGACAGCACCATCGCCGAAGCAGCCGGATGGGCCGGACGTGCCCTGCACGCGGGAGACGCCCAGTCCACCAGCCCCGGCCTGGCCCTGGCTGTGCTGGCCCGTGCGGTCACCCTCAACGAGGACACCCCCGCTCTCGACCTCGTGCCCGTCATCGGCGAGGGACTCCTCGGCCTTGCCGACGACGAGGAACGCCTGCACAGCTCGGTCCTGCAGACCGCGCTGGAGGAGCTGGCCCAGGCCCTGGACAGCTGTCCCCGGACCCGGCGCCTGCTCGCCCGCCACCTCCTACAGCACGCCGAGGACAATGCCTTCTACAGCGTGCTAGCCGGCATCCCAGGCGGCTCCTTCCTGCCCGGTGCCGACCTGCTGTACTGGATGGAGCACTGGGAACAGCTCACCGCCATCAACCCAGCCCGCGCCCGGCAAGCTGTCCGCTTCGCGCCTCCCGAGGATCCCGAAACCAGGGCACGAGCCGATGCCGCGCGTCGCACCCATCCCACGCTTGCCGAGGCCACCGCATTCTGGGAGACCTACCGACGCGACCAGCAAGAACGCGCTGCCCGCGCCGAAGCACGACGGCAGCAACAGCGCTTTGACCCGGTCGACTTGAACACGGCACTCGACGAGGTTCTTGCTGCGGTCGGCCCGAGCGTCCTGACCGCATGGAACGCCCTGTTGCGCTGTTTGCGGCGCGCACCGGACGGCTCACCAACGCGGCACACCGGTGGCATTTCCACGCTGGCCGACCGGGCACCCTCACGTCCTACCAACGGCACCGAACCCGCCCGGCGCCTCAGCCAGGCAGCCACCCACCTCCTGAGCGAAGTTCCCCCGCTGACCACGGCCAACTTCCGCCCAGACTCCACCGCCCGCCGGCCGTCGGCAGAACTCACCGCCTTCGCCCTCGTCGACCACACGGCAGCACTGCATGCCAGCCCGGCGCACTGGGCCGGCTGGGCCGTCGCCCTCGCCCAGAGCGCCGCCTACGATGACGACGAACGCGATCTACAGCGCACCTGGATGCCATTGTGCGTTGCCCGTGCCGAAGACCAGCTGCTCCCACTGCTGCTGGATACCCTCGACCATTCCGCTGTCCAGACCCTGCGCGACCTGGTGAAAGCGCTGGAACGGGACTCCACCAGCGGGCTGAGAACCGTCCTGTCTGCCTGGGCACGGCACAGCGATCGCAGCCCCGAACAGTGGTACGCCGTCCTTGAGGAACTCGCCGCCGCAGAAGACGCCGAAGCCCTCAGCCACCTGGTAGACGCCCTCGCTACCGATCCGCGCGGGCACGAGCCCGGCTCGCCGCCACGGCAACGCTGGCTTTTCGCCGCCCGCGCCCTGCTGCGTCACGACATTCTTCCCGACCACTGGCCCGCCCTGCGCCGCGGCCTGGGCGACGTCACCGTCCTGAAAGAGTACGGCGACCTGCTCACTGGTGTGTCGACCGGCCCCGACGGCTGGCCCTTTGATCACCTCGACGACGACGCGCTGGTTGATCTTTACGTTCTCCTTCTGGAGGACATCGGCATCGCCCGCCTGCAACGGCCCTGGCGCAGCGGCTTCATCCAGGATGAAGACCGCCTCGTCGACCTGCTGCGCCACCTGCCGCGCATCCTCGCCTCCCGTGAAACCCACCATGCGGCAGCTGCCCTGCACCGGCTGGCCCAGGCCTACCCGCAGGTCTGGCAACTGCGCATGCTCGCCCGCGCCACAGCCCGCGCCGCAGCAGCCCGTAACGCCCAGCCGCTGGAGCCCGAACAACTGATCCGGCTTGCCACTGAGTACCAGACCCGCCTCGTTCGCGACGCCCGCCAACTGCTGGACCTTGTCCGTGAATCGCTGACCCGCATGGAGGAGGACCTGCAGGGCTACAACGGAACCGCCGTCACCCTCTGGAACCGCAACCAGTCCCGCTTCAATTCCAGTACTCAGTGCTGGCCCTGCTGGGAGGACGACCTCAGCGACACCGCCGCCTCCTTCCTGCGCCGAGACATCGGCGGCCACCGCATCGTCGTCAACCGGGAAGTCCAGGTGCGGCGCGACGGCCTTCCCGGCCTGCGCACCGACGTGCAGATCGAAGCCCCTGCCCCTCCCGGCACTGGCGAGCACACCCTCAGAGTCGTCATCGAGGCCAAAGGATGCTGGAACCCTGAACTGCCCACCACCGCCCGAACTCAGCTCCGCGCCTACCTGAGCGAGCCCGATACCGCAGGCCTGCTCCTGGTCGGCTACTTCGACTGCGCCCGCTGGAACACTAAAAGACGCAGCTGCCCCGCGACCAACCACGCGATCGACGACGTCCGCCGCGAGCAGCACGAGCAAGTACGTCAACTGACCCAGGACGGCACGCTGCTCGCCTCAGCGCATGTACTGGACTGCCGTCTACCCGATGAGAACAGCGACTGGCGCAAGACGGCTGACGAACCGGAGGTGTGAGCCGGTATGGCTATTCGGGAGTGTCGTCCTCGGCGGTGGCCACGTACTGGGGATGCTTCTCGTCGGCGTTGCAGGCCAGGTGGAGTGGCAGGGGCAGCAGGGTGCGGCCGTTCCAGCTGGCGGATTGCTGGGAGAGGCGGGCCGCGAGCCCGACAAGCCGTTCCTCCTGCCAGGTGCCCGGCCGGGCGATGGTGTACTCGGTGCGGGTGATGGCGTGGAAGTCGGTGCCGAGCTTGCTCTGCGAGGTCTCAGGCAGGGTGCGACGGGTGTAGTCGGTGCCGGTGCGCTGACCGCCCTTATGCTGCCGCGTCTCTGCCGCGAATAGCCAGGATCTGACCCCGCCGTGGTCCGAGACGTAAAGGATCTTCTCGGGCATGGCCGCCTTGTCGGCGTCGCCGGGGCGTTTGCTGCTGCCGCCGACGCGGTGTGTGGGCCGCGGGGTGCGACTGCCGTGCGTGACCCGGACGACGGCGATGTCCCGGCCGCGGGCAGCCAGCGCCAACCCGGGCAGTAGCCCGTCGCCCAGGGTGGGGTTCGCCAGGCCCGGCCACAGGTCCCGGTGCTGCTCGGTGAAGACCACCACACCGCGATCGCCGGGCAGTTGCGCCAGGGCCTGCTCGACATGATCCCGCACCCGCGCCGGGCCGCCGGTGTCGTCGCGCAGATGATGGCCGGGCAGACCGATCGGTCCGGCATGGTGGCGGGTGCGGCCGGCCGCCAAAGGCAGCCACTTCTGGCCGCTGTACATCAGGGCCGGCCAGTACCTCTCGTCAGGGTGGTGCGAGGCTTGCAGCGCGACCAGGGTGACGGCCAGGACCGGGGGAGCGGTGGCGCGGCCGCGGATGCGGGGGAAGCGGTGCAGCCGTGTCCACAGACCCACCAGCCAGGTCCGCCGGTCCAGTGCGGTGTCCCGGGCCAGGGGGTGGCAGGCGGCGGCCGCCAGCCGGTCGTCGATGACGCCGCAGTCTGTCAGCAGGCCGCCGGTGGCGATCTGTGCTGCGGCGTCTTCCTTGCGCGTGATGGGCGGCGGTTCCTGGTCGTTCCTGGCCGCGCGGGAGCGGGCGATCTTTTCGGCGAGGTTGGGCTGGTAGAGGTCGCCGAGCGAGGCCATGGTCAGAAACTGCGACGGCATGTCGCGGTCGGCGAACAGCGGCTTGAGGGCCGTCTTGGCATCGGCCTCACCGCGGGCCGGCAGGGAGGTCTCGACCAGGGTGGCGACGAGTTCGCCCGGATCGGACGGCCGCAGCATCGAAAGGCCGTTGAGGACCGGGGCCCGGTTGTGCGGGCCGTGCCGCACGAGTTCGGGAACCCGTACCGTCACCAGCTGCAGTCCCGGTGCCAGCACGCCGGTGTGCCCGTCCTTGAGCGCCTGGATCTCCGGCTGGGCGAAGTCGCGGCCCAGCTGGGCCAGGATCCGCTCCTTCCACGCCCCGGTTTCATACAGGGCGACGATCCGCAGGCTTTGGAAGCCGGCTGCCACAACGGCGGGCAGGATCTTGTCCGGGGGCACCACCGGAGACGGTTCGGGCGACAGCCGGGGCACCCTGACGCTGCTGCCGGTGTAGGTCAGGGGGGCGGCGTCCAGCATCCTGCTGGCGTGCTCCTCCAGCCGGCGCATCAACCGTGACCCCGCCCCCTTGCCGATGGGGTGCACGGCGGTGGTGTGGATGCCCCGCACCGGCCCGGGCTTGTCAAAGTCGACTGCGAACGGGTCGGGCAGCGGCGCGATCCCGCAGGCCTCGACGATCTGCGCGGTCGCCCCCTTGTACTGCGCCGACTTCAGCGTCCACTGGCCGTGATCGTCCTTGGCCCACCGCAGGTGCACCGGCGCCTTGAGCACGATGTCGGGGTTGGCGGGATGGCACACATGCGCGTTCTTTACCCCATACCAGCCGGTGGCGATCCGCGCGGTGCGCGCCTCCAGATGCGCCACCAGCATCCGGCCCCCGGGAGCCGGATCGACGTCGATATGGATGCGGTCCATGGCGTGACCCACACGGCGGCGCCGCTCACCGGTGGCCTCGTCGATCCAGCTCGCCTCCCGCTCCATCGGCTGCGCCCACGTCAGCAGGTCGCCTTCCGATTCCAGGACCAGCGCCAGCGGCTCGGCCAGCGTCTCGACCTCCCACGGTTCGCGGCGCAGCAGCTGGGCCAGACGCCAACTCGCCACCCGAAAAGGCCAGTTCGGTCCCGTGACGCGGCCCTCACGGTCGCGGTGCAGCACCTCCTGCAGCGGGTGGGGGCCGCCTGCCTCGTCGACCAGGTACTGGCTGAGCGTGTCCTGGCCCTCCCAGCCGGTCAGCCGGCCCTCCCATTCCCGCACCAGCCGCCGCCACACCGTGAAGTCGAGCGGCTCCGACGTGACGATCAGCGCCCGCCTGGTCCACGGCCCGGTCAGCGGCGGGCGTTCCGGGTCGGTGAACACCAACCGCCGCCCCGTGACCGCGCGGGCCGCCGTCGCAAGCGAGGCGGTCGGGCGCTGCGCGTCGAGCGAGCGCGGCTTGGGCAGCCGTGCCCAGGCCTGGCTGAACTCCTCGGGCAGCGGATACACATACACCTCGCCCATCAGCTCGCCGGTCAGTGCGAACGACAGGGTGCTCAGCGCACCGGGGCTCTTGGCGGAGCGGCTCACGGCGTCTCCCCGGGAAGGTCGTGGTCGGCCAAGCTCAGAAGGACATCGAGGGTGGAGCGGTAGATCCGGTCGATGAGGTCCCACTCGTCGCGCCGCTGCCAGTCCGTGCGCAGCGTGGACAGCAGGTGGGGGAGGGTGGAGTCGGTCGCGGTCTCGGTGAACGCGGCGTCCGCCAGATGCAGGCTGCCGTGGTCTCCGCCACGGCGGGTGCGGCCGCCGAGCTGGATCAGACGGGTGAGGATCTCCGCCACGATCGCGGTCTTCACGTCCTCGCCGAGGTCCTTGAAGTAGTGCGAGCCGCGCCGGATCTCCTCGAAGGTGCGTCCGGCGGACAGCCGCAGCTGCTCCAGGGCCGCGGCCGGTTCACCGCCGGGCGGGGGCGCGTCACGGTAGGCCAGCGAGTTGACCATGGCCAGCAGCACGGCCGGTTCTTCCATCACCAGCACCGGCCGCACTACCAGACAGGCCACGTGCAGCAGCGAGCGGCCGCCTTGATCGACGATGTTCAGGCCCCGCTCCACGCGGGCCATGGGCGCCAGCAGGAATCGGCACTGTCCGTGCCCGACATGGAAGGGGAACTGCTCCAGCCGGTCCGCCGGGAGGGGTACCCATCCCGGGGGGTGTTTCTCGTAGCGCGGCACATCCCGCGGCCGCACCGCCACACAGATCTCCCCGGCCGGCGCACCGGCTGAGATCAGCCCCTGCGCCAGCAGCGGTCCGGCGTGGTAGGCCTCGAATGCCACCAGCACGTGCGCCCGATGCGCCCGCGCCGGATCAGCGGCCACCTCCGCCAGCTCCGCGTCCAGCCGCGGCCACAATGCCGCACCCATCTCCTGGTACGCGTCCTCGCGCCGCTGTCCCCGCAGCCCCGAGATCCGCGCCCATTTCCCGTCCTCGTGCTGCACCTTGTCCAGCACGGCGCTGAGAGTGCCGTTGACGTCGTCCGGCACGTACCACGACGGCGGTGTGAGCAGATGATGCCGCGGCGCGCGCGGCATGTGCGCGGTCGCCGACAGCCCGATCACCACACGCCGCCGGCCGCCGTGCGCCAGCGCCGTGACGTCGCCGAGATGGCTGATGTGACTGTGCGGGTCACCCACGAAGCTCTTGAGGGTGAGGGTGGTTGCCGCAAGGTCCTGGTCGTTGAAGTGCTCGCTGAACGCAAACAGTGGCCGTCCCAGCGGCCCGTAGGGCGCAGCCCTCCACGGCACGTGCGACGACAACACCTCCGCCAGCTCGTTGGAGGCCGTCATGCCCGCCCCCTGCAAGGCCGGTGCCACCCCCACGATCTGCCGCAGGATCTCGCGGCTCTTCTCCAGGAAGGCCCGCCGCGCCGCGTACTGGACGAGATCGGTCACGTCCTCCGGCGGGGCATCCTGCGCAGTGTCCTTCGGCGAGTCGTCCCCGGCGGCCGCATCCTGCGGTGACGGGTCTGCGGTGACCTTCCTGAAACGGTCGGTGAGCTCGGCGAGGGTGTCGGCGCTCAGACTGCCCTCGTCCGACAAGTCGGTCAGCGACGACAGGACGGACCGCAGTTCCTCCAGCCCTTCGACCTCCTCGCTCTCGTCCAGCTCGCCGGTCTTGCTGAACAGCCGGTTCACGGTGCGCATGTGCGCTTCGCTGGGCCGCTCCCCCGGTTTCAGTTTGAAGATCCGGTGGGCCAGCATTGCATCCCACCGCCGCGGCACCACCAGTCTGCGCCGCTCCCGGTCCGGGGTGATGGCCCCCCGCGCCAGGTGCGACACATACGTCTCGGCCAGCCACGACAGCCGCTTGATCTTGGGGTGCAGATACTCCTCGACCTCACGGCTCAGCCGCAGACAGTGACGGCTGAACTGCTCCTCCAGCTCGCGTACCGGGCTGCTGGCCGACCCGTACCGGGCCAGCAGGACGCTCTTGGCGCTCTCATCGAACGCCTTGGCCTGCAGCGCGTCGACCTCGTCCATCATCACCACATGCGCCCGGCGCAACAGCAGTTCCTCCACCGTCACATCCCCGCGCTCCACACCGCAGTCGGCCAGCGGAACGTGGATGCGCCCGATGAGGAAGTTGGTGTGATTGGTGATGAGGATGTCCGCGTCCAGCGCGGCACGGTGGTGACGGAACTTGCCGCAGGTGGCACGCCACGGACAGCACCGTGTCTTGCCGGAAGAGTCCTTGAGCTGGTCGCACGGTTCGTTGCCGGGATCCCACAGCTCCACGCCCCGCGACTCGGGCGCCGCGTGCGCGGTCAAGGCGCAGCTGTAGGACATTTCCCCGAACACCCACTCGCGGTGCTCGGCATCGTCGTGCACGCTGCCCGCGGTGTCCTCGGCGAGCTTTTGCATGCCGCGGGTGGAGATCAGCGGCACCACCACCGGCAGCCGGCCTCTGTGTTCTTTCTTGTCTGTCCGGCGCAGGGTCTTCGCGTCCCGGCGCAGCCGTGCCACCGCCTGCATCACCTGCGCGTTCTGCGGCACCACCACAGCAGCCGTCAGACCGCGCCGCGCACACCACAGGGCGATCAGCTCCGAGGCGATGTTCTTTCCCAGCCCGGTAGGGGCATGCAGCACATGGGTGGCTCCCGCCTGCGCATGGAACTCCTCGCCCAGTGCCGAGCCGTCCGCATGGTGCAGATGCTCTCGCAGGTCCGCGACGGCCTTCACCCGGTGCTGCTCCCCGTAGGCGGCGTCGAGCCGCTCGGCCAGCTGCTCCAGGTCGCTGAGGGGGATCCGCAGATCGTCAAGGTCAGCGCCGTCCTGCAACACCGCGGCCGCAGCCTTCCCGGGCTCAGCAATGCGCAGGTCGTAGCGGACGCCGACGGCTCGCCGCGACGGGCTCAGCGGGTCGTTAATCCGCAGTTCGGAGAAGTAGCGCCCGGGCGCGGCCGGCTGCCGCCGACGGGCACGGGCAGCGCGCGCCACATGGCCGTCGATCTCCGCCAGCAGATCGTCAATGCGCGCGCCAGAGTCGGATGCAGGCATCACCACGACCTGCCCGTCCTCGTCGGCCGCAGCGAACTCCGCTCCTGCGCCGGCCGCCGCCACCCGGGCGGCCTCCTCACGGAAAACACTGCGGTGCGCCAGCGAGGCGGGACGCCTGCGCAGCAATCGTGCCACCCGTAGCCGGTCATCCTGAGACAGCGCCGGCCACTGCTCCCACCAGGGCAGATGTCCGGACAGCAGGAAGTGAGCGTCGTCCAGACGGGCCACCTGCCGCCACGCGGACTCCTCCTTGGGGGCCCGATTGGGAAAAAGCCGGGCCGCCAGCAACACGGAGGCCCGCACCACCAGCGGCACCGTGACGCTTCCGCTGCCGGCCGTGCCGCTCATGCCGCCCCCCGCTGCAACTGGGCGCTGATCAGGCGTTTGAACGACGCCAGCGTGTGCACGGCGTACCCGTCCGGCTCCAGCGCCGCACGCAGCGGCTTGACCTGCTCCGACCGGTAGGACGGCACCACGATGGTCTTCGCCCGCGGAGGCCGGTCGATGATGCTCTGCTCGTTGGCGACGTCCTTGACATCGACCAGGCACCGCCCGTCCGGCAACGTCACCCCGATGTCCCAGGAGTCCATCTCACCCCAGCGCTCCACCTTCAGCCCCTTGCGCTCCAGCCACCGCATCAGATCCACCTCGGTCAGCCCCGGCACGGTCAGATGACGCCACACCGGCCAGTCCAGGCACAGCACACCCTCACCGCGACGCGCAGCCAGTCCCGGGGGCCCGTTCACCACCTCGGGCGGATCGCTCAGACGCCGTCCCGGCCGCAGCAGCACGCGGGCCTTGCGCTGGTGCGGCAGAAAGTCGCAGCGCAGCAACTCACCCGTTAGCCGCATCGGGTACGCACACACCGGGCACGGCCACCACCACACCGCACCCCCTCGCACGCAGCTGCGCTCCGCCGGCAGCGGCCGGTAGACCTGCATGCGCGCACCCCCGCGCCGCGCGTACTCCTCGAGAATGCTGTCCTCGGTACCGGTGGGGACCTCCACCAGCATCAGCCGACCGGTGACGTACTGCGCCTGGCTGCCGCTGGCCAGCTGCCGGTAGATCGCGTGTTCCGTCTGCTCCGCCGTCTGCCACGACCAGGTCGGCAGCCAGTCCCGCCCGCCGTCCAGTCCGCCGGTAGCAGGGTCGAAGAGCACCTCGAGGTAGGAGCAGCCGACTTCGAAGGCTTCCTCGGTCAACTGGGCGGACTGCTGGTCGTGTCCGTCCTCCAGAATCACCAGGTCGCCCATCTCGGCAGGCAGGGCGGACCAGTCCAGAGGGATCCACGACCGCAGCGGACGAGTGAGGTTGCCGATCAGGCCGGCAGGTGTCTCGGGACCGGCGCCCAGTGGGAGGTGCCCCAGGATGACGCCGTGCATGCAGGAGATCTCACGCCAGGCCCGCGGCTCTTCCAGCCGCCGGGTCCAGGCCACCCCGGCGCGTAACGCTGCACTGATCACTTTCCGCCCGAGGGCGTACTGAGCATCGCTCATCGCGAGGCCCCCTTTCCACACCCCACCAAAGGTTTTGGGGCTGCACGGGTTCGGAAACCACAGCCGAGACCGTACAAGGGGCCACTGACACACGCGGGTTGAGATCCGACAAATGATCAATTCAGACCTTGGATGAAAACTGGAGAGAGTCCAAAAGCAAATACCTCGATCGAATTCAGGCATGGAGCGGTCGTCCCGCGTGCTGCTGCACACGACGAGCCCCGGCACGCGCCGACGTGCCGGTCTGCGGCTGCGGACGCACTCCCTCGACCAGTTCGGGACACTGTCGTCGTTCCTGCGCCGGCAATGGCATGCCGGACTACGCTGAGGCGGGTGCACAGAGACTTAGGAAAGAGCGTTCCGGTCGGCGTAATGGGGCAGTACGGCATACCCGTTGACCGGTTCTACGGGCGGCCGATGGACATGGTCACCTGGGACGACGACAACTTCGTGCACAGCGACCCCACGTGCCACGAGGCGATAGGCACCAGCCCCGGGCAAACGCGCCGCGTCCGCTTCGACGCGGACAGCGCCTTCAGCATGTGCGGCTGCTGCCGCGTGGAGCCCCTGGCCGCGGACGCCAGCCTTGCGGACGCCGTCTTCGACCTCGTCCTCCTCCTGGAGGCCCTCCAAGAGGAGGACGACGAAGCAGAAAACCGTCAACAGCCGCACTGCACGCCGGACTTCCTCGGGCCCAACTTCAACCGCGACCACTGGCGCAACCTGCAGTTCCGGCTGTCGGTGACCGTCGAGGGCGTGAGGGCGCACCCATGGCTGCACGACTGGGCGCGTCCGGCGCTGACGCGTGCCGCAGCTCATACGGAACGCCGCTGTGAAGAACAGCGGACCCTCATCGACACGGTCACCCTCGAAAAGGCCGCCGTTGCTCTGCAGCAGCGCGAGCAGTCCACCGAGCAACTGGCGCAACTCTGGCAGGCGTGGCGGCACAGGGAGGACTGGCGCATCACCACCAGCCCGGACTACGCCTGCTACGACAAGGACGCCCGGCTGCACCCGCCACCACGCGCCGGCATCGCCGAACGCAGCGCAGCGACCGTGGAGGCCAGCGTGCGGCTTTCCTCCCATCGCCCGGACGATGACGGATTTCGGCTGGTGGAGCCGCTGTCGATGTGGGAGATCGCCGCGCTCGCCGCCTACAAGACCACCGCTGACTGGGCCGCAGGCGTCATCACCCTGGCCGCGCCGCCCGTCGTCGTGCAAGAACTCCTCCATCCCGCCAGGGGCCTGGACATCACACCTCGTGCAACGGGCGCGGCCCGGACGCCACAGCCGCCCGCAGCGCCGTGACAGTCGCCAAGATTAAAACAAAGGTTCTATTGTGGGTGGCGGTTACGGCGCACGGGGTGCGGGCGACTGCCGGTGACCGGGGATGAGCCGGGTCGTTGGGAAGACAGTGGCGGGAATCCTGCAGGCGGGGCGAGGCGCGGTTCGAGGGGATGGAGGGCCGGCCGGTGAGTGACCGCAGCGCGATCGAGTGGACCGAGGCGACGTGGAACCCGACAACGGGCTGCGACCGTGTCTCCGCCGGCTGCGATCACTGCTATGCGCCGACGCTGGCGAAGCGGCTGAAGGCGATGGGCTCGCCCAAGTACCAGGCCGACGGTGATCCGCGTACGTCCGGTCCCGGCTTCGGACTGACGCTGCACCCTGACACCTTGCGCGTACCCTACGGGTGGAAGAGTCCGCGGACGGTGTTCGTGAACTCGATGAGCGACCTCTTCCACGCCCGGGTGCCACTGGACTATGTGCGGCAGGTCTTTGCGGTGATCGCTGAGACGCCGCAGCACACCTACCAGGTCCTCACCAAACGCGCCCGGCGCCTGCGGCAAATCGCTGGGCGGCTGGAGTGGCCGGCGAATCTGTGGATGGGGGTCTCGGTGGAGAGCGCCAGAGAACTGCCCCGCATCGAGGACCTGCGCCAGGTGCCAGCCGCGGTGCGGTTCTTGTCGTGCGAGCCGCTGCTCGGCCCGCTGACCGGCCTGGACCTGACGGATATCGACTGGGTGATCGTGGGCGGAGAATCCGGGCCCGGAGCCCGCCCCATGGACCTGGCCTGGGCACAGGATGTGGTGACCAGCTCCCGCCAGTCCGGCTGCGCCACGTTCGTGAAGCAGCTCGGCTCCCGCTGGGGCAAGCACCACAAGGAGATCAGCCGGTTCCCCGCCCCGCTGCGGGTCCGTGAATACCCCAGGCCACGCGTCCACGTGTGACCAGCCCTGCCCGCCTCATCGCGGGAGGGCGTCTCAGGCGGGCAGGCTGACCTGGCTCTTCGTCGTGAGTTTCCCACTGGAGAGCAGGGTCACCTGGCCGTTTTGCCGCATCTCCCGTATGGCCTGCAGGGCGTGTTTCGGCATCCAGCGCGAGGTCTCGGTCAACAACCACTCGCCCACCGTCTCCACCGTCGCTGGCCCCATCGACAGGCGCTGCGCGACCAGTTCCAGCAGTTCGGTGTCGGCGAGCCCAGCGGCCTGGAACAGGTCGATCTGACCATCAGGGATCGCACCGCGCGTACGCGGGTCGCGGAAGCTCTCACCGTCCCGGTCGTCGACCTTCCACATGGCCTCCTTCATCGCTTTCACACCGGCGGTGCTGCCTGTTCCGAAGACAAGGTAGAGCGGCTGTCCGGTGCGGGGGACCAGTTCGAACTGCAGCTGGTAGGGAAAGCCCGACCGGCGCAGGGCGTCCCGGTAGGTCGACAGCCACACACGCCACCGCTCGCCGGGGCGGCTTTCTGCATCAGCAGGCGTCCAGAATGCACGGCCGCCGAAGACGGTGTCGAGGACGTCCGGGTTGAGGTTCTCGCGTCGGCTGAACCAGTTGGGCCCGAAGGTGGTGACGACCTCGCTGGAGGGGTTGCGGGCGATGCGCCGCATCACATCCAGCGGAACATTGACGCTGCCCCAGCTGTCGAAGATGCCGAGGATGGGCTGGCCCCAAGCACCCAGCTGGGTCAGCAGGGACACGCTGTCGGTGCCGGCGTCGCCGCGCTGGACCTCGATGTGGACCGGCAGGTCGCGCAACGGTCCGAAGCGGGTGTGGAGCTCACCCAGCAGGTGCTGGTGCCGGGCATGGTCCTTCTCGATGAAGATCAGGTGCACACGCCGGGGGCTGAGGCGCATGCGGTTGACCGCGCTGTGGTTCAGCAGGCGTTCGAGAATGAAGACGGGCGAACCCGGTTCTCCGTCCTGGTAGCGGCCAGGACCGGCGAACGCGTCCAGGAGCGTGACACGGGGGCGGGAGTATCCGGTGCGCTGGGACGTCTGCAGCAGAATGGGCCACCAGGCGTCCAAATAGCGCTGGCACAGGCGATGCTTGGCGGCCGTAGCCGGTTCCAGCTTCCATAACACACCCATCCCGGCCCCTCCAGGTCGATGGGCGGGCATGCGCCAGCCGCACCCCTGGTGCTGAATTCCGCTTTCGGTGGGTATAGCTGCTGGTAGCGGGGCGGTTGCGGGTACTCGGGGGCGGGTGCTGGGTCATGGTGTTACGGGCACGGCTGGGCCGTGACGAGGGCGAGCAAGCGGTGGTCCACCGCCTGGCGTCGGCCAGAAAGGCGCCGAAGGTTGTGGTGGAGCGGTGCCGGATGGTGGAACTGAGTTGGGACGGATGGCTGGTCCCCCAGATCGCCGATGAGCTGCGGTGCAGCCAGAAGACGGTGCGCCGCTGGCTGCACCGCTTCAACCGCTGCGGGCTGGAGGGACTGGAGGATCTGGGCGGGCAGGGACGCAAGCGAAGGATCACCGAGGCCGAGCGCTCGAGGATCGTCGGCCTGGTCAAGCTGACGCCGCCAGGTCGGCTCGAGGTCCAGCCGTCGAACGAGATGTGGGCGCCGGACGAGACTGGGCCGGCGGAGTGGACCCTGGACGCACTGGCCGCAGCCGCTCAGGAGCTGGGCATCCAGGTGGGCCGTTCCCAGGTGCGCAGGATCTTGCTGGCCGAGGGTGTGCGCTGGCGCCGGACGCGGTCCTGGACCCGGTCGAAGGATCCGGACTTCGAGGGAAAAGGACGCGGATCGTCGAGCTCTACACCAGCCCGCCCAACGGCGCGACAGTGGGGTGCGCCGACGAACTCGGCCCGGTGATCCCACGCGCATTCCCGCCGACACCGGGCTGGTCACCGGACGGACACCGCATCAAGAACGAGATCGACTACTCCCGCGGACCGGAGAAGACCTGGGTCTACGGCGCCTTACGTGTCCGGGACGGCCACGAGGTCACGATGACGGCCACCTCCCGTAACAGTGCCTTCTACCAGCAGTTCCTCCAGCTGGTCGAGGACGCCAACCCGCACGGGGACATCTACGTGATCACCGACAATCTGTCCTCCCACAACAGCGTGTCCACCCGGACCTGGCTGGAGGACCACCCGCGCATCAGGCACGTGTTCATCCCGGTCGGCGCCTGCTGGCTCAACCTGCAAGAGGGCTGGTGGCGCATCTTCCGCAAAACAGCCCTGGCCGGCCGCTCCTTCGGCGATCGCGACCACATCGCCCACGCCACCCGCGTCGCCACCGACCAGCTCAACACCCGCGCCAGACCCTGGATCCGGGGCAGACCCGCACCGCCCACCAGGCGCTTACGCCGCCAATATGTGTACCGCCTTTGAGGAATTCAGCACTAGGCCGATCCTCCGGAACGGGGAGCCGCCGCCCGCCTCGGCGGGCGGCGGCTCCCCGCCGTCCATGGCAACCTGAAGAGAGATTCCGATGACAGATTTCGCGCAGTACGACGGTTACAAGAAGGACTTCGACTTCTATGTCGGGCCCGCGCAGCCGGACGGCTTCCGGAGCGGAGAATTCGGCGACCGCCTGTGGGCGGACGTCTCCCGCATCCTGGGAACACCGTTCGACGGTGGCACGATCACACCCGACGACCACAACGGATACATCTACTGGTTCGACAACAACGACCTGAGCGCTTCCCTGTACTCCGGCCCGCGCGAACCAGGCTCGGGAGCGCTGGACCAGGTGCCCGCGATACTCACCGTGATCTCACGGTCCGAGAACGTCGCGAGTTCGGAGCTGGCCGAACGGCTCTACACCGGGCTGACCGGGGCCGACGGCTACCTCGTGGTGGTGCTCGCGGACGACGGGATGCCGATCGCCGCCAACTTCGACATCGGCGACGACTGGTGAGTCGCCTTGCGCGTGCAGCCGGATGGACGGCTGCCGTCGCCGGGCTGGTGCTTGTCGCCGGCTGCGGAGACGCCGTTGAACACCCCGCCCGATCCGCCGCCGTGCCCTCGACGCAGGCGCCCTTCGGGCAGGACACCGTACGTCAGGAGATGGACGCTGCCGTCGTGGCGGCCGGTCTCCCCGAGGGAGAGACCGAAGCGGGCTTCCCGAAGCCCCGCCACTCGGCCGGAGCGGCGGCCACGGAGAAGGAGCAGAAGGTGGCAGCCCTCGCGGCCCGGCTGTCACCCTGTGTGGTCACCTGGTCGTCCGACGATGCCAC
Organism: Streptomyces sp. NPDC052023; assembly: GCF_044548465.1. Taxonomy (NCBI): domain Bacteria; kingdom Bacillati; phylum Actinomycetota; class Actinomycetes; order Kitasatosporales; family Streptomycetaceae; genus Streptomyces; species Streptomyces sp. NPDC052023. The sequence goes on along the minus strand of NZ_JBIUBW010000029.1, from coordinate 9,427 downwards.
GGGCGCCTCCGAGGCAACCGCTGCGAAGGCCCGTCGGCAGTTCGCCGCCATGCTGGCCAACCTGGGCGCCCACGGCTGGAAGGAGACGACGCCCACCGAGGATGTGCCGACGGAGAACGGCGGTGTCTACGTCATAGCCACGTACAAGAAGCGGGGCTGGATCCTGAACGCCCGGCACAGCAGCATGCACCCTTGGGTCGAATCCACCGCCATGGCGACGAAGGAGTCCTGTTTCGACAGCCTCACCGACGAAGAGGCGGGCATCCTGGAGGACGTGGACTGACATACGTTGGTGCGCGTGCCGTTCAAGGCCGCGGCCGCCGCCACCCGCGGCAGCACTGTCAGCACCTGGACCCGGCCCGCGCGCAACGACAGGCAGCCGAATCCGCACAGGGGACGCGGGGGGCGGCGACAAGCGGGCTGACTTCAGGCGGCGACGGTGCCGAGGGCCCGCGCGTCTATGACTGGCGGCGGTCCAGCACCCGGTGATCAGGGGCGGCCGGGCGCCGTGCAACTGGACCAGCTTTCCAGGGACACCTTGTGGCCGGAGGGGCAGCACCCACAAATGAGGCGGCGCCTGGCCCCAACGTCCAGGGGGTTATCGACGCGCTGTTCTGTCCGGGGAGGTTGTGGACAGGTGAGCCAGGTCTCGGTCGAGGGATCTTGAACAGGTGAGGGCCTTCCGGGTTCGGTGTGGATTGCGACGTCTACACCGACCAGAAAGGCCCTCGTGTCCCACCGTAATGCACCCCTGACCGAGACCGGCCGCCTGCGCTTGGCCCGCTGTGTGGTCGAGGAAGGCTGGCCGCTTCGGCGGGCAGCCGAACGCTTCCAGGTCTCGCCCACCACGGCCCAGCGATGGGCCGACCGCTACCGCAGGCACGGAGAAGCCGGTTTGGCGGACCGCTCCAGTCGGCCCCGCCACAGCCCTGGCCGTACTCCCACCCGCATTGAGCGGCGGATCATCAAGGTCCGCCTGCTGCGCAGGTGGGGACCGGCCCGCATCGCGCACTTCCTGCACCTGGTGCCCTCGACCGTGCACCGCGTCCTCACCCGCTACCGCCTGGCCCGTCTGTCCCATCTCGACCGGGCCACGGGCCGTGTCGTGCGCCGCTGCGAACGCGAGCGGCCCGGCGAACTTGTCCACGTCGACATCAAGAAACTGGGCAACATCCCCGACGGCGGCGGGCACAAGGTCCACGGCAGGGCCCAGGGCGGCCGCAACAGCTCCGCACACCGCGATCCCACCCGGCCCCGCACCCGCCACGGCCGCCCCAACCTCGGCTACAGCTACCTGCACACCGCCGTCGACGACCACTCCCGCCTCGCCTACAGCGAGATCCACGCAGACGAGAAGAAGGAGACCGCCACCGGGTTCTGGCAGCGAGCCCACGCCTTCTTCAGCCAGGCCGGGATCACCGTCGAGCGGGTGCTGACCGACAACGGCTCCTGCTACCGCTCACGCGACTGGCGCGACGCGCTCGCCCGGGCCGGCATCACGCACAAGCGCACCCGGCCCTACCGACCGCAGACCAATGGCAAGGTCGAGCGGTTCAACCGGACGCTGCTGGACGAGTGGGCCTACACCCGTCCCTACCGCTCAGAGCAGGAACGGCGTGACGCCTTCCCCGGCTGGCTGCACACCTACAATCACCACCGCGGACACACCGCGCTGAAAGGCCAACCACCCGCCAGCCGCGTCCCCAACCTCACGGGTCAGTACACCTAGCAGGGGCCCGGTGGCTGTGCCGTCGTCGTTCATTGTCGCCGGGCCAGCTCGGAGGCGGCGAGCCAGCCGTTGATGGTCGCGAGGATGATGCCGCCGGGCCGCGTCTGCTTGAGCCATTCCGGCGGAACGTTCCGCACACCGCACGTTGCGGTGATCCGGTCGTACGGCGCGCCTTGCCCGTGGCCGAGCAGGCCGTCTCCGGTGATGAGCGTCGGGTACAGGTCCAGCCGCCCGAGGGAGGCCTGTGCCCGGACCGCCACATCCTCGTCGTACTCGATCGACGTGACGTGCTGGTCGCCCAGCCGGTTGCAGAGCAGGCCGGTGGAGTAGCCGGTGCCCGTGCCGATCTCCAGCACGTTCATGCCGTCGTGCACCCGCAGGTTCTCCAGCATGCGCAGGACGAGGGAGGGCAGCGTGCTGGAACTCGTCGGCTGCTGCATGATCTGCCCGCGGATGTCGGAGGGCAGGATGGTGCCCGCGATCTGCGTCACCAGCGGCTCGTCCGTGTAGCAGGCTTGGAGCCATCCCGCGTCGTCCTTCAGGACAGGCTCCCAGGCGGTCGGTCCCGGTCCCTCGGCCCGGCGGAAGAATCCGCCGCGCAGGAACTCGTGCCGGGGGGTTGCCTCCGCCGCGCGTCGCCACGGCTCCGTGCGGAGGTCGCCGCTCGCGGTCACGGCGTTGATGAGCTGCTTGTGCAGCAGTTGGGCCTGGTCGCTCACGGCGTCCTCTCCAGAAGGTCGGCCACGGCTGCCAGCGTCGGCAGGCCTGTTTCCTCCTCCAGCCAGTACCACTGACCGGACGGGTTGCATTCGAGGAACCACCATTGCCCGTAAGGGCCCACGGCGAAGTCGTATGCGCCGAAGAAGTGGCCGAAGTGGTCCATGTATGCGTGGAGTGCCAGCTCGATCTGTGGGGGCGCCGGGGCGGGGGTGTAGCGCAGGCGGCTGTAGTCGGTCCGCCAGTCGAGGAGGTCGGAGTTGATACGGACACAGAACGTGGCCGGGCCGATGACCGTCACACGGACGTCGGCGGTCTTCTTCACGACCTGCTGGAACAGGTGGGCTGTCCCGGCCACACGGCCGTCGATGTCGCCGGCCGTCACCTCCGAGACCCCGACGACGTTCGAGACTCCGTCGACCCGGTACACCGGGTTGGACAGCGGCTTGTAGAGGACCGGGCCGTGCCGCTCGACAAAGGCCCGCGCGGCATGCGGACTTGAGGTGATCAGCGTGGGCGGCACATCGAACCCGGCGCCGACCGCAGCGGCCAGGCCGGACGGTTTGAACTCGGCGTCGCCGACGCGGTGCGGATGGTTGACGTACAGGCAGCCGGGCAGCGCGGCGAGGATCCCGCCGAGCCCGTACCGGGCCTGCGTGACGGCGAATCGCGTGTCCTGCTCGCTCAGGTGGGGAAAGGCGAACCCGGAGGGCCGCCGGTAGTAGAGGGCACGGACGGCGGCCAGGTCCGCCGTCCGGGAGGGGGTGGTGATCGTGCTCTGGATGCCGTCAGGCGTGATCTCGGCCTCCACCGACAGTGATGCGGGGAAGTCCCCGGAGTCGAACCGCACGACCGGGACACCCCGGCCGTGCAGCTCACCTATCACCACGTCGGCGGTGGGGTCGTACAGGCTGGTGACGATCAACACCGGACGCGAGTCGGTCACTGGTCCGAGTCGGAACCGGTGTCGGAGTCCTGCGTGCCCCCGTTGCCGTCCGGGCTGGTGCCTGTCGACGGGCTGGTGCCGGTGCTCGTTCCGTGCTTTCCCATCTCCAGCACGCGCCAGTCGGCGTCGAGGAAAATGGTTGTCTGGGTGGCCGGGTCCAGGATGGCGTGCGCGTACGCGGGCGCCATCGTCGGGTAGGGGGCCATGCGGCGGACGCCCCACGGCAGCGGGGTGACCGCGCCTGACGGCACCGGAGAGGACACCGGCAGTCTGTCGGAGTGAGCGAACATTCGGGGACTTTCTTGTCAGTCGAATGTGCTGATGGACCCGCCCCGGGACTCGACCTGTCCACGGTGGGAAGCCCTGGGGCGGGGGTCTACGGGCTGTCCAACGGGCCGGGGAAGTCGTGCAGGGTCAGCAGCGCCCGGACGGCCGTGGCCAGGTCGTGCATCGACTCCGCCTGCCATGCGGTGGCCATGTCGATGTCCAGGGCGCGGCCGGCGGAGGTGATGACGTGCTCAGCGGTGCGCCGGTGCTCCCCTTGCATGCGGGGGAGCATTTGCTCGACCTCCGGCAGGAGCAGGCGGGCGTGGCCGCGGAGGCAGCCCACCAGGTTTGCTCGATCCTCACCTGGCGGCAGCGCCGGACCCCACAGGGCCCGTTCGCAGGTGTCGCGGATGAGGGGGACGTCGATGGGCGCCGACCCGGAGCTGGCTCTGGTGGTGGTGGTCACGTGCTGCCTCACGGTCATTGCGGAAAGGTGGGTAGGCGCCGGCCGTGCGCGACGGGGGGACACGCACGGCCGACGCCGGTCTATGCGGCCGTCGCGGCCGGGGAGGACCGAGGTGGCGACGGTGGGGCGTCCTGCTCGGCGGCCGCCGTGTCCGGGACGTCGGTCACCTGCTCGTGGACGCTGACGCCGAGGAGGGTGGCGGCGGCGACGTGGCCGGCCGCCCATAACGCGGCGAGCGTGGCCCCTAACGGGTCCCGGCCGCCGCTCACACGATCACCTGCGGCGCGTCTACCTGCTCCGGCGCTGCCGTGTCGTGTACGAGCGCATGCAGTACCCGGAACAGGTGGGGTCGGCGTGGCGCGTGTGGGTGGTGTGGGGAGGCGTCAGCCGGTACGGGCCCGGCGGCGCAACATTCTCCCGGCGGGGCACGCCCACGTGGTGGACGTACGGCTGGGTGCCGCCCAGGCACTCGACCCCGGCCGGGGTGAGGTCGCGCGGCCACTCCCCGTTCCGTACGCGGAGGCGTACACGAACGGCCGGTACGGGTCGCAGAACACCAACCCGGCCAGCTTCAGGTCCGACAGCCGAGCAGCGAGCTCCTGGGGCGTGATGGCGCGATCGAAGTCCGGTCGTAAGACCGCGTACGGCACGGGCACAGCGTCCCACGCGACGCCGGCCGTCAGCAGGGCCACGCCGTGGCTGCTCCGCCACTCGCTGATGGCTGCGTTCCCGTGCGGGGCGGTGTAGCGGTGGGCGGGCAGCATCTCGCGGTCGGCGGACAGGCGGAATCGGGGTGGCTGCAGGCGGTGGGTGGCCAGGATGGTGTTGACGTCGCGCCAGCAGATCAGCTGGCCCGGGTCCGGGACGGCGGCGGGGACGTGGCCGTGGTGGCGGTGGAACATCTGGGCCAGGCGCTCGTCCTGGCCAAGGTGCGCCGCCTCATTCAGCGGTGACAACGCGTCTCCTCCCTCATCGGTCGTTGCCGTGGTACGGCCGGTGCTGCCGCCGTCGGACGGGGTGACGCCGCGCTCGTGGGCGGTCTGGATCCGGCGGCGTGCCTTGACCAGTGCGGCCTGGGCCGGCCCGGTCGTGGGAGTGGTGGCGGTGTTGTTCGGCATTGCTCCTCCTGATGCCGGTGGACTGAGGGGCCTTGCGGACCCGCTCCGGACGGCGCTCGACCTGTCCAAGGCGTGCGGTTGATCCGCCCGGAGCGGGGCTTGCGACCCGCCCCTGCCGGGGCTGCCCCGGGGCGGGGGAACCTTTTGATCGCCTGCATCCCGGCAGGGGCGGGAACTCAAGGGGCGGTCCGGGACAGTGGCGACGGCGACGCCAATGACGAATCCGCACGAGGCGGAGATCAGCACGATCAGCAGGGGTCCTGTGTAGCGGGCCAGCCAGTTCACGGTGCGGCCAATCACGGTTTCCACCACGCCCGCCATGGGCGGGTGATGATCTCGCGGTAGGTGTGGTGAGAGGGGTTGCGGCCGCCGTGCTCGAACACCCAGTTCTGCGGTTCGGAAAAGTCGGCGCTGGTAGTTGAGCTCTCGCCGCAGACTGCGCACTGCATCGCGTAGGTGGTGGGTTCGGCGTCCGGCTCGTGGTCGGGTTGGAGGGTCCACTCCTTGTGGCACACCACTGCTCGGCTCACCGGGCCGCCTCCTCGGGTTTCGCCCTTGGGGCGGAAACGCCCGAAGCGGCGGTGGGCTGGTCCGCTGTCGGGGGCGCCGGATGGTCAGTGGGGGCAAGCGGTGACGGGTGTGTGGTCGGCAGGAGCAGCTCAGCCCACGTGGTCTTGCGATGGGGGTGCCGGTCATATCCCCATTGCGAGCTGAGCGCTTCCACGAGCATCAGGCCACGACCTCGTTCACAGGTGCTGCCAGCCGGGGAGAGTGAGGGCGTTGCTGGATACGTGTCGGCGACGGATACACGGACCCGGTGCCTTCGAAGGCGCTTGATCATCACTCGTGCCGTGCGGCAGGGCGTGTGGTCGATCGTGTTCGTCAGCAGTTCAGAAACGATCAACTCCGCGTCGCTGGCCAGTGCATTCATGCCCCACGCGCTGAGGGCGCTGGCCACGAGGCGTCTGGCGCGCTGCACTGACTCAGGCTCACACGGCAGCAGCACGGTGTAGCTTGGCATGCCGCGTTGGTTGAGTTTTGTGGCGGTCATGGTCAAGGTCGTCCCTCCGGCGTGGGGCGTCCGGCCCTGTCAGGGGGACGCAGAGCTGGGCTCTCCTCCATGTCGCCGGGCTGAAAAAAGCGGGCGCCTGAGCGGGGTGGAAGCGGTTGTCCCGGCGAGTGATGACGACCGTAGGGCTACTGCCACTCAACTCCCAACAAGCTTGCGTGAGTTTGCAGCAAGCCGGTTGACGGGCTTGGACGGGCTTACCGACCATCGGTATGTCGCGCAAACCGGAGCAAGAATGAGGACAGGAGAAAGGCCATGAAGTTACGGTTCCTTGGCACCAACTCCACCAGCGGCGACTGCCCGACGCTCTACGCGACCGACCAGGACAGCTACATCGTCCAAGGCTGGCAACTCTTCGCAAACGAGCTGCTGATGCAGCTCGATGTGCCCGAGGGCGACACAGCGGTGGAGGTGCCCACCGAGTTGTTCCAGCACCTGATCAAGGATGGACTCCCGGCCGGAGACATCAAGCGTGTCCAGGCCCCGATCATGATCCTGACCCCGCAGGGCACATGCGTCGTCCAGGGCAAAACGGTGACCGACGCAGGGGCCCTGTCCCAGATGTCGATCCCGCACTACGAGACCTGCGTCGAGGTACCGAAGCCGGCGATCACCGCTCTATGGGAGGAAACGCGTGGAGCTGATCTCCAGCGCTGAACGCAACCGGCTCTTCGAGCGCTTCCAGCGTGACGCGTTCCACCTGGAGCTGCGCGATGACTACTCCCTGCCCGGTGAGGAGGGACCGTTTCAGAGCTGGCTCAACGGCGACGACGTCGACTACGCCTACCTGAGGTCCTGGACCCAGCTCATGCAGCAGACCACCGGGCGCGGCATGACCGTCCGCCGCGTCCGGATCATCACCGAGCCCCTGAGCCCCTACATCCAGTGGGAGTACGCCACCACGCCGCTGAACGAGGAGGCCGGCGAGATCATCCGCTGGCTGCCCCGCCACCTCCTCCCGGACGGCATCACCTTCCCTTTCGACAGGAAGGACTGGTGGCTCTACGACGACCAGCTCCTCGCCGTCGGCCACTTCGATCAGGACGGCCGAGTACTCGGTTCGCAGATCATCAATGACCCCAGCGCCGTCGCCGAGTGCGCCCGCCTGCGGGACCTGCTCTGGACCCGCGCCATTCCCCACGCCGAGTACAAGCCCTGAACCACCCGTGAGTACCCAAGTAGATGAAGCACTGCAAGCGCTCGGGGCCCGGCTGCGCAGCTTCCGTAAGGACGCCGGATTCCAAAGCGGCCGGGCCTTCGCGCAGGCCACCACATGGCACGAGTCGAAGGTCTCACGCATCGAGCACGGCAAGCAGCGCCCGAGCGAGGACGACATCCGTACCTGGTGCGCGATCACTGGCCAGGACGACCAGATAGGCGACCTGATCGCAATCGTCCGCCACGTCGACGAACTATGGCTCGAGTGGCGCCGCCAACTCCAGGCCGGCGCGGAGAGCCGGCAGCACAAAGCCATCCCCGTGTATGCCAGGACCAAAGTATTCCGCATCTGGCACCCCACCGTCGTGTGGGGAACGCTCCAGACCACCGAGTACGCCGCCAAGGTCTTTGAGCAAGTCGTCAGCTACTACGAGATCCCCAACGACTCCGAGGCGGCTGTAGCCAAGCGGCTGGAACGCCAGCAGTACCTCTACCAAGGCGAGCGAATCTTCAACGTGCTGCTGGGCGAACAAGCCCTGTACACCAACTTCGGCGGCCCTGGCGTGATGAAAGGACAACTCGACCGCCTGCTCGCGGTGATGCGGCTACCGAGACTCAGCCTCGGTATCGTGCCCCGGTCTGCGCCCGCTGCGATCTGGCCGGGCAACTCGTTCTCAATGTTCGACGACAAGCTCGTCCTCGTCGAGACCTACTCGGCGGAACTGTCCGTCTCCCAGCCCCGAGAGATCGACCTGTACGCCAAGGCGTTTGCCCTCCTGCGGCAGTCAGCGGTCTACGGCAAAGCCGTCCGCGACATCATCTTCACCGCCATTCAGCACTTCGACCGGATGCCAACCGACCAGGAGGCGTGACCTTGCCCGAGAAGCCGAACTGGCATACAAGCTCCTACACCTCGCAGGACACATGCGTTGAGGTCGCCGACAACGACCCAGACGCGGTCATGGTGCGGGACACGAAGGAACGCAGTCGCGAGGCCGTCTATGTCTCGCCAGCCGCCTGGGCAGCATTCGTGCAGCACGCCAAGCAGCTGTAAGCCCCCCAGAGGCGCCGGAAGCTGGGCTCCACGGCTCTCCATGCGCGGCGCGGACGTCAGGCTCGGACTGTGCTGCGCAATGTGGTGGGGGGTGATGGTGGGCGGGGGATGATCGTTGATGCGGTCGCTGTTGTGTCGTGCGGTCGTGGGGGTGGTGCGGGTGTCGGTGCGGTCGTGGGGGCTGCCGGAGGTTCCGGCGCAGTCCGCGGTGGTGGCTCGGGGTGGCGTTCCGACGGGGGAGTCTGGCGATGCGGGTGCTTGAGCGGTTCGCGGGGGTCTTCGCTGACGAGCTGTTTGCCGGGGCTTTCGGGGTGCGCGGTGCCCCGGGACTGTTACCGGGAGTGTTGTCACTGGTCACGGGGTTGCAGTTCGCGGGATGACCTTACCGACCGGCGGGCCGCGGCGATGGTGGTGCGGGCGGTCGACTGGAAGTACGGGCTCGGGGCCGGGCTGACGGACACGGGCTTCGGTGCCGGCGTGCTGAGTCGGTTCCGTACCCGGATGGCCGGTCATGGCATGGAGCGGGTGGCTTCGACCGGCTCCTTCAACACTTTACGGACGGGGGCCTGGTGGCCGCCGGGGGCAAGCAGTGCACCGATTCCGCCCATGTGATGAGCGCGGTGCGGGACTTGGACCGGCTGGAGCTCGCCGGGGAGAGCGTGGGGGCGGCTCTGGAGGCCCTCGCGGTCGCGGCACCGGCCTGGCTGGCCGGACAGGTCGATGTGGCCGTGTTCGCCCACTGTTACGGGCCGAGGGTGGGGCCGGCGGCCCATTCGACCGCCCCCGCAGCGGCAGCCTCGAACGATTCCGCTACGGACTCACTGCCTGACGGAAGGGAGCAACAGAGTCGCCTGTGGCCGCAAAGCAGGTCACACGACCCGTCTGCAACATCATCATTGACTG